>CAYZPA010000005.1:0-435 GCA_964479855.1 uncultured Pirellulaceae bacterium
ACGGAAAGTAGCCGTCGAAAGATTGCATGCCTTCGACTTTTTCTGCAATCGTCGGTATGGCTGCTTCTTTTTTCAAATCTTCCTTCGTTTCTTTTTCCTGAGCCCTCAGGCCAGAGTCACTTTGTAGCACAACGGCCAAAACCAAAATGGTTGCGAGGATCGAAATTTGTTTCATTGTGTTGGTTAGCATGTGAGTTGGTGCTTTGATAAGGTTGACTGTCCAGTTTAACTCAGCGCATCGAAGACGTCTCGCTTCACTTTCCGTGCAAGGACGCGATTAGACGTCAGTATTTCAGGATGCCTTTTTTGAACCGCGAAAAACGCAAAATACGCGAAAAGATATGATCGATTGTAGCGCGCAACTTTCGCGTGTTTAGTGTGTTTCGTGGTTGATCAATGCTGCATGTCATCGTTGCAAGAAACGAAAACCGCAAA
>CAYZPA010000005.1:535-36960 GCA_964479855.1 uncultured Pirellulaceae bacterium
CTGACATCCTCGGACATGATCAGTTCATCGTGACTTTTTGAACCGCGAAAAACGCAAAATACGCGAAAGGACAGAATCGATTGCGGCCCGCAACTTTCGTGTATTTAGTGTGTTTCGTGGTTAACTAATGCTGCATGTCATCGTTGTAAGAAATGAAATCCGCAAACTGACATCCTCGGACATGATCAGTTCATCGTGACTTTTTGAACCGCGAAAAACGCCAAATACGCGAAAGGACAGAATCGACGACGCCCGCAACTTTCGCGTGTTTAGCGTATTTCGCGGTCAATCAAATCTCCGGGTACTAAAACTTACGTTCAAGGACAATTCGCTCCCACTCCACTTTCGGGTAGTGACCAAAGTTCACCAACAAACCAAGCCTCTTTCCAGTCGCTTTCAGATAGTTGTGAACTTGGGCACGATGTTGATCGTTCAACGCCGTGACTGCTTTAATTTCTACAATGATCTGATCAAAGCAAATGAAGTCAGGCTTGAATGTTTGCTCCAACTGTCGCCCTTTGTACTCCAGCGATAATTCGACTTGCTCGGCGAACGGAATATTCTGTAAGCCAAACTCAATCGACAAGCATTCCTGATAGACCTGTTCGACGAATCCACAACCTTTGCTTTTGTAGACTTCAAAGCACGCTCCCATGATTTGGTAACTTTCCTGTTTGAAAATGAGATCCATTTGAGGCCTTGATTGGGGTGTGGGAAACTTTCATTGTAGAGAACCAATGGAGATGTTCAGGATGTCTTTTTTGAACCGCGAAAAACGCCAAATACGCGAAAGGACATGAGCGATTCGCGTGCGCAACTTTCGCGTGTTTAGCGTATTTCGCGGTCAATCAAATCTGCGCATCATGACCTACGATTCAGAATAACTCGTCTCGCTTCACTTTGCGTGCCGGGACGCGATTAGACAGCACCGACTCAGGATGTCTTTTTTGAACCGCAAAATACGCTAAATACGCGAAAAGACATGAGCGATTCGCGTGCGCAACTTTCGCTTGTTTAGCGTATTTCGCGGTCAATAAACGACGCGATGTTCGCAATGGCTAACCCAACGGTTCCGATCCTATGGATGCGTTTCGAACCACTTCAAGATGTAGGCGACCTTTGCCAAAAGATGACTCGGGCGAGCTGCGATCCCATGGGAGGCGCCCGGAATGCGGACCATTGCGGCATCGACATTAAGTAACTTTAGCGCTTGATAGTATTGCTCTGATTCGCTGATCGGAGTGCGATAATCTGCTTCGCCGGTCAGCAGCATCGTCGGAGTTTTCACGTTACCGACTTTCGAAATCGGCGAACGATTCATGTAGTGCTCGGCATGATCCCAAGGCAATCCCGGAAACCAGTACTTATAGAAAAAGTTGTACGCGTCGGAAGTCAATGCAAAGCTGTACCAGTTGATTACCGGTTTCGCGACGACTGCCGCCTTAAAGCGATTCGTACTGCCAATGATCCACGCGGTTAAAACGCCGCCTCCGCTTCCGCCAGTCACGTACAAACGATCTTTGTCGACGTACCCTTTCGCAATCACTGCATCAACGGCGCTCATCAAATCGTCGTAGTCCTGCCCCGGGTAGTTGTGGTGGATCTCGTTGGCAAAGCCCTGGCCATAGCTGGTGCTGCCGCGTGGATTCACATACAGCACGACGTATCCGGCAGAAGCCATCAGCTGTAGCTCCGCAGAGAAAACGTCTCCGTAAGCCGCGAATGGTCCACCGTGAATTTCCAGAATCAGAGGATACTGTTTTGATTTGTCAAAGTTCGGCGGAGTCATGATCCAGCTCTGAATCTCCAACTGACCCGCACTCGAAGTAAAACGATGCTCAGTGACTTCGCCGAGCGTTTTGTGATCCAAAAGATCGCTGTTCAGATCAGTCAACACTTGCAAATTATCCCCGTCGAGCCGAGCTAGTTCGCCCGGTAACTTCGGCGTCGTCATGCAAAAAGCAATCGCCCCACTATCGGCCACAGTGAATGAACCTGGCGATGCGTAAGGACGGCCGATGCAGTTGCTGCCGAGGTTGTCGGCCAGTTTTTCCATGGCGCCGTCCAATGAAACTACCGCAAGCTTGGCGTTGCCCTGATCGACATAGGTGAACAGGAAGCCTCCGTGATGCTTGCTCCACTTTGGGCTGCCAACACTGCGGTCAAATTCAAGCAACTTTCGCTTGTTGCTTCCATCGGAATCCATCAGATAGAGCGTCTGAGTTTGGTTGCCCAAAAATTTGTCGTCGTAACCTACGAACGCGATCGTCTTTCCGTCATCGGAAATCGCCGGGCTTCCATCGGGGCCGACTCGATCGGTAACTTGGGCGATGCTGCGGTCCGCAACGGTGATTCGATAGATCTCGCTGTTGTTGGGCTGGTATTCATGATCTTCATGTCGATTGGCTGAGATCAAAATCTCGTTACCGTCGTTGCTCCAACAGATGGTGCCATTGTGGTTGAAGTCACCGGTCGTTAATTGCCGCGGTGAACCGCCATCGGCGCTGACCAAAAACAAATGTGAAAATTTATCTGGAAGAAAACCTGCACCATCGGATCGATAACGGAGCTTCGTGATCATTTTAGGAGGCTCCGCCCATTTCGCTCCTTTGGGTTTCTCTGGCAAGGTTGCGAAGGGGTTCACTTTGGCGGCTACTGACATGAAGAACGCAATCCGCTTCCCATCAGGCGACCAGGTAATTCCGCTGGGTGATTCGGTCAGGTGCGTCAGTGCTGTTGAGCGATCTTCCGCGAACCAATGACAGAAAAGTTGGCGTTTGCCGTTACGATCGAGGCCGACATATGCCAATCGAGTCCCGTCGGGCGACCATCGCGGAGACGTTGCACTTTCAATCAGCGGCAGGTGTTTTCCCGCAGAATCGATCATCCACAAGTCACCCACACTTCGGTCGTTCATGATGTCGAACCGGTTTCGGCGATAGACGATCGTCGATCCATCTGGTGAAATCTGAGCATCGGAGGCAAACTCCAACTGGAATATATCCTTTGGCTGCAGCAACGTGTCGTCAGCCGATTCAGTTGACTGATTCTTGTCGTTCTTCTTCGGTTCCTGCGTTTGCTGTTGTGCGAAGCTGTTCTGATAACCAGTCAGAAGCAAAGTCAAAATCGCAACGGACGCAGAAAATTTCCGGGACGAGATGAGCCAAAACATAGAGTTCGCCTTGAGTGAAATTGGAAAGCAGAATCCGGGAGCCGGATCGTTCCATTGTCGCTATCGAGTCGGCTACTGCAATCACATGGTCTTAAAGGGGAGGGTTGGAGGACTTTTTCCCAACACGAAAAAAGCCAAATATGCGAAAAGAAAGGATCGTTCACGCGCGCTGCTTTTGCCTCAATCCCATATTCTGCGGTCAGCAAAACTGATGTCGATTTGCACGCATGACAGTTCGATTCGCAGCAGAAATCGAAATGCATGTTGGTAAAAAATAAGGACGCCAAACGGCGTCCTTGAGAGTCACTTGAATTCACAAGCTGCTCTACTTCATTGCGTTGATCTTTTCCATCAATGTTTCAACGACCGGCTTGAGCTTGGCAAGAATACTATCGTCCGAGATGTTTTCCATTGCGGCTTTGACAGTGTCACCAAATTTCGAGATTACCGTTGTGACTGTGGTCTTCGCTGCGCCTGGCAATTTGTCCAGTTTCATGTCGTCCATCGATCCACTGAGATCAGAAATCTTTGACGTCAAACCGTCGACGTTGTCAGCAGTAACATCTTTCAATCCGCTGGTGATGTCCGTGAATTTGCCTTTGAGGCCATCCATATCGAAGTCGCCAAAATCAACGTTGGCCATTTCACCAGCTTTGTCTTTGGCATCAGTGGCAGCCTTTTTCGCAGCATCACATCCAGCGAAAGCGAACATTGCCGCAAGCAGCAAACAGCTAATTTGAGTGAGTTTTTTCATCGTAAAATCCTTGAAATCATATTAGGGGGGAAGTTGTTTTGATTTTGCTCAGCAAGAAAGGTATTCCATTTTACTGATGATGAATAGGGCCACGCAGATTTCTTTCGAATGCTCCGACCGTGAAACGGCGCTCGAAACGAAACATGCCTTCAAGTCACCGACTTCACAGGCTCAAAATTGCCGAATGAACCATCGCAAATTTGACATTCACCCCAACTCACCCAGCTGGACACGTTGGACAAGTGGGCGTTGAAGTCTTTCAAGCGTCGAAAAAGCAAACCCAAGATTCCAGTGGCGATTGCCTTGGTGAATTGGGACGAATCAGCATTTATCAGTAGACATCCCATCGTGATCGTTGCGACAATCGCTGCATTCAGTCCTTGCGTTGAGCCGCCGCAATCAATTTTTCGATCTCGAGCACATGTTCGTGAGGCACGCGGCTCCGCTGATATTTACGCTCGATAATGTCCAGCAATGTCTCCAAGTCTTCCAGCTCAATTTTCGGAAACTGAGTCCATTCGTCTTCGGACTTGAGCCGTGATTGCAATTTCCATTTTCCGGCATGTCGAGTGACCGTTACGAGCCTTGTTTTTCCTTCTTCAGTTTTCTCTCGCCATTCATGTTTTTTCATCGCTGGTCTCCAAAGAAGTTCACGCGGTCGGATGGTGTGCCACCAAAGATACGGTTTCGTTGTTCAGCCTTTTACAAAACCAAGCCGAAGCAGCTCTTTAAGCCTCGCCGGATCGGTGGCTTCCACTTTCGCTATAAAGCCACGTTTGTGTGCGAAACGAACATCTTCCTGATTTTCGATTTGCGAAAAATTCAGACGCGGGCTGTCCTCGTATCGCGTCAGCCCGTAACCGCTTCCTCGCCGATCCGGATAGACTAACGCATCGACTTCGTTTTCCTTCTGCTGTTCTGCAATGAACGCGTGGAGCCCGAACGATGGATCTTGCACGATCTCGTCAGCCTGTTCAAGGAACAATGCTCTAATGGGTTCGCTCGATTCCATCGAAGGATCATCCACTTCAACGGTCCACCATTGGCAATGCTGTTTCAAAAAGTCCAGCCGCTGACGCAAAGACCGAACGTAGTTCACGATATCTTCGCCGACCATGCACATGACTTGATAGAGTGCGTCCGTCGAAGTGAGTTCGGCCTCACTGGCAAAACGATTCAATAGAGTGACGTCAATCGGCGAATTGAGGTCATTCAAGGCCTTCCTTGGTATGCCCATCAGCTTCGCAGCTTCATTAGGACCGCGAGTATCCAGCCATTCTGCAGGACGAAGCCACGCACAAAATGACAACGCGTCTTCGTAGATGCCAATGTCCTGCAAGACCAACGACAGCGCACACAGTGGCGGCGCGTCACGTGGAAATTGGTGATGATCGAAATTGTTGGAGTCGGCATCATGAACGCCGCCTACATCGACAACGCAAGTGGCTGAATTCGCCAAATCCGAATCGGTGGGCTCACGACGTTGAATCGGCACGCCGTGCAGATGGGCCAGCACGCTGCATGCAAGAAAGTCGTCTTTGTGCGCGCCACCCGGATGGGTCACGATGAGTTCAACAGCCATAAATTCGAAAAAACGAAATGAAGATGTGAGTACGTTTTGCCGTCCCAAACGATACCCGCAAACCAGCTCAGTTACACCCAGGCTGCGTCGATGAAAGACGATCGAGTATGGTCGTCTATTGTCGTGTGTTGTCGAGAATGGCGAGGCATTTATGGTAAGTATTTGACTACCTGAATGCAGGCTATCCCGTCAAACGCTATCTTCGAGTCTAATGGACTCAACCGGTTGACGTCCCTGAAGAATTGTCCAAAGATCAGCCCGACATTCGCATAAACATCAAGCAAAAATCAAAACGATGCCTCGCAAACTTCTGACAATTCCTATCGCGCCGTGCCTTCTTTTGGCGTTCACTTTTTTGGTTCAATCGGGTTGTCAGCCCGCCGAAAAAAAAGCGGCTGAAACCGCTCAGGCCACAAATACTGCTCCGGCCACAAACTCTGCTTCGGACACCGCTGTAGCCATATCGGAACCGAACGTCGTCATCACCAATGAGAACGACTCGACTGAGGAAAATGACTCGGCAAATGAAAACGATCCAAAGACGAACACGGATGCCTCCAGCGACTCGCCAGCGGTTGAGGAAACCGGCTCCGTAGAGAATAAATCGGTTGAATCCGAAACTTCGCCACGCACGATCGATGGCGAACTGTCGAAAGTTGACTGGAGTTCTCTGATCGGTCAGCAGGTTGTCGTGCCTGGCGATCTCGTGGTTGTTGACACCTATGACATGGCTCGGCGCGGTCAGGTCGTTGTCGCTCGTGATCGGTTGTACGTTCCAACAAGCAAGATTGACCCAAACGACGCTGATCCGAACGAGATATCTTTCGAAGGCGGCAGTAACGTCGCCAAGGTCGTTGGTGCACAAAAGCTTAATGATCGCGCGACCATTACGCTCGACGATGGATCATCGAAACAGAACATTTTTCCGCCTGTGATTTTCCCGACGCTTGGAAAGTCGCAGCCAACGCTACGAGTCGGTTCGACCGTAAGCGGAGTTTCGGGCACGCTGACCAAAGAGCGTAACAAGATTGTGTTGGTCCCTAATAAGCCGCTCGATTGGGAGCCCGCCCCAAGACCCAAACGGCCAGAAGTTGGTGATGCTGACGTGACGGTCGCCAGCTTCAATGTATTGAACTATTTCACAACGATTGATAACGGAAGTAACAATGCCAGAGGAGCGGATTCCAAATCCGAATTCGATCGCCAGGAAAGAAAGCTTGTTGCTGCCATCATTGAACTTCAGGCGGACGTGGTCGGGTTGATGGAGCTTGAGAACAATCTTGAATCCGAAAGTCGACTTGTCGCTGCACTGAACAAAAAAGTTGGCAGCGAAGTTTTTAAAGGCTGCGGACTTCCAGAGGGATTCGATTCGGCTCCCGGTGGCAAAAACGCAATTCGAGTCGGGATCATCTATCGATCCGATCGAATCAAGGCCATTGGCGACGTTTCCATGATTCGTGACGACGCGTTTGATGGTGCTCGAACGCCGCTGGTTCAGAGTTTCCAGTCGGGAAATTCCGGCAAGCCATTTTCGGTGGTCGTGAATCACTTTAAATCGAAAGGCGGATCAAGCCGCGCGGGTTCGGCCGACAAAAACAAGGGCGACGGCCAAGGTGCCTATAATGCGACGCGACGTTCTCAATCGCTGGCGATCTGCAACTTCATTGCGAAACAAAAGCCAACCGAAGGCTCACCAAGGGTACTGGTGATCGGAGATCTGAATGCCTACGGCGAAGAGGATCCAATCGACGCGATGCGAGCGAACGGCTTGGCGGATTTGCAACAGCGGTCCTCAGAAGATTTCGATTCAGGTAATACGGAAAGGCACTACTCTTACATTTATCGAGGTCAATCGGGGAGTCTTGATCACGCGATGGCGACCGACGCTTTGGCTGCTGACGTCACTGGAGTGGCGACGTGGCACATCAACGCCGATGAGCCTCGATTTCTCGACTATAACGAAGAGTACAAACCAAAATCGTTGTACAAACCCGATCCGTTTCGCAGTTCTGATCACGACCCGGTCCTTATCGGAATCAAAAACTGATCAAAGGGATCTGAGGCTGGTTATCGAAACCAGAAACTGATTTGTCCAGATTTGCGAAGCGTTTAAACCCGGATTATTCACGATGCGTGGGCGTCGATATGGAGAAAGCTTGTTTCATTCGAGCATTGATCCAAGTTTGTGGTTTCGACAGGTCACCCACGACGTGAAATTGACCATTTGAAAAACTTGTGTCCGCGTCCGGAGAATCGCTTAAATGCGGAAACCAAACGCCTGTCGTCGTGAATAATTCCGGTTAAAGTTCGCCGCAACAGGAGAGAGTTCAGTATGCGACTGACGATTGCAGGTTGAGCCCGACCAAAGTAGCTCGCCTTTCCGAGGCGTTGAATGAGATGGCTCGGAGAGCGGAGCTACTTAACAGCGATCTTGCTTGAACTTTCGTGCGTCTTTTGAAATCAGATCCAAGTTGCCTCCAAGATTCGTCCAGGACGAAACGGCCACCAGAACTACTCTGTCGTTTCAAGCTCAGAGCCTTCGTCTTCGGTTGCGGTTTCACTTTCGGCATCGGCGTCAGCCACTTCCGGCTCGACAACCTTTTTCATCCCGAAATCGAGAGACATTGAGTCGGCTTCGAGCCCTTTTCCTTCGACAAACTCCATCGCTTCTTCGAGGTTACTAAAGGCTGTTTGGTCGCTGCCGATCTGCACGTAGTGACATTTCTTGCCATTGGAAATCAAATTTGCGATTTGACTCTTGGCACCTGCTTTGCGAATTCGATAGTAGCCATTGGCGACGGCGGAACTGGACATAGGAGTTCTCTTAAGTTGGTTCTGGAGTGCGGTTCCGTCAATCTTCAGACGGCGTGAACATAAGTCCGATCATTGCCCGGAATGGGGCTCGCGGACGCAAACGTCAATCAAGCCTGTAAGACCGGCTCGAATCGTTTCGATGAAGATTCCATGATAATACATCGCGGCGATAAATTGCACACCAAAGTTGATGAACTGCCCCAGTTACTTCAGAGATTGGCATTTTTTACAGCCGACACGCAACGGCACAGCCAAACCGCCATCGATGCCACTGGCTCGACTAGCAAAACCGATCTTCAATCGCAGGTTTGGGAACGAAAAACGGGAAAAATTACGGCAAGCCACTCGCCAATCGCCATCTCATGAAGCTCGCGTCGCTTTTGGGCGTCTATCAGCCGGAATTATTCACGACGACAGGCGTCTGGTTTGATGCTCGAGGCGATTCTCCTGAAGTGGCGACAGTTTTTGCAGATTCACTAATTCACGCCGTGGGTGAACTGTCGAAACCACAAACTTGGAACGATGCCCCAATCAAAACAGGCCTTCTCAATTTTGACGCCCACGCATCGTGAATAATCCGGGATCAGAAAACAAATTCATTTTTGCTTTAAGGTTCAAACTTGCTTTCTGGATCGACCGACCGCTTCAATTGCTCGCCAGTTTTTTCGCAGCATCGCAATGTAGAGGCACAACAGAAATAAATTGTACATCGCGACAATCCGATCCGCATTTGCCGCTGCCACACTCATCCGACTCAGTCCCGATCCGATCAGCATGGCTCCGACGTGTGAAGCGATCATCGCGATCCCCAAACAGTAAAACGGTAACGCGGCTGCCTTCCCTGGATGAACACCGTTTTGCTTTGCCAATCTAAAGAAGGGAGCCGTGGCGCAGAAGGCAAGGATAACGAGTGGCAACATGAGACATGAAAAAAAGTAACGGCGTCAAACTTGGATGGCCGACAGAAGCACACCTCTTTAAGACGCTCGGCGGGTAGAACAAAGTTTACAGAGGCCCATAACTTTAATCTCGCCAACCCTTAACTCAAGTCATCCGATTTAAACGGTGCTCCAACACGTTTCAGTTTCCTGCTTCTTGGTTTCGAGAAAACGATCTTTGAATTTCCGGGCATCTCCGTTTCGCCAGCCGCACTGTCAATCCGAACTGTCGCCGATGATTCTTTGGAAGCACCAACGCCGTTGATCGAATCGATATCAATTTCACCAAGATATTTTTCGCGAACCGTTTCGTGTCGCACAATCTCTTCCGCCGACCCACTGCAAAGAATTTGTCCGGCACTGACCACATAGGTTCGATCAGTAATTTGCAAAATCTCTCGAGCGGCATGATCGGTGATCAAAATCGCAATCCCGTCATCGGCCAGCTCTCGAATGACAACCTGAATGCTCTGCACCGTGACCGGATCGATCCCCGCGAATGGTTCGTCCAGCATGATTATCTTCGGATTCGCGACCAGACATCGTGCGATCTCAAGCCGCCGTCTTTCACCACCCGAAAGGTGCCCGGCCCGCGACTTTCGAATGTGCGTGATGTCGAAACGTTCGAGCAATTCTTGCGTTCGATCTTTCTGTTCCCGCCTTGAGAAACCGAGCAACTGCATCATGCCGCGTAAATTTTGTTCACACGTGAGTTTTGCGAACACGCTAGATTTCTGCGGCAAGTATCCCATGCCACCTTTTCGTGATCGCAAGTACATGGGCCATCGAGTGACTTCAACCCCGTCAAGGAAAACACGCCCTCGGTCCGGTTTCACTTGCCCACAAATCATTCGAAACGTTGTGGTCTTTCCGGCTCCGTTTGGACCAAGCAACCCGACGATTTCACCTGGCATGACGTCCAGCACGACGCCATCAACGACTCGTCGACGCCCGTAGGATTTGACGAGACCTTCGGCCGAAAGTAGCGGTTCCGTTTCGTTTGTCATTGTGTCTCTTCCTTGAGCAATATTTCCGAGTGAAAGTGCTTTCATTCTGGCACTGCAAAATCACACTGCGTACCGGAGGGTCCTGGACGTGAGGTTTTGAAGTTGCACAAATACCAGCCCGACGGGCAATCGAGCGGATATCTTCGAGGAGACCCCTGTCCCTCGCTCGCGCGTCGGGCTCGTATTGAAATGCTTCGCATTTCTAAAGTAGCGAGTGCTTTGTCGCATAGTCGCATAGAACACAAAGTTTCATCCCAAATGTACAACTTCAAAACTCGCGCGTCGGGCTGGTATTGAAACGCTTCGCTTTCTTTTGATTTTCGTGTGTTTCGCCGCATGGATTTCAAAGGTCTATCCCAAATGTGCAACTTAAAAACGCGCAAACTACCGAATGAATTTCATTTTTCCGAAGTTTGGAAAATAAGGAATCGGCTCGTTCAACGTATGCGGCCAATAAACAAAAATGGCTCGACCAATCAAAAGATCGCGTTCGACGAAGTTGTCCGGGCCCGGCCAAACTCGAGCATCGAGACTGGCGGTGCTATTGTCTCCCATCGGGAAAAACTGATCTTTCTCTGGCGTTTCGCCTTTTTCCATGCAGAACATGGGCTCAGGCTGATTTCTTTTTTCGCCAAAGACCTCACCCGCTTTATCGCTGGACCATTGCTCGGGAGAACGGAACAAGACTTCCAACATTCTCGGATCCTGTCGCGTCTCGTTCGAATTCGAATACTCTCCGTCCTGTTCGCGTTTCACGGATGAGTAGTAAATGTCTCGAACCACTTTCAGGCGATTGACGGTTACTTCCAGATCTTTCGTGCCGATACCAACCGGTTCCGCATCGCCCGCATCCTCTTTCGAATAAGTCGGAACAGGCATGCCCGGACGGCAGTACTTGGACGTATCGAATGAAACCAGTCGATCATCGACCCACAAGTGAATTTGATCGTCCGCATTGACCATCAGTAAGTGATGTGAGCCCTTGGTTACGCCTGTGTCGGCCTGAGGAACCTCGACCTTGGCACCATCCTCGGTTTCGAACCGTACGCTTGGGTTGCTGCAGTGAAGCGTCGCTTTTCCGGTCGCAACATCAAATCGACAGGTAAAGTGCACGCCGCCTTCAACGATGTCCAACAAAAGTTCTCCACTGTCACCAACCACATCGCACCACGTTTCAATTCCAATGTCACCGACCCAGTGATAGGCGACTCCTGGAATGCGTGGCGGCGGCTTGGACAAATGATCGGAGTAACGTCCATCGTTGTAAGCCATCGCATCAGTGATCAATCGTCCCGCAGGTAACTCGTCCAACGGCCGGTCCATTTCGGTTGGTAGCTGATCGCCCAAAATTGTTGGCCACTGCGAGCTACTGGGAGCCAGATGTCGATAGCGAAGCCATGACTCGTTTGCACTGCTCGCAACGTTCCAAACGTCTTCGCCAGACACGTTCACTAGGCTCCACTGCTTCCCGCCATCCCACTGAGCCCAGCGGCTTGGCCAATCGACTTCTTTGAGTTTTTTGCCAATGTATTTCGTGTCATCAACGTCGATCAAAACCTGTTTCAGTTTGGCGGGCGGCTTGCGAGAAATTCGGCGATTCCAGTTTTCGTCGACCTTGTCCATTAAGTAAACGTCGCCGTTTTCAATCAGGATGTTATCACCCGGCAGACCAATCAACCGCTTAATGTAATTCTGTTTCGCATTATTCGGATACTTGAAAACGATAACGTCGTATCGCTCGGGCTCTTTGAAGTCGTAAATAAACTTGTTGACCAAAATCCTGTCACCGCTGTTAGAACGATGCTCGGGATCGCTCTTGGGTTTCATCTCTGTGCGATAGTTGCAAATCGGGCAGTAGGTCGATTCCGCTCGAGCATTCGAACTGCTTTCGTAGCTGGCTCCGGTCAAGTATCGATAGCCACATTGCTCGCAATCGAGATCCATGTGCTGTCCCTGCAGCGACGGAGCCATCGATCCCGTTGGAATGACGAAGGCTTCCGCTTCGTAAGTCTTGAACATGAACGCCAACAGAACCGCAATGATGATCGATTCGATGGTTTCGCGTGTGCCTGGATTTCGGAACCAGCCAAAGATCCCAAAGCCAGGCGAATCCGCATCAATGATCTCTGGTTCGTTGGATGCTCGACTGGAATCACGTCGCGGTTCAGGTCGCGCGGTATCGCCAGGGAAAGCTCTTCGTTTCTTTTTCGCCATCTGGAATCTGTCCGGTGTAAGTAATCGTAGACCTTCGATTTTACCGGTTTTGCCCATCCGTGGCCATGTTGATCACTCGTCTTCGGGCTCCAACAGATCGACGAGACCAAGGATTTGGTCGGCCGAAATCCCGGCTTTTTCCCAGTTTCGGCTATCGAGCGACCTTGGCACGTTGTCGCCGAGTAAAATATAGCTGTCTGAATCGGCCACAAGTTTCTCGTTTTCAGCAATGTAGTAAACGTCACGCCAGATTCTGGTTCTGTCGATCCGAAACGCTCCCGACTTTCCGCCGAGCCGAAAATCTTGCAAGCAGTCGTCAGCAAAATGACTTTCGGCCGGCTTTTCAGGTGCTGCAGTTTCATCTTCACGCAATTCGAAAACGGTCGTTCCATTCAAACGCAGCTGCAGCCCGCGGTCAAAACTGGAGAACTCCAAAACAGCTTTCGGTGAATCGCAATCAATCGAAGAAGTCAGGCACAACGGCTTGCGGTCGCCGTCTCCGGAATAGCTGAACAGAATTTTCTCTTTCGTGCGTCGCGATTCAAACAGATGCTTCAGCTCAAACAGGTACTCTTGCACTCCACGACGAAACGCCAGAACGAAAGTCGATTCAGGATCGACGAAATCAAGATCCAAAGTCAACATGACGTCGCTGACTCGATTCAAATTGCGACCAGATGTTTGGTTGAATCCGTAGTGGTCGTCGATCGCAAATTCATCGTCTCGTTTTCCAACATGTTTGCAATTGCGCCAGTGAACGTAGTCAAGCCAACTGACTGGTGAGTCTCCTGTTTTGTCGGACACGTCAAAACGAAGCTTGTTGGAAATCGTCCAGCCAGAACCTGCGGCGGCCCGAAATCTCTTTTCGGTCTCAAAAGGCGGCAGTGATTGGTACTTGGAATCAAAAACAGGAATGCGAATCTCTTTTTGAATATTCCATGGCTTTCGAATGATGCGGTCGGATGAAAACAGATCTCCGTTTACGATTTCGATAGACTCACCCGGCAGCCCAACGATTCGTTTCACTCCTGCGGATTCCTTATCCGGAAGCTTAAATCCGACAACGTCCCAACGACGAGGAAACTTGGCAATCGGACGCAGCAATGCACTCGGCGGAGCCAGCTTCCTGGCAGAACCGACCGCAATGTCTCGATGTCCACAATTGGGACAAGTGATCGTAAAGTCAGCCTGTTGAATCAGCTCGCAATCAAAATCGATTCCGCAATCGTCGCACGAAACAGCAAGATGTGCGCCCGGAATCGTCGGAGCCATTGAGTCTCCTTCGATGACCGCCGGGATAGGCGGACCCAAATCGGCCGAACCGCAGCCTCCCAACGCCATCGCCATCGAACCAATGAGGCTCAACAAAACGATTGGACTCACTGGTTTTGATTTCGCAAAAGTAGACTGCATCGAATCGTTCTGGTGAGGAATAAATGTTAACATGCCTGCAAAAGTAACCTGAACTTAACGACCGCCATGAAATCCACCACCGCAAAACTGATCGCGATGCTGGTCTGCGTGCTGTTGGTGCCCGCGATTCCGTTCTTGGTCATGGGGTCGTGGTTCGAGCCATGGTTGGAAACTCTGCTTTCGTCCAAGTCCGTTGACATGGATCCCGCGATCGCTTTCAGTATTGTCGTTGGCGTTTTGTCGGGGGACATTTTACTACCAGTTCCATCGTCCGCCGTCTGCACCTTTGCCGGAAAACAGCTGGGAGCCTTATCGGGAACAGCCGCTTGTTGGATCGGCTTGAACATTTCTGCCGCAATCGGATACGTGTTGGGCAACCGGTTTGGGATACCGGTGGTGAAACGTTTTTCTGACGAATCAACCATTTCGAGACTTCAAAAATTTGACCAGCGTTCTTCGGTCGTTTGTCTGGTTCTGTGTCGCGGTCTGCCCATTATCGCAGAAGCCAGCGTTTTGCTGATGGGAATCAGAAAACTTCCGTGGCAGGTGTTCTGGCCGCCGGTGTTGTTGGCCAATCTCGGAATCGCCGTCGCACTGTGCTGGCTGGGAGCCGTTTCTGCAGAAGCCGGTTGGTTTCCGATCGCACTTGCGATTTCCGTTGCGCTGCCGATCGTGTTCATCCTGTTCTGGAAGTCTCGTTCATGAACGGTGCTGCCGAAAGTCTCAATGTACTGTCGCTACAACCATGGCACGGCGGAAGTCATCGTCAATTTTCGGACGGTTGGGAATCGAGAAGTCGACATCAGTTTACAACACTCGGGTTGCCGGCTCGAAACTGGAAATGGCGGATGCGACATGCGTCTATCGAATTTGCCGACCACGTTCACAGGCTTTCGGCTGACGGACATTCGTGGGACGCCGTCATCTGCACCGACATGATGAATGCAGCAGAATTCCAGACCTTGGCCAAGCCAATTCGCGACTTGCCGCTTGTGGTCTACTTTCACGAAAATCAGTTTGCGTATCCGAATCGAGGCAACCAACAACATGACCAGCACTTCCTTTTTACGAATTTCGTTTCGGCATTGGCGGCGGATCAGATCTGGTTCAACTCGCAATTCAATCTTGACTCGATGGTCGCGGGATTGAAAGAACAAGCTTCGCACTGGCCTGACTTCGCCCCGCACAAACAAATCGATGCTTTGGCTGACCGTTCAAAAATTGTGCCGCCGCCGATCGAAAGCCCGCCATTGGTTGCGGCGGACCATCATGCTCGCCGTCAGAAACGGGTGAGCGATCAAAAACCGTTGCACATCGTATGGGCGGCGCGATGGGAGCACGACAAAAATCCGGAAGACTTGCTGAAAGCACTTCGATTGCTCAAACAGCAGCGGGTTCCTTTCAGTTTGAGCGTCGTTGGAAAGAGCTATCGTCAGACTCCGGCGACATTCGAATCAATTCAATCCGAGTTCGAATTGCAGATCGAGCACTGGGGTTTTCAGGAGGATCGCGAATCGTACTGGAAAGTCCTCGCTTCGGCAGATGTGTTCGTGTCGACCGCCACTCACGAATTTTTTGGGCTTAGCGTCGTTGAAGCGATTTCTGTTGGAGCATGGCCCTTGCTGCCGGATCGGTTGGCTTACCCGGAAGTGCTTAATTGCCAACAGTATCCTGACCGCAGGGAACGTTTTCTTTACGACGGTTCAGTAAAGTCACTGGCATCGAGAATCCGACAATTGCACTCACACCGCGACTGTTGGGATTGGATTGCGTTGCAGAAATTGTCCAAAGAGATCAGTCACTGCTTCAGTTTCAGGAACCGAGTTCCAATCATGGACGAGATGCTGAATCAATTGATGGAAAAACGTAAAATAGAAATTTGAATCATGCCTGAGTTTTCAAGTTACGCGCTCTCAAGAATTGCCATCGCATTCATTTGGCTCTACCACGGCCTCGTCCCAAAGTTAATCTTCTGCGACCCAACAGAAGTCGCACTCGTGGAACTCGGTCCCGTTATTCACACGGCCGAGACGACCGTTTTGATTGCCGGAGCGTTTGAAGTCGTGGCGGGCTTGTTGGTGATTATTCTTTGGCAACATCGCTGGCCAGCGATCCTTTCGGCGATACTTTTTGCTGCCCTGATGATCGGTGGTGTCGCGATGAGCCCAGAGGTCGCCGTCCAAGCTTTCAATCCGGTGACTCTTTCAGGTTCGGCGATCCTATTCAGCTTGATCAATCTGAATGAACGGAAGAACTTGGAATCGGACTGAATTCAGGTCGGCCAAACATCGAACTACCACGGCAAAGAACCAAGCTGACAGGTATCTGGGTACGACGCGGCACTCTCCAAAGAAAACGACATGTTTAACCGGAATTATTCACGACGACAGGCGTCTGGATTGCCCTTTGAGCCAATTCTCCAGAAGTGGCTACAAGTTTTTCAAATTCGTTAATCTCACGTCGTGGGTGAACTGTCGAAACCACAAACTTGGAACAATACCCAAATGAAACAAACTTTCTCCATACCGACGCCCAAGCATCGTGAATAATCCGGGTTAGTAACCCGTAAACAGAGAAATGACTTCAGTCACTTCTCGGCCGGAAAAATCTCCTTCAATAACCAATCGCGGGCCTAAGGGGGCATTGATTGGAAGTGCGGTCACAGCCTTATTGTCGATCAAAATCACGCACAACTTGCCAACATTGCCTGTTGTAATTGAATGGAGGCGATCGCCCGTTCGCCTATCGACTGAAATTGCAATCAAGGGACGACCGGTTTCCGAGTCCTTGATCATTTCAACTTCCGAGACATCTTTTGCGCTAACGATATCCTGCTGTGCGACGAAAATCGTGTGACCTGCATCCATCAATTCCTTTTCCACCATCCCGTTGACTGGCGTTTCGCTGCCCAAACGAAGCGAAAACGCGTGTCCCGGCGAAATTGCTGGCCGATTGCAAGCCGTCACAAAAAGCAACATGAGAATCGGGATCGTTCGATACATTGTTCGATGTCCAAATCGGGATAGGGAACTGCGATCTGTCCGTGAACAATTGACTCAGCCGACTATTGAAATCGAATTCTTGTTCCGCACGCAGGGTCAGAAATACGATTCGCCCGCTGAACCTTTACGCAGAATTGCAGACTATTGGGCGGAGCTTAATAGATTCAGATTAAGATTGCCAGTTTCCAAGGTCAAAAGGAGTAGGTCGCTGCGTCGGCCGTGGCACGTTTTTTCTGACTTCCGAAACCAAGCGACGTCGCTCCGGCCTTGATTTTTCGGTAAAATCGCTAACACCGACAGGCACTGACCGTACGCAGGGCCTTCATTCTTTAATTGCGATCCGATCGGTCATTTTGCTTGAATATTTGCGTTTCTCCAAAACAAGTGTCCGCTAACGGAAGGCATTTACGACACCGCCCTGAAAGAAGTGAACGACGTCTGAATTACTCGAACCGTACCACGCCAATATATGTTGACAAAGGACAAGCACTCCAAAAAACGAAGGAACGCTCCAAACGCTCTTGCGGCTCACCACTTTATTGATGATCAGCACTGGCGCGAACGTGCTGGCGCTGGCGGGGCGTCCTCGGAAAAGCAGAAACATGAACACGCCGACCCGACCCCTTATCCTCCCCCTCATCCTCCTCCCCCTCATCCTCCTCCCCCTCATCCTCCTCCCCCTCATCCTCCTCCCACTCATCCTCCTCCCACTTATCCTCCTGCAAAGATGACATGCAGCATTGACTAACCACGAAACACACCAAATACACAAAAAAATAATCGCCGTAAACATAATGGTGAATTTTTCAGGGAGTCGTTACTTCCAAGTAGCATTTGGCGTTCGAAACGTATCGAAAGTTTACCCAGTCCCGAACTATAAATTGCCCCTTTCCTCCGGTGTTTAGAGTGTTTATAAATCCGCTGGCCTGTCCTTTTCCCCTTTCTCAAACGGCTGGCATAAAAACGTCGATTTGAACTAAATCAATAAGTCGTTAACTTTGGGCTTGCCAACCTGTCACTTGCATTTCTTGAAGAAATCTTCGCCAAAAGTGAATTATAAGCCCGCCCAAGCGTTGCAATCGGAACAGGACGATTTATCCTACTGCGGGCCTGTCAACGGCACCGTGGTTCTGTTGTGTCGATGATCCAAAATTTTGTCCTCCGTCACAAACGAACCTTGTCTCGATCACTACATTACCGGAGCCGCTTCAAATGAAATTCAATTTATTCGTTCCTTGCATCGCATTGTTGGCTTGCCTGATAAGCGACGTGCAGGCAGACCTGATCCTAACTAGCGAAGACTTCCAAGGTGGTGCTGAACCCGAATCAAGCGAGAGCTTTGGGTTCTCTCACACGATCGCCAACTGGGGTGAAAGTGCGGCTACAGGTTTTGTCGATTTTATCGACGACCAAGGGACAGGCACTTATGGACCAAGCAACCCAACCGACGGGTCCAATTTCATCGTCGGTATTCAAGGTACAGGATATCTATATCGCGAAATCGGAACGCAAAGTGGACTTGAATCAATTCAGATTACCGGTGAAGTGCATCGCCGCAATGACATAGTGCAGTTTTCGCCATTAATTGTCGATCTTATATCTTTGGACGCGTCCGACGCTTTTGCGTTTCAAGAGTCCGGCAATGATGTTGTCGACGCGTCAACTGCATCGCTCGTAGACGGCTTTTTGGCTCTAGCACCGGGTGCGGCGAACACTGATGCAGTACCGTTCAGCTTCTCTTATGACGTGAGCAGCGTGGCTGATGGTAGCCGTTTCTTCGTCAGATTGCAGAGCAACGGCGACGGATTAGCGTACGTCGACAATCTGACATTTTCGGCGACCGCTGTTCCCGAACCTTCATCGTTCTTGAGCATTTGCCTACTTGGTGTAGTGCTCGTCAGTCGCCGCAAGCGTTAAATAACAACGTCATCATGAAACACGTTGTGAGCCGAGATTTATTCTCGGCTTTTTTCATGCCTTGATATGTTTTCACGACTCAGTCCGCCCCGACAGCTGTGAGCGTTCGGTGAACTACATGTCGCTTGCCTCCCTCTCTTTCCTTTCGCCGGATCTCATCGATTTCCTAGGTGTGATCGGGAGTCGACTTGAGCCAAACGTTGGGTAGCAAGTAGTCAAGCTCGCTCATCGTAACCGCTTCGTCTGATTTGGCTTGAGCGAACGCCATGCCGTCACGATGATGCGGTAGTCGCGAGATTGAACTGGGTGCACAAACGGCAAGCGTACTTATATTGGCCGCCCTTTTTGGGAACCCACGCCAGTTCGGCGATCCGCCCAAGGGTATTCACCACCGAGCCATCGACCGCAGTAATCGTTTGCTTGACTTGAGAGAAATCGTCGCTCGATTGGCCTGGGACTTTGGCAGCAAGATCGACAGCGATCTGTTTCAATGGCTCGGGATCGGGCAGGATTCTCGTGACACCTTTTCCCCTGACATGACACTTTTTTCCCCTGACACACCGAATTCAGCGTCGATTTGGCGAACGCTGACTCTGTCGACATACGAATCAACATGGTCGGCCTCGATTCCAGCGACGAAGACTCGCGTTCGAAAACGTGCGACTGGAAGGCGATCTTGCTGTCGTCCCAGAACCTTCATTGGCACTGATGCTGTTCGGCGCTTCATTTTTGTCGCTGCGCAAAATCCGCCGGCAAACGTAAAGCGGTCAAGCATGGCTGGGCAATTCGCGTCGCGGGAATCATGAATCTCATTCGAGAACGGACTAAACAATAAAACAGCGCCGTTTTTACTCTCAAAAAACGACGTAGTCTGGCGATGGGGTGCAAGCGTCGTAGCTCTCAAGATACGGTCGCAAGCAACTACGGATCAAGGACGATGGTCATGCTTGCTATCGCGGACATCATTGAGATGCTGGATGAGCGATTTGCGACGCTCAGAATGTTGAGAGCCAACCCATTTCTCGTCATACCGAGCCAGATCTGCGTCAATGTTCTCCGGCACGTACCAGTCGGAGCAGTCTCGGAGCATTCGTGGAATGTTGTGCAAGGCGTCCATCAGGTCGTGAACCTCTTCGATCGTGACGGCATCGTCGTAGCGGATGCGCATACGGAGACCAAGGGTTGCGAGTACGCGATCACCCAAGCCGTTGCGGCACACGGGAGGTGATCCTCCTCGATCTTGCACGTTCCACTCTCGCGAAACTCAATCAAACTCGTAACTTGGACATTCCTGTCCGAGGCGACAAAAGAGAACGATGGGCAGGAATGCCCATCCTACGTAAAGAACATACTACGATGCCGCCACAGAAAGTGCCACGCTCAGCCCGCAGACAGACATCTGCCAGCAGACAGACCTCTGCCCTTCCCTTCTCACTTACTTCGCAATCTCTCTTCGCAATCTTTCTCTGGCAGAGAAATCGAAAAAGCGAATCTGAATCTTTGCTGAATCTACAGCCGCACTTAGAGCGAAGCGACTCTGTTGATTTATTTCAAATCGAGATTTTTATGCCAGCCGTTTTTGGGCCAGTCGCTTGGGCGCGTTTAGGCGTTAGCCTCGGTTAACAACACTTCAACCGGGGCCATCGCCCAAACGGCTCAATAAATTAACAAGCCCAAACGACTAAAGCGAAACGACTTTTTGCCCAATCAAAGATTGCTCTTCGGCTTCGCAAATCGCGATGGCGTCTCGGGCAATCTTGCCGGAAAGCACATGCGACTCTTCGTCATTCTCAATCGACGCCACCAGTTCCTGCATCTCACGGACAAAAGCGTAAAGCGGATCGGGATCGCCAAGATCTGCCGGACGTTCAACGCTGCCGTCTTCCTTCAGGATTTTCAATTCCATCGTTTCGGCATGATCCGCATGGGCTGCGAATTCAAAAACAAGCGTCGCTTTTTCAAGATGGATCTCAAAACCGTGATTAAATGGACGGCCCTGCTGACGCACCACGCCGCTGGTCGCGAGCACGGTTAGATCCGGGTCAGCGAACCTGAAAATCGAATTGCAGAACTCGGGCACTCCGTCTCTCAAACGGCCGCCGCTGTACACCGATATCGGCATGCCAAAAAGCCAACGGATCAAGTGAGCGTCGTGGACATGCAAATCCAATAGCGGGCCGCCAACTTTATTTCGATCGTAAAAATCGGGAAGCCAGAATGGATCCGAAATCACCCGCTTGAAATTACCGCCCAAAAGCTTGCCGAATTCGCCGCTCGCGATCCTGTCCGCCGCGAACTTGAATTCTGTGAAAAATGGCAGGACGTGTCCAACAAAAAGCTTGGCCTTGTACCGCTCGCAGGCAGCGAGTGCGTCGTCACAGTCGCCCAAATTAAGAGCCAATGGCTTTTCGCAAAAAATCTTTTTGCCTGCTGCCGCCACAGCACAAATCGCATCCCGATGCATCGCTGGCGGAAGGCAGATGTCGACGATGTCCACGCTTTCGTTGGCCAGCAATGATTCAACCGAGTCGTAGACTTCGATCGAGTCCAGATCGACCTGTTCTCCTGGCGGGCCAAAGTTGCCTTTGATGGAAGTCCAGTCGCCGGCTCTCTTTTTCTGGTCGCGCGACGCGATGGCTACGACTTCGACGCCATCGACCTGCTTCCATGCCAGCCAGTGGATCCACCCCATGAATCCGATGCCAACGATTCCGACTTTTAAGCTCATTGCTGATTCCGCAAAGAATAGGTTAATGCGTGAGTTGGCTTATCCCCAAACCGCCCAAACCGGAAGGCACGCTTACCACTACCGCTCCAAGCCCCGAAACAATTCGACAGTTCCCATCCATCTTCTGCTGGAGGTAATTTCACTTGTCCAAGTTAAGGTTTCTGGAAAACGACGCTAACCATTTGCCCCGTCGCCGAACACCCTGTTTTCAGGATCGCAGAACCATTGAAATCACGAGCGTTTCGGCTCACGTTGACGGGGCATGCGGGATCTGACGTTTCGTAATTCAGCGTCGGCGGAATCGTTCCGTATTTCATTGCCTGCAAAGAGCCAATCAATTCAACGATCGAAGTACCGGGCCCAAGGTTGCCAAAATTTGATTTATGAGCAACGACCGGGACATCGCCAAGCGCCGCCTGGATTGCCTGAGCTTCGCTGGCGTCCGTTTCGACGGTTCCGCTGGCATTGGCCGATACCAGCCCGATTTCAGGTTTGCTGATCTGAGACGCTGATATGGACTGTTCGATGGATGATTCGAACGCAGTTTTGCGATCGATCAAATTTGGATCCGAAAAACCGCGCGACCAACCCGCCAGCTTGGCCAAAGGAGTTGCTCCACGCCTGGCCGCATGTTCTGCCGATTCCAGAACCAGCACTCCGGAGCCTTCTCCCACGACCATGCCGTCGCGATTGAGGTCGAATGGTCGACTGGCCGATTCAGGATCGTTGACTCGCGCCGACAAAGCATCGACTCCTCGATAGAGCATGGCTGTCAGGGCCATCTGCGAACCTGTGCCGCCCGCAAACACAACGTCTGCGATTCCGCGTTTGATCAAATCGGCAGCTTCGATCAGAGCCAGCAGTCCGGACGCTTCGCCCTGGCAAATTGAATTGCTGGGTCCGCGAGCATCCATGGCGATCGAAATGTGTGACGCCGCCATGTTGGGTAAGTACTTCAGCATCCACAGCGGTTGAATTTGCCGCATCGCAAATTCACCCCAGTGGTCGTGTTCGTAGTTGTCTTCGACCGTGCAGCTGCGGAAGACTCGAGCGACTTCGGTTGGGTCGGCGAAAAAGGTCTCGGTGCCGAACAGCGTTCCGACGCGATCAGGATTGACGGTCGATTCGAGCGATTCTTTTTCGAAGCCGGCATCGTCAAAGGCAAGGCTGGCGGCGGCGCATCCGAACTGAATCGGCAAGCACATGATCTTGAGTGCTTTGCGGGGTTTCACGTAGGGCTTGGGATCGAAGTCGGCGATCGGAGCGCCAATTTTCAACCGCAAATCCGTATCGGCGAACGCGTCCCGAGTCCGGATTCCAGAGACTCCGTTGAGCAAACTGGACCAAAACGCATCCGTTCCCACTCCGATTGGCGACACGACGCCCATGCCGGTAACGACGACTTCAGGTAGCATCATTCAACAGTCGATCAGAATCGTGGGAGGAAAAAAAGGAGACGTCTATCATGGCTCATAATCGTAAATTCGGAAGGTCTTATTGCTGGTCAAACCACTTCTTTCCAGCGTTCCTCGCGATAATTTGTTCGATTCTAACACCCAGGAAAACTCTCCTTCGTCGATTCCCCATTTTAGAACCTCAGGAACCATGCGAGCCATCAGCACAATTCCCAGCCCAAATCGCTGATACTCGGGCAACACATTGGTGCTCATCATGCGGACCCGTTTCAGCTTCTTTCGCCCCAGCAACAGGTGCAACCAGCCGAAAGGATAAAGCTTGCCATCAATTTTCTTGATCAGCGGGTTGTAGTCCAGCAATCCGAACACGATACCGACGCCTTTGCCATCGACTTCCGCGACGGAGGTCATTTCGGTCGCGATGAGGAATTTCAGATTGGTGGCCGTTGAGGACAGCTCGCTTTGCGACATCGGCGTGAATCCCCATTGTCCCTTCAAAGCGCTGTTGTAGATGTTCAGAAAAATATTGACATCGTTGCGGAAGTTTTTCTTGCTGATCGGGCGAACTTTTACCTTGAATCGTTTGGCCGCTTCTTCGGCGACGAAACTGAGCTTCGGATCCAGATTATCCAACAGTTCAATGGGTGCATCGTACGAGAAAAGATCCTGTGCTTTTTTGAACCCGCAGCCTTCGATCAGTTTGCCATAGTACGGTTTGTTGTAGCACATCAAGAAAGTCGGCGGCGAATCGAAGCCTTCGACCAGCAAGCCCCATTCGTAATTTTGCGACGGGTTGGCGGGGCCTCGCATCAGGAAAATATCGTGTTCCGCGAACCATTTTTTTGCAGCGTCGAACAACTGGGAGGCGACTTCCTGATCGTCGATACTTTCGAAGAACCCGAACATCCCGCGACGTTCGTTGTGGAACTCGTTGTGGTTATGGTCGATGATCGCAGCGATTCGCCCGACGACTTTTCCGTCTTTCATCGCCAGAAAAGTCTGGCATTGAGCAGTCTCGTAGAACGGGTGTTTTTTGTAATTCAGCAGTTCCCGAACGTTATGAATCAGCGGCGGAACCCAATTGGGGTCGCCTTTATTGTGATCCCACACAAACCGCACGAAAGCTTTTTGTTGAGCTTTGGTTTTGACAGGGATGACGGACAAAGATTGCATTTGGGAATTGCGAGGGTGGCCAGCGGAAACCGAATACCGGTAGCCGGGGTCGGTTGCAAAGCGTTATACTCTACCAAGTGAGTGGCGATTCGTCACTTGTCCTTTGGATTCGCCCCTTGTTTGTCGCTTTTTGCCGAACTTCCGGCCATACGTCTCCATGAAAATACTCGTCACGGGAGCTACGGGCTTTCTCGGCAACAATCTTGTACGTCGTTTCAGAGAAGACTACCATCATGTCGTCACCACGGTCAGGCCGACATCGGATTTGCGTCCGCTGGACGGATTGGATGTGGAAACGGTTCACGCCAGTCTAACGGACCCGGTCGCGATGGCGCCGGTGGTCGAAGACGTCGATCTGATCGTGCATGCCGCCGCCATGATTCAGCTGGGGCTTAGCAAACGCAAACAGAGCATCGCGTTTAACGTGGGCTCGACCGAAACATTGGCTCAAGCGGCTCGCCGACGCGGCATTCGCATGATTCACGTTAGCAGCGTGGACACGTTTCCAGCCGCCATCGACGGCGTGCCCGTCAATGAAAAGACGCCGGGCGAGATGAAGTTTGACTGTTCCTACGTGGCGTCGAAACGGGCTTCCGGTGAGTCGTTTCAAAACGAAGTCAAATTGGGGCTCGACGGAGTCACCGTTTGCCCGGGTTTCATGATCGGGCCGAACGACTGGAAACCTTCTTCGGGCGAAATGCTTCTGATGATTGCTCGAACGCCGCTGTTTTTCGCACCTGCGGGAGGTTGTTCTGCGGTCGATGTGCGAGACGTTGCGGAAGGGATCGTGGCCGCGGTGCAGCATGGCCGGTCCGGTGAGAAATATATTCTTGGCGGCGAGAACGTTAGCTATTTCGATTTGTGGTGCAGAATGGCGAAAGTCGTCGGATGCTGGCCACCGCGGCGTAAGATGCGAAACTGGCTTGCCCATACCGCCGGTCGCGTCGGAGATTTTCTGTCGCGATTTTCCAAAGAAGAATTGGCCGTCAATTCTGCGGCGTTGCGAATGGGGCAGATGCACAACTGGTATTCAAGCGATAAGGCAGCGGCTGAACTCGGATACAAAATCGGTGACGTCGATGTCGCGATCGAGGACTCGTGGAACTGGTTTAAGGCTCACGATTACGTTTAAACCCGGATTATTCACGATGCGTGCGCGTCGACATGGAGAAAGCTTGTTTCATTGGGTTATTGTTCCAAGTTTGTGGTTTCGACAGGTCACCCAAGACGCGAAATTAACGAATTTGCAAAACTTGTAGCCACTTCTGGACAGTTGACTCAAAAGGCAATCCAGACGCTGTCGTCTTGAATCATTCCGGTAAAAAAGTTCGGCCCGGGATTGGTTGCTGGTTAGCCGCTTGTTGAATGGACGGCTTAGGGTGCGGGGAATCGCCATCGGGCTATCGCTTAAACGGCAGGCATAGAAATCTCGATTTGGATTAAATCAACAAACCGTTACGCAAAAAGTGCGGAAGCCAACCTTGGGATCCATCCGAATGCTTGCTGACCGCCGCGACGACAGGCTTCGGTGTGAAATCTGTCGACGCGATCATCTACAAACGGTCCCGAGGAAGCTTACAGCAAGTTTCGCAAAACGGTCTGCAGGATGCCGCCGTTGCGGTAGTAGTCCATTTCGACAGGAGTGTCGATTCGAACAACCGCTTCAAAAGTAGTCTCTTTTCCGGCGTCGTCTTTTGCGATTACCTTGACCGAAGATCGAGGCTGCAAATCGTTGCTGAGGTCCGGAATGCTGAACGTTTCCTGCCCCGTCAAACCGACTGACTTCCACGTGTTTCCGTCAGCGAACTCCAGCGGAAGGATTCCCATCCCGACAAGGTTGCTTCGGTGGATGCGTTCGTAGCTTGCGGCGATCACGGCTTTCACGCCCAGCATCATCGTGCCCTTCGCCGCCCAGTCGCGGCTACTTCCGGTGCCGTACTCGGTGCCCGCAAGGACAACCAGTGGCGTCGAATCGGCTTGATACTTCATCGAAGCATCGTAGATCGACATGACTTCGCCCGACGGGATGTGAGTCGTCCAACCGCCTTCGGTACCCGGAGCCAGTTGGTTGCGAATGCGAATATTTGCGAACGTGCCGCGAACCATCACGCGGTCATTTCCGCGACGTGATCCAAAGCTGTTGAACGATGCTGGCTCGACGCCGCGTTCCTGCAAGAATCGTCCTGCTGGCCCGTCTTTGGCGATGGCTCCCGCAGGAGAGATATGATCCGTCGTCACACTGTCACCCAACAATGCCAGGCAACGTGCATCCGCAATGGGAGCGATGTCGGTTCCTTCTTTCGTCAATCCAGCAAGGAACGGAGGCTCCTGAATGTAAGTGCTCGCTTCACTCCATTCATAGAGGTCACCTTCACCGATTTCGATCGCGTTCCATGTCTCGTTGGAATCAAACGCGTTTCCGTACTGGTTCTGGAACATCTCTGGCGAAAGGCTCGAATCGAGAACCGATTGAACTTCTTCGTGAGTCGGCCAAACGTCTTTCAGGAAAACAGGATTTCCGTCTTCGCCGTTGCCAAGCGGTTCGGTCACCAGATCCACATCGGTCGTGCCGGCCAACGCGTAAGCCACCACCAGCGGCGGGCTGGCAAGGTAGTTCGCTTTGGTCATCGGATTGACGCGACCTTCGAAGTTTCGGTTCCCACTAAGAACGCTCGAAGCGACCAATTCACCGGTCGTGATCGCGTCGGCAACCGGTTGCGGCAGCGGACCACTGTTCCCGATGCAAGACGTGCAGCCGTAGCCAACAGTGTGGAAGCCAAGCTTCTCGAGCGATTCGGTCAGGCCAGACTTGTCAAGATAGTCGGTCACAACTCGAGAACCCGGAGCGAGGCTGGTCTTGACGTATGGCGGTACCGTCAGACCGCGTTCGGCTGCCTTCTTCGCAAGCAATCCCGCCGCGATCATGACCGAAGGGTTGCTGGTGTTGGTGCAGCTTGTGATCGCCGCGATAACGACGGCTCCGTGCCCGATGTCCGCAGAGTGTCCGTTGTTGTGGACCTTTGCGATCGCGTCGAGTGCTGATGTTTCCAGTCCAAATCCGCTGTGGCCAACCGGAGCTGTCAGTGAGTTGTTGAAGGAATCCTTCATGGCCGAAAGAGCGATTCTGTCTTGCGGTCGTTTGGGACCCGCCAAAGAAGGCTCAACCGTTGACAGGTCAAGCTTCAACGTGCGAGTGAACTCGATCTGCTCAAGCCCTGTTCTGAAAAGGCTCTGGGCTCGAGTGTAAGCTCGAACCGTTTCAACTTCTTCTTCCGTTCGACCCGTTCGTCGCATGTAGTCCAATGTCTCGTCATCGATCGGGAAGAAACCCATGGTCGCTCCGTATTCGGGAGCCATGTTCGCCAGAGTCGCCCGATCGGCAAGTGGCATTTCGCTGACGCCGTCTCCGAAGAACTCGACGAACTTGCCAACCACGCCAGCGGCTCGCAGTTGTTCCGTCGCGGTCAAAACCATGTCCGTGGCGGTGGCTCCCGGAGCCAGTTTTCCAACCAGTTCGAATCCAACGACTTCCGGCAACAGCATATAGATCGGCTGGCCCAGCATCGCGGCTTCCGCTTCGATTCCGCCAACACCCCAACCGACAACGCCAAGTCCATTGATCATCGTCGTGTGACTGTCGGTTCCGACCAAAGTAT
Source organism: uncultured Pirellulaceae bacterium (assembly GCA_964479855.1). Taxonomy (GTDB): domain Bacteria; phylum Planctomycetota; class Planctomycetia; order Pirellulales; family Pirellulaceae; genus Mariniblastus. The sequence continues at coordinate 28,321 of CAYZPA010000005.1, forward strand.
CCGGCAGCGCGACCGGACCGTTTTCGTCTTCCCGAACAAAGACGCCCTTTGCCAAAAATTCCAGATTGACCTGGTGAACGATCCCGACATTCGGAGGAACGACTCGGAAATTATCGAACGCTTTTTGGCCCCAGCGAAGGAACTCGTAACGTTCGCGATTGCGTTTGAATTCCAATTCAACGTTGGCCGAAAGAGCCGCGCTGCTGCCGAACTGATCGACTTGAACCGAGTGGTCGATGACAAGGTCAACCGGAATCAAAGGGTTGATCTTTTTGGGATCGCCGCCCAATCGAGCCATCGCGTTCCTCATCGCGGCAAGATCCACGACAGCGGGGACTCCTGTGAAGTCCTGCAATACAACGCGAGCGGGTTTGAACGGGATCTCAACTTTGGCTGGGCTGGCCGCGTTGTAGTTCGCCAGATTTTCAACGTCTTCTTTGGAGACGACTTTTCCGTCGCAGTTCCGCAGTACCGATTCCAACAGCACGCGAATCGAGAAAGGCAGTTTGTCGATGTTGCCGATGCCCTGCTCTTGCAATCCGCTGATTCGATAGATGCCAATTTCCTTACCCGCGGCTGTGAAAGTCGAACGAGTATTGAATGGATCGGATGGCGTGCTCATGGGGGAACCTTTAAAGTTATTGCTCGGCGAGCAAAGGGTAAAAAACTTGCGATAAAGCTAGCTCATCATGTTAAAATCACCGGACCAAATTTGCTAGGGGGATGATGCTTCCATTCTGTGCTGCGGCTCAATTGCTTTCGGCATTTGAAGGTTGCCCAATTGACCCTTTGCCTGGCCTCGATCCCACGGTGGCTATATTTTCAGTCCGGGAGCAATATCTTCCATGATCCGTTCCGTTGAGTTTTCAGATGCCGCCGACATCGCGGAAATCTACAATCACTACATCAACAATACGATTATCACTTTCGAGCTCGATCCGATCGACGAAGCAGAGATCCGAAGTCGAATTGAGCTCGTTACCGAATCGGGCTATCCGTGGATTTCGTATGTCGACCCCGAAACGAATTCAGTGATTGGATACGCGTATGCAAACCAGTGGCGGAAACGGGTGGCCTACAAGTTCGTTGTCGAGAGTGCCATTTATCTGCGTAAAGGATTCGAGGGCCAGGGGATCGGAAAACAGCTCTACCGTGATCTGTTCAATCGTCTGAAAGTTTCTGGTTTCACAAGCGTCATCGCTGGGGTGTCTCTACCCAATCCGGGGAGTGTGGCGATTCACGAGTCGATGGGATTCCGCAAAGCCGGCCTGTTCCGCAAAGTCGGTCGCAAGTTTGACCGCTGGATCGACGTCGAATTCCTGCAACTGGAACTTGATTGATTTCATCCTGATCGATGGTCAGCTACAATCGAGCCGAACCAATTCGGACAATTTGCGGCAAGAGATCGCTTGGCTCCATGTTGGCTTGGCGACGTTGAGCAAATTTTACGCTCAACCATTCAGTCGCCCCATCGAACGAACAACTGCCTCCCGGAAAACGAATGAAGATAGCGATTGTTGGAGCCGGTATTTCCGGGCTGGTTGCCGCCGAGCGATTACGTTCCGAACACGAAGTCACCGTTTTTGAATCTGGCGATTACATTGGCGGACACACCAACACGCTGGAAGTCGAATCGGAGTCCGGACCGTTGGCGGTAGACACGGGTTTCATCGTCTTCAACGACCGAACGTATCCGAATTTCATTTCCATGCTCGACCGAATCGGCGTCGAATCCGAGGACACGATCATGAGCTTCAGCGTTAAGTGTGAACGCACCGGGCTGGAGTATCGCGGCGCAGACTTCGACGGACTGTTTGCTCAACGTAGCAATATCCTTAATCCGAAGTTTTATCGCTTGCTGTGGGACATGCTGAAGTTTTTTAAGCTCGGCGACAAAATCTTGGAGGCAGACTCCGACGCGGACGAACAGGAAACGGTTCACTCATTTTTGCAGCGTCACAAATTTTCCAGGCAGTTCGTCGATCAGTATTTTCTGCCGATGGGAGCCGCGATTTGGTCTTCTTCCTACAACACGTTTCGAAATTTCCCCATTCGATTCATCGTTGAGTTTTACAAGAACCACGGCCTGCTGGGCGTCGCCAACCGACCGCAATGGCGAGTCATCAAAGGCGGGTCAAAGCAATACGTGAAAGCATTGACCAATGGATGGACCGACCAGATTCACTTGAACTCGGCAGTGCAACGCGTTCGACGAAACCGACACGCCGAAACGGGGCAGGTTAAATCTGTTTCATTGACGGTCAATGGTCGTGATCAAGAATTTGACCATGTTGTTTTTGCTTGTCACAGTGATCAGGCGTTGAGGATTCTTGACGCTGACCGAACGGATTTGGAAGCTGAAATTTTGGATTCGTTTCCCTATCAAAAGAATGTTGCGTTGCTTCATTCCCAATCGGATGTGCTTCCGAAAAACCGGCGAGCCTGGGCAAGTTGGAACTATTTCAATCCGAAAAGTGAATCCGATGCTGCAACCGTTACGTATAACATGAACATCTTGCAGTCACTTGAATGCGAAACGACCTGGTGCGTGACGCTCAATGGGAAAGATATCGTCAAAGACGAAAATGTAGTCGCGGAAATCGAATACGCTCACCCAACTTTCAGCCCTGGTCGAAAAACGATGCAAGCTCGCCATGATGAACTGCTGGGGGCGAATGCGACTTCGTTTTGTGGTGCTTACTGGGGCAATGGATTTCATGAGGACGGCGTCGTCAGCGGATTAAAGGTCGCGGAAAAGATCCTGTCATCGACAGGTGCACAATCAAGTTCAATGCAGTCAGCCCAGTGAGCGATTCCCTTGCAAGCTGCATCTATCGCGGCACGATCCGTCATCGAAGACGCGGCAAGATCGAGAATGCGTTCAAGTTTCGCGCTTTCATGATGTTTGTCGATCTCGCGGAGATGGAACAGGTTTTTTCGGGCCGCCTGTTGTGGTCAGCGAAAAGGGCAGCGTTAGCTCGTTTTCGCAGAAGCGATCACATGAAAGCGGCGTCTGAGGGACTTTCGCTTCGCGACGCGGTTCTTGAAACTCTCGTTTCACACGGTTTTCAACGAGACATCGGCCCAATTCGGCTGTTAACTCAATTGCGTTATTTCGGGTTCGCCATGAATCCGGTCAGTTTTTACTACTGCTACGATGTTGACGGCGACCGGGTCGAAGCCGTCGTCGCGGAAGTCAACAATACTCCCTGGGGCGAACAACATATTTATGTGATCCCGTCAGATCCAGATACCGACCAGTGCCAAGTTCAAAAGCGAGTCGTTGTGGATCGGCTGAAAAAGGATTTTCACGTCTCGCCGTTTATGCCAATGGATATGGAATATCGAATGCTGTTTACGATTCCCGGCCAGAACCTTGGCGTCAAGATGCAGAATTTTCAAGACGGCCTGCGAAAGTTCGATGTCTCGATGCTGCTTGACCGGGTGCCTTTGACGACGTGGTCCCGCATCTGGATCCTGATCCGTTTTCCGGTGATGACGTTGCAGATCTTTCTTGGCATCTACTGGCAGGCTCTAAAACTTTATTGGAAGGGCGTTCCTTTCGTACCACACCCTGGCAAAGCGTAAAATTATATTGAACGTTCGCCCTGAACACTTTTGAAACTCCTGGATCACCTCTTCCTATCATGCACTCCGACCAAGTCTCAATTAAACCGCTCTACAATTCCAACAACAGACTTAGCTCGAAAGTAAACGCGACAGCAAAGCCGTTGACTCCTTGGGAGATCGGTCCATCGGATCCGCTTGCTGAATCAGGTTTGAAAACGTCTTCCAACGAGTCGGCAAACCGTTCGCCCAACATCGTTCGCGACAAGCTTTTATCGCGGATCGGAAATTTGAAAGGCGGCTCGATAAGAATCGTCGACGGCGATCAGGAATTCCAACTGGGAGACAGCGGCCCAGAAAGCGAACTTTCGACTGAGATTCTGGTTTCGGATCCCTCGTTCTATCGCCGAATTTTGATGGGCGGAACGATGGGCAGTGCCGAGACCTATATGGACGGAGCATGGTCCTGCTCGGATTTGACCAGCCTGATCCGAATCATGATTCGAAACATTCAGGAAGTTTCGACGCTGAACAAAACAGTTTCGGCAGTCCGCACTTTGGCATGGCGATTCAAGCACGCGGCTCGCAAAAATTCCATTCAGGGCAGCAAGCGAAACATTGTTGAGCACTACGATCTGGGGAACGAGTTCTACAAACTTTTTCTCGATCCGACCATGAATTACTCAAGCGGGATTTTCGACGAAGCACATACCTCAGAAGCTTTCCCGACCGTCGACGACGCGATGCATGCGGCGTCCTTGAATAAAATGGATCGCATCTGTCGAAAACTGAATTTGCAGCCGGGCGAATCGGTGCTGGAAATTGGAACAGGCTGGGGCGCGATGGCCGTGCACATGGCTTCTCGGTACGGTTGCAACGTGACGACGACGACGATTTCAGAAGAGCAATATCGTTTGGCTTGTGAGCGTGTCGAAGCCGCGGGCATGGAGCATCAAATCACGGTGCTGAAGCAGGATTACCGAACGCTGACGGGCCAGTACGATAAAATCGTTTCGATCGAAATGGTGGAGGCGGTCGGGCACAAGTTCATGAAGCAGTTTTTTGGTCAGTGTGGACGTCTGCTTCGTCCAAACGGCGCGATGCTGCTGCAAGCGATCACGATGAGCCAGCAGAACTACAAACAGTATCTGAAATCGGTTGACTTCATTCGTGCGTACATTTTTCCCGGCGGCTGCTTGCCGACGGTGGGTTCTTTGCAGCAGGCTTCTTCCGACGCGACGGACATGCGGATGTTACACATGGAAGACATCACGCCTCACTACGCAAAAACTCTGCGATGTTGGAAGGACAAGTTTCTGGCAAAATTGGACGCGGTCCGTGAACTTGGCTACGACGAGCGCCTGATTCGGATGTGGAATTTCTATCTTTCCTACTGCGAAGCCGGATTTGACGAGCGACGTGTTCATTGCGTCCAAGTCATGTTCGGGCGTCCCGAGTCTGTCATCGATTCCAGCACGGCGATGAATTGCATTTAGCGATCGGTTCGATGCGATTAGCTTGGTGCGAACCAGCTTGGTGCAAATGAGTTTTTGCGATATCCGCTGGCCATGACGTTCTGTCGTTTGGTAAGATTCCGATTTGGCTTTTCAGGGCTGCCGGGGATTCGAGATGCCTTATTACGCGATGCTGATCATCGGAGTTGTGACGGGCCAGTTGGCGTTCGTCATGATTTGGTTTTTGCAACGAAAGATCAACGATGCGAGCGTTGCCGATGTTTTCTGGAGCCTAACCGTTGCCTCGATTGGCCTCTTTTATTGCAGTGTCGGATTTGGATTGCCGGCTCGAAAACTGATCGTTGGCATTCTGATTTTCACTTGGGCGTTCCGGCTTAGCTTTCATCTTTTCAATCGCTGGGTGAAGCTGCCCGAAGATCGACGCTACACGGCTTTGAAGGAGCAATGGGGCACGACTGCGCAAGTACGAATGTTTCGCTTCTATCAGTTTCAGGCTTTGGGCTGTGCGCTGTTCGCTCTTCCCGTGTTCTTTGCAGCCAACAATAACAGTGATCTTTCGTGGTTGGATTTCATTGGCGTTGCGATCTTTCTGGTTTCAATGGTTGGCGAAGCGACCGCAGACCGTCAATTGGACCAGTTCAAAAACAAACCGGCGAACAAAGGCAAAGTCTGCAAAACGGGGCTGTGGAGTTACTCAAGGCACCCGAACTACTTTTTCGAATGGACGCACTGGTTCAGTTACGTCTTTCTTGCGGTAACAACTTCATGGGGTTGGATATCGATCATCGCACCGATCGCGATGTACTATTTCCTGACGCAAAAGACGGGCATCCCGACCACGGAAGCTCAAGCCATCCGATCCAAAGGCGACGCCTATCGCGAATACCAACGGACGACCAACGCGTTTTTTCCATGGCCATCGCGATCTTCGTCGGCGGTTTGAAAAAGCCGTAGAAGTCATTTCACTTTTTTCGTTTAATAAGTCTTTTATTTAGCTGTTTGTAGGCCGCATCGGCTTCGGCTCGCGAAAGATTTCCGCTTTTGACTTCCGATTCAATGCGGTTTTTCACCTGCTGCCACCATTCCCTTGAACCCTCTTCAAGGCCGGCCAAGCTATCCAAGCGAACAGTTTTTTGCGATGAAGATTGCTTCCTGTTGTCGGCAAGGCGTCCTGTCTGCCGCGTATCGTTTCGCGAATTCGACGCTTCATTTTTCTGTTGCCGTTTCAGACGTTGCTGGTGAAGATCCAGTCGACGATCCGCTTGGGCTTTGGTTAATTTTCCCGCCGCGACAGCTCGGGCTAGTTCGAAGCGAAAATCTTTCAGCCGAGGCAGTTGTTTGCTGCTTTGTTCAACATCATGTTCGTGATCGTCGCCATGTTCATGATCGTGATCGTCTCCATGTTCGTGCTGGTGATCGCTGTGTTCGTGCTGGTGATCGTCATGATCGTGTCCGTCGTGATCGTCTGCATGTTCAAAGTCTGCCGGCTCGCGATCGACATGGTCGTCGTCAGAGTGGTGCTCTTGGCGCATGTGGTGCTCATGGAATGCATCATCATGCTCGTCAGAATGATGTTCGTGCTGTTCGTTGAAAAACTTCATTTCCAACCAGTGCATTTTCTTTTCGGCTTCTTGCTTTGTGATCTTGCCTCGCTCGAATGCTTCCTCGATCTGCTCAGCCATGATTTCAAATTCGTGGCGGCGTTCGTCAATATGTCTTTCACGCCATGCGTGATGTCGGGCCTCGCGTTCGTGATGCCATTGCTCCTCTTTCATGATGGCTTCGTGGAGCGCCTGCATCATGATTCCGGCTTGCATCAAAGAGATTTCTTTGTTTTTGACCGCTTCAACCAAACGTTCTTCAATCGCGTCCACATCCTGAGCTTCCGCTGATGAAGGTGAAAACGTGCCGATCAGAAATGCAAACAATAAAGCGGCGGTAAGGAGTGCTGAACGATGAAATTGCGGTGTAAAAGAACTCATTTGTTTCTCCTTCAATTGAGAGATGTTTTCAATGGATGACTCTTTTTCTAGAGCAACGGTAAATCGTTCGCAAGCGAAATGCAGGAACGTCGTTTGCCCAAAACTACCCTCAACCGGAATTATTCACGACGACAGTCGTCTGGTTTGCCCTGTGAAGCGATTCTCCGGATGCGGAGGCGAGTTTTGCAAATTCGTCAATTTCACGTCGCGGGTGACTCGACGAATCGACAAACCGGAAACAATACCCCAATGAAAAAAGCTCTCGCCATGTCGACGCCCACGCATCGCGAATAATCCGGGCTCAAGCCAGCGAACTGCGTTGAAGTTTGTGATAAAATGCGTGTCGCCTTCCTTTTGACATCCGTTGCACTTCCTTTGAACGGCCGCCATACATGTTGACGAATTTTCTGATTGGACTTTGCGAAGCTGGACTGGTTCCGGATGCGTTGACGCGGCGTGGGATTCGCAATCTGTTGGCGAAACGGCTTGAAAAGGTAGACAAAAACAGCGTTGAAGCGAATGAAGCAGAAGCGGTCCGATTGGTGAACGAGTTTAGCAATGGCCCCATTGCGTTGTTGCCGGAAAAAGCCAATGAACAACATTACGAAGTTCCTGCGAAGCTTTACGAATTGATGCTGGGGCCGCGGCGAAAGTACTCAAGTTGCCTCTACCCGGAGGGATGCAAGTCGCTCGACGAAGCGGAAAAATCGGCTCTTGAGGAGACTTGCCAGCACGCAGATTTGCGCGACGGACAGGATGTTCTTGAGCTCGGTTGCGGTTGGGGATCGTTGACTCTTTGGATGGCAGAGAAATTTCCCAATTCCAATATTACGGCCGTTTCCAATTCGGCTTCCCAGCGTGAGTTCATTGTGGATCGGGCGACGGAGCGCGGGTTTGCTGATCGGTTGAACATCATCACTTGCGATATGAACGACTTTCAAATGGAACAGCAATTTGATCGCGTTGTCTCAGTTGAAATGTTCGAACACATGAGAAACTACCAGCGTTTGTTGCAGAACGTTTCTTCATGGCTGAAACCCGAAGGCAAACTATTTGTCCATATTTTCTGCCACAAGAATTTGACTTACGAGTTTGTGGACGCCGGCGACGAGGATTGGATGAGCCGTCATTTTTTCAGCGGCGGCATCATGCCCGGAGCCGACTTCATAGGGCGATTCGGCGATCATGTTTCTGTCGAACAGCATTGGTCATGGAATGGAAATCACTATCGCCAAACTTGCGATGCGTGGCTGAAGAATATGGATCAAAATCGAGCCGATATTTTGCCCGTTTTGGAATCGAATTACGGCAAGGCGGAAGGCAAGCGTTGGTTTTATCGATGGCGAATGTTTCACATGGCTTGCAGCGAGCTTTTTGGATTCAATGATGGCGAAGAATGGTTCGTTTCCCACTATCTTTTTTCCAGAGCGTAATCGCGCCGCGATCACTGCCCGATTCTGCAAAGCGTTGTTCCTGAAGTCGCCTTTCCGGGAAAGTGTGAGACATCCGCGAGAGCGAGTGAGGTGGCCCATGAAGCGCGGGCCACCTCACAGTTCATCGTGACTTTTTGAACCGCGAAAAACGCCAAATACGCGAAAGGACATGATCGATTGCAG
>CAYZPA010000005.1:37060-120618 GCA_964479855.1 uncultured Pirellulaceae bacterium
CATGTCATCGTTGCAAGAATTGAAACCTGTCGCCTGCAATGACGTCATCGGACATGCTCAGTTCGTCGCGACTTTTTGAACCGCGAAAAACGCCAAATACGCGAAAGGACATGATCGATTGCAGCGCGCAATTTTCGCGTGTTTAGCGTGTTTCGCGGTCAATCATTACTGCATGTCATCGTTGCAAGAATTGAAACCTGTCGCCTGCAATGACGTCATCGGACATCGCGAATCCATGTAACGACTTTTGTATCTGGCATGCAACAGCATCCAAAAAACCAACACAACAAAGCAATATCAATTCGGCAATTTATTGTCTTGCGAAGGCTTAATGAGCCGTTTGGGCGATAGCCCCGGTCGAAGCGCCGTCAATCGAGGTTATCGAATAGGCGGCGGCATAAAAATCTCGATTTGGAATAAATCGACTAGCTCACCAGAATTCCGACAACTGAGCGAATCGAGAAGGTTCGCGACCCAGAAGACGGTCAGCTTTTTTTCTTCGCTTCGAAGTCCCGTTTCAGGCGACGAATTTTTCGTTCGTAGCGAGCACGAATTTTCCTTTTTCCAAGCTTCAGTGATTTCTCCATTTCCTGTTTCGCTTGATGAACTTCGTCACTGTTTTCTGATTTGCCTTTTTTGAGCAACGCCGCAATTTTCGATTCGCCCTTTTTGCGAATATTCTTTTCCTGCTCCTCGATTTTGCGTTCCATTTCCTTCTTCAAAGCGGCGACTTTCGTATCGAGGATCTTGCGAGCCTTGGCTTCCGCTTCATTTTTCGCAGCCGCCTTTTTCGCCGCATCGTCTTCGGCAGAGGAACGTTTTTCAGTGGATCGTTTGTCCTTGTGAGCATCCTTGTCGTGGGACTTGTGGTCACCTTTCGACTTGGAACGTTTTCGTTTGTTCGAACGCGAATCTTTTTTCGTTTTCGAGCTTTCTGATTTCGAAGACTTTGATTTGGACTTGGAATTTTCGGGCTTGGCAGACTCTTTCGCCGCAAGTTTCGCTCTGAGCTCTCTAATCTGATTCTTCGCTTGAAGCATCGCTTTTTTGGCTTCAGCAACTTCTTGATCTCGCTCTTTGGCTATTTTTGCGGCGAGTGTCTCGGCGGTTTTGGCTGTTTTTTTCGCTTTTGCTATTCGTTCGTCTGCAAGTTTGAGCTCAGCATTCGCCTTTTCATCGGCCGCTTTGTTGATCACTTCGGCTTTAGCTTTCGCTTCCTGAAGCTTTGCATTGAGCGCCGCCTCCAGTGCGGCGGTTTGAGCTTTAATACCTTGAAGCTGTTGCTCGTGAAATTCGCGCTCCATGGCCAACTTGTCTTCTAATGCCTTTACAGCCTCGTCCCTCAGTCGCAAAAGCTTCTCGCGTTTCTCGGCGTCCAAGGTTTCCTTTTCAGCACTGGAAACTTCATCTGCGTCGGCAAACTGAATTTGCGGCTCGCTTTCAACTGATGGCTCTTCAGGCAAATCTTCGTCGAGCGTCAAAATGCTGCCGGGAGCTTCATCTTCGTTCATTTCTAAATCGACATCCGGTTCAGCGTTGCTTTTGTCGGCCTCCTTTTCAACCACAACGATTGCTTCATCTTCTTCAGTGATCGTCGCTTGCAAACCTTCGACAGGTTCCTCGCTGATGATCTGTTCTTGCAGAAACTGTTGCGGAAAATTCGGCCGAGAAGGATCCAGAATGATCTCGCCGTTTTTGACATCGCCTATGGTGACACCGTCAACAGGCTCTTCGCTGATGATGGTTTCCTTTAACTCGAATTCCGAGAGCTGAGGAGCCGAATACTGCATTTGCGACATCGACTGCGTCGGAAGCACGGACTGCGTGGGAAGGTCCGGCTGCACAGGAAGGTCCGGCTGCGTTGGGAAGCCGAAAGCAGGATACTCCTGCACGACCATCGGCTGCGGTGCCTGCAACGGCGATGGCGGAACGTAAGACGTCGCAGGCATGACTCCATAATAGTAAGGCTGATTATAGGAAGGCCGGTTGTGAGCCGGGATTGGCGGCTGGTACTGATAAGAATCGACAGTCGTCATCGGATAGGTCATTGAGCCCATCAACGCAGGCTGAGGCTGAACTGCCGGAACCTGAGTCGACATTGGCTGATACTGTGGAGCCGATTGGTGCTGAGCTGGCCATCCGAACGGGCCCGTCAGTTGAGCGTTCGCGACGGGAGTTGATGCCGACAGGCAAACGATTCCAAGGGCAAATGAAGTGCAGACGGTTTTCAGGCTGGTTCGTTTCATGGTTCAATTTCGGTTGGGTCGCCGATTCAATTTTTATGTAAAACGCAGAGGATTTTGCATTGTTAATGCTTAGTTTACCCGGGATTATTCACGAGTCGTGGGTGTCGAAATAGAAAAAGCCTAATTCCATAGTGGTTTGTGACAACTCAATTGCAGGGTGAGCCGTTTTGGCGATAGCCACGGTTCCCCTCACAAAACCGGGGCTAACACCGGCTAACGCCCAAACGGCTTAGGATTGAAACACCGCTTTTTAGCCGAGACGGACCCCTTGAGTATGGTTTCAAGTTTGTGGTTCCGACAGTTCACCTGCGACGTCAAACTGACGAATTTGCAATCTTGTCGCCACCTCGCCTCAAAGGCCAAACCAGCAACTGTCGTCGTGAATAATTCCGGTTTACACCTGACCGCAGCGGTTTTCACCCGAATTCTCAAACGACGGGCTTAACGATTTTGAAGCTGCCCTCTAACATTGGGTAGTTAGAGATAGAGAAGGGATTTTCAATGTCCAAGGAGGCTCACATTGCCAATCGGCCCTGATTTTGACGTCAAAGAACGAGTGAAACAGGCGACCAACTTGGTCGACCTTGTGGGCCGATATATGAATCTCCGGCGGCAAGGCGCCAACTATGTGGGGCTCTGCCCGTGGCATGCTGACAAGAAACCGAGCTTCACCGTGAACCCGGTTCGGCAGAGATATAGTTGCTGGGTCTGTGACCTACACGGTGACGTTTTCGATTTCGTAATGAAGAAAGAGGCCGTTGATTTTCGCGGCGCCCTCGAAATCCTTGCTCAATCCGCCGGGATCGAACTGCAGCAGCGAGGCGGTCCAAAAGCGGAACCCGGCAGCCCCGACCACAAACCGACGCTTTACGAGGCCATGAAGTGGGTCACGGAGCAGTATCACCAATGCTTACTGCATTCCAACGAAGCGATTCCGATTCGCGGATATCTGCAAGAACGCGGGATTACTCAGGAAAGCATCAAACGATTCCAGATTGGGTTCGCACCGCTGGCATGGTCATGGCTCGTTGACCGGGCGCGAAATTCGAAATTCAGTCCGAAAATCCTTGAAGCCTGCGGCCTCGTAACGATGAATCAGCGCGGGACTTGGTACGAGCGTTTTCGGGGCCGAGTCCTGTTTCCGATTTGTGATACTCAAGATCGCCCGATCGCCATCGGTGGTCGTGTGGTGCCGGGGATCTACGGGAGCGAAGACGAACCAAAAGGGAAATACGTGAATTCGCCGGAAACGCGTTTGTTTTCCAAAAGCGACAATCTGTATGCGTTGAACCTTGTCCGAGACGTGGTTTCGCGGAGTCGTAAGCTGACGATCGTTGAAGGTTACACCGACGTGATCGCGGCGGCTCAGGCTGGCGTGCCAAACGTGGTTGCCGCATTGGGAACGGCTCTTAACGAGCGACATATTCGACTGGTCAAGCGATTTGCCGAGACAATTACGCTGGTGTTGGATGGTGACGATGCCGGGCAGCGGCGGACAAAGGAAGTCCTTGACCTGTTCGTGACCAACGACGTGGACATGCGGATCCTGACGCTTCCCGATGGCACTGACCCGTTTGATTTCTGCATGAACCATGGCGGAGATGCTTTTCAAAAGTTGGTGGATGCGGCTCCGGATGCGATTTCATGGCGTATCAAAGCCGAAACGGCAGGAATCGATCTGTTGAATCAGACTCACCTCGCCACAAAGGCTTTGGACAACATACTGAAAACCCTCGCCGGTGTGCCTGCATCGGTGATAGCGTCGTCTGCGGCGAAGCAGATGCGACAGCAGCAAATCCTAAGTCGACTTTCGCGTCAGTTTCAAATCGAACCGGCTCACATTGACCGGCGATTGAATGAGCTTCGAAATAGTGTTCGACCGAGGCCGCTGGAACAGGCTTCTCCGACGGAAGTTAGCGCGAAGCCATTGGATTTTTCGAAGTTTGACGGCAAAGAACGCGAGCTTTTGCAGCTTTTGATCCTGCATGGTGAATTTCTTGACACCGCGTTTGAGAAAGTTGCATCGGCTCAATTTTCAGAGGGACCGCTGAAGTCCGTGTACCTCGTGATGGAAGAATTCTTTCATAATGGCACGGATGTGAACTACGACAACTTGATGCTGGAAGTGCAGGATCCGGCGATCAGAAGCCTGATTTCGCGGCTCTATGATGAAGGTGCTACCAAGTTGGAATCCAAGTCTGAGGACTCGACAATTATTGGTCTTGATCCAAAACAGCAATTTGATTCTGTTTTACTCTCGTTCGAAAAAGTTGCCATCGACAATCAGCAGCGATCGACGGTTTCGCAGTTACAACAACGAGTGCTGGACAAGAAGGAGGAAGCGACGGCTCTGGAAGAGCTGTTAAGACAGACCAAACAGCGACATGGTCTTTAGCTTATCCATGGAAGGATGGCAGCCACGTCGATGAGTCGTGAAACTCAAAAGCAAACGATCGTTTTCGTGCGATCAGCTTTACATGGCCTCCCGTTTTCGACGATTGAACTCGATTCAATTTTCGTATGGGCCACCAAAAGTTATTTGCCGCTTTGATTTTGTGAACTCATTCGCTTTCCAACTGGAAAGCTAAATCGCGAGAAGGATTTCGCACAGAGGATCCAAAATGCAATTCATCGAAGAAGAACTACAGACCCTGATTCAAAAAGGCAAGAAACAGGGATACCTGACTTACTCCGAAGTCGGCAACTACCTGCCCGACGAAACAACGGGCTCAGAAAAGCTTGACGGCCTGATTGCCGCCCTCGAAAGCTCTGGCATCGAACTGGTAGAAACCGCCCCTCACGGCGACGAACCCTCTCAAGCAGAATTGCTCCGCGCGGAAGCCGAAACCGAAGCGGAAGCTCTGAAGTTCAGCGGTAAACTGCCTCGTCCTAGCGATGATCCGATTCGCATGTACCTCAGCCAGATGGCTGTCATTCCGTTGCTCAATCGCGACGAAGAAATTGCCCTCGCCAAACGCATCGAAATTAGCCGCAAACGTTACCGCCGCAGTGTGTTGGGCTGTCATTACGCGTTGTCGGCCACGCTTGAAACACTCAAACGAGTTCACGCAGGTGAGCTGCCGTTTGATCGCACGATCAAGGTTTCTCTAACGGAGAATTTGACCAAAGAACAAATCCAACAGCGGATGCCACACAACTTTCGCACGATGGACCACCTGATTCGTGAAAACGAAAAAGACTTTTCGATCGTCATAAACAAGACAGCGACAAAAGACGAAAGATCAGAAGCTCGAAATCGATTCCTGAGCCGACGCAAAAAGTTGACGATCCTTGTCGAAGAACTCAGCCTTCGGTCGCGTCGAATCAGTCCTGTGATTCGCGAGATGAGAAAATTCTCTGATCGCATCAACTGGCTTAAAACGCAACTGACCAACGAGGACCTGTCCTCTGGTGAACGTCGTCGCTATCGCAGCGAGTACATTCGACTGATTCGACTGTGTCAGGAAAGTCCAAGTTCGCTTGAAAAGCGTGTCAACGATTGCGAAAAGAATTTTGAAGAGTTCGAAAACGCCAAACGTCACTTGTCCAGCTGCAACCTGCGATTGGTGGTTTCGATCGCCAAAAAATATCGTAACCGTGGCATGAGTTTTCTTGACCTGATTCAGGAAGGCAACACAGGCTTGATGCGAGCGGTTGACAAGTACGAATACCGTCGCGGATTCAAATTTTCGACTTACGCGACATGGTGGATTCGCCAGGCGATCACACGAGCCATCGCGGATCAGGCGCGAACGATCCGAATCCCTGTCCACATGATTGATGTTCTGTCAAAGCTTCGCAACATTCAAAAAATGTTGCTGCAAGAGACCAAGCGTCAGCCTTCGATGGAAGAGATCGCAACCGTTGCTCAAATCGACGTTGACGAAGTCCGTCGCGTCATGGACATCGGACGTCATCCCGTTAGCCTTGATCGTCCGGTGGGCGAAGGCGACGACTGCAGCTTCGGAGAATTCATTGAAGACTCTTCCAGCGACAATCCTGTTCGATCCGCTTCGAATGTGATCTTGCGAGACCGAATTGACGGGCTGTTGAAAACGCTGACTTATCGCGAACGCGAGATTGTTAAATTGCGTTACGGGTTGGGCGATGGCTACACTTACACGTTGGAAGAAGTCGGACGAATCTTCAAAGTGACTCGAGAGCGTGTGCGGCAGATCGAAGCCAAGGCCGTTCGCAAATTGCAGAATCCGGTTCGAAGCGCAAAACTGGAAGGCTTTATCAATCTTGAGGCTTTGCAACGAATGGCCAACGCGGCCAAACCAGCCACAGAAAAAAGCATTCAGGCTCAAACAGAATCTGAAAAAGGAAAATTTGGTATCGAAACCGATCCCAAACCTGAAAACGAACCTCTGGCGGCTCCTTCGCTTTTCGATCCTGGCTGGGATGCTGAGCCCAATGACTCAATGATGATTCCTGCGATGCAGGAACAATACGTTGAGCCGGTTTATCGCGCAGCATAAGCTTGCTGAATGCAAAATCTTAAAAAGGAAGCCGTCAGTTCTGGCGGCTTTTTTTACGCGCGAAAGTGTCCTGCTGAACGCAACCCAACTTCCGTTGACCATGTTTGACGCTGCGACGTGGCTGGCTCGCATGCGACGTTCTGTCCCTCCCGTTTGTAAAAGAATGAGGCTTGGAGAGGCTGTTAGCTGATGGACGGTTTGGAATCGCGAAAAAACATCGATTAGGCCCATCAAATTTGGCGCGTTTCGATAGAATCGGTTTCGCCAGCCAGAACGCGGACTCACGACCTCCCCTTCTTCTCACCAGTTTCAGGTTTGGATGTCCCATTTTCTAAAACTCAAGGATGCAAAAATGAGCACTCAGACTCCTCCGGACAGCAATCCGGAAACCTTTGACAATGAGGCTGAATTTGAATTCTCAGCAGATCCATCATTTGAGAAGTCGGAAACTCGTTCGAAGAGTCGACGGAAAAAGCAATCCGGTCACGGCGGTCGTGACGCGACGTCTATCCCGTTGCCGGCGAACGTCAATCAAAAGCGGATTTATTACAGCTACCTGATTTCGTTTATCGTTTTCCATACCTTGGCGTTGCTTGTTTTTGTGCCCTGGTTTTTTAGTTACACCGGGTTGGCATCGTTGGTGATCGGTTCGTACTTTTTCGGTGCCATCGGTATTCCGATTACCTACCACCGGCTGCTAACGCATCGCAGTTTCAAAACACCAAAGTGGTTTGAACGCTGCCTTGTTGTAATCGCGTTGTGCAATGGACAGGAAACTCCGGCTCGCTGGGTCGCGTGGCATCGGCTTCATCATCACGAATCCGATCATCAGGAAGATCCGCATAGCCCGCTCGTCAATTTTTTGTGGTCTCATTTTCAGTGGCTGATCTACGAAAATACAAACACCAACAAGTTCAGCCTGTACAAAAAGTACGCGAAAGACATTTTGAACGATCCGTTCTACATGTGGCTTGAAAAAAGAACGTTTGCAGGAGTCGCCATTTTTGCGGCGCACGGCGTGCTGATATTTCTTGGAGCATGGCTAATCGCTGGCTTGATCGGCGGCTTTGACATGGCTGCTTTCCAGATGGCGTGCAGCGTTTTTGTCTGGGGCGTTGTGGCTCGAATCGTTGTGATGTGGCACGTTACATGGTCCGTCAATTCGCTCAGCCACATGTTTGGCTATCGAAACTATGACACCGACGATCACAGCCGAAACAACTGGTTCGTCGCGATTATTTCCTCCGGGGAAGGCTGGCACAACAATCATCACGCTGACCAATCTGCGGCGACGGTGCAGCACAAATGGTGGGAATTTGATTTAAATTATTACATCATCAAAAGCTGGTCCTATCTTGGATTGGTGACCGACATCGTTCCCCCTATTCACAAACGTCGTGCAAAGCAAAACAGAGCCGTTCAACGATCGACGTGAGCCATTGGTTTTCCGATTGACTCGATGGGAAATTTTGCTGATCGTAGTCGGCTTGCTCGCGCAAATCGGACTCTTCGGTTGCGGCAGCGAACCCGCCGTGCCGAAGGGCATTTCCTACCTTGCGATGGGAGACTCTTGCACGGTTGGCGAAAGTGTCGAAGCTGACGACGCGTTTCCAAGCCAGCTGGTGTCCCGCCTTCGACAAAACGGCCTAATCTTAGAAGATTCCGTCGTTGTCGCGAAAACAGGATGGACGACAGATGAGCTGTTGGCGGGCATCGATTCGGCCGAGGCGGTAAACACTCGCACGTTTGACTTTGTGACGCTGTTGATCGGAGCGAACAATCAATTTCGCGGCCAGTCTTTTGTTCGGTATCAGCGCGAGTTCGTTGGGCTGCTGAACCGATCGATAGAATTGGCTGGCGGAAACAAAAAACGCGTTTTCGTTATTTCAATTCCTGACTATTCCGTGACCCCTTTCGGTCAAGAGATGGCCAATCCAGCATCCGTATCCGCCGAGATCGCACGATTTAATCAAACCGCTCGGCAAGCGGCTCAAGAACGCGACGTGACCTTTATTGACATCACAGAGATTTCAAGAATGGTCAGCGAGGCTCCTGATCTTCTCGCATCCGATGGACTTCACCCTTCGAGAAAACAGTATTCGATGTGGGTGGATTTGATGCTGTCCGAGATCGAGCCGTCATTGAACCGGAACGAATCACGATGACAGGCGTCCGGTGCGTCCGATTTGCCCTTTGGAGCAATTCTCTTGAATTGGCGGCAGGTTTTTGCCAATTCGTCAATTTCACCTTCGACGTCCAAGCATCGTGAATAATCCGGGGTGAAGGAAGTTAGACATTACTTTTGAAGTTGTACTAAACCAGCAAGACACGCAATTTTTGAATTTGCACATTTGAAATGAAATGTCGTGCTCTACGCAATAAACACTCGTGAAATTTAAAAATGCGAAGCATTTCAATACAAGCCCGACGCGCAAGCGAGGGACACGGGCCTCCTCGGGAATTTCCACTCGCTTGCCGGCTTGTTGGTTTAGTCCAAATCGAGATCTTTGTTTTAGCCGTTTAGGCGTTAGCCTCGGTTAACGACACTTCAACCGGGGCTAACGCCCAAACGGCTCATAAAATCAACAAGTCGTCACGCGTCGGGCTTATATTTGTGCAACTCAAAAAAAGACACAACGTGGGAGAGGTTAAATGAATTCGGAAAACGTAAGTGAGCCCCCAGAAACATCGAAGCCAAAGATCTGGATCGATGCAGATGCGTGCCCAGGTGCCATCAAGGAAATTATCTTTCGTACTTCCAAGCGACTTGAGATCGAAGTCGTCCTTGTTGCGAATCAGTCGATGCAAGTTCCAGATTCAAAACTGATAAGTGCGGTCACCGTTCGCGATGGAGCCGATATCGCCGACAATGCGATTGTCGAGAAAATGGCTTCGGGCGATGTTGTCATCACTGGCGACATCCCACTTGCGGCACGCGTGGTTGAAAAGGGCGGCATCGCGATCGGAACTCGCGGCGAGCTTTTTGATGAAGCATCCGTGAAGGGCAGGCTTGCGTCTCGAAACCTGATGGAACAACTTCGAGCCGCCGGCATGGAAACGAAAGGCCCGAGCCCCCTGAATCAAAAAGACGTTCAGGCGTTTGCAAATCAACTGGATCGTTTAATGACGAAACTGATGAAAAACCAAGCTTCTTACATGATGGAAAAGTAGTTTTCGCAAGCGAAGTCGAGTGCTTCTTCGGATAGCTCAAAGGGTCGCTTAAGGAACTTGCAATAGTTCTGCACCTGCAACAAAAGGTCTCGAGGGTGACAGTTTCTCAACGGACGGTTGGTTGGTAGATAGTGCTTTTCCAATAGGTATTTGACCAGGTCGGCTCGATATTCGACTTTGAAAACTTTGGTACACATGATCTCGAAAAGCTTCACAAAGTTCTCAATCGATGGATCGGGAACTTCGATTTTGTACGGGATACGTCGCAGGAAAGCGTCGTCCACAAGGTCCTTCGGTTCAAGGTTAGTAGAGAACACGACCAGTTGGTCGAATGGAACCTGAACTTTCTTTCCGTTGCTGGTGTTGAGGAAATCGTATCGCTTTTCCAGCGGAACGATCCAGCGATTCAGCAGCTCATCGACCGTCATTTGCTGTCGGCCAAAGTCGTCGATCAACAGCAGGCCCGTATTGCTCTTCATTTGAACCGGAGCCTCACTGATTCCAGTTTCGGCGTTGTATTGAAATTCAAGGTGTTCCATCTTCAATTCGCCGCCGACGACGATGGTGGGACGTCGAATACGCACCCATCGCCGATCAAAACGAAGATCATTGATGATGTCGCCATTTGCTTCTGGAGGACACTCTTCGTGATTCATGGGGTCGAAAAGCCTGACGATGTCGCGGTCAATCGTGATCGCGCGAGGCACCCAAACGTATCGTCCAAAGGCTTCCGTGATCCGCTCAGCGATACTTGTTTTACCGTTACCCGGATAGCCGAACAGAAACATCCCTCTGCCGCTGTTCACGGCGGGACCAAGCCGAATCATCATCGTCGGATCGATTAACAAATCCGAAAATGCTCGGTCAAGATCCGCCTGTCCGGGGCTCTGGTCGTTGATCGTCTGAGCGGTCACGCTGGCGACATAGTCTTCAAAGCTGACCGGAGCCGAACCAAAATAGGTGCAAGATTCAGCATAACCCTTCGCCCGATCGCGGCCCTTTTCTGTCAATTTGCAAATGTAATCGTTCATCGCAGCCTGATCGATGTAGCCGAGTATTTGCTCCTGCTTCAATCGGGTAACGATGTCGTCAATGATTTGAAACGTGAGACCCAATTGATCGCTGATGCTGCGAATGGAGGCTTCACCTTTGGCGAGCAAAAATTTGCAAATCAGTTCTTCGACCAGAGAGCCAGAGATATTCGTTTCAGCCTGCGTTTGCGGCTCCGGTGGCACGAAATCGGTGTCGCCGGCAACATCCTGTGATGCACTTGGTGTCGCGATTGGAGCAGCGGCGGAAACTGATTCCGCGTCCCGGGTGATCGGAGCAGCCTGTCTGGGCGGATTTCCGGCCGGAGCGATCGGTTCAAGCTCCTCACCCGCTGCCATACGATTGATCCGGTCAAGCATTGCGTCGATGCTGATATCGCCCGATTGATCCGCGTTCAGATTCGTGCCGTTGCTCATCGAAGTTTCCGTCTCGATACAATTTCTGCTGCTCAAATGGCTCCAGTCAGGAATGGAAAGCTGGAACCTTCCGAACTATACACCTGCCGTTGGAAGGGGTATGAAATTGCTGTCATACGAAATCGAAAATCCGAAATTCAAATGCTCTCGTACTAATCTTTCAGAAAACAACGAGCGAAGAAAAAAAACTAAAGTCCGCAAAAGCTGATCGTTCGGCTACCCAAAACGGGCAAAACGGTCATTCCGGATTTCCAACTTTTCTCTCAGGAGCGATTCGAACGGCCAGCAGTTTGCCGATGCGGGCCTGAGCATTGGTTCGAACGAACATTCGACCATCGGAGAAAGCCGGAATCGCGCGGGTTGGACCTTTCTTCTTTAAGATGTCCGACTCCATGACTAACGTAAATTTGTCAGATCGACATTCAATCAGCGACAGCCCACCACGGTGGTCAAGCACAATCAATTGGTCTCCGCAAACGAAAGTATGGCCGACTGGGAATCCTTTTTGATCCCATTTGACGTTACCCGTCGCCGCTTCCATACAGCGAAAAGACCCGTCTCCAAGATCCTCCCGACCGGATGTTCCGTAGAAGTGATCGTCTTTAAAAACGGGCGTTCCATAGTGGCTTGCGAACGCAGATTTACTTTCCCAAGTCGGATCAATGGATTGGTTTGAGTCGGTCTTTGAATTGATATTGATGACAACCGCACCGACCCGATAAGCCGCGTTTGCAAACAGCTTGCCGTCGAAGCTGATAGGCATCGAAGCGACAGCCGTTGGTCCTTTCTTGCCAAACTTGTTGGAGAAAATGACTGTTCCGTCAGAGGGATCCAAGCCCAACAATCGAGTCCGGGTCAAAAAGACTGCAATCGATTGACCATCGCGTTTGACTTCGATTGGCGAAGAATAACTCGCTTCGTCGCTCACAGCTTTCCATTTGTCAGCGCCCGTCACCAAGTCGAATGCAACCACAGAAGCATTGTCTCGGCCGCCTACGTTCAGCAGAATCTTGTCACCGATGACGATGGGCGTAGAGCCACATCCGAAATATCCCGTTCCGGCTTTGTAGTCGGTTCTTGTTTGAACATTCCACTTTATCGAGCCGTCGTCGAAACTTAGGCAGAACAGCTCTCCATCGGGACCATGGCAGTACACGAATCCATCGTGAATGATAGGAGTTGCCTTGGGACCAGCATCTCCGTCCATTCCGCTTCGATAGGCTGTTGGAATTTTTTGTGTCCAAATCATCTTGCCAGTGTCGCCATCGAGCTTTTCGACGACCAGCGATGTTTCGCGTTGGCCGCCCGGGCGATGGAAAACGATCAGTTGATTGTCGACCATGACTGGCCCCGCAAAACCGTCTCCGACTTCGCGTTCCCAGATTATTTCCGGCTCGTCATTCCACCCAAGTTTAACCGTCGATTCGATCACGCCATTTCGATTGGCTCCAAGGATCTGAGGCCAGTCGCTGCTGTCTGACTGGCCAACGGCAAGACTGCTGAACAAAGTAAATGCGACAAGGCAACTGGCAATCATTATTTTATTGATCATGTAGGTGCGGTCTGGTCATTAAGTAGGAGCGTGCAATCCGATATCCGCAGAACTGGCGTGAGTGCAACAATCAAGCCTCGCAACTGTCCGCGTCGGTGTCAGTTTACCTGACCTTGTCGTTACGAGCTGCACTGTAATGCGGACGTTGATTTTCGAATGAAAATAAGCATGTTCAAATTGATAGCACGAACCATTCTCAGCTACGTTCGTAATAGCC
The DNA here is from genome assembly GCA_964479855.1 of uncultured Pirellulaceae bacterium. Classification (GTDB taxonomy): domain Bacteria; phylum Planctomycetota; class Planctomycetia; order Pirellulales; family Pirellulaceae; genus Mariniblastus. The sequence goes on from CAYZPA010000005.1 coordinate 50,194, forward strand.
ACCTGCTTTCAAACGCATCGAATGAAAGCCGATAAAAATCAAAGCTCGCATAAATTGGACTCACGGATCGAGTCGTCGTCAAATAAGTGGCATAGACACCCATTAGGACAGGTCCGGAAAATGTTCAACAACATCAGGCATCGATACCAAATCAGTCGGCACACTCTTGCGATTCAACGTTTGATAGTTGTCATATTCGCTTTCGTTTTCAATTCGATTTGCACTCCCTGTAAAGCTGCTCCATTCCAAAACGAAACGGTCAAACCGAATATTATTCTCGTCAACCTTGACGACGCGGATGCTGAACTGTTTTCGCAGGCCTCGCTGTCTGAGAGATTTTCAAACCTGAACTTGCTGGCGAATCAGGGCATACAATTCACAAACGCACACGCAACAACGCCGCTTTGTGGGCCGTCCCGAGCTTGCCTTCTTCGAGCTCAATACGCTCATCATTGCGGGATCCGGGTCAATGAACCTGGCAAACCAATCGCCTACGGTTACGAAGGTGGAATGCGAAAATATCTTGCGAAAGGCTACGCCGAAGATGATCTGAGTACGTGGATGCAGGACGCGGGCTACCGCACCATGATGGTCGGGAAGTTTTTACATCACGACAGCGCCTTTGTGATTCCGCCAGGATGGGACGATTTCTATTCGTCGTTGGGAGCCAGATATTTCGAGACGTTCCGAATTACCAATCGTGGTGGTGCTGGTCCTCAAGCCGAAACCCTTCCTCCCGGAGTCTATCGAACGACCGCCGAATCCGTTGATGCGACCGGTTTGATCATCGATCACGTTGAGTCGGGACGTGACAAACCATTTTTCATGTTCCTGAATCCGTATGGCCCTCATCGCCAACAACGTGGCTCGGGAGAAATGTTTGAAGACAATTATGCGACCCTCTGGCCAGACGCCACGGTTCCCCTTTCGCCGGCTTACGATGAAGAGGACCTTAGCGACTTGAACGGACCTTTGAAGCTGTTTGAAAGGCTCAGCGAATGGCAGCACGATTACATGAACGAGCACTATCGAGAACGTTTAAAAGCGATGAAGTCCGTCGACGACATGATCGCTGATATCGTGGCCGTCGTTGAAAGTAATGGACTTGCGGACAACACCTACATTTTCGTCACATCCGATAACGGTTTTTCGCTGGGACACCACCGCACGATTTCGAAGGGATTTACTTGCAACCGGACATCCAATGTGCCGTTGATTGTCGCGGGTCCCGGTATCTCGCCTGCGGTGTCGCATCATTTACTGGCTCACATCGATATCGGGCCGACAATCGTTTCGCTCGCGGGAGGGCAGATTCCAGATTTCGTGGATGGAGTTTCCTTCGCTTCGTTGCTGGCCAACCCCAATCAATCGGGCGGCGTTCGCGACCATGTGTTGATCGAAAATTTCGAAAGCCGAACATTGTTTGGAATCCAACGCCAGATCGCCAGCACTTCGCTTCGTTTGACTGACGGACTTTACAACGAATGGGCTTCAGGCGGACGAGAGTATTTTGATTTGAACGCCGACCCCGAGCAATTGGAAAATATTTATCCAAGCCTCGATGCCTCCACCAGACGTTCGCTCGCTTCGACGATTCGATCCGCAAAAAGCCCGATGCCTTCGACGGCAAGTTTTCAAACACCATACACTCATGGAGAGATTCTTCCTTTTCCTTATGAGATTTCCGGGATCGCCGAGTCCAGCTCTTCGATGCGACGTGTCGCGATGGCGGTTCGTGACTTAAGCAACGGCAGATTTTGGGACGGAGAAAACTGGGTTGTCGGATTTCGCCAAGTAGACGCCACCATCGCTCACCGAAATGCAGTGCTCACCAACTGGAAACTGCCTTTGAATTTTGATTCAGACGAAAGACCATCCGGTTTGATCGGAGCATGGGTTTGGGGGCTGGATAACAGCAATCGTTACGATGCTCCCCAATCTGTTGTCTTTCGGCTAGAGAGCACCGCGGCCAACGTGACTCTGGTACAGCCGCTGTTTTCGCAGCGATACAATGGAGCCGTTCGAATAAATGGCGTGGCGGCAAGTGGATCCGACAGAATTCTCAGAAGCGTTGAGCTCAAAATTCGCAACGCCGACACCGGCAAGTTTTGGAATGGCAACACAATGGTTTCAAATCGCATCGTCTTACCGGTTTTGAAAAACGGCGACGTCTGGAGTTACGAGACCGATTCGCTTCCGAGTGGTCGATACCGAGCGAGTGTGAACGGGATCGATTCCAAAGGGCAATCTTTCGCGATCACCCACAGACTCTTTTTCAAGGATTAGATCAAGTTTCAAACTCGAAGCAGCACCGCATTAAGAGTCATCATTTACCCAACGCGTCAGAGCTTGTTGATTTAATGAGCCGTTTGGGCGTTAGCCCCGGTTGAAGCGTCGTTAACCGAGGCTAACGCCTAAACGGCTCACGTTGCTGAAGGTTGTTTTGAAAAATCACAGCCTCGCTGACGCGTCGGGTTGCCATTGCGAGATTGCGTTTGCAAAACGAACTTAATCAACAGCCCGGTCAGCGAGGATAAACCTAAACGACTGGGCTCTTGGCCGACACTTCGACTTACCACTGGTGCGTCGGCGTTTGCTTGCCAGCCTCTGATAAACCGGAATTATTCACGACGACAGGCGTCTGGTTTGCTCTTTGAAGGAATTCTCCTGACGCGGAGACAAGTTTTGCAAATTCGTAAATTTCACGTCGTGGGTGAAGCGTCGAGAACACAAACTTGCAACAAGACGTCCATAAATAAACCTTTTCCATTTCGACGCCCACGCCTCGTGAACAATCCGGGATAAATACGCAGCGTTGCAGGGCAAAGCAGCTTAATGCGATCTGGATTCAAAAATCCGGCAAGCACTGCCGATTAAAGTTCGGCAATTACGGTCACGATCAGGCCGACAATCAGAAGTCCCCACAAGATCATAAAGATGCCACCGCAACCAATCCCAATCCAGGCGTGTGCAGCCCCCTTGATCGCCGGATTCCTTTTCCTTGCCTTCAATCCCAAGATTCCAAGGACGAACGCGGCGATTCCAAAGGGAAAACCAATCAATGGAAGGCCACTCACAATCCCAAGGTAATACGCAATCAACGCTTTCGGGTTCTTGTACGGGATCACTCCACCAGTCGCATCACCTTCGGAAGCCTGAGGATGATCGGCGTAGGCCGTTTGCTGATCGACCGGAGTCGCATACGGATTGCCACCGGGTGAGTTAAGAGGCAGCTGATGGCTTTCAACCGAATCCGAACCTTCCGGCAGCAACACAGGTTCTGCTTCAAGAATTTGCAGCGGAGTCTGACAAAACGGACAAATCGACCACTCAGGCTCCGTCGCCTTTTTGCATTTGGGACAACTCATATCATTCCGCCGAAAAAGCAATTGAAAACTGACAACGAAAGTTTAACCGGGAAGCCATCGCATTGGAACATTGCCGTTGGCACCGCACAGCAAAGTCAATCGTGCGCGGCTGAGTTTCATTCGCATGAATAAATGAACCCGGCCGCTCACGCGACTCGGCTCACATATAAGGTGAGCCGCTGGCCGTGAGGCCTCGGGTGCAGGACTCTTCGACGCGACGTGACGCTGCGGATACGTTTTTCATCGCTGCGTGCCTTATTGCTGAGCCTCTGAACTCTGGTGAGTCCAGCTACGAGGTCGTACCAAGTCTGAACTCTCTCGAGCCCAGATGACTTCGCGGTTTTGTGAGGGCTCTTTTTCGGTCGGCGCATGAAAAAACGCGAAACAGGATGACCATTTCACGTTCTTTTGAAACTGTTGTCGAAACGCTGACTACTTCAGACGTTTCAAATCCATTGACTCAACGAAGTCCTCGTTGAAGTCCATGTCCAACTCCCTCGCATAACGAATTGCTCCGCCCATCACGTCAGTTGGAACTCGCTTGAATCGGAAGAACTGTTCATCGAGGTATTCCTGTCCAATTTCCGCGACGCTCATCGGTGGCGTGATTCGTTGGATCACGTAAACGGTGTCACGAGGCTCGTTTGCGGCAACACCGATCTCACCTTCATTCAGGCCAAAAGCGGTCTGCATGAACTTTTCGCCTGGATTCTCAACGCGGAATGGCATCCCGTAAGTAGCTTGAGCCGTACTTCCTGGACGAAGCCAAGTGAACTCGCCTGTCGCGTCGACTTTTTCCGGGAAGGTTTCGGCCAGTGTCTTTCCGGCAGATTTTGCTTTCTCCGCCATCGACTCAGCCGCCTCACGAGCCAGTTCAACCGCTTTCTGATGTTTCCAGAATTTGACGATTTTGTCACGACACTCTTCGTAAGAGTCAGGCACTCGCGTTTCGACTTTTTCCGACATCCAGTAAACGTAAGCGTTACCGTTCATGATGTCATCAACTTCTTGCGGAGCGATCAGGCCGTTGTCATCGTATTCGAGGAAAACACGATTCGACACCTGTTGAATATCCATTCGCATTGGACCTTGTGGTGAACGTACCTGAATCGGGTAATTGACTTTACCGAAATCAGTATTGCTCAATTCGAAAAGGTCCACCAAACCGGTTTCACGGAAGACCATGCCATTGTCGGCGGCAATCTTTTCGAAATCGGGAGCCGCTGGTTTGTCCGCGTCGCTCTTTTCTCCGTCTCGCATCGCTTCCCATCTCATCAGCTGTTGCTGATAGAGAGTAATGGTTGCGACGGCTCTCTTCTGAGCATCATCCTTTTTGTCGAACGCTCTTTTGCGAGCCATGCGTGTGCGGATCGCGTCTGCGACATCTGCCAAGGGCTTGATCACTTTTTCTGATTTCGTGCCGCCATCGACAGCGGGACCCGTTGTGTCATCGGAAAGTTGCAAACCTCCCAAACCGCCAACTTCTTCCTGGTCGGATGCGACTGGAGTCTCAGCGGCCTCAGTTTCTGAAGCTTCATCCTGAGCGTCGGTCGATCCCTCTTGAAGGAACGAAACCAGCTGGAGCTTTTTCGAGTTAACCACAAGCGATTGATCGCCTTCGCCAGCTGTTTCGGATTCGGTTTCCTCCGACTTGGCCTCTTCGGATTTGGCTTCCTCAGATTGCGTTTCGGTGTCCTGCTTTTCGGCAGGAGCTTCCTCTTTTTTCACGTCATCAGGCTTGGATTCCTCGACCTTTGGTTCCTCAGCTTTCGGCTGCTCAGTTTTCGGCTGTTCAGATGTTTCAGGCGTTTTGGATTCATCAGCTTTAGAGCTATCGTCCATGGCGTCACTGGATTCTGGTTTATCAGATTCCGGTTTTTCTGCCGGATCGTCACCGAGATCAAGTTTGAAACCGCCACCTGGAGTTTCGGATTCAATGACCTCAACGACCATCGGATCTTCGGATTCGACCATTTTGTCGTATTCTGCTTCGACCTGCTCGTCAGTGATTTTATTTTTCTCGTTCTGCAGGAATGTTTCCATTTCAGCAACGAGGTACTGCACGTTTACTTTTCGAGGAATTTTGAATCCGGGCTTGCGCAAACCATAGTCTTCGTAATTGTATTGGCCTTGAGTGAACAACGCCTGCATTTCGCCGACGCTGGGTTCACCGGAAACTTTTTCCAAATATTGATCCACTGAGACGGGCAGAACTTCGCACTCGATCCGGTTGTTGGCACGACCGTAGAGCTCGACCGCTTCGGTTGGAATCGGATTCAAAGGCAATCCCAGTCCCGCGTAAGTCTGCATCTGCATCGCTTTAAGTTCGAGCCGCAGATGTTCCCGAATCGCAGGAAACGCTGCACGCTGATTCGCGACTTTGTTGATCATTTTCCAGTCGGCACGCGTGAAGTCCGCTTGCCCGGCAACTAGGGTCAAATAGTCATCAATCATGCCGTCGCTGATAACGACGCCTTCGTCAGATGCTTTTTCCGCCAGCAGCAAACGGTCGATCAATTGCTGATCTACAGCGTCGTCATCGTTTTCACGCTGCAGCGGTTGAAGCGACGAAGCCAGAGGCTGGTATTGAACGCCTTTGCGTTCGCATTCTGCTTTTGCCTGGTTGGCGAGTTCCGCCAGAAAACGGCGCGTTTCGTAGTGCTTTCGTTTCAAACCATCGAGAACGCTGCGAGAAATGGTTCCGCCGCGCCATTTGGCGACAACTTCGTCTTCGTAGGCCGAAGATGACCCTTGGAATCCGCGAGCCAAATTGTCGAAGACGGGTCCAAGCCCAAACACCGCCATCAGAAGGACGCCAAAAATGATCAACATCCACGTAGCGTGATACCGGAACCAGCTAAGCATCGAAAAACCTGTTTGATTTGCACAAATTTAGATTGCGGCCGCTATCAACAGCCCGTCGGCCACCATGAGGCCGTGTTTAATCCCGCAATTTATAGCTGAAAGCTGGCAAATTCAATGGCAATATGGCATCGATCGAAACGGAGAAACTCAAAACTTCCAGATTTGGCGACCGGATTGGTAAAGGAGGCAACGCTGGATCAGCCGCTGGTCTTAACGGCCCAAACATCAAAGATCCGCTAAGGCGCGCTCCGAAACCTTGGAGCGGGTCGAGCACGTCGCAGGTGAAATACGGCGTCCGATCACAGACGCCGATCGGGCTCAATTAGCTTCGCAAAGAGCAAATTTTGGACGCTTTGGTAAAGACGGGCTCTTCGTCAGTTTTGTCCGACAGGATCGGGACTGAAAAACAGAGCATGCATCCCGGTTGTTCTTTGGGTTCAATCCAGATCCTCCCATTCCAGCGTTCAACAATCCGTTGGCAAATCGCCAGACCAATTCCGGTTCCGGAATACTGACTGCGAGTGTGTAGCCGTTTGAAGATGCCAAACACGCGTTGATAGTGTTCTGGAGGAATGCCGATCCCGTTGTCCGAAACGGAGAAAATGAGCTCCGATTTTTTGGCGTCGACACCGATATGAATTTTGGGTTCAGCATCGCTTCGGTATTTCAGGGAATTTCCAATCAGGTTCTGGAATAGCTGCGTCAGCCTCGATTCGACAACATTGACATTGGGCAGATGATCGCTGGTCACGACGGCGCCCGTTTCTTCGATCATGGAATCAAGATTCAACAACGCAGTTTCAAGGGCATAGTTGGTGTCAACTTCCATCGCTCCGGTTTCTTCAAGTCCGATTCGAGAATACGCCAACAGCTTCATAATCAGCGACTGCATCCGTCTAGCGCCATCGACCGCGTTTCGAATGTAACTGCGGGCTTCCTCGTTCAGGTCTGCGGCAAAGTCCTCCTCCAACAATTCGCAGCAGATGGTGACTTTGCGGAGCGGTTCCTGCAAATCATGTGACGCCACAGACGCAAACTGCTCAAGATCATTGTTGGATCGCTCAAGCTGTTGCGATCGCTTCACAAGAAGCTGTTGGTTTTCACGCATCGTTTCCGCGTGTTCCAACGCCATCCGTGATGAACGAGACATCGCGAAGAAAAGACTAAGCAAAAGCACGTCGATCAGGATTCCTCCAGAGAGGATTAACCAAGACTCGGACGTTTCGGAATCTTCACGGAAAGACAGGGAGCTCCAAATGTCAAACTTCCATGTTCGTCCATACATTTCGATCTCGCGAACATGTTTGAACATTGCGTCGGAGTCGAAATCACGAAACGCGTCTGAGTGTTCGTCGTAGAGAACTTTGTCACCGTCGCTCAGGCGGATATTGTTGTGTCGTTTTGACTTTTCAAGAGCGCCTTTCATCAGGTCAGAAGCAATGAACGGAGCGTAAACCATGCCGCCGAAGTTTTCGCGACGATCTTTGACGGTCGCGTTAGATGAATTTGCAATCGTCGATTTGTAGAACGGCGCATAAAACAAAAACCCCGGAGTCTTCGCATTGTCCTGGACCAGTGTGATGGGTCCGGTGACCTGAGATTTTCCAGAATCTCGTGCTTGAATCGCAGCCGTGTATCGATTTTTTTCGTGAGCGATGTCGAGGCCGATGGCTTTTTGGTTTGAGGCCGCCGGTGTGATGTAAGAAATCGGAAGCCTGACCGGGTGGTCGTGCTCAGGGTGAATCTTGAATTCTGGTCGAGTCGACTTCTGCTCTTTTAGGTAGTCGTCAAGCGAGTCCATAGGAACCGAGTGGATGACTCCGATTCCCATGACACCGGGATACTTGTTTTCGATGTGAATGCTGGATGCATACTGTTGCCAATGCTCATGCGAAACGTCGCCGCCATTGGTGGAGATCATGGCAACGCCGCTCCAGAGCGCGTCTTCGTATTTGGAGAGACGTTCGGTCACCATCTCGATCGTTCGATTGGTTTCGCGATCGAACCGGGAACGATTCAGCTGGTTTCGCGTTTCAGTAACATAAAACCATGCGATGACTGCGAGCAGCAAAGAAAGTGCGAAAACCGCCCAGTGGTAGAAGTGTAGCTGAGTCGCTGATTTCAGTTTCCCTGAAAGCGCAGGACTCCCTACAGTGGTGGGCAAAGAGGTTTTGGTGCTTTTTCTGTACACGGTTTCGTTAGATCGTTTGACTTCGTTTCAAGAACTTAGTTAACGCTTGAACTAGCGAGTTTGAACTTTGGCAAGCAAAGCCTATTCTTTGCGAAGGAAGGATTATTCGTCGTCACCATAAACGAGCCTTTTGACCTCTGACCTGAGTTCGGAAAACTCGAAAGGTTTGGTCATGAAACTGTTTGCTCCCTTGTTCAACATCTCTCGCTCCAAGCCTCGTTTGTGAACGGCGGTAAGAACAATAATTGGAATCTCTTTGGTCTTTTCGTTTCTCTTTAAAACTTCGATAATTTCAGCGCCGCAGCCGTTGGGCAAGTCGTAGTCCAGGATGATGCAGTTTGCGCCAGACTTGACAGCATATTCAACTCCGCTCTGCCCATCCGTTACACTTGAAACTCGGTAGTTTTCATTTGTCAATCGCGCGGTTAGGGCACTTAATAGATCCAAGTCATCATCAATGTGCAAAACTAACGGTTTGACGGCATGTGGCAATTGCATGAAGGGTCGCCGAATTCCTGTCGCCGAATCAAAGTAGTTCACGTTTGAACCATTGCCAGATTTTCTCTTTCTTCCTACGGAGACTCGTTCAACACGGTCCTGACGTGTTGTCGGTCCAGCGGATGATGTGATGGTCAAGCTGTCGTCGAATACGTATCCGGTCATCTTCGTGAGTCCTGTTCAAAGTAAAGTTTCAAAACGGCAAATAGTTCAGGTCTGTGGGTCTGTGGGTCTGTGGGTCTGTGGGTGTTTTTTATTGGCGAGCGTTCAGGCTTGTTGGACCGGGCCCGAATAAAGGCTCAATGGACGATGGCGATTCATGGTGTTGCAACGAGTTGCCTTGGGAGGCGTGGATTGAGTCCTGCTTGTTTCCATCGAGAATACGATTCACCGCCGAAATCACATCCTCCGACTTGTACGGTTTCTGGATAAAGTGAAACGCTCCCCGGTCGAGCGCGATTGACTTGTCCTGCAAGCTGGCCGACAGCACGATGACAGGAATGTTTTCTGTTGAAGGGATTTGTCGCAGCAATTTCAGAACGCCTAGTCCGTCCATTTTGGGCATCCGAATGTCCAACATGATGATGTCGGGAAGGACTTCGACAGCGGCTTCCACGCCACAAATGCCATCAAAAGCTTTCGAAATTTGGAATCCGGCCGACCTTAATCGTGACTCAAGCGCACTTGCCAGTTCAACTTCGTCTTCGACAATTAAAATATGTGCTTCCGACGAATGGCGGTCGTAAACGTCTTGATCCGGAGCTTCTTCCATTTCTTCAACGGTTTCGTCTGGCGTTTGAAAGTAGGCGAGAAACTGTTCTTTTTCTTCAGGGATCGTATGAGTCAAAATGTGATTGAAAGCAATGTCAGGCATCGCGACTCGAAGACAGTTCCGTTTGAGGTCGGACCATTCTTCTTCAAGCCGAGCGTACATTTGTTCCAGGCTGGCGGCACTGTTGCACGAAAGAACCATCCAGCGGTCCCGCGATTTTCTGACCGTCAAATCAAAGGACTTAACTCCGGAACGCAGGAATTCGTCGACGGCTTCCAACGCGTCACCATCCGGGTAGCCCGAGGCAACGACTTCTGTCATTGACAGCTCTCCCGTTCCGACTCTGCACTTGCTGCGTTGATCGATGAAGCAGTTCAGCACGGAATCCATCCGCGAGAATGGAACCAGGACCGAGAATTGACTGCCGGCACCAGTTTCGCTGGCGACTCGCAGTTCACCAAGATTTAGCGACGCCAATGATCTTGCAATGCTCAGCCCCAATCCAAAACCCTTGCAGCTTGCGATGCGATTGTGCGCTTCCAGTTTCTGAAATCGCTCGAAGATGTTTTTCAGGCTATCTTCCGGGATGCCCGGACCGTTGTCTTCCACCACGATTTCCAGCTGATCGTCACTGAACTTTCTGGTGAAAATTCTGATATGCCCTTTGGTCTGAGTGAACTTGATCGCGTTGACGATCAGGTTAATAAGTACTCGTCGGAGTTTTTCTTCATCGCAAAATATTAGCTGGCCGGGCGATACGCCTTCAAAGTCGATCTCAATATGCTTGGACGCCGCTCTTTGCGACAACATTCGGGCAACTCTTTCGACGATATCCCGTGCGTCGTTTTCGCAACGAAACGTTCGGATAAGGCCACTTTCAAGTTGGCTGGTGTCCAACAGGTCGTCCACCATCGAAGACAGCTCGTCAGTCCGAGCGATCAGGCTGTTCAAGCGGGCCAATTGTCTGTCATTGATTGGGCCGTCAATTTCGTCCCGCAGGATAGAGGCAAACTCCCGAATAACGGTCAACGGAGTTCGAAAGTCGTGCGATACATTGTCAACGAATTGCTGCGACATGCTGTAAAGTTCGGCGAGCCGTTCGTTCTTGCTTTCAAGCAGCTGATTCGTTGCCTCGATATCAATAAAGCTCGCCCGCTCAATCGCATAGCTGATGGTTCGAGTCAGAATCATCTTGTTCAGCTGACTTTTGGGCAGATAGTCGCTGGCTCCCGATCGGATGATTCGCAGCCCGAATTCTTCGTCTTCGTGACCGGTCAATGCAACGATTGGTGTGGTGGCATCGATCGACCGCAACGCTCCGACCGTGTCCTCGCAGTCAGAATCGGGCAGGGTCAAATCTGACAGGATGATGTCAAAGGTTTTTGATTGGAGAGCGTGTTTGGCTTCGGCGAGCGTCGTTGCGTGTTGGAAAGAGTAGGTCGTCGAAATATCATTGCGCAAGAATCGCTGGACGAGTGATGCGTCGATGTCATCATCTTCGATAAGCAGAATGTCGAGTGATTGTCTGGTGGTCATTTCGGATGCGCGTCTCTTTTGGCTATCGATCTTGCTGACTTCACCGAAGCATAGGACGAAACCAGGGACCTCGAGGGCTCCGATGGGGAAACCCTACCTCGACCGATTTACCAGAATGCAATACGTATTTCGCGAGTCGATGCTCTGTTGTTTGCAGGCATCAGGACTAAGAAAGTTGCCGACAGGAAAGTTGCCGACTCAAAGGGCCAGAAATGCAACGTTTTCCAAGAGCCCGGATTATTCACGAGGCGTGGGCGTTAACATAGAGAAAGCTTGTTCCATTGGGGTATTGCTCCACGTTTGTGGTTTCGACAGGTCACCCAAGACGTGAAATTGACGAATTTGCAAAACCGTGCCTCCGCGTCCGGAGGATCGCTTCAAAGGGCAAACCAGACGCCTGTCGTCGTGAATAATTCCGGATGAGATGAGCCAACCTCCGCGACTGCGACGGTTTGAAAGAGAGGCCAAAAGCAATTCCATTCGCGTGCGGAGTTCGCGCTAAACGAATTCGTGGCCTTCGATTTCAAGCAATTCCTGTTTGGTCGAAAGCCCCCGAGGCGACGAGTAACCGCCCAACCCACCGCTGCTCAAAACGCGATGGCAGGGGACGATGATGGGAAATCGATTGCGGCTCATCACCGATCCGACCGCTCGTGCCGCACCCGGATGACCGACTCGTTCAGCAAGCTCGCCATAGGAAGCGGTTGCGCCGAAGCCAAGCTGTCGACACGCGTCGGTGACTTTCTTTTGAAACGGAGTCAGATCGCTTTCGTCAATTTCGATATCGCTAAAGTCTGAACCAGCCTTGGACGGTAACGATTTTCCTTTCGATGACTTTCTGTTCGATGACTTTCCCTTTGCCGGACGAGACAACGACTTCGTCATCCGCTTGATCAGCTTTTTCTCCCAGCCATTGGGATCCGAAGGGCCGACCTTGTGCTCTTGAAACGCAAGTGCGGCTTCAAGCTGATCCGAATATCCAATTCGCACTCGCTGCAGCACCCTATCTTCGTGCAGCAAGCCGCACCAACCCACATCGGTCTCGAAGACTACCAGTCTTTGATTGTCACCATCCATTACTTAACCTTTTTCGAATCAGCTGCTTCCGAACCAGCTTTTTTCAATTCGAAAGGAACCATGGAAGACGCTTTGTCGGTCGGAAAATTGTCAGGAATCTCCGTCATCGTCACTTTGCCAGACGCCGCCCACTCAACGCCGCGGATCAGGATCGTCTTGTAGCCAACACACTCCATCGAATAGCCAGCGTGCCCCATCGTGGTGTGAAAAATGCGACCGTCTTTGTAGTCCAGAACCATCATGATGGGCTCGTGGTTTCCGGACCCTTTAAATTTTTTGTCCGCATAGGCCGTCGCCAGAATCGTCATGTTCTCGCCAGGGCCACGGAGTTTTTCATACAGTTCGTCTTTGGTGTGCATCCACGCTGTCGGAAGGCCTTGCATAATTGGATGGTCTGCGTTGCGGCAAACGATTTGGTATTCATGCTGCGGGCCATGAGCACCACCATTGCCCTTGCTGGTGTCTCGAACTTCGTTGCCGCTGTCGTCGACGTAAATATAGGGTCCACTTTTTTCGTTCCGGCCACCCCAACCACCGACGCCGATCATCTGATTGAATTCTTTCCAGTCACCCCACGCATTGTCCGCAGCATGGACGACGACCAAACCGCCTCCATTGGCCATGTAAGTTTCGAAGTTCTTCCTGGTTTCTTCAGGCCACGGAGCCGCGTTGTAGCCAAAGTTGGATAGCACGACGTGGTAGTCGGAAAAATTCGGATTGAAATCCGGATCCGTTTTCGGCTTCGGCAAATCCTGATATTCCTTGCCGTCAGACAGAGGGTATTGTTCCAGCAGTTTCCCGCCTTTCCACGTGAATTTGGTGCGGCTGATGTCGACCGTAAACTTGCCGGTTTCCTCAAGATACTGCTTCATCATCATTGTGGTCTGCGGCCACGCGACATGATTGTTCTGTCCGTCAATGATCAGCACTTTGATGACCGAATCGTCAGATGCTGTCTCCGTTGCAGCGGGCTTGGAAGGGCTCGCTTCCTGCGCTGCTACGCCTTCAGCCAGCGTTCCGAGGCAAACAAAAAACGAAATCGACAGGCAGCACGCAAATCTAAAAGCGTTGGTCGAACGAAAAGCATTGGCCAAAAAATTGGCTTGGTTGAAACCGCAAACAACAGAGGCAGCCATTGGAATTCTCTTGGTAATCAGTGTCCAGATTAAACTTCGATCAGAACCGTTTTAGCACGACCGCAGTCGAAATTCTACGAGATCGCCTATTCTACTACCGAAGGCTCCATCAATGACTTGCTAAAAATTGCACGTTAAAAGTCCAACAAGTCCTTTATTTGCAGATCGATCGATGCCAAAATGGTGAAATCCGAGGAAGTACTATTAACCGGGATTAAAATACGCTTAAAAGTTAGCCCTGTTGTTTTGGAAAGAGCCATGAAGACTCATTCAATTATCGTCTTGTTGATCATCGGTTTTGCCGTTTCGCTGCTGCAATGCGAGGATGCCGAAGGGCAGCTTTTCCGGCGTTTCCGACGTCTGCAATCGAACAATAACAACACCGGGCAACCCATTCCGGCTCGTCAGCCAGTTTTTGACGCCAGCCAGTATCAGTACACCAATCCGGCAAAACCAGTGACAGGAATTCCTTCGGGGAATCAAGCGGCAGATTCGTCCAGTCCGAAAATGCCACCGACCGCGACTGCTGGGCAAGCGGCACCGCAGTACCAGCTGGTTACGTTTTACGATCCTCGAACCGGCCGGACTTTCCAGAGAAGAGTTTTAGTTTCACCGCCCCCAAATCAGGCAAGAAGTGCAATCGCAGCAACGGACAAGCCGAATCCAAACACGGGCTCCCAAATTCCAGAACCTCCTTCTTTAAATCCGAATGGAACCAAAAAGGTAGATTCGACAGTCGGATCGGTTGCAAAAATTGGCAGCACCGAAAACGGAAAATCCAGCGTGGTCCAATCCTCTTTTGATGATCGGGGAGTAAGTCTTTTGCCTCTTTCGGGCAGCAATGACGCGCCCGCCAAAGGTAAAATTGCAACACGACCATCTGTCGCCAAAGCTGACGCTGAAAAAGTTGTTGAGTACTCCATCCTTGTTCGAGAACCCCAGAGATCAAACGAATCGCCCAAGGCTATCGAAACACCCAAGCCCGATGCCGCGACAGCCGAAGTCATCGAGTACGATTTTCCTGCCCTCAATGCGGCCGGTGAAAAACGCAATCGCGATTGATTGAACCGGAATGATTCACGACGACAGGCGTCTGGTTTGATATTTGAGGCGATTCTCCTGAAGCGGCGACAGTTTTTGCGGATTCACCATTCACGTCGTGGGTGAACTGTCGAAACCATAAACTTGAAACAATGCCCCAATGAAACAAGCCTTCTCAGTTTTGACGCCCGCGCATCGTGAATAATCCGGGTTGAAATTGGCTGTTCGATTTTGTCCCTGTTGTTCGATTTGATTAACCTCGCCACCGTCGACGACGCAAACAATGAAAGCCGCCTCCATCGCTGAACTCAAAAAGTCGCTGGTCAATCTCGATCAGGGCGAGTTGCTGGAAGCCGTTTTGCGTCTTGCGAGATTTAAAAAAGACAACAAGGAACTGCTCACCTACCTGCTGTTTCTGTCCAACGACGAACTGGGCTACGTTTCGCTTTTGTGTCAGAACATCGACGAACAATTTGCACTGACGCCCGACGCCCACAAAAAGACGCTGCGAAAAATGATCCGCACGATGGACAAGTGCTTACGTTTTTCAGGCGACAAAGATACGGAAGTTCGAGTCCGAATGCATTTTTGCCGGGCACTCAAAGCCAGCAAAACACCGTTTCGAAGGTACCCCGTGATGACCAATATGTATCTTGGTCAGCTCAAAAAGATCAACAAAGCCGTCGAAACCTTTCATCGCGACATTCAACACGATTGGAAACTGCAGCTGCGGGAGCTTGCATTGTGAGCCAGCGTTTAAAACGTGTGGCAGGTCTGATTCGAGGCAATGTCGTGGCGGACGTTGGGTCCGATCACGGCAGTTTACTGGTTTACCTGCTTAAGAATGACCTGATTGAACGCGGTATCGGAATCGAAAACAAACGCCTGCCCTACGAGAACTCTGTCGCGGCGATGTCGCGGCTGCATGACGAACTCTCTTGCGAAGGTACAACGCGCGGAGAGATTCGATTTGGAGATGGACTCGAACCGCTGTCCGTCGGCGAAATCGATTGCTTGAGCATCTGCGGAGTCGGCGGCCGAAACATTGTTCGAATTCTTAACGCTCACCCGGACCGAATTCCCGATCGGATCGTGTTCCAGCCAAGTAATCGTTCGGAATGCGTTCGGCGCTGGGCAATTGCCAACAAATTTTGGATCGATCAGGAAATTCGCTCGTTCGGTCGCTGGCCCTACAACATTCTCAGTTTTGACAGAACAGACCTGCCGACCGAAAGCGATCCGGCCTACGATGACGTGAACTTTGAAGCGGCGTTGCTGTTTGGGCCTTTGACGATCAAGCGAAAAGACTCCGAATTCGCAGCCGCCTTGCTTCAGGAACAGACTTATTGGTCGCAAGCTTCGCAGCGTGATCCTGAACGTTCCAAAAGGCTTGATCTTGTCCGCCGCGTTATCGAATTCTATGACATCGAACACTCGATTTAAATTTTTCCCTCAGCTGAACGCACTTCAGGACAAACGCTGGGTCAAATCAACCAGCAAATTCAATTTGAATCTTGCAGAAGCGTACTTCAACTCGGATTCGCTGCAGGATGTGTTCGTGAAAGCCATCGCGACGGATCGAATCCTTCCCTGTAAAGAAGTAATTGAGACGTTTGAGTTTTTTCAGCGTGTTCGAAAGAACTCACGTGCCGATCGAGTTGCCGATTTGTGCTGCGGTCATGGCTTGCTGGGCGTTCTGTTTGCCATGTTCGAACGAGACGTAAATCACGTGCTGCTGGTCGACAAAGAAGAAACTGACAGTCGACAAAAGTTGATTAATGTTGCGATCGAGGTCGCACCTTGGATTCAGGATAAAATCGAAACGCTCAACGCCAAAATCGACACGCAAGCTTCATGGATTGAGCCAAACATGTCGATCGTCAGCGCTCATGCATGCGGAGTGCTTTCTGATTTGTGTATTGAGGTCGCGATAAAAAGTGGAGGCCAGCTTGCGATCCTGCCTTGCTGCTACCCTCAAGCGAAATGCAAAGCTCCTCAGGCCTTGCAGAATGAATTTGGGCTGAAAGCTGCGTTCGATATCGACCGGACGTATCGGCTGGAAGCCGCTGGCTACCTGGTTCGCTGGGCTGAAATTCCGCGTGAAATCACGCCGATGAATCGCGTGCTCTGCGCCAGAAAACCGGCGAGGCGGTTGGAGGATCGTTAGCCCACCTGTTGTTAGCGAGCTGATCGACCGTGGTGGCTTCGGCCTCTCGTTCCAGTTGGTAAACCGCGAGATCATGAGGGGCAAAAAAAATGTGCACGACACTTTTCAGTGGCATGCACATTTTCGTAATACGATTAGCAAGTCAATTGCTTTTCGAACCAGATTGGTCACCGACGACGTCGCAAAGCGAACGCAGGAACTACCAGACCCAGCAAAGCAAGGCTGCCGGGCTCAGGAATCGCGCTGATCCGAATGCTACGGATCTCAACAATCAGAGCATCTGTTGATCCGAAAGCGCTTTGAACCTGTACTTCGCGCAGACCGGGGTTGAAGATTCCATCACCTGAATCATCGAAACCGAACGAAGTCTGCTGAAAGTTTGCTTCTTCAGACAAAAGAATCGATTGAGTCAAAAATCCTGAACCGTCGCCCACGTCTGAGGCCGCATCAGACGTGAAAGTAAACTGATTGTCTTGGGCCGAGTTCTCATCATCAATGTCAGACAAAACGAAATTGAAGAATCCTGATGCGTCTCCCTCAAGGAAACGAAACTCGACAGTCAATTCATTGGTCGCAGGATCGAAATCCTGGACATCAAAACTGTTGTTACCAAAGCCGCCGAACAGGCCTGCGTCGTCCGACGCGTCGCCTTCCGAATTGTCAATAACGACTCCGTCGGTAGTATCGGTCACCGTAAAGTCTCCAAAGCTGAAGAAGCCTTGGTCACCATTGGGGGTGCCGCCTTCGTACAGCACAATGTCCGCGTCAGCAGTTCCGATTCCCAATGCGGAAATCGAAACAGCGGCGAGCATTGCAAAAAATAAATTGATTTTTTTCATTCGATGCTTCTTTCTTAAAATTGTGTTGAAAAAATCCAGATGAACAGAAACGATGAATCGCATCAGAACGTTTTGAAACTGGGGTTTCCGTATGCAAACCTAACCCTGTGATGATAATAGGGGCGTGGCGAGCATTCAATCTTCACACGCCGCAGATCCAGTAAATCGATAAAAAAGTCCCGATATTGAAAATCGTGTTCGTCTGGGGGACGGATGTAAACCCGCCAATGCCTTTTATCGCCGTTCATACATGCAATTGTGCAGTGCAGTTGATTACAACTCACGACCGGCCTCGACGGCGCTAACCGGATCAGGATGCAGATGTAAGGGAGTGCTTAGGGCATTCTTTCCTTCCTAATCCGGGCTAATATCGAAGAAATGAATGAAATGTCAGTGGTTTCTGGCAGAACGTCAAATACCCCCCGCATCAAGGGGTGCAAACGCGGCTAATCAAGCGTGATGGGCTTGTCCCGTAATGCCAATTGGTACCAGCGAAGCTACGAAACAAGCGACTGACAGAGAACATAAATCGGACACGGAAATCTGGTAACCGTTTTCTAAAACCACTACGATATCGCTTGGCCCAAGACGCATCACGCGACAAGTTCAACGCACGATCTATCCGTGTGGTAATAAAATCCAAAGTGCGAGCATATCTTCGTTGCACGCGGATAGATCGCAATTTGTTATCCGAATCAGAATCGAAAAGAATTCTCGTGAGAATAAAGTTTGGAATTCGGACACTGCTCTTAGCGACATTGTTGATCTCCATCTTGGTCGCATTGCTTTCAACTTTAGCGAAACGGGGCAACACCCAGATTGCTGCAGCACAATCGCTTCAACAGTTTGGAATTTCATCGTTTGAATTCAATGAGTCGGTCGAGTTTCAGATATTGTCGGTTCCAAATGCCAACGGAGTCAATCAGATGATTGGCCTGCCAGTTGCATCAGCAAGTAAGGACCGTTTTGACTTCGCCAGAAGGCTCTGCGGCAATTCCTTTTCGTCAAACACACTTCCTTGGTATTTAACCTGCCAATATCAGATGATGTCGACGAAATTTTGGCACACTTGGAAAAATTGCCACATATTCGGGACGTGCAATATTATGAAAACACGATAGGGAAGATAGCGCTGCAGAAACTGAAATCGCGTTTTCCCAGTATCAATTTCCGTCCTATCGACGCTATCAATCCTGGCACAGTTTTGATTCAACCTGCACCCGCATCTAGCGGAAGTTAACAAAACAAATCAGGAGCGATGGTAGCAGAGCCAACGGTTCGTCCCCAGGTTTAAGGTCCACTACAATTGTTTTCAACCAAGTCGTACCTCGCGACCGAGTTGAACGCACAATCTATCCGTGTGCCCAACAAAAACCAAATTTCGAACGAGTTTAGTATGACGACTACGAAAGAACACGACGATCGAATCGCCGAGATGACATTCGCCTCCGTGTATCCGCACTACATTGCAAAAATCGAAAAGAAGGGACGAACGAAGGCGGAGCTTCATCAGGTCATTGAGTGGTTGACTGGATTCGATGTCAAAAAATTGCGGAAGCTGATTGATAGCGAGGCAACGATTGAGCAATTCTTCGCTGCGGCAACGATCAATCCCAGCGCAAGCCTGATCACTGGATCAATTTGCGGGTACCGTATCGAGGAGATCGTTACGCCGCTGACCCGACAGGCCAGATACATGGACAAACTTGTGGATGAGCTTGCCAAAGGTCGGAAGATGGAAAAGATTCTCCGAACGCCGGGATGATTTTGAGAACCCGTGACCGAAACCAAAGTCAGAATGTAGAAATACAACAACAAGTGCAACGTAAAGGTGATAGGTCGCACGGATCACTCGCCCTGCGCTAATAGCTTTGGCAGATCGGTCAATTGCTCTGGGGCTGCGACTAACGAAAATTCTGAAAACTCCCTGAATGCGAATCAGTCATTCAGGAAGACCATGGCATTGATGACGTGATGCGTACGAATTGCTCCGTCACGCTGATTCTTAGTGCATCGCTTATACTGAAAAACCCTCCATCGGACCTTCTTTAATCAGCAGGCATGCGGCCAATGGTTCTTCGCTCACCTGTCCCAATGACAGAGTGTCGCTCGCTGGCTAAAATCCCCGGCTTGTAAACGATGCTAAGCCAGAAAGGCAGGCCGTCGGACGTCTATCTTCGAAGGCTGCCTACAATCTCAAGCCAACAAACAACTTTTGCAATTCGCCATGAAGAACTTTCGACGCACGCTCACTGCGGTAGCTTTCCTTACGCTTTTTGTCGCAGATTTCGCATCACTTGACATTTGCTTTGCCGAAGACCGATACGTTTCGATCGCAGGCGACGACTCCAATCCGGGCACTCAAGAGTTGCCATGGCGGACACTAAGAAGTGCCTGCGTGCGTCTGGAACCAGGCGATCGACTTCTGATTGGTCCGGGAGACTATGTCGAATTCGAAGACGATGGCGAGAGTACTTTCGAGGACATTATTTTCGTACGCACGGTTGGGACCGAAGAAGAAAATTTTGCTTACAAACCCTTCATCGGCGACCCGGAGAAAATTACATGGATCAAAGCGTTGAATCCGCATGGCAGACCTCGAGTGTTTGGCAATTTCGACATCCGAGGCAGCTATATCCGCATTCAGGGCCTCGAGATCATCGGTGACCCGGAACGTAGTATCGATCCGGGCATTGGAGTTTATTCCAGTCACGACATTGCCTGTGTTGGCAATGTGGTGCACAACCACGGTGGAGGTGGGATAAGCTTCAACCAGTCGGACATGGTTTCGGCGAGAGGGAATGTATGTTTCGACAACGCATCGACGAATCCGAACCAGAGTAGCGGCATTACCTCTTTTCAGCCGATTTTGAGATCGCCGTCAAACAGGAAAATTGGCGTTCGATTTGACTGGAACATCTGCTTCAAAAACCGAAACGAGGTTCTCGGAGATTCAGGGATCACCGACGGAAACGGAATCAGTCTCGACGACCACTACTACACTCAAACGAATAATTTGATCACGTCTGCCATTGCAGGTGTTGCCGATCCTGACGGAGCGGGGGTGCCCGAGATATCCACGCGAGAAGAACTCGACGAGGACGATTCGGAAAATGAGTCGATTCAAATCCCATTGCCTTACGCTCGCAAGTCCGTAGTTCGAAACAATCTTTGTTTTGATAACGGCGGACGCGGAGTGCATCTCTTTTTTGCCGACAAGGCAGTTGTGACGGGTAATTTTCTGGTCGCGAATCTCCGGTCACCGGAGCTGACGGATGATCTGCCTGCGGATGAAGACGGAAATCCATTCTTCTTTAACGGTGAGCTTTCTTCGGTCGATTCCACGAATGCCGTTTTTCGAACGAATATCGCAATTGCTTTCGGTCCTCGTTCCGTGGCCGCCAATGAGTTTTATTTCTCGTTGGAGCCGGTCAGGAAACGAGGGAACTTTTGGAAAGGGAATTCGTATTTCAACTTTGGGTTGGGAGGGCTTGTCAGTATTTCTGGCTTGGACGAATCGAAGTCGAGTCTGGTCAAAGATGTTCGCTTGAGTTGGGTTCGTTTGCTGCGAGGATTTCGTTTCTGATTTTGAACTAGAATTATTCACGACGACAGGCGTCTGGTTTGCCCTTTGAAGCGATTAACCGGATGCCGGGCAAGTTTTATAAATTCGTCAATTTCACTTCGCGGGTGACCTGTCGAAACCACAAACTCGGAGCAACACCGCAATGAAACAAGCCTTCTTCATATCGACGCCCACGCATCGTGAATAGTCCGGGTTGAAGTGAATCTTCGGGTGCGAGATAGTGTCGTAGCTGGCGCGATGCCGTAGCTTGACTCACCAGAGTTCAGTTGGTCATTTCCCGGTGTAACCTTGGCGAGCTGCCCGAAGTCTGGCGACATCGGCTACGGAGGTGCGACGCACCCGAGGCCTCACAGCCAACGGCTCACTTGCGTGTGAGCCGAGTCGCGTGAGCGGCCGAGTGCGTTCGTTCAGTCAACATCCTTCGAAGGGAGTCCGGTCTTCCGCGACGCCACGTAGCAAACCAGCCAGCCCCATGCCGCGAACCATTGCACGGTGCTGGCCCACAAGTACAAACGGTGAAGCCAGTAAAACTGGTCGTAGTCACCAGCGATGTCACGAGACTCCTGATCCACAAAGCCGTCGATCTGGGGATGCAGGTAGAGCAACGCCGCAAGCATCAGAATCATCGTTACCGAAAACCCCAGCAAACCGTACCGGCATCGATTACCTGCTTTCTTCCATCGGAAAATTGCATCGCAAACCATGCAAGCCGCCGCAATGCCGCTCAAATAATTCAGCGGAACGGTTACCTGGCGAGTCACCATCCCTTGCTCGAAAGATGAACCGAGAATCTCGTTTCCAACCGGAACGACGAAGCTGACGTAAAATCCAAACCCGCCAAACCACATCGCAAACGAAGCGAGCAACAGAGTCTGCAGGATGATCGATACAAATTTCACGGTTAACGGCATGGCAGCGAGGGCAGGGAATGAGTCACTTCAACCAGGTGCCATTATTTCAGTGTTTGAGAATGGAGCAATATTCAGGGCGACGTCGTGAACAACCGAATCGCCGCACCTTAATCGGTTTTCAGTTTTTCCAGTGCCGTCAAAAGTTGAGCTGCCAGTTCGGCGTTGGACAATTCGCCAGATTCAACATCGAAATTGTCGTTGAAACTGGGCACAGAAAGGCTGGCTTGGATGTTGGCTCCGAAATGAGACGCTGAATCATTGGCAATTCTCAAAACGTTCGCGGCGCCACCGCCTCCGGGCGAAGTCGCCAAGACGACCATCGGTTTGTCATGAAACACTTTGCGATCGATTCGAGACATCCAGTCGAACAGGCTTTTCCACACGGCAGAATAGAGCCCATTGTGTTCGGCGTAGGAGACAAGGATCGCATCACAGGACTCAAGTTTCTTGAAGAACGCAGTGGCAGAATCGGGAATTCCAGATTCACTTTCTGTGTCGACGCTAAAAATGGGAGCATCGTAATCGTTCAAGTCAAGGATTTCGATTTCAGCAGTTTCCACAACTTGTGATTTAAGAAGATTGGCCGCATGTTGAACCAGCTTTTTGTTGATTGAGTTCCGACTGTTGCTGGCGGCAAATGCGATAACTTTCATGGCTCATCCTGTTGTTCAATTTAAGTTCAACTTTCTCAGAACGAAGATTGTATCGCGTGTCGAGATTGCAGGAATGGCCCGTCGGAGACATGTTGCAACGGTCAGAAAACAGTGGTGCGGCGGAGCTAACATCTGAAATTAAATTTGTTACCATAGGGGCACAGCAACCCTTCCATGAACGGGGCACAGCAACCCTTCCTTAAAACGGACACGACGCTTGAACGATCAGAAAACGAACAACAAAGTCGATTATGCTCTGCTGCGAACTTTGCATATCCGGTTGCAGCAGTTGACCGATATCTCGGACCGCATGCGACGCGGACCGATTCAGATTCGTTTGGCCAAAACGAACGAAGCCGCCTTTTCGGATGCACTTGACGCCAAAAAAATTGAGCTGGCCGAAGTGCGGAAGGACTCACGAGCAAAACAGAGTCAGCTTGACGATCGCGAAGCCAAAGTCGAAGACATGCGAGCCAAACTTAATGCGGCTGAATCCAACAAGGAATTTCAGCTGCTGAAGGATCGTATCGCGGCTGACGAACAAGCCAATAGCTGCCAGGCGGACGAGATATTTGAAACGCTTGAAAAGCTGGACGTGCTGGAATCCGAATTGAAAGCGGCGACAGAGAACCTTGAGAAAGCCAAACAGGAAACCAACGCGATCAGCCAAAAGGTGGCCGCAGAAATGAAGACGCTCGAAGGCGAAGAAGCCAGCGTTCGCGAAAAGCTGGCTCACGAGTTAAAAGATCTTCATCCGGATCTCGTTGCTCCCTACAAGCGATCGATTCAAACCAAAGGCGAAGACACGTTTGCCGCGACCGATGCGACGACGTGTGGGAATTGCAACTTGACGCTGACTCAGCAGACCGCCAGCGACCTTTTGATGTGCAAGCCGCTTTTATGTAAGGGCTGCGGCGCGATTCTGTATCGGGATGTTTGATGACTGACGATTCCCCGATGACAGATTTGATTCTTGGAACGGCAGGCCATATTGATCACGGAAAAACTTCGTTGATCGGCGCGTTGACGGGAACCAACACCGATCGCTTGCCCGAAGAAAAAAAACGTGGCATCACGATCGAGCTGGGGTATGCGTTTCTTTCGATCGAAGAGTTTCGTGTCGGCGTGGTGGACGTTCCGGGGCACGAAAAATTCGTGCGACAAATGCTGGCCGGAGCCACCGGCATGGACATGGTGTTGCTGGTGATTGCCGGTGATGATTCGGTCAAGCAGCAGACGATCGAGCATCTGGACATTTTGCGGATGTTGAACCTGACCTGCGGCGTGATCGCGTTGACCAAGTGCGATTTGGTCGATGACGACTGGTTGGAGATGGTGGAAGAAGAAATTCGTTCGACCGTCGCGGATACCTTTTTGCATGACGCTCCGATTATTCGAACCAGTTCGAAATCTGGTATGGGCATCGACGAACTGAAGAAAGCACTCCATTCGGCAGCGACTCGAGTGGCTCAATCCGACATCGCGAATCGCGAATCGGCCCCCTTTCGAATGGCGATTGATCGCGCGTTTTCGATCGAAGGCCACGGCACGGTGGTGACGGGAAGCGTCAGTAGCGGCAAGCTGGCAGTTGGCGACAATGTTGAAGTCCAACCCGGCGCGACGGCAGTTCGTGTTCGCGGAATTCAGAATCATGATCAGGGGAGCGATTCGGTTCAGCGTGGTCAACGGGCGGCGATCAATCTGGCAGGAGTCCGCCAGCAGGAAATTGGACGCGGGCATGAGCTTGCGGCGGTCGGGCACCTTGTTCCCTCTCGGTTGCTGACCGTGAAACTGCGTTTGCTGGCCAGTATCAAGAAGCCGTTAAGGGATCGGACGCGAGTCCGCTTTCATATTGGTACGGCGGAGCTGTTTGGGAACATTCGATTGCTGGACGGTTCCGAGCTTCAACCTGGCAAAGACGGTTTGGCTCAAATTTATCTTTCCGACGATGCGGTTGCGGTATGGAATCAGCCATTTGTGGTCAGGCTTGAATCGCCCGTGATCACGATCGGCGGTGGCATGATCCTTCATCCGGAAGCCGCCGCGATTAAAAAAGCAACGGCCACTGATTTGAAACATGTCCGAGCGATGGAATCAGATTCTGCCGACCAGCGGGCTGCATCGAGCGTTTACCTTTCGAATGACGCTTCGTTTTCAGCAGAAAGCTGGCCGCGAATCGCTGGCGTTGTTGATTACCGTGCGACCTATGAACGCTTGAAAGAATCTGGCGAACTGATCGAAACAGCGATTTCTCAGACTCGTACCGTGTGCGTGCAGCGAGACCGATTCGAAGAGCTTGGAGCCAATGTGGTTAAAACGTTGACTCGATTGCATGATGCTTTTCCGCTGCGTTTCAACCATCCGCGAAACGTCGTCGAAAACGAATTTTCATGGCTTGAACAAAAGGAAGTGCTCGACGCCGTAATCGAGCATTTAAAGCGGCAGAAAACCGTGATTGCGAATGTGCAAACGGTGGCCCTTGCCGGATCGGGGCCCAAACTTTCGAAGGGCCAGAAAGTTTTGTTGGATGAATTGCTGCGGACGCTTCGTGCTGCTGGATTGAAGCCGCCGACTGCTGACGAGCTGCAAAAATCTGCGACCAAGAACAAAGATGCCGTTCCTGAGCTTTTGACGATGGCCCGAGAAAACGGGGATATCGTCGCCGTAAGCAAGGAGTATTTCTTTCATCGCGAACCGGTGGAAGAGGCTCAGAAAAAAATGCGTGAAGCGATCGCCGAACAGGGCGGTCTATCCATGGGCGACATTCGAACGTTGCTTGATACGACACGTAAATGGTGCGTGCCGCTTTGCGAATACTTTGACGAAACCGGATTCACTCGTCGCGATGGCGATGTCCGAGTCCTGGGGTAATGAAATCGGCGACAACTTCGACAACTTCAAAACTGACGGCTCAAAAATTGTCGAAGCCGCAATTGATTCTGCGAAGGGTGAAATCGCGATCATCGGCAGCGGCATGGCAGGCTTGTCGGCAGCCTGTTTCTTGACGCAATCTGGTTTGCGCTGCACCGTGTTTGAAAAAGCCAACGTTGCCGGAATGGCGGCTCACTCACGGGACTTCGGTTCGCACATTGGGCTCACGGAATCGAACGCAACCGGAGACGTTCCATCACGGATGTTCAACCAGTCGCTTTGGCCCAGCGTTTTTGATTTGTATCGTGAAGCAGGAGTCCAGTTCGAGCCGGTCGATCACCAGCAAACGTTTTACAACCCGTCGGAAACGCTGTTGCGATTGGGACTGCCATACAATGCGGTATCGCTTTTGAAATCAGCGATCAGTTCAAACGCTCGGCAGATTTTAGGTGACTTGCGAAAGTTTCAGGCGGCAGGTTCGAAATTGCTGGCCGGGGATGCGGCCGATGAATTACCTGTTGGTATGGCAAACGAGCAGTTCAACGGGATTAGTTTTGGGAAGCTGTTGAAAACGCAGCCTTTTGTTGACCTTTCACCACTCTTTATCGACCAGTTTTTGCTTCCGGCGCTCACAACGACCGTGTTTACCTGTCCGGCCAAAGAACTGGGAAAATTCCCTGCGGACATTGTTCTGTCGGCACTGGCCAAGATCGCAGGAGACGCCAGTGGATCAAAGAGTCTTGCTCCGCTGCTGCGAACGACTCATGGAACGTTTGACGTTGCCGAGCGTTTGCTGGCCAACGTTGCTGACGTGAAATTGTCTACTTCGGTCAAACAGGTTTTTCAGAGGGATCCCGATCGCGTTTTCGTTAGAACAGACCAGGGCGATTTGTCATTTGACCATGTGGTCATCGCGACTCAGGCCAATCATGTGCGGAAACTGTACGATCATACTGCCGAGACGGATGTGCTCGATCGTTTCGACTATGTAGATGTCCCAGTGTTGGTTCACACCGACGATTCTGTGATGCCGCTGAGCCCGAAAGATTGGTCGACGTTTAATTTCCGAAATTCATCTTTTGCCCAATCGCGACAGACGAAGAAATGTCAGGAATCGCAGGAGTCGACTTGCACGGTATGGATGAATCGATTTCATTCAAATTGGCCCAAGGCTGAAAACCTGTTTCAGTCAATTTTTCCGTCTGAGGGAATTGCTAATTCCAAGATCGTTGCATCGGCGAACCTTCAGCGTCCCGTGGTCAATAAAGATTCGGAAGCCCTTTATTCGCAACTGGACCGGATGCATGCTGAACCGGATCGGCGAATCTGGTTCGCAGGATCGTATGCGGCTCGTGGAGTGCCGTTGCTTGAATCGGCGGTCGTGTCCAGCAAAAATGTGACTCGGCGGATTGAAGAACGAATGGCTCGATCGCGTGAGCGTGCTTTATGAAGTGGCTGCAAAGGCTGACGGATCGGCTTGTGCTGTGCCCTTCGACTCATCCGCTTGATGCCGGGACAAAAGTTCGTGAGACCATTCAGGTAGGGAACGATTCGATTGAGGTTTGGACCGATTCGTTTTCGTCCGGAACCGATAACGCCAGCAAGATTCTGATCATCAAGTTCCCGGGAACCGGTGGCCGCGCGGAAAATGCTTCGGTGCATCCGGCTGAGTGCTTTTCGGCCGATTCTGTATTGTGGACGATCAATCCATTCGGATACGGTGGCAGCGAGGGGATCGCGACGTTGCAGCGCTATCCAGAGATGGTCAATGCGATTGGTGCAGCGGCGACTGAGCGATTTCCTGATCGCAAAATTGTGGTCATCGGAAATAGCCTTGGAGGAATGTCGGCTGTTCTGTTCGCGGCTCAGTTTGATGTGGCAGCCGTTTTGTTGCGAAATCCCGCACCGGTCCACCAGTTGATCCGATATCGAAAAAGGTATCTCGTTCCATCGATTGGGTTAAGCCGTTTCGTTGCGGCTCAAATTCCATTCCAACTGGACGCAGTTGAAAATGCGAAACGGTGTTCCGCGCCCTGCCTTTTCGTTTCTTCGCGGCGTGATCGAGTCGTTCCGCCAGACTATCAACAGCGGATCGTTGATGCCTACGGTGGAGAAATCGAATTGTTTCAACTGCCCGACGCGGGTCACGAAACGCCAGTGCCAGAAGAGTTGCAAGATGCCTACTTCGCAGCGGCTCAGCGGTTGGGAATCGCCGCAGCCTTGAACTAAACCGGAATTATTCACGACGACAGGCGTCTGGTTTCGCCATTGAAGCGATTCTCCGGACGCCGAGGCAGTTTTGCAAATTGGTCAATTTCACGTCGTGGGTGACCTGTCGAAACCACAACGCAGGTCGACGCCCATGCATCGTGAATAATCCGGGCTAAACGGGCTTTCATCGAACCGTGCAGACCACGATCCAGCCGACCGTCGAAAGGATGCTCGAACGCTTCGTCGGTGATCCAAGTTCCAGCTCATTTTTTCCGTGAACCAATGGATTCTCTTCAACGATTTCAAAACCGTTGTCGGTCAATTCCTGACGCAGTTCAACCAGCCGGTAGCTGTGAATGAAAAAATCGTTGATCCCGCGATAGTCCGCGTAGCGATCGCCAAACTCCTGCTCGCCGATCGCGGCCTTGAATAGGCTTGTCGCGAACCATTTCAAGCCGCCGACTTGCCGTACCTGAAACATCGCTCGATGGGCGTGAACGATGAACTTTCCGCCTTTG
Source organism: uncultured Pirellulaceae bacterium (assembly GCA_964479855.1). GTDB lineage: Bacteria > Planctomycetota > Planctomycetia > Pirellulales > Pirellulaceae > Mariniblastus. The sequence goes on from CAYZPA010000005.1 coordinate 78,434, forward strand.
CGAATCGTCCTGGACGCATCATTTAGAAAAGTGGCTCGTTGTGAACGATCTTTGATCATCCCCAGGGTGCTGAAAAGGCAAACGCCGTGATCGAAAACTTGGTCGTTAAAGCCGCTAAGCTCCGTCAGGTTCGCCGCGATTGGGTGACAGGAACTTTGCAGCGATTCCTCGATCGATTTTTGACGGAATTGTTTCAGCATTTCGAAAGACAGATCGATCCCTGTCGTCTCATAGCCCATTTTTGCCAGTGGCAGCAATGTTCGACCGGTTCCACAACCGAACTCGACGACGTGTCGTTTGGGAGAACCGCTTGCGATCGGTGAGAAGTGCCTTTGTACAACCTGCCAATCCAGCAAAGTTAAAGGATCGTTATGAAGAAACTTATCGTAACCGTCAGCGATGCTGTGGCTGCGGATGTAATCCCAAGTGCCCTTCGTAAGACCTTCTGGGCGTTGCCAGTCACCTTGTGACACGATTGCAATTTCCTTTGTTGGCAGACGGTTGGTGGGAGATAACGGGCGTCTTGCCGAAATGGCGGTTTCTGATATCGTCTGGGGCGTAAATTCGCACGTAGCGATCCGCAAACGTGGCGATCCTCAGATCACACAAACAATAACCTCAAACCACCATCACCAGGAGACAGACGTGGCAATTAAGGTAGCAATCAATGGCTTTGGCCGCATCGGCCGTTTGACTTTTCGTAACTTGATGGAACGAAAAGACGAATTCGAAGTTGTCGGCATCAATGACCTGACTGATAACAAAACCCTTTCAACGCTGCTGAAGTTCGACAGCATCCACGGTCGTTTCCCTGGAACCGTTGATTTCGATTCAGAGAACCTGATCGTCAACGGAACGAAGATTCGCGTTTTCGAAGAGCGTAACCCAGCGGCTTTGCCATGGGGTGACCTTGGCGTTGATGTTGTCGTCGAAAGCACAGGCGTTTTCACGAATCGTGCCAAAGACGGAAAACCGGGCTACGATTCACACTTGGAAGCCGGCGCCAAGAAAGTCGTCATCAGTGCTCCTGCGAAGGACGCTCCTGATCTGACATGCGTTTTGGGCGTTAACGATGATCAGCTGACCGACGACATGAAGTGCATCTCCAACGCAAGCTGCACCACCAACTGCCTTGCACCTGTCGCCAAAGTTCTGAATGACTCGTTCGGAATCCAGTCTGGTTTGATGACAACCGTTCACGGTTACACCAACGACCAGAACGTGCTGGATGCTCCTCACAAGGATCTTTATCGATCACGTGCGGCGGCTCTGAACATCATTCCAACGTCTACAGGTGCTGCAGAAGCGGTTGCTTTGGTCATTCCTGCTTTGAAGGGCAAGCTGACTGGTATGGCGATGCGAGTTCCAGTTCCGACTGGATCGGTTGTGGATTTGACCGTTGTGCTTGATAAGGCTGCAACTGTTGAAGAAGTCAACGCTGCTGTGAAAGCTGCCGCGGACGGACCACTCAAAGGCATCCTTTGTTACAGCGAAGATCCATTGGTGTCGACTGACATCATCGACGATCCACACAGCTCCATTTTCGCGGCTCCACAAACTCGTGTTTTGGGTAACCTTGTGAAGATCGTTAGCTGGTACGACAACGAGTGGGGCTACAGCTCACGAACTGCCGACTTGATCGCCAAAATTGGTTAGTGGTCTGTCTCGGCTAAAAGCGGGGTTTCAATTCTAAGCCGTTTGGGCGTTAGCCCCGGTTTTGTGCGCGGAACCGTGGCTATCGCCAAAACGGCTCAACCTGCAATCGAGTTGTCACAAACCACTGGTGCTTGAAGCGGATAAAACCAAAGTAGCTCGCCTCTCCGAGGCGATTCTGCTGATACGACGGCTCATTGTCCCGAGCTACTGAATACGAAATAAAGCGCCTTGCGGATGAAATCTGCGAGGCGTTTTTTCGTTTGGGAAGTTGCGTTTATGCCGTGAAACCGGAGATGGAACGTGAGTGCCATTGTGCTAACGCCTCGTGAATAATCCAGGGCGAGACCGGGTACCGGGTTATAATGGAGCAGTACTCTCCCAAGATCGTGGACAACGCCAATGACCGAAGACGACTTCTACGAACCGCTGCCTGATGGCATGGCGTCTGCCGAACTTGAGTCACTTCATATTCCGGAACTTGACTGGAATTCGACGACCGATCTGGCCGCGTCAGCCTATCGAAAAGACGATGCCAAAACGATGAGCGAACGCCTTCGGGTGTTGCCGCAGCATGGTTTCTGTTTGTGGCCCGAAGATGGTGAGGACTGGATTCACCCAAACGATTTGGAAGTGGCAAAGACGCTGATCCCATCCAAAAGAATCTTTCGCAAACAGGACTGTACTGATCCGGTGCTGGAGAAGTTGGGATACTGTGAATATGCGTACGGCGACGTTTCATTTCGAGGCTTGCCGACGTTGTGGCATCAGGTGGACACCGACGGTTTCGAGCTTGGCGATACGGTGGAAGTGAAATCGAGCTACGGAAAGTTTCGTCCGATCATCGGCCAGCTGGTGGGGATGTACTGGAACCGACACGTGCGAAGAATCGAGTACGAGATTGAGAAAAATGGTGTCGTACAGCCGAATCGTTTTCAGGCAGACCAGTTTCGCCTTTGCATGAAAATCGGTGTCGCTCCAAACCCACGTCAACAAGCGTTGCTCAATCGGGACCAATCGCTCAACGGGCTGTAGGTCAAAACGTGTGTAGCGATTGATCAACACCGGCAAAAAGCATGAAACTTTTAAAGCTCATTTTTCTAGTTGCGTTTGTCTATGCCATTTGGGTCTATGGCTGCAGCCCCTTTCCCGAAGTGACCTATTCGCTGCGATCCTATGAACACGCGATAAGCAGTTTTTCGTCCCGCCTTGTTCGGCATTTTCCAGAGCAATGCCCTGAATCAAAATCCGATCCCTTGTTTGCTTACTTCCCAGGCATGCTTCAAGGAGGGGCGTTTATACAGCTTCGTGTCAAGTTGCCCGCGAATGAGCTTAATTCCTTGATCGAAGAAATGGAAGTCACGTCAAAGCATCGTTTTCAAGGCGGCGGATTCTTCACGCACTTCAATGCGGATCAGAAAAATAACGTACCGACCGCGGGATATCACACCAGTCGTTCGGATCGGAAAGAGTACAATTTCCCAAAGCATTTCACACTGTACGTGCTCCATGCCGACGATCATGGCGATGGTTGGAATCATGGCCAGACTTGCGGTGTGGCGATTTCAACGGAAACCAGCGAAGCGATCTATTGGGCAGAGGACTGGTAGCGGTTCATTGTCGTTCCGGTTTCAAAGACAGGTCATTACGTCTTTTTCCGCCTACTCTGCCAGCAAGTCCGCGTAGGCTACTGCGATTCGTTCTGCGGAATCCAGCCCCAGTTTTCGCAACAGGTCGTTGGCGATAGCGATTCCTTGCTCGGTCGTTTCGCCTTCCTGCATCACGACTTCCAGTTCGACAAAATTGCCCAACGATTCGACTCGATCAAGATGGATTCGAGTTTGCCCAATCAGGAATAAGGTCCGTTCCTTGCGAACGGTGATACCTTCTCCCAGCGTCATCGAAAGCGACTTTCGCAGACTGGGGGGATCGTCGGTCAGGTAGCGGTGATACTGGCTTTCGCGGATCGACTCGGAGTCCGATCGACGATAACCAATCAGCTCACCTCTTCCATCGTCGAACAAACGCAGTTTCAAACGTCCAGCCGTCGCGTTAAAGAAAACGTCTTCCTGGCGAATCAATTCTGGACCATGATTGGCGAGCGGAATCGCTTTTTCGGCCACCGCGTTCAAATCCGCAACACGAAGTTTGATCTCAATGTTTGAAGCCATCGCTATCCTGTTTCTGGCATAAAAGTCGGCATCACCACGCCGTCGAGCGGTTGCCATGGACCCAATGATTGAGCGAAATGAATTTCGCAATTTTTGGCTCCAACATCGTACGCGAACTGGATCAAATCGCGACAGTTGCAAGGCGGAAGAAAAACCATCGTTGAGCCTGCGCGAAAATTCAGTTCCCGATGCAGACACGCGATCGCAATGGATTCGTCTTTAAAAACGCCGGGACCGATCATGCTGGATCCAGGCTGTGAAATGGAAACGAGAAAGCCGACGACTTCTTCATTTCTGGCGGCCACAGAAACATGCCAGTAGCCTGATTCGTTTTCGATGAAGTAGCGAAAATCCTTGGCTCGATCGATGCCCGCGACTTTCAGTTCAAGTTCCACCATTGATTCGACGTCCGTGATCGTTGCGTCGCGAAGCACGAAATCGTGGTTTTGAGGAAATATTTCCGGAAGTTCGATGCCTTGTTCTGGAACCGTCAAAATCATGTCCTGAAACGTTGCGATTGGTTGAAAGCCGGCTTTCGAATACAAGGAAAACGAATCCAGATTCATCGCGCTCGACACCAGCCGGACCGGCTTACTTTGCTCGTCGGCCAATTCCGTCACGTAGGCCAGAAGCTTGCGAGCGACGCCCTGCCCGAAGAAGTCATCGTGTACATTCATGATGCCCAGGGATACATGCGTGGGACGCGGATGGTAGAAGCAGGATCCCATTAAACGCTGCGTCGCCGAGTCGATCGCGAGGACGCAGCAACCGGGATCAAGAGCTTCATAGACTTCGCAAAACAGCATCGTGGAAGCCGGTCCGTGCGGAAAGATCGGCGGGCTGCCCTTGGATTGATACCATGCGTTGGTGGAATCGCAAACGAGTCGTGCGACCGATTCGTAATCACCTTTTTCGATGGTCCTGAGAATCATGGGTCGGCCTGAGGAATGGTTGCTTTGACGAAGCAACAGTTTAGCCCGGAATATTCACGATGCGCGGGCGTCAAAATTGAGAAAGTTTGTTTCATTGGGGCATTGTTCCAAGTTTGTGGTTTCGAAAGTTCACCTACGAAGTGAATTGGTGAACCTGCAAAAACTGTCGCCACTTCGTGAGAACCGCCTCAAACATCAAACCAGACGCCTGTCGTCGTGAATAATTCCGGTTTAGCACTCCCAGACTCTTTCGTGGCATTCAGCCCATGTCGGCGGTTCCATTTTGTCCGACAGCTTTTGAATGACCGATTCGGGGACCGCATGTGGTCGTTTGCGGTTTTGCTGCAGAAGCTTTTCGAGCGATGGTTCAAGGTAAACGATTCGAATTCTGGCTCCGTAATCGCGAAACAAGCCCAACCAACGCTGTCGGGTCACGTACATCGTGTTGGTCGCATTGAAAGCGAAAGAGGTGCGATTGCGTAGAAGTTCGCAACAACGTTCTTTAGCAACTTGAGCCACTTTCCCCTGATTATCGGTAGGTGAAATCTTCATTTCCCGACGCGTTTCATCCAATGAAACCACGGGCAATTCCGGTTCGTGTTGGCTGAGCCAGGTATCTTTGCCGGCGCCCGGAAGTCCCGCCATCATCGTCACTTCGCAGCGAAAATCTTCGTGAGGAATGTAGCTCAGATTTGGATTATCGCTTTCGAAAAAGCACAGTCGTTGATGGTCGGATTGGAATTTGTATTTTTCGTCGTAACAATGATTCTCCTGCGACAGCAACTTCCAGTACTCAAGATTTTCAACGGGGCGGTCCTTTGAGTCCGTGTCTCGTCCTCGCGAATCGGCGATTGCGAATAGATACAGCAAACGGTTGTTGGTCAGCCACGAAAGGCGAATGACTTCCGCTTCTGGATGAGTGCGTTGAGCCAGAAAGTTCGGTCTGCCGTGGTAGCGAACCAGCTTTGCGATCTTCTCCCGAGTTCTGATGTCGCAGTTGATTCCTCGTAAAACGTTGCGAGCGAGAAACTCTCCCTTGACCGCATGCTTTGGCGACGAAACATGACCCGTCTGCGGATCCACAATCGTGGTCATCGGCTTCGCGGCGTCGTGCAGCAAAGCGGTAAACAGAAGCTGGAGCTGTTCCTCTCGAGTTAGCGCGGCCCATTCATTGAGGTTGTACAGTTCGTTGCAGACCAGTTTTACGTGAGTCCACACATCACCTTCGGCGTGCCAGCGGGAATCCTGTTGACACTGCGCCATCGCGATTGCCCACGGCTGTGCAGAAGCCCACGCGATGATTTCCTCGTTCGATTGCTGGGCCAGTTGTTCCCAGTTCATGACCAGATGTCCGCTGACTCGCTGAGCCGGTTTGGCACCATGACACTGTGTTGCCAATGCGTGCTCTGTTTGATCTTTTCTACAAATTCGGGACGAACCATTTTCGCTCGCCCCGTCACACGATCTTCCGATTCGGTCCGCAAGTAAATTCCTTCCATCAACGAATCGGTGTTGCCCGTAAACGGATTGTCGAATTGGCTGCCGAACTGTGACTCGCCAATCAAGCCGTGCAATTCCTTTTGGCTGCTTGTGCCCCGATGAACGACGGGCACTGTTTCGATGCCAGTGCCCGCGAGGAGTTCCAATCTGCGATCAAGCGTCAGAAACTTTTGCTCGGCTTTGTCGAAAATATCGAATTCAAAAAAGTAGTGAGGCAATTCAAGATAGTGAATCGAGTGCCTGGCATAGACCCACTCGCCGAACAGGATCAGGCGATCGGACAACATGTCCTCCAAAACAGCAGTTTTCGCACAAGCCCATTGCTTGAACAGATCGTACTGCGGGTGCATGCCTTCGGTGATCAAATGGCCTCGGCATTGCAAAATTAATTCGCCATTGTCGGCAAAGTGAATCCCGACATTGGTGCCGTCAATTTTCTCTTCGACAATCAATGACGCATCGGCGATGAAGGCACTGGACTGCGACACGTTAAGACGTTTGTCGTCGGCGGTGCCCTGTGCTCCGAACAGATGTGGAGTCCGAGGGTATTTTGTGAAGTTTCCGTTTGAGACGCCCATTTTGTCACCGCTCACCTATTTGCATGATGGAATCGACAGGACAGTTTATCAACGATTGGGTTCGCTTGAATTTTATCGGCCAGCCAATTCTTTGATCACCCCGGATTATTCACGAGGCGAGGGCGTCAAAATTGAGAAGGCTTGCTTCATTGGGGCATTGTTCCAAGTTTGTGGTTTCGAAAGTTCACCTACGAAGTGAATTGGTGAACCTGCAAAAACTGTCGCCACTTCGTGAGAACCGCCTCAAACATCAAACCAGACGCCTGTCGTCGTGAATAATTCCGGATCACTCAGAAAACAGGTCCGCTGCCTGAGAATTTCTTGACGTGCAAATGCCGGCCGAGCCAAAATGGATTACAATTTGTGCACCGGACATACCACCTAACTGCGTTGAAAGAGGAATTCTTCATGTCAGAAAAAGCCAGCTCCAATCGTCGTCAATTTTTGACTCGCACCTCCTCCGCCGCAGCGATCACCGCGCTGGCGGTATCGCTTGGCGAGAGACTGGAAGCTCATGAAGCGGCCGCCGATGGCGCGAAGATCAATCACTCGGTCTGCAAATGGTGCTACCCGAAATCGACGCTGGAGGAGCTGTGTACCGCTGGAAAGGAATTCGGATTGCAGTCTATCGAACTGCTGGATCCCTCTGACATCAAGGTCATCCAAAAACATGGGATGACGTGTGCGTTGGTCGGGACCCCAAATGGGAAAACGAAGGAGGGCGTGAAAGTCGGTGGCATCACCAAGGCATGGAATCGCGTCGAGCACCACGATGCGCTGATGGAGGCTTACGAAAAACGAATTCTCGAAACCAAGGAACTGGGACTGGACAATCTCATTTGCTTCTCTGGTAACCGCGACGGAATGGACGATGAATTGGGCATGAAAAACTGCGCCATGGGACTCAAGAAGCTCATGCCGTTCGCAGAGAAACATGGCGTCACGATCACAATGGAACTGCTCAACAGCAAAGCCGGCGGGCATGTTGATTACATGTGCGATCACTCGGACTGGGGCGTTCAGCTGGTCGAAATGATTGGCTCCGATCGATTCAAATTGCTTTACGACATCTACCACATGCAGATCATGGAAGGCGATGTGATTTCAACGATTCGGAAACACAACCAGCACTTCAGCCACTATCACACTGGCGGTGTGCCCGGGCGAAACGAGATCGATGACACGCAGGAATTGAACTATCCAGCGATCATGAAAGCCATCCAAGCGACTGGCTACAAGGGTTATGTGGCTCAGGAATTCATTCCAAAACGCGAAGACAAAATTGCGTCATTGAGGCAAGGCGTCGAAATCTGCACGCTTTAGCCCGGATTATTCACGATGCTTGGGCGTCGACTTGGAGGAAACTTGTTTCATTGGGGTATTGTTCCAGGTTTGTGGTTTCGACGGTTCACCCACGACGTGAAATTGACGAATTTGGAATACTTGCCTCCGCGTCTTAAGAATCGTTTCAAAGGGAAAACCAGACGCCTGTCGTCGTGAATAATTCCGGTTTAGATTCTGGTCCGTTGCAGAGGCTGGTCCGTTTGAGCAAACTCACGACGTTCCTACTGCATAAGCTGGACACTGCGAATGAGATCGAGCCTAGGGAAACGTTTCAAAATGTAGGCGTTTCCTTCGCGTTTGAACCTGCCTTGGATGTCTTCGCCCGGTGGATTTTCGCCGTATTCAGTATTGATGGCTTGAACGACATCCATCCCTTCGACGACTTTTCCGAACGGAGTGAATCCCTGTCCATCGAGCGGTGCGTTGTTGCCAAGGTTGACGAACATCTGAGTCGACCGCGAATTCGGTGCTCCTGTTTTCGCGAAACAGAGTGTTCCCGGAAGGTTTGAGACTCCAACCGGCGGATCGTCGTTGATGTTCGCGTCGCCCCAGACTTCGTTGACGGCCGGGTCGCCATGGATTCCGAACTGGAACATGAAATTTGATTTCGCGCGGAAGATCACGATATCGTCGAAGTATCCAATGTTGACCATGTTGTAAAAACGATCGACGCCCTGAGGTGACCACGATCGATTTACTTCGGCGACAAAGTCTCCTTTGGTGGTGGAGAATTTAACGCGAAACCGCTCGGGTGCCGGAGGTGGATTTCGAGGCGGGGCAGGAAGATTCGCTTGCGGGTTCGAGGCCGAGCTTCCGAAAGGAGAGAACTTCTTCAGGTCTGCCGACGGCAAATCTATTTTCTCAAAAGGGTTGAAGGGCTTTTTCGAGCAACCCGTTGTTACGACCAACAGGCAGCAAACCAGAGTCGTCAATAGAATTTTCATCGCCATCTTGGCCTCGTCGAGATCTTGAATCACTTTGGGGGACGTGGGATGTTAGCGAAATCGTCTGTGCGGACGAAGATCAACGTGGTCGAGCATTTCGCGATTCACGGGGAAAAGGTAAGATAGGTGAACGCAAACGGTAGCGTTTTCGCTGTTTATGATTTCTTATTCCCGCCCGGAGCCCATCTTGCCCAGCTATATCGTGCGATACGGGACGATGCGAAACCTCGGTGCGATGAGCACCAAGGGAGACGACCAGTATCGTCGTGGACAGGAAGTCGTCGTTCGGACCGAACGTGGCACCGAAACTGGTCAGGTTTTGTGCGAAGCCAGCGACGATGCGTTGACTCATTTGGACGAACCGCCAACGGGGACGATTTTACGCCTGTTTAGTAGCCAGGACGCCGACGATTTGGCTCGGCTCGAAGCAAACCGCGACGCGATGATGGCCGCCTGCCAAAAGCATATCGATTCGCTGGGCTTGGAAATGCAGCTGGTTGACGTCGAACAGATTCTGGGCGGTCAGCGAATCGTGGTCTATTACCTGGCGGAAAGCCGAGTCGATTTTCGCGAGCTTGTCAAATTGCTCAACGCCGAATTCAAGGCTCGAATCGAGATGCGTCAGATTGGCGTCCGTGACGAAGCCAAATTGTTGGCCGACTATGGTGACTGTGGAAAACCGGTTTGCTGCAACACGCACTTGGTCAAGATGCCCCCTGTTTCGATGAAGATGGCCAAGTTACAAAAGGCGACGCTGGACCCGACGAAAATTTCGGGACGCTGCGGAAGGCTCAAATGCTGCTTGCGTTACGAATTCGAGACCTATGACGAGATCCAAAAGTCGCTGCCGAAAGTCGGCTGGCGAATTGTGACCCGAGACGGAAAAGCGAAAGTAATCGGGCAGCAGCTTTTGGCGGAGCAATTGCTGATCGAGACCGAAGACCATCGTCGGATGCTGATCGACGCCAGCGAAGTGCTTTCGGTTATCGAGAAGCCATCGGAGTCCCGCAAGAAGTCAAACAAAAATAAAACGGCCGATAAAACGACAAAGAAAACTGGCAGTAAAACAGCCAAAAACACCGGCAATAAAACCGCCGAGGCACCCGATTCGAATAACAAGCAAGCCCCAGAATCCAAAACGAAACAACCAAAGCCTACCGCGAAGTCCAACCCCAAATCAGATTCTGACTCAAACTCAACCAAGAAGCCAAAGCGACGTGACAACGGCGGCGGCGAGAAATAGAAATAGCGAAACGAAAGAACAAGGCAAACGAAAATGGCGACGGCAACCTCCACTGTAAAAGTATTGGTCCTGCGAGCTCCTGGAACGAATTGCGATCAGGAAACTGGATTCGCGTTCACGACCGCTGGTGGAGAATGCGACTACGTTCATATCAATCAGCTTATCGAACAGCCGAAGATCATGCAGAACTACCAGATCCTGTGCTTGCCAGGCGGGTTCAGCTATGGAGACGACATTGCCGCCGGGCGAATCTTGGCGTCGCAAATGGAATCGCGACTCGCCGATGTGATCGCAGATTTTCATGCTGCTGGAAAATTGATCCTTGGCATCTGCAACGGGTTTCAGATTCTTATTAAGTCCGGTTTTCTGCTGCCGGCGGATGACGACGGGCTACCCGCAACGCTGACCTGGAACGATAGCGGACGATTCATTGATCGCTGGGTGCATTTGAAAGCAGACTCATCGAAATGCGTTTTCCTGCAAGACGTTGACCAGATGTATTTGCCGATCGCTCACGCGGAAGGGAAATTCGTGGCTCGGGACCAGCAAGTGATTGATTCGCTCAAGTCCAACGGGCAGATTGCGTTGACTTATTGCAGTGGCGATGCGAGCGAGAGTGCTCCTGCGAATCCGAACGGTTCGACAGCTGATTTGGCAGGGCTATGTGATTCGACGGGCCGAATCTTTGGTTTGATGCCGCATCCGGAACGCCACATCGATCCGACTCATCATCCAAAGTGGACTCGCAACGGTTTGGCGGATGAGGGCGAAGGTTTGGTGATCTTCCGCAACGCGATCAATTATTTTGCGTAGGACTGTTTCGGAATAACCTTTTCGTTAACAGAGCGGGACCGTAGCCGACGTCGCCAGACTTCGGTCCGTCTTACCGCCTTCGAACCGTAGCCCGGGTCGAACGGTATCCGACGTCGCCAGAGCTTGTCCATTTATTGAGCCGTTTGGGCGTTAGCCCCGGTTGAAGTGTCGTTAACCGAGGCTAATGCCTAAACGGCTAAACGGCTGTCATAAAAATCTCGATTTGGAATAAATCAACAAGCTCTAACGCGTCGGGTTACCAATCCTTCGAACAAGGTGATGCTAATGCAGCATCAAAACGTGCGCGTCGGGCTTGTGAATCCACCTCGCCAACGCGTCGGGTTACCAATGCCTCCGAACAAGGCCATGCGAGTGCAGCATCAAAACGAAGTTACTGACTAATCACCCAAAACCAGAGTCCCTTTAATCGAGCGATTTGCGATCGAGGGCTGAATGGTTCGGCATCGCCAAATTTCCGATCAGACCAATCTTTTGAAGTCCCGCCAGCGTCAGGTAGGTAATGTCGACTTCCCACCATCGATGTCCGTGGCGAGCCGACCTTGGATCGGCGTGGTGATTGTTGTGCCAGCCTTCCCCGTTCGTCAAAATCGCAAACAACCAGTTGTTGCGGCTGTCTTCGCGAGTTTCGTAATTGCGGTAGCCCCACATGTGAGCCGCACTGTTGATCGCCCAAGTCACATGCCATGTGAAAATGGTCCGCATGATGACACCCCAGAAAAAGAACTGAGCCGTGATGCGAAGAACGTCGCCCTTCAGCCATCCGACCAACAATCCCGCCGCGACAAACAACAACGTGTGAGCCGCGTAAACGAGAATCCACTTTTGGCCTCGCTGCAACCACATGTAATACTTGTCCCGCATCAGATCTTTAACGTATCGATCGTAAGCTGAAACGGTGCTCAGCTCTTTGTTGTCGACGAACAACCAGCCCATATGTGACCAGAAACCGCTGACTCGCGGCGTATGTGGATCCGGCTGATGATCACTGTGTTGGTGGTGGACGCGGTGGACCAAAACCCATCGAGCGGGCGAGTCCTGAAAACTGCAGACACCAAGCGTCGCCAGCGTGTACTCAAACCATTTCGGACAGGTGAAACCTTTGTGAGTCAGCAAGCGATGGTAACCTGCTCCGATTCCCATCGACGTGAAAAAGTAGTTGCCCACGAAAAGGAACAGCACGCCCCACCAGCTGAACAGATAGTTGAAGCTCGCCGGAATGAACAGCAGCGGTATCAACAAGTGAAACCCGATCACTGGAATTACGTACTCCCACAGAATTCGGCTCGTGTCCACCTGAGCCGGTTTTGGAATACGCTCGCGTTTCCCAAGCTTGACTGATTCTACGTGGATGTCCTTCGCAACTTCATCGACTTTTCCTTTTGCCGGGTTAGCAACAGGAGAATTGTCATCTGAGGTAGGTTGGATTTCGGTTGCCATGTCGATTCCGTGGGTCTTTGAAAATACAAACGGCTGCGTTGAGAAAAACGCAGTTTAACAGGGCGAACCGCGTGCAAAAACGGCAATTCACGTGTTCGAGGACGGATCAATCACAATGGCCAAAACGGCGCACCCGTGTTTTCGTGGTAATTCGCGACTGGCGAAAGGGAAGTGTGCGGAACCGACCACCCAAAAGCGTTGCTTCACAAGGGAGGGATGGCGTATGGCGGGCGAAGGTGCAATTCAACACTCTGGTCAAGCGTTTATGACGAAAGCCGATCAGAATAAAATTGCAACTGGAAAATCGCGATCAGCATCCGCAACAACGATCGAAAATGGTTGCAGCTGCATTTGAGGTCTATCGAAACCTATCGAGCGTCGATTACTTTTGTTCCAGAAAGTCGATCGTGCAGCCCTCGTGGGAAATGTCGATCGGCCCCAAAGAGGAAAGTAAATTGCTCAAACGGGATGAACCGACAAAGCGATCGAATCAGGACTTGGCCGAAAGAGGCTGGTCCGTCATCAACGTCGACAACTTTGGTGCCCACGATAAGTTTCCCAAGTGATGTGCGGAACACGCCTTCGAAGAAAACGTAATAAAGAAAAGTTGCAAATAGTCCACCGAAAGTTGCGATGATGTTGGCGAAGAGTTCCGTTGACTCGGAGACATCGCCTCCGGTGAGCATAATAAGGCCGACGACCAAGCCGACTGCAAAGTTCATTCCGGCGAACAGGCAACCGTCAATGAAATATCCAAGGAATCTTTTTGTCGATGAAGCTGGCCGGATACTTTTTGATTTTCCACCGCCCGATTTTCCACCGCCCGACTTTCGACTCGCAGACGTTTTCTCAACCACTGGCCTTGGAGAAGCGAATGGATTGGCGATGACCGCTGCTTCGTCGTCATCAATCGTCATCGCATCTCGCGCCGCTGCGTCAGCTGCCAAGCCGCTTGCCGTACCCGCGATCTGAACGGCACCTTCGGCAGAACCAAAACCGGGATCTTGCACCACGTGGTTTCTCAGTGGGTCGGGGCCTCGAGATGGTTCCGCCGGGAAAAGTTCGGGTTGCTTGCGGATCGCTCCCAAGCCCATCTGCTCCAAAACTTTCGCGTCAGGTTCGGCTCGTCGAGCAGCTCCTGCATTGCGATCGCCGGCTGCTTTCGCCGCGCCAACGGTGGCTGAAAAGGGCTTGCCGCAGGATTTGCACTTAAGCTTCTTTCCCGCAAACTTTTCGGGCAAGCTGTATCGGGTCTGGCAGCTGGGGCAGGCAACATCTAGTGGCATAACGGGCTCTTGAAAGACAATTGATGGATCAAGTTTACTCGATGCGATGTAACTTGCAGTAGGTTTGTCGCAGCATCGTGATAACGGTCGATCGGATCGCGCTCCGATTTTGACGTTTTTGCCGACCAAATCAACTGTCAGAACTACATTAGCTCGCAACACGTTTTGCGGGAACTGCGACAGTCGCGGCTTTTGGTCCTGAAGAGCTCCGCAGTTGGATTGAATCGATTCCGCCGTTCAATTGAATCGATTCCTCCGATTGACTTGGAAAGTCGCGTATTTTATGACGAAATGGCCGATTCGCTTAGTAGAATTGGGTTCCTTCTGCCCCATGTCTTCCTGCTGGACTGAAAGAAAGAATATCGATGCAATTGGCTCGTGAATTTTCAACTACTATGAATCGCAACAACATCTCTGGGCTATCATGGCTCTGCACCGCTCTGGCAATTCTGGTTTGCCTCGGCAGCAACCAACGCCTACAGGCTCAGCAGGGCTTCATTTCTGACGCCAACGCCGAAACAGCAGGATTGAAAGTCGCATGGTCGACTCAGGTCGCTATCAGTTCCAAGGCTGAACTGGTCGATTGGCAGCTGGTCGTCGATGAAAACAAATCCACAACCTATTTTGTCATCGAATTCGGCAAAAGACGCGAGGTCATCGCTCAAACTGACATCAGCCCATTCGGAGTTCCCTACGGAGTCGAAAACGCCAAGACGGCCGCGATGAATCGAAAAGAGATCATCGAGCTGACGATGAAAAACGAAGGTATCGAAGACCCGAAAGTCACGGTTTCCGATTACACATTGCCGCGGTCGACGATTTTGGTGCTGGGACGCGGCGGACAGGTGGCTTCGATCAATGCGGATACTGGCGACAAAAATTGGATCCAACAGGTCGGTGATCCTTCCTTGCCAAGCGTAGGGTTGGGAGCCAGCAAAACACATATCGCAATGGCCAGCGGATCCCGAGTCTTTTGTCTGGATTTCGAAACTGGACGCGTGCTTTGGGAGCACTCTTGTGAGTATCTGGTTGACGCACCGCCGATGTGCTCGGAAGACAACGTTTACGTTCCATTGGCGAACGGTAAGCTTCAGGTTTTCGATATCGATTCGTTCGGCGTCGACCATTTTACACTTGTCGCCGAAGGAGATGCTCGATCCCGCCCCGCGCTGACGGAAAACAGCGTCGTTTGGACGACCGGAAAAGGGCACATGAATGTCGCTCCTCGCTCCAGGGTCCGCACCGTTAGCTACCGTTTGAAGACCGGCGGTCCCATCGTTTCTTCAGCCGCTCACGGCAACGGGATGCTGTATGTCGGATCGTTGGATGGCTTTGTCTATGCGGTGGATGAGCAACAGGGACAACTTTTGTGGGAAGTTTCGATGGCGAGGGGCGTTTCGATGGCTCCAGTTTTGTTCGGTAATTATCTGTACGTGGTTGCCGAATCAGGCCAGCTTTTCAAAATCGACGCGGTAGATGGGAAAGCCCCGGACAATTGGAAGAAACCCGTTGATGGCATTTCCAAAGTCGTCGGATTCGGTAGCGAAACAATTTATTGCCTTGATGAAAGCGGTGGTTTGATCGGTATCGATCGCGAAACGCATTCAATTAACAAGCGAGTTCGATCTTCTGCGGTCGAGTTAGCCCTCACCAATGACATCACGGATCGCATGTTCTTTGCTTCCAAAAAGGGCTTCATTCAATGCGTTCACGAACGGGCGAGCGTTCGGCCGCGTTATCTTGCAACTGATGTTGCCGTCGCCAAAAAGGCAAAGCCCGAAAGCGGCGGAGAGGGTGCTGGCGACGAAGTCAACCCGTTCGGCGACGATGACGATTCAAATCCGTTCGGTGATGAAGCGATGGAAGATGATTCCAATCCGTTCGGCGATGATGATTCAGACGCCGACGATGATGATTCGAACCCATTCGGTGACGGCTAACCGACTGGTCGGAGGAACACTGTCGCGAATCAGTGCCGCCACTGGTGACCATTGGTTTGACTTCGGAAATTAGGCTTATCGTTCAAGGCATCCATCGGTTGTTCGGTTGACGAATCGGTTTTGTTCTGGAAACATCCGGTCGGTTTAAGCCCTTGACGTGAGTTGGGCATCGGGAACAATCGTCGCTTTTAATTCCCCACCGGAATAAGCGATAAGATGACGGATTCTCCCGCAGTTCAACGAGCCCTCATTAGCGTCAGTAACAAGCTTGGCATCGTTGATTTCGCCAAAGGACTGGCTGACAAAGGCATCGAAATCTACAGCACCGGCGGCACGCGACGCCACCTTGAGCAAGCGGGCGTCGAAGTGTTTGACGTGGCTCAGTACACGAAGTTTCCCGAAATGATGGACGGGCGAGTCAAAACGCTGCATCCTAAAATCTTCGCCGGAATTTTGGCTCGTCGCGACCGGGCGGATGACCTCGAATCGATGTCGGATCACGATATCAAACGCTTCGATTTGGTGGTTGTGAATCTGTACCCGTTTGCCGCCACCATCGCGAATCCGAAAGTGTTGATTCACGAGGCGATCGAACAGATTGACATTGGCGGACCGAGTCTGATTCGCGCCGCGGCGAAAAACAGTGACTTCGTGACGGTGGTTTCCAACCCGTATCAGTATTCCGAAGTCTTGGATGAAATTAACAAAAACGGCAACACATCGGCTGGGCTGCGACGCCGATTGATGGCTCAGGCTTTCCAACATACCGCGACTTACGACTTGACGATTGCGGATTATTTTTCGGGGCAAACCGAAGGCGAGACTTTCCCGGCGACGATGACGGTGGTGTTGAATCGAAAGTCCGTGTTGCGTTATGGCGAAAACAGCCATCAGAGTGCGGCCGTATACGGATCGGAAAACAATCGCGAAGCATGCCTGGTTAACTCGAGGCAGTTGCATGGGAAAGATCTTTCCTACAACAACCTGTTGGATTTGGATGCGGCTTTGAACATGGTGCGTGGGTTCGAACTTCCGGCGTGCAGTGTGGTCAAACACAACAACCCTTGCGGCGCGGCGATCGGCGATACTCTGCAACAGGCATGTGAAAAAGGGTTCGCGGGCGATCCGGTGAGCGCGTTTGGAAGTGTCATCGGGCTCAACCGCGTCGTTGATTTGGCGACTGCGGAATTTTTGGCTGATGGAGACTTCTTCGTCGAAGCGATTGTGGCTCCGGGATTCGACGACGATGCTCTGGAGGTGCTGGTGACGCGTCCGAAATGGAAAAAGAACGTCAGGCTTTTGAAAGTTGGCGATTTGGAACCGCTTAAAAACAGCTGGGAAATGCGGCAGCTTGTTGGTGGCGTGCTGGTCCAAGACGGAGACACTCAGCCTGACCCTGAAGACGGTTGGAAGGTCGTGACCGATTGCGAACCGGATGAAGAAACGATGGCTGAACTTAAGTTTGGCTGGTCGATGGTTCGGTTTGTGAAATCGAATGCGATCACGCTTTCGAAGGATCTGGCTTTGGTCGGCGTCGGGGCAGGGCAAATGAGCCGCGTTGATTCTTGCGAGATTGCGATTCGCAAAGCCGGTGAAGAACGGGCCAGCGGTACGGTTTTGGCTTCGGATGCATTTTTTCCATTCGCGGATTCGATCGCTCTGGCGGCGGCGGCGGGTGTGAAAGCGATCATCCAACCCGGTGGAAGCGTTCGAGACCAGGAAGTCATTGATGCGTGCAACGAGCATGGCATCCCGATGGTTTTTGCAGGTCGCAGGCATTTCCGACACTAGGATTTACGCGTTGCTTCGGCCTTGATGCACTTCGGCCGTGTGAACGTCATCGCGGGGAATGTTGGCGAATTGAAACGTGTTCGAATGGGTCATTCACATACTTTTTGTTGGCGAAGGTTTCGAATGCCGAACGAGAACAGGTTGGACACGCGAATTGAAGATGCCATAACTCAATCAATGAAGGCGAAACGATGGAATTGAATCAGATCCTTGGCCTGCTCTCCCGATGGGCTCATATTCTTCCTGCGATTGTGTTGGCCGGTGGAACGCTGTTTCTCCGGTTCACAGTTTTGCCAGCGAACGGCGATGCTACGATCTCGGACGAAGCCAGAGAGGCAATGCGGAAACGTTGGGTGAAATGGGTTGCCGGTAGCGCTTTGCTGTTGCTCGTTAGCGGCTTGTATAATTCGGCGATGAAAGCGATGGGCTATGAGTTGCCGATGATCTACAACGGCTTGTTGCTGGTCAAAATCCTGCTGGCCTTCGCCGCGTTTTGGCTGTCCGCGACACTGGCCGGGCGGAGCGATAGAGCGAAACGATTTCGCGAACGCGAGAAACATTGGCTCAACGTCTTGACGGTCATTCTGTTGCTGATTGTTCTGATCGCTGGGTTCATGAAGATGGATTCGACCGACTACACGGTGAAAGTTCGCGACGCGGACGAAACCACCGAAGTGGAAGTGGAAACCGCCGAGTGAGAGACAGTAAAAACCGCCGATAGTGAGTCCGTTAGCGTCCCGAGACGGGCCTGAATTTCGAGTTGCTTTCGTAGCGGGATTCGCCAGAATTCCGAACGTCCTGTTAGCCACGAATGCGTGGCAAGGAAACAAGAACGCAACTTTCGGTCTGCACTGGCTTGCACTTCGTCGTTCACAAAGTGAACTCGACTTGCGAAGCAGAATTTCGACTTACGAAGCTTCCGCTTCAGTTTCCAGCGAATCGTCGATTGCAGGCAAGCCCTGTTGTAAACGTTGCAGTCGCTCACGGACAACCATTAACTGAGCCTTGGCTGCCGCACAGACTTCCGTGTGCGGCACGCTGTCAGCGAATTGAATGATGATCCGCCCAAGGACTTTTTCGCCTTGAAGCAATTCCAATTGGTTGGTCGTCCAGCGGTAAGAATCGATCATCGACATCAATGTCTGTTGATCTGTCGGCACCGCCGTCGTGTTTGCGAGGGCTTGCAAACGTTTCGTGGAAGCCCGGTAGATATGACGCTCATCACCTTCGGGGTCGACTGTTAGGACCAGCTGCTGAAACGCTTGCGACGCTTGAAAACTTTCACCTTTCAGAACCAGCTGGACGGCATCAATGTAGGCATTGAAGTTGTCACTGCGAAGATTCCTTGCGCCAACGGTGCTGCCGCGTTTGGCCGTCGCTTCCAGCATCTGCTCTCTGTTTTGAAAGTACAGCTCCGTCGCCGTTTCGCTGATTTCGCTGTCGGCACTGCCCATCAAGGCGACCAGGCGCGAGTTCGCTTCACTCCATTTTGAAGGATCCTTGGTCTCGATGTACTCTCGGTACATTTCCAGCCTAGCAGCTTCGCTCTTCGGAATCGCTTTGTAGATCAGCAGCGACATGATGGCCACAAGGCAGACCACCATAAAGGGCGTTCGTTGGTAAAACGGAGTCAGATTTTCACGTTTGATTTTGGGTTTCTTGCCTAGCAAACGATTGGCTTCCGTTTTGTCCGTTCCGACGGTTAACGGGTTGAAACCGCCGGTGACCTGCGAAACCGCAGATTTTCGCGTCGAATCGATTTTCTTGATCTCTTCAAAAGCAAACGTGATCGCTCGAGCCGAATGAGGACGCTGGCGCGGATCGGGTTGCAGCATCTGCGTTACGATTTTGTCCAACCAAATCGGGCAGTTCATCACTTCCTGCGAGATCGATGGAACTTCCGCCTCCTTTTTAACTTTCGCGATTCGTCCCATCGTGTCCGGTTCGTAGGGCAACTTGCCGGTCAGCATTTCGTAAAGAATCACACCCAGTGAATAGAAATCTGATTTCTGGGTCGCGCCGTCTTCAAACTGCTCGGGAGCCATGTACGCAGCGATTTCCAGATCTCGACGCCGCGTTGCATCCCATCGTCGCTTTTTAACGCGATTCAGTCGGACGTCCGTGATTTTGATTTTGTGATCGGCCGAGACGATGATTTTTTCGGGCGTCAGCTTGGAATGGATGATCTCTTTGTTGTGAATGTATTTCAGAGCTTCGGCGGCCTGGTGCCCGTACTCGACCACAAGGTCCGGAGTCAATTTTCCGCGACGAGCAAGAATCGACGAAAGAGCTTCACCCTCGACAAGCTCCGACGCGAAAAAGATTTTCTTCTCGGTTTCGTGAACCCCCGCCCCGTACATGCGTACCAAATTATCGTGGCGAAGTTTGCACAGTTCGTTGGCTTCGCGGTGGATTTTGTCGATCGCGGTTGTCCACGCAACGGTTTCCGGAAACTTGATGAACTTCAGGACGACGTCCTTGTTCTGAGCTTCCTGTCTGGCGTGGTAGACCTGCGGTCGTCGACCTTTTCCCAGTCGCTTCAAAATTAAAAATGGACCGACCTTCGTATTTTCCACGGGAGGAATTTCACTTTGCGATAGACGACAGAGACTACGTTGGGAAATGCATCGACGACGCGGTCGACACATTTAGCTCTTGCAGTTTAGGCAACGGGTTCGGGTTAAGGAACTGAATTTGCCGTCGTTTTTCGAAGCTGTGGAAATTGAGCCGGGTTATCTTGGATAACGGTCCCTTTTTATCTACCCGACAAAGTGTCCTCGAACGGGTCAGTTAGCGGAAAAGGATCCGTCGAATCCAGTCAATCGCGGTCGCTGTGAATGGTTCGATCCGTGGCTTCGTCTCGACAGCATACCTGTTTAAAGTGCCAGGCCGATTTTTCAGTGGCTTAATGCACGTATCCCAAATTGGCGGTGAATAATTCCGCGTCATTTGAACCGGACTTATTCACGACGACAGGCGTCTGATTTACCCTATGAAGCGATTCTCCGGACGCGGAGGAAGTTTTGCAAATTCGTTAACTTTACGTCGTGGGTTACCTGTCGAAACCACATATCGGGAACAATACTCCAATGAAACAAGCTTTCTCCAAGTCGACGCCCACGCATCGTGAATAATGCGGGTTGAACGAGCGGGAAATTTGGTTGCCTTTAAAAGTATTTAAGCGGGTGATAACATGAATTGTCATTTTCATATCTAGAGTTTGGTTATTTCTACTGTTTGGCGTCAGCCTCAGAGCCTTGAGTCGAGAAATCATGAACCGTTTCAAATCACAGCATCTGTTTAGCGTTTCGATTCTTTTGGTCGTTGCGTTTGCGATCTCAGGTTGCAGCGACAAAAAGACTGTTAAAAAGTCCGGGCTCGATGTGCCGCTGATCAACAACGACACCCCGGTTCCTTACGATGAAGTTCCTGACGGATTCACTTCTGTCAGTAAAACGCTGCTGAAAAAGCCGCTCGACAAGGCCAAACCAACTGATTCGCCGACGATGATGACGTCGGTCACCGATTCGGGCATCAAGTATCACAACACGCTGTCGCGACGTGAAGCGATGTTGTTTATCGAAACCGGAGCCGGTGTCGCGCTCGGTGATTACGACAACGATGGATTGATCGATGTCTACATGACGGGTTCTGATATCGACAATCGTCTCTTCCGGAACCTTGGCGACTTTAAATTCGAAGACGTAACCGACGAAGCGGGAGTCGACGGACGAATTCAGGGGCAGAATCCTTGGGCTTCGGGAGCTTCATTCGCAGACATCGACAACGATGGCGATTTGGATCTGTACGTTTGCAATATGGCCACAGAGAACATTCTCTACATCAATCAAAACGACGGAACGTTCAAGGAGCAAACGATCTTCCGTGGAGCCAACTATGCGGGCGGCAGCAAGCAAGCGAACTTCTGTGACTACGACCGCGACGGCGATCTGGATTTGTACCTTGTGACCTATCAGGATTTCCAGGCCGATGAACAGAGCTTCGTTGAGATGGTGGACGGCGAAATGAGAGTTCGCAAAGGACTCGAAGAATACGCGGCGGTCATCAACAACGAAGAGGCACGGTCCGGCGAAAAAGATATCTTCCTGCAAAATCAAGGAGACGGCACATTCAAACGAATCAACGAGCAGGCCGGAATCGGCGACGTTTACGAAGCGAATCTCAGTAGCGTCTGGTTTGACTTTGACGACGACGGCTGGCAAGACCTTTACATTACCAGCGACTTCAAGTTGCCAGATCATCTGTACCGTAACAACCGCGACGGAACATTCACTGACATCCTGAAGGACACCGTGCGACACACGCCCTGGTTCGCAATGGGGCTCGACGCGGGCGACCTGAACAACGACGGTTATCTGGATCTGATGGTCGGAGACATGGCGGATCGAACTCACTACGGCCAGAAGGTCAACATGGGCGACATGGCCGAAAGCGGATGGTTTTTGGTCTGGGGAGCGCCTCGTCAGTTCATGCACAACTGCGTTTTCATTAACTCCGGCACCGGAAAAATGATGGAATCGGGAGTCATTACCGGCATGTCGAAAACCGATTGGACGTGGAGCATTCGCATGGTGGATCTCGACTGCGATGGCAATCTTGACGTTCACGTCACCAACGGACACGCTCGCGACAGCATGAACGGCGACCTTTTCGAAGAGATGCGTAAACTGAAAGAATCCAAGGATTTGACGCCTGAAAAATGGGGTGCCTTCTTTGACAACATTAAAGCACGCGAAGGCGAAAACCTTGTTTACAAAAATAAGGGGAACCTTGAATTCGAATCCGTCGGCCCGGAATGGGGCATGGATCACATGGGCGTCAGCCACGCTGCCGGTTTCGCCGACCTTGATAACGACGGTGATCTCGATGCGATCGTCAACAATTACTACGAACCATCAACCGTTTATCGGAACGATTCAACTAACGGCTCACGTGTGATCGTGCAGATGCGAAGTGATTCCAGCAATCGTTTTTGCATCGGTGGCAAAGTTGAAATTTTGCAGGATGGCAAGTACTACCGACGGGATTTGATGCCCAATCGAGGCTACCTTTCATCGAATCCGATGGCGTTGCACTTTGGCTTGCCGGCAAACTCGAATATCGAATTGATGCGAGTCACATGGCCCGACGGAACCTGCCATGAATTTAAAGACCTCGCTGTCGATCACATCTACCGGGCGATCGATGATGGAAAAGGTCTGAAGAACCCCAGCCGTTTGTTGCCCGAGCCGAAGCCTCAGTTTGTCGACGCGACGACTGATATGGGAGTCGATTTTGTCTATGACGAAAATGATTTTGACGACTTCATTAGAGAGCCACTGTTACCGTTTCAGCTTTCCAAGCTGGGAGGATCGTTGGCGTGGTCGGACGTCAATGGCGATGGCTTTCAGGACGTTTTCTGCAGCGGAGCCGCCGGTCAAGCGGGACAATTGCTGATCAATGAGAACGGCAAGCAGTTTCGTCCGGTCGAAGGACCTTGGGCCTCGCACACGGAACGAGAAGACATGGGCGTTCTGTTTTTTGACGCCGATCAGGACGGTGACGACGATTTGTACGTTGCCAGTGGAAGCAACGAATTCGATGTCGATTCCGAAAGTTATCGCGATCGACTGTACCTGAACAATGGAATGGGAAGCTTCACGTTCGCAGCCGACGCACTTCCGGATCTACGGGACAGCAGCAGCAGCGTTTCGGCTGCGGATTTCGATCGGGACGGTGATCTTGACCTCTTCGTTGGATCCCGAGGCATACCGGCTCGATATCCGCTTATTCCGACCAGTCGCCTGTTGGTGAACGAAGGCGGAAAATTTAAAGAGGCTTCTGCGGATGTCGCAGGAGATCTGCCTGGTAAAGGGCTCGTCAATTCTGCAATCTGGTCGGACTACAACAACGATGGCTGGGTCGATCTGCTGTTGGCACTTGAATGGGGCCCGGTGGCGGTGTTTGAAAACAAGGAAGGAAAACTTCGTGACGCGACTGCAGATGCCGGTATCGGCCAACGTTTGGGCTGGTGGCATGGAATCGCGGCGGGTGACTTGGATGCGGATGGCGACATGGATTACGTGGTGACGAATCAGGGGAACAACACGAAGTACCATACTTCGGTCGAGCATCCTCATCGTTTGTACTACGACGACTTCGACCAGAATGGATCGCTTGATTTGGTAGAAGCCGAATTCGAAGGCGATACCGAATACCCGGTTCGAGGCCGAAGTTGCAGCTCGCGTTGTATGCCGTTTATCGCGGAAAAGTTCACGACTTTCCACGACTTTTCCAAGGCGTCGCTTTCTGACATTTACGAGACCGACAAAAAGGAGCGTCCTTTCCACGAGGTCAATATTTTGGAGTCGTCGATTCTGCGAAATCAGGGAGACGGAACTTTCAAGGTGGAGCCATTGGATCGGTTGGCTCAGGGAAGTCCGGCCTACGGGGTGGCGATCGAGGATTTTGACGGCGATTCCAAGCTTGACGTCATGTTGGCTAACAATTTCTTCGGCTCCCAGCCAGAGACTGGCTACATGGACGGCGGTTTGAGTCTTTTCCTCAAAGGCGATGGCAACACTTTGTCATCGGTTTGGCCATCGAAAAGCGGCGTGTCGATCAGCTGCGATTCGAACGGGCTCGGATTGGCCGACATCGACAATGACGGGCAAGTGGATGCGATGTTTGCGGTCAATGATGAACCGTACCGCATCTACAAAAATGATTCGGCTCAAAAAGCGGCCCTGTTGATCAGACTTGTGGGCCGAGACGGTAACGCCAAAGCCATTGGTGCGAAGGTTGTTCTGGAAGGTGAAACGTCGAAACGAGTTGCGGAAATTACAGCGGGTGGTAGTTACCTTTCCCAGTCTGCAATTCAGGGTATTCGAGTTGGCGAAGAGGAGCTTGCGACGCTTAAGTCAGTGTCCGTTCAGTGGCCGGACGGCAGCACGTCGGAAGCAGATATCGCTAACGCGAAGGACGGCGTGCTGGTGATTTCTGCCCAACCGTAATCGACGCCGATTCAGCTTTTCAGTCGAGGCGCGTGGCTTGCTGCTTTGTAGCGATCCGCATCTGGATTCACTAATGTAATTCCAACCAGTGCCGGAGGCACGGCATTCGCCGCTCAAAAATGCGCATTTCGCTTCGCCAAGCGTCTCAGTGAGGCTGTGGATTTTTTAAAGCAAACTTCAGGAACGCGAGCCGTTTGGACGATAGCCCAAGTTGAATCGCAAGCAACCGGAGCTATCGCCCAATGGCATTTACTTTAGTCCCGAAGGGACGGCATGAACCCGAGAAGTCTAAGCTCATGTCGTCCCTTCGGGACTTTCTAAAACGCTCGAAACGATTCCTCGGACTTACGTCCGAGGCTGCCACTTCGTGGCTGAAGTGCTATAAAGTAAGGGCCATTAAACGAAAGCCCAAGCGGCTCATTAGCTCACAACACTCCTCGAATCGCAAACTCGCAGCGATCCATTCTTACTGTCCGATCAGCGATTCGTGGATCAAGGTCAGGAAGTCCGTGGTGGTTTTGGCGAGCGAACGATAGAACGCCGTTTCGGCCGACGTTTCCACTTTCTGCATTAGGTTAGGAATCCAGCGAATATGCAATTGGAAAAACGTTCTGGCTAAGCCGACTGCATCATCGCTCGCCGCAGCACACAAAGACTGCCCTAAAAAGTGCAGCTGCATTCCAAAATGATCGGCCATCGATTGATGCGCTGCAATCTCGCTTTCCGTTCGATCCACCAGCAGTTCGTAAAACTTCTGGGAACTGGCGAATGCGTCACCGTGATATCGATTTTCGGCCCAAACTGACTGAACGGGCGAATGAGCGTTCGCCGGTCCGACAAGGATTTTGCAATAATCGATATCCAAAGTCTCAAGGACGGTCTCGTCTTCTCCATCCAATTCAGAGACATCGACTCCAATTTGAGTCAAGGCATCGGCAAACGTTTCGCTACGCAAACGTTGGAGCAGTTCACTCTTGAGCTCATGTTTCCAAATGTCTCCCAGAAGCATCGCCACCATTCCAAGCTCGTGGAATCCAGTGTCGCCGTCTTCTGGCTGCTGCAAAGTCTCTGCGGGCTGGGCTGTCATCAGATCAGTCTTTCTGCTTGTCAGTTTCTTCAGGCGATTTCATTTCCATGTTTGAAAGGTGAAGCAACAGAACGTAGCGATCGCCCTTGGTCCGCCCTTCAAGGAATCCGCGATACGGTAAACTGCCGCGACGTAGAATCAACGGCTGATTCGAATTCGGGCCGGCTCCCAAAAGCATCATCGAATCCCGATCTTCCAAGTCCTTCGCCATCGCGAACAGAAAATCGTAAGTCAATCCGTTGATGTGCGTCAGCTGCATTTTGCTCGCGAAAACAAACTTACGAACCACTTCCGAGCGTTTCAGGAATTTTCCCGTCCACCGCAGCGGTAATTCATTCGAAACATTTTGCGGCACGATCGACTTTGGTCGCCGATCTTTCTCGGTTCCATCCGGATCGCGAATGATCTCATACTGCTGGACCCGGTGGACCATCTCCTGCTGCTGATTCACAAAGACTCTTGAAGTCCCCTGAAGTGCAACTCCAACCATCTCAAGATTCACTTCCGGATCACTCTGAATAAGAGCCTCGGAAACCGAATCCAAATCGCCGAACTTTTCTTTCAGGGCATCAACATCGTGATCCAAAGTAGACTTCAGAATGCGAACGTTCGCCGCCTGCCTTGCCTTGCCATCGACCCATCGAACTCGTAGCGGCATCGCCACGCTTTCCATGTTGACGACCGCATCTCGTTGAGAACTATTGCTGATATTTATCTCTGGCATCTTAGATCATCCCAAAGTCCATCAGGTCATCCGTGTTTGCATCATCGTCAACATCAACGATCGGAGCCGCCGCCTGCTGAAGCCCCACGAACTCAACGCAAGTCGCATCTCCAACCAGAAAGAAAATTTCATTCGCATCGTTGTGCAGTAAAAATCCGCTATCCGCGACCAACCCACCACGGAAGCTGTAAGGAAACCGAAAGATGGCACCGTCCGCAAGTTCTTTGGCAAGGCTCTCGTCGAGCGATTCGGCTTCCAGCCGGTAGACCAGTCGAATGTTGTGATCCAGTAAATCCGCGGTGTCCGTTTTCTGGGCCAGTTCGATCGGATTTGAAAACGAAGAAGCGACAGGATCAATCACGTTGCCTTCAAGGTCGACCGCAGTAAGGTTCGCTTTTTCGATCCAGTTGCCATCGGCATCAACATAGCCGACCCCGGTGCCGCCTTTGCCGATCAGCGTCTTACCGTCTTCAGCCAACGTGTTCAGCTCACACGTTTCGCCATCTTCATCCAGCACCAGCAAGTCTTTAAAGCCGTACAGGCGAGACCGATCGATTTTGTGCATCGCGAAGTCGATCTGGTTTCCCGCGAATTGAAATGAGAGTTTTCTGGCCATCTACAAAAAATAACCTGAAACCCAAACAACTGCAAAGATCGCTCCCATGAACATCAAAATCCATGTCGCAGTGCGAGCCGCATAAGTGAAAATCTCGCGTAAATGCTCGTGACGCGTGGCGCCGTAGCACAGACTGATCACCACGATCAGCGGAATCGAATACCAGATTTTTGCGATCGCTCCGAACAGCAACAGCGTGGCGAGAATCGGAAACATGATGACTTTCAAACGGGATTCAAAGGTGGATCTAAAAAACGGAAACGATTGCCGAAATCTCGCTAAGCTTTCTTTTTCTTACGACGTTCCAGCTCTTCTTTTTGAGCCGCCGTCACAATGGCCGGACCACAGAACGCATCGTAGATCGCCAGAAAATTCAGCATGCCCGCCACCATCGTAAACAGGACTCCAATCTCAAACATGTGTTTGTAGTCGAAATGCCACATGCCAAGCACATCCCTTTCGCCGGGCGTAAGAGGTCCCGCGGGCGGCGCCATGAAGCCGTCCTTCAAAGTTTCTTCGCGAGAAATCGCGTCACCGTCCTTTCCGGCCCGATCATATTTTCGAAAGCGTAGTTCCTTGCTGCGATAGTCTTCCGGAAATCGCTCGCAAAGCTCAAAGAACGGATCGCCACCATCGGCGGTCTTGAAAGACTGCGCGATCGCGGGCATAGCCGGCAGCCCAACCCCGACGTGGGCGAGGTAGTAATAATTCAAAGAACCGTCGCTGTTGGTCGCGTAAACGCAACGACCTCGTCCCAGACCCAACCCAAAAATAAAGGTCGACATGATACAAATCATGAACAGCAACCCTTTTGCGTAGCGGCCCTGATAGATGTGTCCGGCTCCGGGAAAAAGCCAAGCCAGCAACGCTCCCCAGTACTGATCTTTCAGGTTAACGTGGACTGGTTCACCCTCGTCCTGCGTGTAAACTATTTCGGGCATGAGCGACTACGGTTTTGGTTCGGAAAAATGGATCAACGCGAATGACAGATTTTAGACTCTGCAAACGTTGCTTGAACAGATCAAACTGGCCTCGAACACGACGATCTCCATGGCGGAACGCTTTTTTCTTACAGAATCCATCGTCCAAGGGCAAACTAAGCTCGCCGACGATCAGGCTCATCACCTTTCGCGCGTGATGAGAGCCAAGCCGGGGGATCTGGTGACCTTGTTCGATGGTTGCGGAAATGAGCATACGGCGAAAGTCGAAGAGGTCTCCAAACGCAACGTTTCGCTGTCGATTGAGTCAAGCGTTTCCTGCCCGGACCCGAACCAACCCGAGATCATTGTGGTTGCGGCACTTCCGAAAGGCGATCGACAAAAATTTCTGATCGAAAAACTGGTTGAACTGGGAGCGAATCGATTCATTCCCCTGGCAACGACTCGAAGCGTCGCCGAAGCGAATGATAAAGTGATCGCGCGATTGCAGAAACAGGTCATCGAAGCCAGCAAACAGTGCCGTCGAAGCTGGTTGATGCAAATTGATAACCAATCCAGTATCGAACAGGTCAAAAGCCGGTTCGCAGATTTTGAAGGGCAGAAACTGCTCGCCGATCCCTACGCGTCTCCTGCAAGCCAGACGCGACCAAATTGCGACTCTGTGGTTGCGATTGGCCCCGAAGGCGGGTTTACTGATGAAGAGAACGATTCGTTTGCGGGTGACAATTGGACACCGATTTGCTTCAGCCCAAACGTCCTGAGGATTGAAACCGCTGCCGTAGCAACGGTTGCGATTCTACGAGCGATGAACAGTAACAATAAAGAGTAAAACTAGCGGGCAGCTTCTTCGGCACAAGGTGCAGTAGAAACGACTTCGAAAAAAATCGCTCGACATGCAACGCGTGATTGACGTGCTAATCCATTGAAACTTTAAAACAGGAACCGACATGAGCTGGCAAGATCGCATCGCAGAACTGAAAACTCAAAGCGACATTATCGAAGCGGGCGGTGGCCAAAAATCGATCGATCGCCAGCACGCCAAAGGAAGAATGACGGCTCGTGAACGCATTGCCGCGTTGCTGGACGATGGTGATGACTTCCTGGAAGTCGGTCGCTGGGCGGCATGGAATATGTACACCGAGTGGGGAGGTTCGATTTCGGCGAGCGTCGTTTGTGGGCTTGGCAAAATCGAAAACCGCACCGTGATGATCATCGCCAATGACGCGACCATCAAAGCGGGTGCCTTCTTTCCAATGACTTGCAAGAAAGTCCTGCGGGCGCAGCGGATTGCGATGCATTGTCGAGTCCCATTGGTTTATCTGGTCGATTCGGCGGGTGTATTTTTACCGCTCCAGGACGAGATCTTTCCCGACGAAGATGACTTTGGTCGCATCTTTCGTAACAACGCCGTTGCGTCCGCGATGGGCATCCCGCAGATCGCCGCCATCATGGGGAACTGCGTCGCAGGAGGCGGATACTTGCCAGTGCTTTGTGACAAACTGGTCATGACCGAAGGCAGCGGCCTATACCTTGCTGGACCAGCGTTGGTGAAAAGTGCGATCGGTCAGGAAGTCACGTCCGAAGAGCTTGGTGGAGCTGAAATGCATTCGGAAATAAGCGGCACGATCGACTTCCGCGAACCCAACGATGAAGCGGCAATCAAACGATTGAAAGAGCTGGTCAAAAACTTGCCCGTCGACTGCACGGCACCACAATACGCGACTGAATCAGAGGATGATTCCGTCATGGAGCCTGCAAAAGACAACGCAACCATTTGCGAAACGATCCCTTTTGATCCGCAGGAACGTTTTGATGTTCGCGAATTGATTGATTACCTGGTCGACAAGGATTCAATGGTCGAATTCAAAAAGGACTACGGGCAAACGATCGTTTGCGGATACGCCCGAATCGGCGGTCATCGAGTCGGCATCGTTGCGAATCAACGCAGTGTTGTAAAATCAAAGTCAGAGGGCCTTCAGATGGGCGGCGTGATCTACCACGACAGTGCCGACAAAGAAGCTCGATTCATCATGGACTGCAATCAGACGTGGACTCCGATCATTTTCCTGCAGGATGTAATGGGTTTCATGGTCGGACGCGACAGTGAGCAAGCGGGGATCATTCGAGCCGGCGCCAAGGTTGTCAATGCGATCTCAAATAGCCGAGTTCCAAAAATCACGGTCATCACTGGCGGAAGTTACGGAGCAGGCAATTACGCGATGTGCGGAAAGGCTTTCGACCCTCGTTTCATTTTCGCTTGGCCGAACGCTCGCTATGCCGTGATGGGTGGCAAGACCGCAGCCAAGACGATTTTGGATATCAACATCGCGGCGATGCGACGGGCCGGAAACGAGCCGGATGCTGAAGAGATGGAAGCGTTACGGGAGAAGGTGGAAGCCAGCTACGAGGAGACAACCGACGTGCGACACGCGGCCAGCAGGCTCTGGGTTGACGCGATCATCAACCCTGAAGACACGCGTCAAACGCTGATCGATTCGTTGAAAATCGTGACACGGCATGCCGAAGTCGAACCTTATCGGACGGGCGTTTACCAAGTGTGATCAATGCTGCGGTTGTGGGGTTACGCCCAACGCCACTTGCTTTGGATGGTATAAGCTGGTCCGAAAGAAAATAGTTGGCTCCCCCTCCCCTTGGAAATTCGGACGTGGCGGCTTGTTATTTGCAGCAAGCGTCACCCGATTTTTTAGGGAGAGGGTGAGTTCGGTCGATATTTTTTTGGTGGATCGGCGGAACAGAATTTTTAAAGTAGGTGCCATTGGGCGATAGTCTCGGTTAACGGCGCTTCAACCAGGGCTAACGCCCAAACGGCTCATTAAATCAACAAGCCGGTAAGTTCCCGGGTGCAATGACTTCGCCGACCAGGTGATTTGACCAACATTTTTCTACGGTCGCTTTTGCGGATTGGCTGATTTTGCGGATCAGTACTTTGCAAGATCACTAAGTTCCAAAAGGATCGTCCACCGATTTTGAAGGCTCGGTAAACCAGACGGGACCATCGTCGCTCATGTAGAAATGGTCTTCCAGTCGGATACCAAATTCGCCGGGCATCACCATCATCGGTTCGCTGCTGAAAACCATTCCTGTTGCCAGCGGTGTTTTTTCGCCTCGCACAAGGAACGGACCTTCGTGGATGTCCAGTCCGCAGCCGTGTCCCGTTCGATGTGGTAAACCGGGGAGCTGGTAATCCGGGCCGTAACCTGCCGCCGCGATCACGTCGCGGGCTGCCTGATCGCAGACTTCGCAGGGGGAATCAATTTTTGCGGCATCGAAAGCCGCGATTTGAGCTGCTTTTTCGATGTCCCAAATCTCGCGATATCGATCCGTTGGCGTTCCGAATGTAAAACTTCGGGTGATGTCAGAATTGTATCCCTGCAGCAAACAGCCAGTGTCGAACAGGACTTCATCATTCTCTTTCAAAATTTGCGGGTCCTTCACGCCGTGCGGAAAAGACGTTGCGACTCCGAACAGGACGATGCAGAAATAGGATCCCGATTTGGCGCCGACATGTCGATGAGCTTCATCGATGAAAGAAACCACTTCGGTCGTTTTGATACCGGGCTTCAGGATCGAAGCGGCGGCAGCGTGAACGGCCAGCGTCATTTCGTGAGCACGTTTGATGATCGCGATTTCAGCGGAAGATTTGCGACTGCGAATCGACTGCGTTGCCGGTTGAGCGTGTTGCAAATTGAGCGAAGGGTTCGCTTGTTGAATTCCGTTAACGATAAAGAAAGGCGTGACCTCATCGATCAATAGCGGCTTGGAATTTGTCGAGTCCAATCCTTGCATGAAGTTGCCGACCAACGCGTACGGACATTCGTGCTCTTCCCATGCCAAAATCTCTGCTGGAATCTGCCAGTAGTCGCGTAGTGTATCGAGCTCAAATTGTGGAGCGACGTAAACGATGTCGCCGTCGGCTGGGACGATTGCCGCAACCATTCGTTCGCTGGCGTTCCATTTAAGGCCGGTAAAATAGAACAGGTTCGTTCCCGCGTGTAAGTAAGCCGCCGCGGCACCAGCTTCGCGAAGTTTTTCCTGAAGCAGTATGATTCGGCCTTCGAAATCCGATTTGGAGAACGGCTGAATGTCGGTTGTCATATCAGACAAGGAGTCGAGTGCTTCCTGTTTCGTTTTTGTTCCCACGCCGATCGTCATAAGCTCGATTTCCCTGTTTTTATCTCTTGATTCACGTTTGGCAAAATTGATGTGCCGTTTCGAATAGTGTACCGGAATTTGTCGTTCACAAATATTGGCGAATTAAACCCGGATTGTTCACGAGGCGTTGGCGTCGACATGGAGAAAGCCTGTCTCCTTGGGATGTTGTTCCAGGTTTGTGGTTTCGGCTGCTCGCCAAAGATGTGAAATTGATGAATTTGCAAAACTTGTCTCCGCGTCAGGAGAATTGCTTCAAAGAGCAAACCAGACGCCTGTCGTTGTGAATAATCCCGGTTAATTTGTAGTCTGGTTGAGTTCACAACTCCTTTTCGAGGCTCAGCAATCTCGGACGGTCGCGTGGAATCTTCTTGCAAACGGCTTGCGAATCGAAGAAACTCAAGCTCGCGGTCCCTAACAGCCCAGTCGAAAGTGTTTCGCCGCTGAGCTCGCCTTAACCCGAGAACAACCAAGACACTGATTCAACACTTCAGGAATACAGGAATACAAACATGCGAAAAGACTTTTTTTCTACGACCGTTTTGTTTGTTGTCGCTACGGTGGCATCGATCCATCACGCTGCCGTGGGGTTTGCGCAGAATGCTTCACCGGGTGAAGGCCTGATTCCTGATACTGCGACCGCTGCGATCTTCGTTCGCCCGAAGGCAATCTTTTCGGATCCGGCAATGGAGTTTGTTCCTTACGAGATCATCACAGCGATGGGCAAAGAAGAGTTTGGAATCGACCCCTGCGATTGTGAGCTTGCGATGATGTTGGTTGACTCGTTTGATGATTTGCGTGATCCGCCTGGCTTTGCCTTGATGCTAAAGTTTTCGTCGGAGCAAACGTTGAACGATCGTGTCACCGAAGAGGCAGAAATGGATGAACTGAAAGGCAAACCGTTGATGCGATTTGGTAGCAGGGAAACGGATCCTGTTATCTACCGTCCGAATGCTAAAACGATCGTTATCGGAATGGAGCCATTCATCGAAAAGATGCTCGCTGCCAAGGGCGCGAAAAGTTCCTTGATTGATTTGGTCAGGAATTCCAATGTTGAGTCTGAACATTTCACGGCTCTGCTAAGCGTGGATCCGATTCGGGATTTTGTGGAGGAGAATCTACCGCCGAAAAATCAATTGCCGCCACCTTTTCAGGGCTTCAGAGATTTGCCAGAGCTGGTCGACTCGATTGCGATTCGATTGAACTTTAACGACAACCCGACGAACAGTATTGAGATTACTGGTGTTGATGCGGACGCCGCGACTGAGATTGACGAAACGATTCGCAATGGTATTTCGATGGGGCGCGACCTGTTGATGGGGAGCCTTGCCGAGCAGATGGGAGAAAACGATGCTCTGTACAGCGCGGTTGAAGCTTACAACGACCGTGTTGGAGCAATCCTCGAACAGAAACTTCGGCCGACGGTGGAAGGCAATAAATTAACCTTCGAGGCAAAAAATAGTGCTCAGCTGACCAATGCAGCGACCGTTGGAACGCTTATTGGAATGCTTCTGCCGGCCGTTCAACAGGTGCGCGAAGCGGCTCGTCGTACGGCGGGGCTGAACCAGCTGAGGCAGATTGCGTTGGCGAGTTTGAATTACGAGTCGGCTCATATGCATTTTCCCGGCAATATCGAAGACGAAGATGGCAACGTGTTGCTCAGCTGGCGAGTTGCGATTCTGCCTTACATCGAAGAGAACGCTTTGTACGACCAGTTTCATCTGGACGAGCCGTGGGACAGCGAGCACAACATCAAGTTGTTGGATCAGATGCCTGCCATTTACGGTTCGCGAAAATTCAAATCGAAAACCAAGACTTTGTTTCTTGGTTTCGAGGGCGAAGGAACGATGTTTGAACCCGCTAAAGAATTGGGATTCGGACAAATCGTGGATGGATCTTCGAATACGATTCTTTGTGTCGAAGCGGATCCCGATGCAGCGATTGAATGGTCAAAGCCAGCTGATTTGCCGTTTGATCGCGAAGAAGCCATTACTCAAGTAGGCCACTATCGTCGTGGGATTTTTAATGCGGTATTTTGTGATGGTTCGTGCCATTCCATTTCCAGCGACGTCGACATGGAAGTGCTGATGAATTTGATTCAGCGAAACGATGGCAATATCGTGGACCGAAATTGGTAGTGACGGCTTCGCTTTTTAGAATCGGGAAACTGAACCGGAATTATTCACGACGACAGGCGTCTGGTTCGGTGTTTGACGCGATCTGCTGAAGTGGCGACAGTTTTTGCAAATTTGTCAATTTCACGTCGTGGGTGATCTGCGAAATCACAAACTTGGAACAATGCCCCAATCGAAACAAGCCTTCTCAATTTTGACGCCCTCGCATCGTGAATAATCCGGGCTAGAACGCTTTCAAATTGACGGCGACAATGTAGATCAGCCCGGCCACCGAAAGCAGCAGCATCAGCACGCATAGAATGGGCACGATCAAGGAGCGTTTTCGTTTGTTGATCGTAGAGGTTCGTTTTTGGTACTGGACTGCAATATTCGGCGGCGATGTTTCAGAGCTTGATTCTTCGATTTCGGCTTCGATTTCTCGCTGCAGCGGAATTGCCATTGGGATCACGGTCTGGTCGGTTTTCGCTTCCGTTTTTTGCGGTTCTGGGGCGGATGGCTTTTTGGCGGAAGATGACTTTTTCGCTGATGCCAACTGAGACGGGCTTGGAATTAGCGGAGCGGTGCTCTCAAGCGGTTTGCTGTCTTTGTGCAGCCGTGATTTGGCTCGAATTGTTTTCAGGTACGCTTTCCGCTGCTGGTCATCCTGAAGGATGTCGTGTGCTTTGACGATATGTTTGCGAAGCCGGGTGTGCAATTTCGTTCGAGAGCCAATTTGCTCATCCGACATGGCCTCCAATTGATTCAGCAGCTTTTTGGCTTGCGTATGAACCTTTTTTCGAAACCCGATCGGATCCTCGATCATCGTTTTGACGCCCAGCAATTGAAAATGGTGGGGCTTGGTCACGCTTTCGTCAAACCCTAGCCACTCATGGAAGGGATTAAACTGCTTTGTCATCGGATCCTCAGGGTGGCATGGCCTCCGTGCTACGTCGGACGGAGGAATGAAAATGTTGAATCGAGTGTGCGTTTCGGCGTTAATGGAGTTTCCGTTGTTTTGGGTTTCCGGGTTTTCGCCGACACCTATAATAGTAATTATTGAAGTTGATGTTTCATTCAAATCCAAAATTCGCCACCAGCAACAGAACGATTCCAGGGACGCGAGGTGAAAGGTCGCCTCTCGTTCTGGAAAACTCAGATGACAAGCTCTCAAACCTCACATCCAACGGATCCTGAAGCGTCGAAGAACTGCTTCGTGAATATTTCGGCCTACAAGTTTTTGCCGATCGACAATGCGGCCGATCTCAAATCGAAGTGGCTGCCGATCTGTAAGTCGCTGGAGCTAAAGGGAACGGTTTTGCTTTCTGATGAAGGCATCAACATGTTTTTGGCGGGACAAATCGATGCGATGGATCAGTTTATCGCCGAACTGGAATCGGATCAGCGGTTTAGCGATTTACCGATCAAAAAAAGCTACAGCGATTACCAACCATTTAATCGGATGTTGATCCGAATCAAAAAAGAAATCATCTCGATGGGGGTTCCGACGATTGAACCGTCGTCCAAAACCAGCCCAAAAATCTCGGCCAAACAACTGAAACAATGGCTCGACGAAGGCAAAGAGCTGACTCTACTGGACACTCGAAACGACTACGAAATCGAAATTGGAACTTTCGAGAAAGCGGTTCCGATTGGCGTGGACAGCTTTCGCGAGTTTCCGGAAGCGACGAAAAAGCTTGGTGACGACGCGAAAAAGAAACCTTTGGTAATGTTCTGTACCGGTGGCATTCGCTGCGAAAAAGCAGGTCCACTGATGGAAGAACAGGGCTTCGAGGAAGTCTATCAGCTTGACGGCGGGATCCTGCGATACTTTGAGGAAGTCGGGGGCGATCACTACGAAGGCGAGTGTTTCGTTTTTGATCAGCGAGTCGCGGTTGATGCGGAGTTGAAAGAAACCGAGACGACTCAGTGCTATGCTTGCCAAGCCGTTTTGACGGCGGAGGATCAGGCGTCCGAGTTGTACAATCCGCCGCATAGCTGTGCCAAGTGTTATCAGACTCCGGACCAAAAACGCGAATCGCTTTTGCGGGATCGGGAAAACGAACTTCTTGCGGCGACCAGAATACTTCCAGGGAGTGAACCGTATCACAACGTTCGGCCAGTGAACGTTCCGCTAAAATATGACCGGCAGAAATGCCTTGACTTGTTTCTTGACATGCACGGTCATGTGGAAGACGGTTACTGGCAACAGGAATTCGAGTTGGGGCGAATCGTTTATAAGGGCCAGCCGATGGCGGCCGATTCGGTGGTACGATCCGGTTATCGGCTGGAACATTTGGTGCCGCAAACTGTGGAGCCGCCTGTTTCGAATCAGGTCAAATTTCTGTTTGAAGACGAAGCGATCGTGGTCGTCAATAAACCGGCTCCGTTGCCGATGCATCCGGGTGGGCGTTTCAATCGAAACACGTTGAACTGGTTTTTGGGGTTAGTCTACAAAGATTGCCAATTGCGAATTGCTCATCGTTTGGATGCGAATACGACCGGTGTTGTTGTTTACGCCAAGAAACGATCCATCGCGAACGAGTTGTTGCCTCAATTTCGTGAAGGCAAAGTTGAGAAGACTTATCTGGCACTGGTAGAAGGGTGTCCGGAAGAGCAATCGTTCAGGTGTGACGCGTCGATCGGACGCAATCCGGATCGAGCCGGAACGCGATTGGTGGATTCTGACGGCGACGCGGCGTTAACTGAGTTCGAGGTTCTTGACAGGTACGAAAATCGAACGTTGCTTTGCTGTTATCCAAAAACAGGCCGCACCAACCAGATACGGATTCATTTGGCTTATTTAGGGTATCCAATTGTTGGAGATCCCGCGTATGGAATGGCGGACGACCGGCAAGCGACCCAGACGCTTGCAATCGATGACGCTCCGATGTGTTTGCATGCGTGGAAGCTGGCGTTGGACCATCCGATGACGAAAGAGCGAGTTACTTTCGAGGCTGCGAAGCCAGAGTGGGCGTTTTGAATCAGCAGTGAGTGTTGGTCGAAGAAGTGCGTAATCAATCGTGCGGAAACGTCCCCAAGCCTTACGGCCAAAGGCTCACTTTGATCGTCTGCATCTTGGTGTCAGACTTTCGTAGCGGGGCTCGCCAGAGTTCAGGCTTGTTGTTTTGGGCCGGTATTGCTTCGTGCTCGAAATACTTCGATTTTGGGGTCTAACCTTCGTCAATCAGGGAAGCCGGGTCGCCCGATTTCAAATTGGGATCGTATTCGTCGATATTGGAAACATCCAGTACCTCATCGAAGCTATTTCCTGGCACCATGACCAGATCACCGTAGAGTGCATCCTGTTCGGTGACCACGCCGTGGTGCCGCGCCAGTTCCAACACCGCAAGGAAAATTGAAACCATCGATGACTTGTGCATCCCAGCCACAAAAAGTTCCGCGAACGAAACTTTGCGCTGACTGACAATCTTCGCATGAATCTGCTGCATGTAGATGTGGATGGGAGTTTCGTCATAGACGATATTGGCGTCGATGACAGGACGGTTATCTCGAAGCACGCGTCCAAAAGCGCTCACCAAGTCCCAGAGTTCGACTTCGCGAATCGGCTGATCTGAGATCGAAGTCTTTTTTGTTGGAAGATCATCTGCGATTCTGGCATAGCGATTGTGCCAATCCGCTGCTCGATCCTCCAGCAAGGTACTCGCGTCGCGAAACTTGCGATACAACAGCAAACGGTTGACGAGGTCCTTTCGTGGGTCAACTTCCGTCGCCGATTCTTCTTCGGTTTCAAATTCATTTCGTGGCAGTAGGGCACGAGCTTTGATTTCGACCAAAATGCTGGCGACTTCGATGAATTCGCCGACCGAGTCGATCGAAATTTCCTTCAGCACTTCAAGATGTTCCAGGAACTCCTGAGTCAAACTGCCCAGTGCAATTTCGGCGACTTCGACCTCATGTCGCCGCACCAGATACAGCAACAGGTCGACCGGTCCGCGAAAGATATCACTTGTAACCTGGAATCGCATAGACAGAAAAAGTTTGATCAGAGGAATGCGGTTGGCAAAGTCCGGTGTCTGTACAGCGTACAGGTTTCTTGAACGATCTGGTAACGGTTTTTGAAACCCGTCGAAAGAAGCTCGAATGTTCCATCAAACCATTTTAACCGTAACGAAAACAGGTTTGCCGGAGCGCGGGTTTTGGGTTTGAGGCCGATCGTGGCGTACCGACCTTATATTTTACCTGGCCGGATTATGTTGGTTGTTTTCTAAAAGTTGCCCTCCTAAAAAATCCTTCGCAAATTAACAGAACTTCTTTGCGAGCATCACGAAGTGCTAGCCGATGTTCCTCATGTTACCTGATCGGAACACAAAGGCTTCTGGCCGGGCGGTTGTGATTCGGTCATCGGGACAAAGCTAAAAAGAATTTCCTTTCGGAGTGTCTTACAAGATGCAAAAGAGAGAAACCGGCGAAGGTTTTCCTTCTCCACATATTGAGTCTCTACGCGGTTTGGTTTCCAGGGTTCTCTGTCAGCAGAACGATTTCGAAGAAGGCATTTTTCAGATAACAGAACGTTTACTGAAACGCGGCCATGAGATGTGCGGCATTTTCTTTTGCCTGCACGGACCACGGAGCGTAAAGCTGACTGCGGTTTGGGAAAGCGAAAAGAACTCGATTCGTTTCTACGGATCTACCGGCGAGAAATTCAAAACGATCACACTGGACGATGCAGACGATTGCCATATCGCTGCAGCCTGACAAAGCCAGCCGGCGGCGTCAAACAAGAGAATTACAAAAGCGAAATAAGGATAGCGATATGTTAGTACTTTCCAGGAAGGAAAGCGAAAAGATTCTTCTGGGTGAAGACATCGTACTCACAATAGTACGAGTCTCGGGAGATCGAGTTCGACTTGGAATCGAAGCACCCTCAGACATGCTGATTTTACGGCAGGAACTCGACGGCAGTGATCCCAATCTTGCCGCCGGGTTTGGCAGGGAGAAATCGGCAAAGGCAGCCCATGGACAGATTAAGGCAGCTTAAGGCCGGTAATTGCTATTGTGTCGCCGCCGTACCTTCTCGAGGCAGTTCGATCGTTTTTGTGAACGTGTTGTTTTTGAGGAAGCCGGTCAAACGGAATCCGTTCTCCGTCGTCAGGGGAACGGAAACCGTCACCGAAACGATGTCCACGCTGGCATCAAGCACGGGCGGTGATACAGTGACCTGGTAGTCCTTGACGAGCGAAATTTCAAGCAGCGATTCGGTTGTGGTTTTGCATTGCGTTGCGGTGACGCCAGAAACGATTCCTTTGCGAGCACCTTCGAACGCCGCGTTTTCGATTGAGCTACGAATCATGTGAGCCCGGGAAAACTCGATTCCTGCAAAAAGAATTACGAAAAAGATGGGGGCTGTCAGCGCGAACTCTACGGCGGTAGCTCCGCGGCGGTTTTTATGACATTTGAGCATGGTTCAGGCTTTTTACTGGTGCAGTGTTCTATTCGGAAAGCACGGCGAACGTGCCGGCGAGGCGTTCAAAGATGGCTTCAAGCGTGTCGCCGTCGGGTGCATGAAAGTGGCCACCACCGGCTTCGTCGGCGACGATTTCCATGTCCGCTTGATTGGCTTCATCGCTGAATGTGATGGTATTGATAATGATGTTGTCATCACCGCACTGGGTTGCGACCGGCGCTGGGTTGCCGCCGGTATTGTAGGATCCGTCCGTCAACAGGATGACGTAACGTGAACGGTTCGGTGGACTGAAACCGTTCATGTGTTGACGTGTTCTGGTAAGGCCATCGAAAATGTTTGTTGTTCCGGCTTGGCCTGCGTTGTTAAGGTCCTCCATCGCATCGCGAAGAAGGCTCATGTCGGAATTCAGTGTCGAATCGAGGGTTGCTGAATCCGAAAATGTGACCAGGCCGACGCGTTCACGAGCCGGTGTGGCGTCCAGTTTGTCGATGAAAAGGGTGACGGCTTCGTCCAGTGCTTGCCATCGTGTAACACTCGTGCCGTCGGCTCCGTTGATTGGCTGCGTCATGGATCCGGATCGGTCAAGAACAAGCATTATGTCGACGTCGACGAAGCTTGCGGTCGCAGTTTGCACAGCTTCAAATCCGCTCTGGCCGTAGAAGCGTCCGAAAAATAGTGGAATTGGCCCTTCCGGGGAATTGTTCTTGCGATTGGCAACGACTTGCACGGCATTGGCGGGCTTCAGGCCCGGAGTGAAACTCCATTGCTCGCCGGTGCGGGTTGATCGGCCAAAGATCACGTCGTCGGGTTGCAACGTAAGCGGCTTGCCAGATACCTCGTTCGAAAGAGCGACCTCAACGGCGGTTGCCCAGGCGACGGCTTCGTCTCCATCGGTTCTGGCGAGAGCTGCGGCAGAAGATTTGGCAGAAAGGTCAGCGATCGTTCGAAGTTCATTTCGAGTTCGTTGCATGTGCGAGTAATCAACCGAGAATCCCAAGAAGATCATCAGGATCGGCAAAAGAACGGCGAAGAGAACAGCGAACGCCCCTTTTCGATTGAAGTTATGTTTTGTGGTCATGGTCAAAGTGTGTTCAACTTGAGTGGTGAATACGGGTCCATTCGTTTGAGTCGCGAAAGAGGATCGCCAAATCAGGATCGCCAAATCAGGATCGCCAAAGCAGGAAATTGAAAATATCCTTTAGGGGTAGACGCTAAAAATTGGATTCGTGATCGCGAATAAACGCCAAATATTGTTAAGCCTCAACCAAGGTTGTTTGCCCTGACTTTGTACTCACCAAGGTTGTTTGCTTTATGGTTTTTGTGCTGCCAATTCGACTTCGATATAACTAAGCCCAAAATAGTCGGAACCATTATTCGTGCGAACGTTGACGCGAAAGATGGCTCCCTCAGGGAGATCTTCGATGGGAACTCCGTCGGTGGTTGCTCTAACGACATAATCTTCAATGCCTCTGGCTTCAAGGATCGTTTCGACGCGTTCTTTGATTTGTGATTCCGTTGTGCCAATTCTTGTGCCCAACAGAGCGCCTTCGTGTGCGGCTGACGTCAATGTCTGACGCTTGAAAATTGCGTCATTAAGTTCAACCGTACCTATCACCAACAGAACGAATACCGGCAGGCAAATTGCCAGCTCAATCAAGGCGGTACCTTGTCGCGGGTTTGGTTTTCTTGTTCGGGAAGTTCTCATGAAATTGAATCATGTACTCAGGAAGTTGGAGGGTGGGCAGAACGTCAAAAACTTATGTCGTCTTAAACGGCACTGCCGAGAATTTGCGGCGGCGATTACAATCGTTTCTCAGGCTCGGACCGCGTTTTTTTAAATGCTTCGGTTTTTCCGGGTGGGCTAATCATTCCGGATGGGGGAATTGAACATGGATTTTCAGGTCTTGCGTGGGCATTCACTCTGTTTGATTTGTGTGATGACCCTGTTGTCTGGGACCACGATCGGTCAGACGCATGTTCAGGATGGTTTCGCGCCCAATACTCAAAAGCTTGCGATTCCATTCACACCGCCGGAACAGGCTTTGAAGCAATTGCAGATGCCGAAAGGGTTTCGTGCGACGCTGTTTGCGCATGAGCCCGATGTGCACCAGCCGATTGCGATGACCTTTGACGCCAAAGGACGACTGTGGGTCGTGGAAAACTACACCTACTCAGACAACAAAGAGAATTTCAACAACGAGCTGTTTGATCGAGTCGTGATCTTTGAAGACGAAGACAACGATGGCAAATTCGATAGACGAAAGATCTTCTGGGACAAAGGAAACAAGTTGACCGGTATCGAAATTGGGCGAGGCGGCGTTTGGCTGACTGCGGCGCCCGAGTTCATTTTTATACCCGACGCAGATCGTAATGATGTTCCTGATGGTCCGCCGAGAGTAATCCTTGATGGGTTCGAAGACGATGTTATTCGTCACAATCTTGTCA
>CAYZPA010000006.1:0-119679 GCA_964479855.1 uncultured Pirellulaceae bacterium
GAGTTGGCGTCGCTGGTGCAGCTGAAAATGAAGTCCGGATAAGCTTTTGCTTTCGGCGGATTGCTTTAGCTTTCGGCGGATTGCTTCAGCTTTCGATCATCGAAAGGACTTCGGTATCGCTAACAGCAGTGGCATTCTGCCGACATCGCTGAGCAAACCTTTGCAGATTTGCCCGAGAAGCCAATTACAAGCTGGGAATTAACCTGCACAGCTTCAACAAGCCAATTTGTTCAGGCCGCGCGGCGAATGTCGCGAGGCGATTGACTCAATTCTGCAGGAATCGATTCCAATCCCGATCCGTTCGTTAAGATCATCGGCATAGGGCCTGTCGTTTCAGTGACGCCTGCCTGCCACTGATGGCTGGCCAGAGAATCGATGACCGATTGGGCGATCGCAACTGCCTCAGCACCCTCTCTGGCGGGAACCCGAGTCGTCAGGTCGTCCCGAATTGCTGCGATAAAGTCTTTTTGTTCTTCAAGAATCGCATTACTTCGTTCAACATTAATTTCGTTCGTAGGCAGAACTTTGTCAAACAGGGACTCGCGTACAAACTGTTGCTGCTGGTCGGTCAGATTAAAGAAGTCGACTTCACGATTTCGCATCCATTGAGGCACGCGGACAAAAGTAACTTTGCTTTCCGTGAAGTCAATCTTTGCGAAACCTTCCGTGCCAAAGATCTGCATCGTTCGTTCAGGTGAAAAACTGCAGCGAGACGCCGTTAGATTGGCGACGGCACCGCAACTGAATTGTAA
The DNA here is from genome assembly GCA_964479855.1 of uncultured Pirellulaceae bacterium. Taxonomy (GTDB): domain Bacteria; phylum Planctomycetota; class Planctomycetia; order Pirellulales; family Pirellulaceae; genus Mariniblastus. The sequence continues at coordinate 753 of CAYZPA010000006.1, forward strand.
ACGCGCCTGAGCCATGTCTTCGTGGTTGCCGAACATCGAAAAGCCAATGGCTCGGGTGTCGACCAATAAGCCAGGGATGATCGAATTCACCAAGTCAATGTCGTGGATCATCAAGTCGTGAACCACGCCGACGTCGGTGGATCGAAACGTGTAGGTGCTTGTCCGAGCCGCCTGAATGAATTTTGGAGTGCCGATTTTGGCGACGGCAGCTTCAAAGGCGGGATTGAATCTTTCGACGTGGCCGACCTGGACGACGCAGTTGTTTCGCTGAGCAAGGCTAACAAGTTCCTGGGCATCAGAAACGCTGTCGGTCAGCGGTTTTTCGATCAGCGTGTGAATGCCATTCTGCAAAAGTTCGCTGGCGACGGAGTGATGAAATCGAGTCGGCGTTGCGACCACGGCAGCATCAATGTGCCCAATCAGTTCTGAAAAGTCGCTGATCGTTTTCGTGTCGATCGTTTGCGAGATCTGATCGCACGCGGTTTCCGATGGGTCGGCGACGGCGACAAGATTGACGTTTCGATGTTCTCCCAGCAATCGAGCGTGGATGCGCCCAAGGTTGCCGGCTCCGATGACTGCGACTCGCAACTGGCTCACGCTGCTTTTCTCCTTAGTTCACGACCGCGGCCATGACGACCCGACTGTGAAACAGATAGTTTGTTTAGCAAGTGTTCGATATCAGGAAGAAGGTCGCCCTTGCTTTCAAGAATCTCACGTGCACTGTCGAGTCCCACGCGAGCTCGATACAGCAAGCGATAAGCTTCATCGAGAGCATCGATGACTTCCTGACTGAAATTGTTTCGCTTTAACGCCACAATGTTGATACAACGTGGTCGAGCCGGATTTCCATCGGCCAACATGTAAGGCGCGATATCCTGCAACACACGACTGGCTCCACCGACGAACGTGTAGCAGCCGACGGCACCGTAATGCGTCACGGCAACCGATCCGGAAAGCGTTGCGTGATGGTCAACGTGAACGTGTCCGCCGAGCATTGTTCCGTGACCGATGATAACGTTGTCAGCGACGCGACAGTCGTGAGCAACGTGAACATTGCCCATAAAGTAACAATCGCTGCCGACTCTTGTGTAGCCGTCTTCTTTTTCGCTGGCGCGGTTAATCGTAACGCACTCACGAATGATGTTTCGATCGCCGATCAGAACTTTCGTTTCGGTTCCGCGATAGCTGGTGTCTTGCGGAGCACCTCCGATGACGGCATTGGGAGAAACGACATTGTCTTCTCCCAGGGTGACGTCACCATCGATGGTTACGTTGTTCATCAGGATGGTGCCACGTCCGATTCGAGCCTTGGGGCCCACAACACAGAAGTGGCCTATCTCGACGCCGTCCGCAATTTCAGCTCGCGGATCGACGACAGCCAGATTGGAAATTTTGGGCGACATGGGCTCTCTCTGCCTGGCTTCCCGAGCTTTTTTTTCCCGAGCAATTTTGTCAAAGGGGATGATGTCCACGGATCACTACGCTGAATAACGGTTGATGTTGTTCAAGCCATCGTTGCTGACGGCCTGATGAAGAATTGCAAATGCAAGCTGGGAGTTCAGTCGATGTCCACTTTTGTGTCCGTGCACTCTTCCGATAATGTCGCATCCGGTCAATGCCAGATCTCCGATCATGTCAAGGATTTTGTGCCGTCCACATTCGTCATCGAAGTTGAGTTCATTGTCGATGGGGCCATCGTCATCGAACACCAAAAGGTCCTGGTAGGAAACGCGTTCTCCAAGTCCCTGTTGCCGAAGCATTTCGGCTTCATGTTTCAAAACAAACGTTCGAGCCGACGCGATCTGCTGTTGATAGGTCGATCGATCAAGCTTGTAACGTGTGTGCTGTTTGCCAATCGCAGGACAGTCGTTGTATTCGACATCGTAGACCAGTTCGAAGCTCTCGCTGGCTGTCGGCATCGCTTCTACCCATGCGCCTTTTTCCTCAATTCGGATCGGAGTATGAATCACGATTTGTCGTCGAGGCTGGTCCTGCTCAATGCGTCCGGCGGATTGCAAAGCGCGTGTGAACGCGATGCTGGAACCGTCCATGCCAGGCATTTCGATTCGGTCCACTTCCACAATACAATTGTCGATTTTCAGGCCAACCAACGCAGACAGAATGTGTTCCACCATCTCGACCGCGCAGCCGTCGTAAACAAGTGTCGTGCGACGAGGACTTTGAACGCGATGATGAATCAGAGCTGGAATTCTGACACTGGGCGAGATGTCAGTGCGAACAAAAACGACTCCTGTGTCGGGCTCAGCCGCTTTGAAAGTGACGGTTACATCCTGCCCGCCCCAGTATCCGAAGCCGGAGACTGAAACCGAATTGGCGATCGTCGTTTGAAGTCGTGTCGTGGTTTCCAAAACGAATCTCGGATGGAGGGGCCTGGGAAAAAGCAGATGCAGTCCGCGAAGGGGCTGCTGCGTTATCGGAGCTTGCCGGAGGCCTGTCCGCTAGCCTGTTGAGCTGCAACGCGGGCAACGATTTGCTGCGTGATTTCGTTGTCAGGGCGGTGATAAACGACCTTGCCGTTGACACGCTGCATGATGCTGCCGATCTGGCCAGGGTTCATCGGTTCGGAGTTGTGACGCATCACCAATGTGATGTCACGTTCCTGGCAATAGATCGTGATGGCCTGCTTGATTTCCTGGTAGGTGTCGTAATGCAGTTTGGCTTCACGTTCCATCAGCGTGCGAAGCTTGTTCATCTGCTGCACTTCCAAAGCGGCTGACTTCTGGGCCAGGCTGGTCTCGAGCTGCTGGAAGTCAATGGAATCCGGATTGAATCCCTTGAGACCTTCCGCTTCCTGTAGCAGTTGTTCCTGGAGCCGTTTGGTGTCTTCTTTGAAGCGGTCGGCTTCGGCTTTGAGGCCGTCGAGCTGTTGGCTGAAAACAGGATGGTTTTTGAAAACCTGTCCGATGTCGACCAGAACCACTTTGGTTTGAGCATTCGCCGAGACGAAACTCAATCCAAGAACTAGAAGACTCAGGACAAAAGACTTTTTAAAGATGCGTTTTAAAGTCACTTTCAGCACTCCTTGCTGCCGTGAATGAATCCTGTTGGTAGCATGACATTCCTTTGCCATTGAACACCATCAGGGTTTAGTCGGTATTGAATTCTTATTCTGTCGTTGTGTCGGGTTTCAGTAAAGGCCGAAATATCTGCTGGCAATATTCGCCAGGTTTCGTTGCCCGGTTGCGATCAGGCCGTCGCGATTAAGCCATCTCGATCAAGCCGTTGCCGTAAACGTCTCGCGAAGTTCATCCGCCAATTCCTGGTATCGCGAATAAAAACTTTGAGCCAACCACCAAAGGTAAAGGTTCAATGCGAACGACAGTAGCAACAGAATCAACATCATCAGTTGACCTTTGCCCTGTCGGTTTTCATCGTCGACCGTTTTGTCCTCCAGGGCGATTTTTTTTCTTTGGTACATATCTGTGCCGCCGCTGTTGCCGCCCGTATTGAGAACCGCCCGTCCCGATGGCTGGGGTTCCTTGCGAGCAAGACTGTCGCCGTAGTAATCCGGTTTTGGCAAGTTATTGTTGAACCGGTCGCGAACCTGATCACTGATTTCAGCTTTCGCTTGCGTGAACGCAGTCTGAGAATTTCGCTGCTGATACAGATATTGATTTTCATTGGCAAGTCGAGCGACACGAGCGTCCGCTTGAGCGGCTCGTTCGTTTGCCAACTTTAGTTGTTCCGCAAGGGCTTCAACTGCCTTGCTGTCACCAGTATTGTTCTGACCCGGATTGGTCGTGACGCTCAGGCCTGGAATGATTCCGTTGCCGTTGTAGGCAAGCCGATCCGGTCGCACCTGATTCGGCAACACTGGTTGTAGTTGCGTTGGATTGAACTGAGCTTGATTGAGCGGCGTTTGATTGGCGGCGATCTGCATGGCGTTGATTCGATCCCGTTCCTGCTGCTGCCGAAACTCTCGCAGCTTCAGCTCATACTCTTTTTCTTCAAGCCAACGCTTCTTGGATTCAAGATCACGTTGATTCTTTTCCCAAGCAAGTCTCTTGTCGCGATCAGCTTGTGTTTCAATCGGGTTGCGATCAATGCCGATCTGGTTTCCTTCATTGGGCAGGTTCCAGCGGTCGCGAATATTTCCATTGTTGGCTGTGTTGTCACGATCGTTTCTGGCTTGGTTATTCCAGGTCAAATCAGCACGATTGCCAAACTGGCGTCGGTCAAGCGTGTCCTGCTGAGCGTTCTGGCTGTTGTTTCGTGGGCGATAGTTGGCGTACTGGACTGCAATTTCTTTAATGTCACCGGCGTTGGCGCGCGGGATGTCAAAGTAAAGCGTTTTGTCTCGCAGGCCACGAATTTGTTGATCATCCAAAGCGAATGTGATTCGCCCGTTGTTGAAATCGGTGGCTTGAATGGAGCGAGTCGGTTTGTTGTCTTCGGGTTCCCCTTTGTCAGAAAAGACGATCCGTTCGATAGGGATCAGGGCTCCTGTACGAGGGTCAAGCGGATAGGCTGAAATGACACCTCGTTGTTCAAGGAGTGCCAGTTGTTGATCACCGATCGGAAGATAATAGGGCACCGCCGTGTCACGATTTGCAGTTTTGATGCTGCTTGAGAAGTCTGGTTTGGAGCTGGAAGAAAATCCTCGTCGATCGTTGGAGGCCTCCGAATCCAAAACGCTTCGATTGGAACCAAACCGATCCGCGCTGGCGTTGGTTGGTGAATTGAACCCGCGATTCGACGAACCAGTGTCGGTACCGGGATTTGAGGCTCCAAATCGCGATTCGCTGGACGGTGATCGGAGCGTTCCTTCGATCGGAACCAAAGGAGGATCAGATTTTTCGCGCGTAACGGGGGCGTTTCGCATTCCGCGTGGTGCGGTAAATCCGTTATTATTTGACTGCTGGCCGAAGACCATCCCGGTCGACACAAACACCAGCAATGAGACTATCAATTCCTTCATGGAACTGCTCCAAATCACAATTTTTTCTGACAGCACATCAATTTAGCCATTTTTCCAATTTTCAGGAAATAGGGAAATCTTGACGCCAGCATTCGCCGAAAGCCAGCATGCAAAGTGCGGGCAGCCAAACAAACCCGAGAAAAACCATGCAGCCGTCAATTTCATTCGTGATTCCGGCACTTAATGAAGAAGAATCGGTCGAACAACTTCATTCGGAAATTGTTCAGATTTGCAAACAAAACGACTATCAGTTCGAAATTGTGTTCGTTGATGACGGCTCAAAGGACCAAACATGGTCAAAGATGCAGCAGCTTTCGCAGCAACACGACAACACAAAAGCGATTCGATTTCGACAGAACTTTGGCAAAGCGGCTGCACTAAGAGCCGGAGCCAACGAGACGCAGCACCCATTGATCGTGACCATGGATGCCGACCTGCAGGACGATCCGCAGGAAGTTCCTCGACTGATCGAAGAGCTGAACAAAGGCTTCGATGTGATCAGCGGTTGGAAGAAAGTTCGAAACGATCCGCTGGGAAAGACTTTGCCTTCGAAAGTCTTCAACGCGTTGGTCAGTTGGTTAACAGGAGTCAAGCTGCAGGATCACAACTGCGGATTCAAGCTGTATCGCCGCGAAGTTTTCGATGAAGTCAAGCTCTATGGAGAAATGCACCGCTTCGTTCCGGTGCTGGCCGCCGCACGCGGTTTTCGAATTTCACAGGTTGCCGTCAACCATCGTTCTCGCCAGTTCGGCCAATCCAAGTATGGATTGACACGACTTCCGAAAGGTTTCCTTGATCTGCTGACGGTCAGTTTTTTGACAGGTTTTAGCCAACGGCCTCAGCACCTGCTTGGTTTTGCCGGGCTTATTTCGTTTTCGGCAGGCGCGGTTGGAATGATCTGGATGGCAATCTACTGGATCCTGCGCATGACGCTGTTCGACGATTGGGAGCCCGTTCATCGTCGTCCAGTTCTTTTGTATTCCCTCGGTGGGCTGCTGTTGGGTTCGCAATTACTATGCATGGGCTTTCTTGCTGAGCTGATTGTTGCTCAGAACGTCGAGAAACAGGCTCCTTATTCGATCTCCGATCGCACCGAGTGATACATGGCCAACGCCACCAATTCGTGTCCGACTGAACTTCCCGCTTTTTGTCAGCAACGCCACTGGTCGATCTACTGGATCTTCATTGCCTGCGCAATGATTCTGGTGGGCGGTCGCGTGGTGACGCTGCAGAACTTTTATGCTCAGGGCGATACCGTTTTCCACAGTGCCAACGATCGCAGCCGCTGGGCAACGGTCCGTTCACTGGTAGATCACGGAACCTATGAAATTGACGACGTGATCAAGCCTGGCCAGTCGATCAACTGGCACACGATCGATCAGGTCCGTCATATCGGAGCCGATGGGCGGATGCATGTTTACTCCAGTAAGCCGACGCTTTATCCGACCATGGTTGCCGGCGTTTATTGGGTGATCAAGAAAACAACGGGAATGAGCATCACGGAGCATCCGCTTTGGGTGCCGCGATTGATTTTGCTGTTCACCAATGTGTTGCCGTGGGGTTTGTTTCTGTTTTTTCTGGCAAAGCTGATCGATCGAGTGCCGGTTCGTGATTGGACGCGATATTACATTCTGGGCGTCGCCGGTTTTGGAACATTTTTGACCACGTTCAGCGTGACGCTAAATAACCACCTTCCGGCCGCGTTCAGCGTAACCATCGCGGCCTACTTTCTGTGTCGAATTTGGTGGAAGCAACGTAGTGACTGGCTGTGTTACTTCGTAACGGGTCTGTTTGCAGCGTTTGCTGCGGCGAATGAGCTTCCCGCGCTTTCGTTTCTGGCGATGGCAGGGTTGGCTTGTGCGATTCGATCCATGCCCAAAACGATTGTCGCGTTTGTCCCGGGAGTTGCGGTTGTCGTTGCGGGATTTTTCGGCACGAATTTTTTGGCCCACGGCGAGTGGAAGCCTCCTTACACGCATCGAGGCGACGGAGAGGTTGCTGCCGAAGTGGTCGGTGACTTCAAAACCGATTTAGACGCTGGAAAGTTGCCTTCGACGTTTGAAGATCAGATTGAAGACATCGATCCTGATCTGGAATTCAGACTTCCCATGGTTGTGAAAGGTGATTGGCCGAGCACGCCTGCAGATCTGAATCGTTGGGTGGTTCGCAATCGAGCCAGCGATGTGCAGTATGCGATCACGAACCCAATCGGAACTGACAAGTTTGAAATTCGACTCTGGAGCAACTGGTACGAGTATCCTGAAAGCTACTGGTTGGCATCTCGGCAGGAAATGAAATCCGAAGTCGATCGCGGCCAAGAAGATCAGGTGCTGTACGCGTTCCATGTGCTGTTTGGCCACCACGGAATTTTTTCGCTAACGCCGGCGTGGCTGTTGGCGTTCGCGGGAATGGTGTGTTTGCTGTGGAACAAGCGTTTGCCGCTGCGGTCATTCGCGGCGATGACGTTGCTGTTAACGATCGTGGTGATTTGCTTTTACGTTTTGTATCGACCCGCCATGGATCGAAATTACGGCGGCGTAACTAGCGGGCTGCGATGGATGTTCTGGCTGGCTCCACTGTGGCTGGTGTGCATGCTGCCGATCGTTGAATGGCTGGGACGAACTCGCAACGGACGATTCGTCTGCGTCGCGTTACTTTTGATTAGCGGCCTGTCAGCGTTTTATTCGGTTCACAATCCTTGGGTGCACCCATGGCTCTACGAGATCTGGCAATTGACGGGCCTGCCGCGATGAAACTCTGGGCAGAACCTCCAGCGTAGCCTCGCCTTAGGTAGCCCGTCCTGCGTAGCCCCAACGCGGGGGGCGGTTCCGTAAACATGTCGTCCCTTAGTATCGCCGCTCGAATGGCGTGCGAAGTTTCTGACGGAATGAGGGCCCTTTTTCGTCTTCGAAGTGTCTGAAAAACGGTACGGCATCTTCGACGATCAGGTAGAGCGGGTCGTCGGATGGTTTCGCCTTGTAAAGCTTGCCGGCAGCCAGCGATTGCCGCACCGGTTCCATTATCGTTTTGAACTCGGCGGGACAGGACTCAAACGCTTTGTTCAGTTTTTGCTCAAGATAAGGCACTTCGCCAAGCGTCAGTTGCTTTTGTAGACTGATGATTTCCAGCATCCAAAGTGAGCTCGGCGGAAGCCTGAGTTCTGTCGTGGCTTCGAGATCAATGTAGTTCAGCGGTTTGTCCGAAGTAAGCTGCAACCACGTCAAACGGAATTCCGCCCATTGTTCGGCATTGCTTTTTTCCAGCGGAAGGTCCTTTGCCATTGCGTACAGAATTCGAAAGTCGTCTGGAACTTCGGGACGGGATTGAAAGCTTTTCAGGTAGTAGCGGACTGCTTTTTCGTGGTCTCCCAACCGATCCCATGCGTCGCCGATGAAAAATGAGGCATACGATTCCTGAACCCCTTTTTCGATTGCCTGCTGGTAGAGCTCGATCGCTTTTTTGTAATCCTTCAATTGATGAACGGCGTGTGCCTGCCAGAACAGCGGCCATGGATCATCCGGATTGGACTCTGCGATAGCCTGATAGTGTTCGACCAATTTTTCGGGTTCGGAAAGCGGTGGTTTGCCGGCCCATTGCTTCACTTTCACGTTCGAGACTTTCGCTCTGCCTCTTCGTCGACGGTCGACCGAAAACGAAACGTCCTGGCTGGGCACGCTGTAGTTGGGAGACTGGCTTCGTAAAATGAATCGATCGTTCAGGTAGATTTCAATGTACCCTTCGTCCACATGGACCCGCATTCGCTGCGGTCCGGACTTCAATTGAGTCGCCAACTGCCATTGTAGCTTTGGTGTATGTTTGCTGCCAAAGTCGATTGTTCCCGCGATGAACTCGTTTCCGTTTTGAGATATCTGTGGACCCATTTTTTGTCGCAGGCCAACAATGAATGGGTAGTTTCCGTAAAAGGCCGTTTCGAAGCGGACAGAGAAATCACGAAACTCAACAGGTTCGTTCTTCGGGAATTCGACCTCGAACTCTATCGTTTTTGCCCACGGCGTTTTGACGATCGATTTCATGACGAAGTCACGATTTCCTCCAAGAGAACGTAGCTCGAAGGTTTCCGGCGAAACGTATTTCAATTTTTTGGCATCCTGCGAGGTCCAGAGCATCATGGCTGGATCAAAGTCCAGAGTGATTTGTTTGCCGTCGTAGTAAGCTTTTTCCAATTCGATTTGCTTTTTATGGCTCTGAAAAAATAGCCTTGCACCATCGTCGGAAACGGATTCGGAAAGGTCGGAGATCAGCTTCAGGATCTTGTCTGAATTTTCGATTCGGTCCTTGTAACCAGTCCCCAGCAGTTCGACCAACTTTTTCGCTTCCTGTTGGTATTCGGTCGTCAACGCAGCCGCTCGCGAGCGAATCATCGCGAAGCTCGGCCCCATCATTTGAAATGAGTTGACGGCGCTGAGGTTGTACTCTCCGTCCAACTCCTCGAATGCAAGATTGGCTGCCTGCATGTCGTTCGCAGCATTCGCGAATAGTGCTTTGATTGTAAGCAGGTAGTCTCTGCCGCGAAGTTGATTTTCGATGACGACTTCTTTGTCAGCTTCCAGCATTCCGTCGAGTGCTTCGAGTGTTTCCGACATCAGTTCTTTGTTGTCAAAGAGCTGCTGCATTTGTTCATCAGAAACATCTCCGTAATGCGGAACAGTCATCAAAGCGTCAGCGAGTACAAATGGCACTGCGGTTCCGTATTGTTTTTTGGCGGCAAACTCTCTGCCGAATTCGATCATTTCTTCGACCGAACCACCCCACCGCGGTACAAGACTGTAAATCCGTCGACTGTACGCGGGGTAAAAGTCGGATTCGTGTTCGATGGCTTTCGAAAACCAGTAGCCGTCTGGTTTTCCGGAGTAGCCAAGCTGAGTGATCTGCGCCAGGGCAGTTGCGGATTCGGGAAAAAGTGGATTGCACTCATAGGCTTTCTCGAAGTACCCGGTCGCTTCGACACAGTGGTACTCAAGTTTTTGCCAGCCTTTTTGCGTTACTTCGCTGGCCCAATCAGTGCCTCGAAAGAACCAGCCTCGTTTTAGATGAGCTTCGCCGATGCTCATCATTCTGAACCATGTTGGTATTTTCTCGTTGGCTTCGATACGACGACAGAAGTCCTCAATAAATGGCAGGTCTTTGAAAGTGATTGCGTTGTCGATTATGTCCCGGATCTGAAAGATCGCATGTCGAAGTTCATCTGGAGTGGCTCGAAAATCATTTTCCAACCAGTAGTTGATCGCGACAGCCCGACCGAGATAGCGATCGAGCTTTCTCTGGCCGTTGATGATGGGCATATAGCCTCGTTCGGCGTTGTAAGCGAACAAGGCCGCACGAACGGGATAGTCGCTAAGCTGAAATTCTTCGATCGCGGAATCGAAAAGCGTTCTCGCTTCCCGCCGCTTGTCCTGACGCGCCGTCGCAATCGCACGAAAAGTGACAAGCAAAGGTTCAGATTTCAGAGACGGTTGCTGTTCTGAGTACTCATCCAACTGCTGCAGAATCTGAGCCCAGCGATCCATCGTTTGTGCTCGTTTTAAGTACTCAAGCGACTTTTCAAAAAGAGCTGCGATTTCTGCTTTCGTGTCGGCGTCGACGCCATTTAGGTCTCGCTGTTTGAAGTGTTCGATACAGGGTTGATAGAATTTGAAGCTTCCGTGGAGGTACGAAACGGCATCGATGGGCTTGTCAGGGTATTGTTCGGGATCAGCAAGAGGTTTGGATTTAGCCATCGTCGGTGCCGCGAACATGCGATGGTTGTTGACCTTCGATTCGGGCTCAAAAAACTCACACGCGGCATGACGTCCACGCGAAACAAGCACTTTCAGTTCCTTTGCTTTGAGCTCGGTCTTGCCTTCGGATTTCAGGTCTGCCAGTTTCTTGCGGACGGCTTCCGGGTGTTCCGGATTGCTGAGTGCTTCCTCGACGTCCACCATCTCAACCGGGATGGGGCCCATGCCTGCCTTCTTTGACTTGGTTCCGGAATCGCAGCCGACTGACAGCAAGAGAAAGAACGGTAAAAACAAAAGTAAGCGGGCAATACTTTTTCGAGTCATCGATTTTGCTTTACTTGTAGCGGGGAGAGGTTGTAGAGGCGCGAGTTATTTCGGACGTCCAATGAGACGTTCTATCTTGAGGCGCAAGACAACTCATCGCAACTGTTTGACACCAAATTTCAATCGTGCAGCGAAAATTAAGGTCAATGAAAAACTGTTATTCGTCACTCAGCGGTGCTGGTTTCGAGAAAGTAACCGTATACGTTCCGTTGTTGTTGAACGTGATTTCGTCCACGGCAACAACCAGATAGTTACCTCTGTGAGTGTATTCGGGTGGGATGTACATCATGGAGACATCGATCAACTGCTGAGTTTTTTCGTGGTAGCTGAGTGCGATTTGAATTTCGTTCGAGATTTTTCGCCAAGTGAAACCCTCGTCAGAGTCAAAAGTTCCCCATTGCCAGACACCTTCGGTTGTGCAACCTGCGGAGTCAAGAATTCCCAACACAGATTTCATCGGCATACCGGCTCTTATGGTTTGCGTGCTTGCCTCGTCGAGGCTTGCTGAACCCATGGCTGGATTGGAGTGGCTTTCCGCCGCGATGTTCGATGGCGTTGAGTCGGTGCATCCCGCAGTCATCGACGCCAGAAGCAGCAGCACTAATATTCTCGAGTTCATCATCTTGCTCGTGGTTTGGCCAAAACGTTTTGCGTCTGGAGATGGAATCTTTAAAGGTCGTCCAGCAGATCTTCACCGTAACCTTTTGGAAATGGGTTGAAGGTCTCATGTGAGACATCTTCGTCCAAATTTTTTGGTTTGTCGCCGGTGGATTCAGGATCGAACTGGCTGAACTCATCAATTAACGCTTGAGTCTCTTTGTCGGATAGCGAAATATCAGGTTTCTGAAGGATCGGAGCGGCGTTGTTTCGCGAGGCAGGACTGGCACTGCCCATCGGGCGGTCGAACCAAACGTCCGAATCGATGAAGCTTGCTTCTCGGCGGCTGGCTGCCGTTTGGATCCGATGATCGCTGGAAACGACCGTGAGCTGTTTTGGCTGGCTGTGTTTCTGAATCAGTTCGATGACCATCGCGTCGGCGTCTTCATAATCACGAGCGAATGCGATTTTGAAGCCGTGACCAACGAGGTCGGGAGTTGTCATTCCCCTTGGGTTTTTGGCGTCAAAGACCAGCAGCGTGTCGGATCTGTCAGAATCGGCAACACGATCCAACAATTCTTCAATTAGCCGAACCCGTGTTCGATGCAGTGCGAGCGGTGAATTCAGGCTTTTCGGCTGCAGCCCACACTGGAAGATCAGGTTATATGCATCAATAATGATCCGAATCATGGAATGAATCGCTCGTGGTCGATTGTATTGAAGTCAGTCGTCATCAGACTTGCTGTCCACCGTTTGCTAAAGGACCGTCGCTTGAAATTGAACCCTGCCAACAGAAATTTTGCTCGCACCAAAATTGTAGCCACCGCTGGTCCCGCGTCGAACTCGAAAGAGCGAATTCGCGAATTGATTGTTGCGGGAGTTGATGTCTTTCGGATCAACATGGCTCACGGACAACTTGACGTTAGCGAGGCATTCGTCAGAGACGTTCGAGAGATCTCACTTGATATCGCGGCCTCGGTTGCAATCCTTGTCGATTTGGCTGGCCCCAAGATTCGATTGGGGAAACTTTTTGGTGACGAAATTACGCTGGTCAATGGCGAATCGGTCTCGTTTGTGCCAGGGGAGGAATCTCATAAAGCCGACGAAATGGTTTGCCTCTATGAGCCCCTGATTCCGGAAGTCGGAGTCGGCGACATGATCGTTTTGGCCGATGGCGTCGCACGTTTGGTGGTCACTGAAAAGCATCCGGATCGACTTGTCTGTGAGGTCAACGACGGAGGCGTGGTGCGTTCGCGTCAGGGAGTCAATCTTCCAGCGACGAACTTGAGCGTTCCTGCACTCGGTGAGATCGATATTGAACACGCGAAATGGGCGGCGAAAATTGGAGCTGACTTTGTCAGTCTTAGCTTCGTTCGCGACCACTTGGAAATTGAATCGCTGAAGAGCGTCCTGGCAGAGCAGGGGAGTTCTGCGGCAGTGATTGCGAAGATCGAGAAACGTGAGGCTTTGCAGAACCTAGAAGCGATCGTCAATTCGTCGGACGGAATCATGGTCGCTCGCGGAGATTTGGGCGTCGAGATCGATATCGCGCAGACGCCGGTGGTGCAGAAGAAAATCATTGACACGTGTGCAAGGCTTCGCAAGCCTGTGATTGTTGCGACGCAGATGCTCGAATCGATGCACAGCTGCAAGCAACCGACTCGCGCGGAGGTTTCGGATGTCGCCAACGCGATTCTTGATGGAGCCGACGCTTGCATGTTGTCTGGCGAGACGGCGGTGGGAGAGTATCCTGTGGAAACGGTGCAGATGATGAACCGAATCATGATCGCCACTGAACAATCGGCGCCTTTTGCTCAGGGTTTTGGGTTTGCCGTCCAGCCCGTTCTGGCCGAAGGCAGTTCGCTGATTACGGAAGTCATTACTGCGTCCGCTTCCAAAATTGCCCGACAGATTAAGGCGAAGCTGATCGTTATCGCCAGCAGCACGCCCGACACGGCGATCATCAAATCGAAACTGCGTGATTTACAGCCGACTTTATGCATCACCGATTCACTGCATTCGGCTCGTCAAATGAGCCTGCTTTGGGGAATCATTCCGACGGTCAGCGCTTCGCCGATGGGGCCTGACCAACTTCGTGAAATGATCCATCACTGGAGCAACGATAACCTTGGTCTGCAGACCGGCGATGATGTGGTCATCGTGACTGATTCAGCGCTGATTCCAGGAACTCACGACAGCATCACGGTTTCAAAAATCGGTTAGGCGTTGATTCAAATCGGTTAGACGATGATTCAAGCGTCGACTTGATGCGTTCAGTTAATGACGGTCGACTTGAGCGTTGATGATGGGGCTCAATGGATCATCGAAAGCTGCCAGGACAAGAGCTGCCACGGCGAAAGCTTCGCCTTGCGCACGAAAAAAGCTGCTGGTGAATCATCACCAACAGCTTTGTGTTTCGATCAACGCGGCAATGTCGATGAAGGCTTTAGCCCGTTTGGCTGCCATGTTAAGCCGGTTTGGCTGCCTTGTTAAGCCCGTTTGGCTGCCTTGTTAAGCCGGTTTGGCTGCCTTGGGACGAGAAACGATTCCCAGAGAGGCACCGCTTTTCTTGGCGTAACGTTCTTTCGTGCCGTCATCGAGAGTCCGGAAACCGACTCGAGTTGGCTTGTTCGTTTTTGGGCAGACTGCCATGACCTTGGAAGACGGGATCGGAAGCGAAACTTCCAAGCGACCGCCCTGAGGGTTCTTTTGGCTTGGCTTGACGTGGCGGAAGACCACGTTCACGCCTTCAACAGTCACTTGATGCTTTTCGTGATCCACCGAAATGACCTTACCAGTGACATTTTTGTCTTTGCCGCTGATGACCTGAACTGTATCGTCTTTTTTGATTTTCATGTGTATTCTCCGCGTTTTTCGAATCGGAGATCATCCTTGATGGCCCAAAACCTGTCAAGCTAAAAAACGGGCTCAGCCGCAGGGCTTGACGATTAATGAGATTTCGGAGGATTCCGGGCTGAACTTGAGTAATCCCAAGCCTTAACGGCATGTTGATTTAATGAGCCGTTTGGGCGATAGCCCCGGTTGAAGCGTCGTTAACCGAGGCTAACGCCTAAACGGCTAAATTAAAAATCTCGATTTGGATTAGATCAACAAGCCGTTTCGCAGAAGGCAACTTGATAACGACCGCGTAAAACCTTGTAAATTCGACAGGTTTCCTTCGCATGCCGGCGGGGTATCTCTTTCGACTTGCCTTAATCCCGGCAATAGCTGATCGCCAACAGGCTGTAAGCCGTCACCAGATTGGGATCGCCCTCGTACCAGCGATCGGCCTCGTTGGTCCAAGAGCCGTCTTCGCGTTGCTGTTGAGCCAGTTTTTCGACCAGATCCTTGCGCCAATCGTGCTTCACTCCGTCTGCGTCGGTAAGGGTCGGTTCACCGATGGCATGCATCGTTTTGCCAAAAACGTGGTAGTAGTAATACAGTCCCTGCTTGCCCATTCCCGGATTGGAGTCCAAATCGTAATGGCGGCTGATCCAATCCAACGCGGCCTGAACGCGAAAGTCGTCTTTATCCAAACCGGCGTAAAGCATGCTTTTCAGGCCAGCGTAGGTCATCGAAGCGTAGCCTCGAAGACCACCCTTGGGAGTCGTCGAATTCGCCTCCGCTTTGGTCTCACCAGTTCCATGTGCAGAATAGATAAACGAGCCTTCGTCGCCTTCGGGGATATTCTTTGTGAATTCAGCTGTATTGTGGCCGGAAGCCAGATTTTGGCATCGTGATGTGAAAATCAATGCTTTCTGAATCGCCGCACTGTTCGATTCGCCGTCTTCGCCAAGCTCTTTCAACGCGTCCATAAAAAAGGAGGTGTTCGAAAGATCGGGTCGTTTGTGCGATCCATAGCCCAGGCCGCCGTGGTCGTTGCTGTCCGGCCCGTGTCCTTCGTCTTCGTCCCATTGGATGCCTTTTAGGAAACGAGTCGCATCCTTAATTCGCTGGTCGTACTTTCCGTTGACGTTGGTTTGGTGGAAAGCGATTAAAGCAACGCTGGTTTCGTAGTTTCGCAAGTTGCTGCCATCGGCGTAAATGCCGCCGTCGGCTTTGACAAGTGTTTCCAGAAAGGCCAGCGATTGTTGAACTTTCGCATTGCTAACCGGAACGCCATTGCGGACGAGCGCGGAAACGCAAAGTGCGGTGACAGCAGGGCTGAGCTGTTTGCTGTAAGAGCCATCTTTTTCGTCACGGCCTTTCTCCAGAAGAAAAGCCACTCCTTTGTCAGCCGTTTGCTTCAAAGTTTCGGCAACCGAACTTTTTGAGTCGTCCTGGCCATGGGTCGCTGATGGTGCGAGCAAAAAGCAGCCCAGAACAAAAGCGGAAACAAAACCGAACTTCATGGCAAACTCCTAATGTCAATGCGTTGTAGAAATTGGATTAACAGTGGACAGTGGAAGTGTCTTTGGCATGCGAGGCGTCGGAAAGCGAAGCGTCGGAAAGCGAGGCGACCCGTTCGGAAGCTTAAGCCATGACGGCAAGTATCTCTGATTCCGACATGATCAGCAGATGATTTCCATCGATTTCGATTTCGCTGCCGGCGTAGCTTGCAAACAGGACCCGATCTCCTTCGCTGACTTGAAAAGGTGCACGGGAGCCGTCGGGAAGCAGATGTCCGTTTCCAACCGAAAGGACTTTGCCCTGCTGTGGTTTTTCTCTGGCGGAATCTGGCAGCAAAATTCCGCCAGCGGTTACTTCGTCTGCATCCATTCGTTTGACAACTAGTTTGTCTCCGAGCGGTTCGATTCTCATGGGTCGCCTGTTAGCTCACAAAGGAAATTTGCATGGGAGCCAGCTTCGACTCCCGTCTGCGGCCGGTCATTGTTTCATGGCGCTGCCTGTGATTCAACCGGCAAGCCTTAATCGGTTCCTAACTGTCCATTTAAACGTCCCGCATAACCCGAATATTCATCACAGCACGACCGCGTTTCGCGGGGAAACGGCACAATGCATGACCAATGGCAACTTCGAGCGGATTCGAGCCGATTTTTCTTACTCCATGGCGTTTGAAAGGATTCAGCATGTCGAACTTCGCGAAAATCAGTGACCCCCGATCCATTCTGTTGCAGATGGAACGTCCGCAGGATCCTCATCAGACTCGTGACGGCCGCGTCGAAGGAGTCTCAAAAGAGCCTTTCACGAGCAACGGCGTTTCGGGAAAGCCAACGCTGCGAGTCGTTCGCCAGGACGAACGTGATCAGGAAGTCTATGAAGATCGCCTGGACGAGCCCCTCGAAATGCCTCAGCAGGTTTTGGAGCTTGCCAGCCATCTCAAGAAGTGCCGTGAAAGTCTCGTTGAGCGTGAGGAGCGACTGACCAAGGAAGTCGATGCGTGGCGGATCAGTCTGGAGTCCCAGCAAGCCGCCAATTCCGATCAGGCGATCCGGCTCAGAAATCGCGAACTGCAGCTTCGCAGTCTCCAGTTTCATTTGCTTCAGTTGCAAAACGATGTTGTTGATTCGCAGCTTGCGATGGAAAGTGTGATCGAGCATTTCGAAAACGTGGACTCTGACGAGTATCTAAAATCGGCTTTGGAGCTTCTGCGATTTGAGGTTCTCGACCGCTTCGATTACATCAGCAAACGATGGGAAATGCTGCACGATAAAATCGAAGGCATGTATGGCAGACCCGAGCTGAAAAAGTGTGCCTAGCCGCTTGGGATCGAACCACATCGATTAAATCGAGGCCAATTTCAAACGGCAGGATCGTAAATGTTCTGGGAGTTTTATCAGCAGTCGCAGATCAACCGGGCGAACCTGAAATCGGGCCGCGCCGAGAGATCCGCAGAGCGGCTGCAACGAGATATTGAATCGCTCGACGTCAAGATCGAAGGCTTGGCCTTAACCTGCCAGGCGCTCGTGGAACTGCTACAGGAAAAAGGCGGCGTCACCGAAGAGCAGCTGATCTCCAAAATGGAAGAAGTTGACCTGCGAGACGGCAAGCTTGACGGCAAGATGTCTCCACGGATGGAAACCTGTCGCAATTGTCAACGCAACACCAGCCTCAAACGCCCAACCTGTTTGTACTGCGGTGAACGCGTTGGCTACTGATGAGTGTTTCGATCATCGAACCTGCTGCCTGACTGAACCGTCCTCGTTAACAATGATTTCGATTTCGTCCGGTATCGGTTCGTTGACTTCAATACCGATAACCTTGCCTTCGCGAATTGAAAACGTCCAACCCAACCGCAAGTAGGAATGCGATTCCTTCGAGACTAATTCTGGCTCACCGTAAGCTTCTTTCACTTGATTAACGGTCGAGCCGATGCAAATGCCTTCAGTCGTTCTTCCGGCGAAATTATGAACCGTTGGCCCGGTCGTCGCCTGGCTCAAACAACGAATCAATGTCATGCCGTACTCTGAGTTGACTCCGATCTCCAGTCCCATTGAGTTGTATTGTAGGTACTCAAAACCTTGCGGCTTCTGCTTCGATCCCGGCGGAGCAGTTGGGGCAAAGACGCGGTTACTGGAAGGCTCGCCAAGGAAGTCGATGACTGCGTCAGCATTCTCACCAAAAGCCACTGGTCCGACCCCTGTTTTCGGTGAAACAACCAGTAGATCTGTATTCGTTGGTGGATCCGTCAATGCAATTCGCTTAACGGCGAATCCTTCTGGTGCCTCGAGAGCAAACAGGTTCATATCTATATCGTGATCAAAAACAAAGTTTGTGAACACTTCACGAAATCCAGTTTTCACATCTAAGAATTCCATTTGCACTGGGAGTGTTGATTCATTATCGACCGTGACCCTGAATTGACGACCACCGGTTCCGAATGTCATCAAGAACGCGTGAGCCGGTTTTCCGTCGAACGTTGTGGCACCAAGATCTTTGGTCGCGTGTTCGGAGACGCTGCGGAGTCTTTCGGTAAACTGATTGCGCCTCGCTGCCATTTCCTCACTCGGATTGATTTCAAAAAAAGTTGCTGTTTTGGTTTTGTTGTCGATATGAAGACGCAGATTTCGAGAACCGTCAGATATTTGCACGCCGTTTGAAACAAGGCCTTCACCCACCTTGAGTTGCTCTGAACGTACAAAGTCTGGCTCCACGATCCAGGCTTTCGTCTCCCAAGTGTTCCCGTCAGCGTGATAATCCAAAACGGTGTACGAAACGGTTCGAACATCCTTAAGCGCGGCTTGCATTCGCGCGAAAGCCGACTGCCTCGAATCCGGCCAAACAAGAAACACCATCACAACAAAAGCTGCCGCAATTCCCAGAACTGAAAACCAACGAGAGCGTTTCCCCCGTGGCGTTAGAATTGTGCCAACTCCAGACGATTTCTCACTTGAAACTTTCTCTATCGAAGCACGAAGGTCCATCGTCGGTTCAGGAGAATCTGGTACTCGTTCTTCACGGATGCTCTGCAGAACTGTTTCCAACTTAGAATCAGTCTGGTCACAGTTTTCGAAATCAAATTGATCGTTACGCATAGCTGGCTCCTGTGGCTATCGCCTATTCGATTGGAGATCGGACAACGATTTTTGAACTCGCGGTTTGGCACGATGTATCAGAACGCCGACAGTGCTGGCTTCGACTTGCATCTGCTCTGCGATTTCGACATAGCTCATCTGCTCAACAAACCGCAACCAAAATGCTTCGGCTTGTTGCGGTGGGAGTCTTGTAAGCTCCAATCGCAAACGGTCCTTCAACTCCGACAACTCGATTGACTCTTGAGCCTCTGGTCTGGAGACAACCTGATCGACGTCTGGACTGCCATTGGCCAAGAGCGAACGTTTTCTTGCTCGTAGACAGTCAAGCCCACGACGAACAGCAAGCCAACGTAAATACGCCGCCCAATTTTCTATTGAATTCCCACTTGCATGCTCGAATGCTTCGAGCATCACATCCTGATAGCAATCGAGAGACTCCGAATGAGAGCGCAGGAGTCTGAAAATCGCTTTCCACGCAACTGGACCAAATTCTTCCGTTATTTGCCACCAGTCGTGCGTCATGCGTTCTGCTCTGAGTCGAAAACCTCTTGTTCATAAAACTTGACGTCTGACGATACGGACATATTTCAAAGAAATGTCAGGATGCCAGATTTTCCAAGATTTTCAATTGCATGATCACATTGACTCTACTGATTCGTGGACACTCCAGAACCGCGTTGATCGAACGGATTTCGAGTCGGTGTCGGCATCCAGTGGCACATCATGATGCCGAGGAAATACAACGCCGTCAGTGGCCCCGCCATCAGGATCATGCTGATGGGGTCTGCAGGCGTTAGCAGCATCGAGATCACGCTGATCGCCATCACTGCGATGCGCCACTGTTGTGTGTAAAGTTCCACACTGACCAGCCCGATTCGATTGACAAACAGCATCACCAATGGCAACTGGAAAGCGATTCCAAATCCAAGCGGCAAAAACAAGACGAAGCTTAGCCAGTCGTTGATCCGCATCTGAGGCGCGATTCCCATGCTCTGGTTGAACGAGAACAGGAAGTCGAGCACCGGCTGGAACACGAAGACAAATGCCAACAACACGCCGCCGACAAACAACCCCAGGCTGATCGGCAAGAAGATGTAAACATACTTCTGTTCGTGCGGGTAAAGCCCCGCTGCAACGAAAGTCCACAGGAAATACAGAATCGCCGGTAGTGAAATAATCAGGCCGGTGATCAATCCTGTTTTCAGCCAAATGATGAAAGCGTCCGTTGCGGCTAGCGAAAGCGGTTCGAACTCTGACGGCATCCAGATTTCCAGCTGCTCCAATCGCCGTTTCAGCGGCGGCATTTCGTTGACAAACAACCCTGTCAAAAGAGCACGATTCAGTTGTCGATTCACCGACGCATCGTCATTCTCTTTCAGATAGGCTTTCATTTCGGCAAGCGGTTTTGGCTCCTTTGGAAACAGACTGCTCAGAAATCCGCCTTCGACCTCAGTCAGCATTTCCTGAAACGAAGCATCCTCGTTCAGATCCGAGCCCGCGATCTGGTTGAACGTGTCGACGAAAAGCTGAATATCTGATTCGGTCGCTAAATCGGATTCTCCAATTTTTTTGATCGCAGTTTTCTGTGTTTCTGACAAGCGATTCCAAACAGAAGCAAATTGCTCTTTTGAGCTGTCCTCTGTGGCGGTCTGATTTGACAGACGCTTGGCCAGTGCTGGAAGTTTCTTTTGGTTAAAGTCGCCCGTTCCGTAAAGGTAGGGACGCAGTTCGATCTTTTCTCCAAAATCAGGAATCACCGTTTGAAGGACGCGAATCAGCTCGCCGGGATCAACGCGAACTTTTTGGGGAACGTAGCCTTCTCCCTGGAACCATGGAAGTAAATCGGGCGAGACGTAACCTTCGTCGCCTTCGATTCGTTCTTTAGCGGCGTCGAGGTTGTAGGTGTTGATGGCGCTGACAAGCGGCTTTTTTAGCAGTCTGACGACGTCTTCGGCGAAATAGAAACTGACGCAACAACCGACTGCCAACGCGATCAGGCATTTGAGGAGCACGCCTCGCAATTCCTCAAGATGCTGGCCGAAACTCATTCGGCTGCTCTCAAAGAGATCTTCCTCGGGTTGTCGAAAACTCATTCGCTTTGCACGCTATCGGAATTGTGCTGGAAGTTGCAAATCATCTTTGTCGGGAAACGTTGAAATCTGATCTATGCTTTTGAAAAAGCGTCAAACAACGCTCGACCTCAGCTCAGCATATTTGCACCAGGCTACTTTTATTGATCCACGATGGAAGTAAATTGTCAAGCGAAGGATCGGACTCGACTCAGTAAGCCGCTGGATCGTAACAGAACCGCTTCATCGCCTCAATAAAGCCAACGGCCTTCATTGTATTTAAGGATTCGACCTCACGATCATGTATCCACTTCGATTCGAACCAATTTTTCGCCGGTACCTGTGGGGCGGCTTTCGCCTTCGAGACGTTTTGGGAAAGGCGACGGGTGACGATTCTGCTGCCGAGTCATGGGAGTTGGTCGATCATGGCGATGATCAGAGCGTTGTCAGGTTTGGCGAACTTGCCGGAAAAAGCCTGCGACATTTAATCGCGTCGGAACCGAATGCGATTCTGGGCGAAAAACTTGCCAGCGAGCTTGCGTCCGATTCGATTCCCCAGCAGCTGCGGATGCGGTTTCCATTGCTGTTGAAGTTTCTGGACGCGAATCGCGATCTATCGATTCAGGTTCATCCAGATGACGCCTTTGGTTCAACGCTTGATCCGCCGGATCTTGGAAAAACGGAAGCGTGGTACGTGTTGCATGCCGAACCGGGAGCAAAGATTTACTCGGGACTCAAAGAGGGCGTGACAGAATCCGACTTTCGAGCCGCGGTAACCGAAGGCAGAACTCCGTCGGTGATGCACAGCTTCGAAGCCAAGGCTGGAGATTGCGTTTCGATTCCAGCCGGAACGATGCATGCGATCGGAGCTGGCTTGCTGATCGCTGAAATTCAACAGGCCAGCAACACGACCTTTCGAATCGATGACTGGAGCCGCGTCGATGCCAACGGGAATGCCCGTGAACTTCATATCGAACAGGGAATCGCAGCGACCGATTTTTCCAGAGGTCCAGTCAATCCTGAACGACCTTCCGGTGATTCGAATGCTGCAAGTGCGGCCACGCTTGTGACTTGTGACAAGTTTGAAATTCGTAAACATTGCATCGAGGGGCCAGTTTCACTCGGAGGCGACGATCGATTCCGCATCATCACGCCAACGTCGGGTGCCGTTGCGATCGAAAGCGATCCGGCAGACGCATCGCTTGGGACGGCCGAAACGGTTTTGTTTCCTGCGTGCCTCGAAAGCATCGAAGTGTCGCCAGCAACCGAGGGCAAGGTCGAGTTTTTGGAAATGTTTGTTCCGTAGTCGGCCTTTGCAGCGCGTTAGAAGAGATGAACCGAATGCTGATTCTCTGAACTCTGGCGAGCCCAGCTACAGGACACGTCGATGCGGCCATCGAGGCAAAGTGAGTCGTTTGGCAGTGAGGCGCCGTGAGGCCTCGGGTGTGTCGCTTCTCCGTAGCCGATGTCGCCAGACTTCAGGCGACATCTTCTGACACGCCTGAACGGCTCATAAATTCACAGCCTCCTCTTTCGGTCTGAGCTTTCAATGTGAGCCATCAAGCAAAACTCCAGACCCTTCTTTTTCCAGCGTGTAGCTAGACGAAACTTTGGGAAACGCATCAGCAAACTGCTATTGAACGCTTTCCTGATTCTGCCAAAGTCTGCGGCACGCAGTTGTGCGCACCGGCATTTTAGGGACTGGCGACATGAAAAAACGAATCATCGCTTTATTGGCAGCGACCTTCCTGTGCGCCGGCGGATGCAACTATGGCCTGAATCTCGGACCTCCGGGCACGATCGGTATGCAGCGCGAGCAGGCGGTGATTCACGATCCGTTTCCGAGCACTGATTTGGGTCCCGAAATTGTTGGTGGACGCCCACGTGAATTCGATTTGCCCCTTTCGCAAACGAAAAGCTTGCAGGTCAATCCATACGCTCGAAAACGAACGCGAGGCGCTTTCGCGCCGCCTCAAACCGGTTTTTAGAGAAACATTTCAAACGTCGGAACCGTTCCAAACGACGACCCGGGCGAAATTTTCCGAGCGAAGCGGACTCAGCTTCCCTTCACTGACTCAAGTAGCTCATCCGCCGTCATCGGCTTGGAGAACATTGGAAAGTCGAACGCAATCGCATTGTTGTGCTGCTCCATTGAAACGGCGGCCGCGCAATCAGTCAGTGTGATCACTTCGTAGCCATTTTCGTAAGCCGTTCGCATCGTAGATTCAACGCAGCAGTTTGTCAGAAAGCCGCAAAGCACGACGGTTTTGATGCCTTTCGAACGCAGGATGAAATCAATGTTGGTGCTGGCGAAGGTATCCAGCCCACGCTTTCCCTCGATCACGATGTCGGTTTCTGCGGGAGTCATTGAGTCCACGATTTGCGATCCCCATTCGCCTTTGACGAACGCTTTTCCATCGACGACACCTTTCAGGATCCCGTAAGGGTGAGCCGAAATTTCATGGTATCCCGGAGCAAATGAGATCGGGCAATGCATGATCGTCGCTCCAGCATCACGTAGCGTTTTTAGCACTTGCTGTGTTTTTTCCAGCATGCCTGTTTCCGCCATTGAAGGTTTGACGGCTTGGTGAAGCACTCCGCCTTCGGAGGTGAAGTCGTTCTGGTACTCGATCATCACCAGAGCGGTGCTGTTTGGGTCAAAGGTCATCGCAGAAGTCCTGTTCATCGGCGTTAGTTTTTGGAATCGTCGCAGTTTGCAGCAATCCATTGTAAGTAGGTTTCGCTGCCACCAACAATCGGCGTGACAATCAATTCCGGTTCATCATAGGGGTGCATCTTCTGAAC
This sequence comes from uncultured Pirellulaceae bacterium, assembly GCA_964479855.1. Lineage (GTDB taxonomy): Bacteria > Planctomycetota > Planctomycetia > Pirellulales > Pirellulaceae > Mariniblastus. The sequence continues at coordinate 24,661 of CAYZPA010000006.1, forward strand.
CAGTTGCGTCACTTGATGGACAAGCGTCGCAACCGTTTTGATGGTGCAAACGAACTCTTGCGATGATTCGATCTGCTCTTTCCAGCGATAGATGCTGGTGACTGGCCCGCTGATCTGGCAACAGGCCGCAAGCTTCCGTTTTAACAGCTCACTAGCGATCGGCTCGAGCACCTCACGCGTTTCGGCGGTGGTTGTCATCACGACAAAGGGATGGGTTCCGTTCATCAGGTCGCTTTTCTGTAGCAATAATCAAAAAGAGCTTTCCATTCGGTGTAAGCGATTGCTTGCGTTTCGTCGCTCAATCCGCCATCGCGATATTCTTGCTGACACTGATCGACAAAAGCAAAAGGGTCAAAGTTTCTTCCAATTGAGTCCGCAACGTCTTCGAAGACTTGATGCTGGCCGGCTCGTCGCACCCAATACTTGGCGTTCGAGAAATCTCCTTCGATTCGATGCACGATCGCGTGCCAATAGCTTCCTTCTGGTGTATCGACGTCCTGGCAAATGGTGTGCGATTCGTCCAGAAAGTTATGCAGCAACCAAATGCCAGCATGACAGCAAGCGGCCATTTCGTGATCTGTGATTGCAGATTCGAACAGCTGGTTGGCGTCGATTGCGCGAAGCGATTCGCTGACTGAATGGTTTCCGTTTTGCATGTGGGGATCCATTTGACGCGCGAAGTCTGCGATGGCGTCAGCGGAAATCAGTTTTTGAGTCGTGGAATTCATCGAAGGAGATGGGCAGAAAGAAGAGCTTTGAAAAAGCAGAAAGGCTGGGAGTTTCGGGCATCTTACCCAAACGAAGGCGTCTTGCGAAGCGATTTCGTGCGGTAGAACGCGACCCAAAAGTCTGGCTTGCCGGGTTTAGGGAGCACTCCTATACTCCGCCGCCGCATTTTCCCACTCGCGAAGGGAATTTGCGCAAATCCACGTAACGGAAACATCGGCCTCTCATAGTTTGAAACTTGAATCGTAAAACCGGCAACTTGAAACCACACCGGTTCAATCTCCTCTTCCCGGATATTGTAAACGCTCTCGTCAGCGCCTCTGTCAGCGCTCTGGTCGGTGCCCAGGCTCTCCGTGCGTACGCGATGTTCAGCCTCTGTTTCGTTGCGATGGCCGTTGCTCCGGTTTATCAAACGGCTCAAGCGCAGCAAATTTCCTTTCAACGTCCCCAGTCAACACAAACCATTACGCTCGATGCCGATTCGGTTGCGCGATGGCAATCAGGGCGACACGATGTCATTCACTTGCGAGGAAACGTTCGGGTCGGCCAAGGACAGCTTGCCGCCCAGTCGGACGAGGCCATTGTTTGGGTCGAGATTCCAGATGCCGGTGAAGATGAAAAAGACAGCAAACAACTTTCCAAAGTCGTGCTCTATCTGGAAGGCAACGCAAGTGTTGATCTCGGCCAGAGCGTGCAAGGGCAGGGTGCGGGGCGAATTTTTGATGACACGATTCTTGAACGGTTGTTTGCGGATTCCGTCAGCCTGAAAGCCGAATCCGGATTCGATTCCAGTTCCGACACGGCGATTTTCAATCGAGCAACCAATCGGCTCAGGGCAGACAATGTTTCGTCACGTGTCGGTTGGCCTTCGAGTAATGATTCCCGAGTCTCGCAGGCTCAATTTGCTGAGCCACTGCTTGTATCGCCGCAGACGGGCCAAATCATGTCTTCGCAATCGGTGTTAAACAACGCTCCGGCCGAAGGGCAACTGGAATATTCGCCCGGGTTTGGGGATTCCTTTCAATCGTCGACATCGAATAGCGGGAACCAAACTTTCCCGAGTGATCAATTTCGGACGTCCGGTCAAACGCCAGCGTTCAATAGCTCTTTCCAAACGCCTGCGTCAAATGATGCTTCCCAATCGCCCGCATTTAGCGCTCCGTTTCAGACTCCGGCAGTTCAAAATCCGCCTTCGCAGCAAGGAAACTTCCAGCAGCCTCTGTCGCAAGGCGGTTCAAGAGATTCGCTCAACAGCGGAAACATTAGCAATCGCGATTCGAAAGTTCAGCTGAACGCGAAGTCGCGTCCGAACCCGGACAACCCAGACGAACGCATCACGATCATTAAAGGCGGCTTTCGAGCAACGATTGATAGCCCGGAATTCAATCAACTGGAACCTTTTCGCGCCGATCCGAATTCTCAGATCACGATCCTTGCTGACAACGCAGTCTGGTGGAGCACGACGCTGCCAAACGGCGAGAAGATCGACGAACTTTATCTCGACGGCAACGTCGTTTTCGTCAAAGGTAAACGCACGATCAAAGCTCAGCAAATGTTTTACAACGTTTACTTTCGACAAGGGACGATTCTTGATGCAGAAATCACGACGCCCGTCGCCGGGTATGCGGGAACCGTAAAATTAAAAGCCGACGTGCTGCGGCAGTTGGATTCGAACAACTTGCAGGCCATCGGTGCTGCCTTCACGACCAGCCGCATTGGTTTTCCTCGATACTGGTTGCAATCGGAATCGTTGATGATGACTCGGCAGCCGACGCAGCTAACCGACGATCAGACAGGAGCTCCGCTGCTTGATCCGGAAAATGGACAGCCGCAAGTTGGCGATGATTATTTCCTTCAAGCGGATTCGAACAAGGTTTATCTCAATGGTCTGCCAGTGTTTTACTGGCCGCGGCTCAAGGCAAACCTGTCGGATCGTTCCATTTTTCTTCGGCAGTTTCGAATTGGCAACGATCAGATCTTTGGCTTTCAAGTCGGCACTGGCTGGGACATGTACCAGCTACTGAACCGTCGCAAGCCTGCGGGCACCGACTGGATTGGAAAGCTTGACTATCTGAGTGAGCGCGGTGTCGGTTTCGGAACGGATTTTAATTATCAGCGAAACGGGATCTTTGGTTACGCAGGCAAGGTCAATGGCTCCTACAAAAGCTGGTTCATCAACGACAACGGACAGGACTTTCTTGGTGCCCAAAGGTTTGGACTCGACCCGGAAGAATCGTTTCGCGGACGAACGGTTGGTCGACACCGACATGACTTTGCACCGGGATTCGTGCTGCGAGCTGAATTGGGCTACATTTCTGATCGGAATTTTCTGGAGCAGTTCTACGAACGTGAGTGGGATACGCAAAAAGATGCCACGACCGGACTTTGGCTGGAACGCAATATTGGAACGCAGAGTTTCAATCTGACGGCTGACTTGCGAATTAACGACTTCTTTACGCAAACAAATTGGCTGCCCCGATTTGATCACTTCATGATCGGTAAGCCGCTGTTCGGTGATCGAGTTGTCTGGCACAACCATTCCAGTCTTGGCTACGCAAAATTTGAAGTCGCCGACGCGCCGACCAACCCGATTGATCTCTCGCGTTTTGATCCACTGGCATGGGAATCGGAAGCCGAAGGGATTCGATACCATACTCGCCACGAACTTGATTTTCCCGTCCAGTTGGGCCCAACGAAATTGGTGCCTTACGTGATGGGCGACCTTGGTTTCTGGCAAGAAGACTTAAACGGAAACGACACGCTAAGAGGAACCGGGCAGGTCGGTATTCGAGCCAGTGTTCCAATCTGGAAAGTCGATCCGAACGTGCAGAGCACTCTTTGGAACGTCAACGGTTTGGCTCACAAGGTTTCCTTTGACTTCGATGCGTTCTACGCGGATTCGTCACAGGATCTGGATCGATTGCCGCTGTACGATCAGCTTGACGATGACGCGCAGGAGCATTTCCGGCGACGTTTCGGATTTAATACTTTCGGTTTGATCGCTGGACAGGACGTTCCATTGAGATTCGATGAGCGATATTTTGCGTTGCGTTCAGGCTTGCAGAGCCATGTTACAAGCCCGTCCGCCGAAATTGTGGATGATCTTGCGGTGGTCAAGTTTGGAGTCCGACAACGATGGCAGACCCGTCGAGGGACACCGGGACAACAACGCGTCGTCGACTGGATCACGATGGACATGGAAGCTTCGTTTTTCCCGGAAGCGGATCGCGATAACTTTGGGTCTGACTTCGGTGTTTTCAACTACGATTTCAGATGGCATCTTGGTGATCGAGTTTCAATTCTTTCAGATGGGTATGCGGACTTCTTTGCCGATGGTTTAAGAACCGTCAGCGTTGGTGCGGTTGCGGAACGTCCAGAAATCGGCAGCGTGTTTCTTGGCTTTCGTAGCATCGAAGGGCCGATCAGCAGCAATATTCTTACCGCGTCGATGGTCTATCGGATGAGCGACACATGGGGCATCAAAGGCGGAACCCAAGTCGACTTTGGCGAAACAGGAACCATCGGAAATCGACTTGGCGTCGTTTACATCGGTGAATCTTTTCTTTGGGAAGTCGGATTCAACTACGATGCCAGTCGCGACAACCTCGGCGTACGGTTCGGCTTCGAGCCACGGTTCGCGGGTGTTGGACGAATGTTCCGTCCCGGCGGTTATCTGATTCCGCCAGCGAGCTCGCGACGGCTGGAGTAGCGTGCCGGTTTCGAAATACGAGCACGACGCGCGAGTTTTGAAGTTGCATGTTTGAGATGGTATTTGGCATTTCATGCGATCAAACGCTCGTAAATTTAGAAATGCGAAGCGTTTCCATACAAGCCCGACGCGCAACGGGCTGTTGATTAAGTTCGTTTCGCAAAGGCAATCTCGCAATGGCAACCCGACGCGTCAGCGAGGCTGTGATTTTTCAAAACAACCTTCAGCAACGTGAGCCGACTAGGCGATAGCCTCGGTTAACGACACTTCAACCGGGGCTAACGCCCAAACGGCTCATTAAATCAACATGCCGGCAAGCGAGTGGATGTTCCCGAGGAGATCCTTATCCCTCGCTTGCGCGTCAGGCTTGTATTTGTGCAATTTCGAAACTTGCGCGTTAGGTTTGTATTCGTGCAACTTCAAAACCAAAACGCACCAGCGATCGAGTTCAGAATTCGGGTAGAGGCACTTACTCGCTTGCGCGTCGTGCTGGTATCTGTTCGGCTTCAACCCGGATTATTCACGATGTGGGGGCGTCGACTTGGAGAAAGCTTGTTTCAACGGGATATTGCTCCAAGTTTGTAGTTTCGATAGGTCAGCCACGATGTGAAATTGACGAACTTTCAAAACTTGCCTGCGCGTCCGGAGAATCGCTCAAAGGACAAACCAGACGCCTGTTGTCGTGAATAATTCCGGTTCAAAACGCGATAGCCAGACGCAGAAATTTCTGTGAGATCCCTTGCGCCATCGCTCGCCATCGCTGAACTGCCCCGTCCATAAGTGCAGAGGGCGAACCCGATTTTGCAGCGTGTGTTTGATGGAATCTGCGCGACTGATGCAGTTTGACAGAATGATGGCGAAACGAGGGTTTCTGGAACGAGATGGAAATTGGAACGATGTTTGAAAGCTAATTTTCAGAACGATCCGTTTCTCTACATCGCGACCTCGAACTCCAATGTCCCCATCCGACGAAAAAGATTGTTCCTCCTACATGGAAGAAATGCTGCGGGCTGCCGTTAGCTCGACCAATCTGTTCGGGAATTCTGCAGAACTTCTGCAAAAGGTGCTCGACACGATTCCACAACGCGTTTTCTGGAAGAATCGCGATTTGGTTTACCTTGGATGCAATCAGTTGTTCGCCAATGATGTGGGGCTCGATTCGCCTCAGGATATCTTTGGGCTCACGGATCTGGATTTGCCCTGGAGTGAAGAAAAAGCCGAATCGCTTCGTCAATCTGATCGGAAATTGATCGATGCGGGTGAAGCGGAGATTGGAGTCGTCGAATCGCAGTCGACAGGCCCCGGTAAGTGCAATTGGCTTGAAATAAACCGGGTTCCGCTACACGACGACGAAGGAAACGTGACCGGGATTCTCGGGACCTATCACGACATCACGAAACAGAAACAGGCCGAACAGGCATTAAAGGAAGCCAACGAAGACCTTGAAAAACGCGTCACTGAACGAACTCGAAAACTTCGATTTCTTGCCCAACATGATAGTTTGACCGGGTTGGTCAATCGAAGCTATTTCGTGCAACAGTTGGACCAACTGATCGACAACCAGGCATCAGAAAATCGATTTGCTCTTCTGTTTATTGACCTCGATCGCTTCAAACCAATCAACGATACCGAAGGGCACGAAGCCGGTGACCAACTGTTGATTCAGGTTAGCGAGATCCTTTCTTCCACAACGCAAGCCGACGACGTCGTTGGACGTTTCGGTGGCGACGAATTTATGGTTCTGTTGAAGGACGTGGAATCCAGATGCAGGGCGGGAGAGGTTTGCGAGGAAATCCAGCGACAATTACAAACGTTGGTGCATATCGACGGTCGGCACGTTCCGATGTCCGCGAGTATTGGCATCGCTTTCAATGATGCAGAAAAGTATGGATCGGCGGAAGAGATTTTGCGTGATGCCGACGTCGCGATGTACGTCGCTAAAACCAATATGGACCAAAAGAGCCGAGTCTTCAATCGAGAGATGTTGCATCAGGCGACACGCAAGCGTGCCCTCGAGAACGAAATTCAGGCCGGCATTGCGAATCACGAATTCGTTTTGCATTACCAGCCAATCATCAATGTGAAAGATCATCGTCTTGCCGGATTTGAGGCTCTGGTTCGCTGGCAGCATCCGGTCCGCGGGCTCGTTCCACCCTATGAGTTTATTTCTGTGGCAGAAGAAACCGGTTCAATCGTTGAGCTTGGTGAATTCATACTTCGCGAGGCGTGCAACCAGTTGGGTCAATGGTGGCAGTCATTTCCTCATTGGGAAAACAGGCTTTCTGTCAACGTGAACGTTTCGGCAAGGCAGCTCAATCGAGCTTCGTTTCTTCCGAAAGCCCGTTCCATTTTGGCCGAGGCGGGGCTTAGTCGAGGAGCCGTAAAATTCGAGATCACCGAATCGTTACTGCTTCAGGACAGCGAGTCGGCGGTGCGAGTGCTCAATCAACTTCGAACCGCCGGGTTTGATGTCGTATTGGATGACTTTGGCACGGGCTATTCATCGCTCAGTTATTTGGATCAACTTCCGGTCGACGTGCTGAAAATCGATCGTTCTTTTATTCGTAAGATGGATCCTACAGCGGGCTCAGACGCCATTATTCGAATGATTCTGGCACTCGCCAAAACCCTCGATGTTTCTGTTGTCGCAGAAGGTGTCGAATCCGCCGAACAGTTGCAGCAGTTGACTGATATGGAATGTGATCTGGTGCAAGGGTTTTACTTCGCCAAACCAATGGATGCGGAAAATGCAACTCGGTATTTGCTCACCAAAGATCCGACTGCCGAGAACTTTCCGCCGGATGTCGTCCCAATTTCAGATCCAGCGTACCAGCCGATCGATTAGTTCAAATAACCAGTGTTGACGTTTGACATCGTTGGTTCTCGATTAAGCGGGATTATTCGCGACGACAGGCGTCTGGTTTGCCCTTTGAAGCGATTATCCGGACGCCGGGGCAAGCTTTGTAAATTCGTCAATTTCACGCCGTGGGTAACCTGTCGAAACCACAAGCTTGGAGCAACATTTCAATGAAACAAGCTTTCATCAGATCGAAACCCGGTTCTACGTTCGCGTAAACATGGCACCTGATCGACATGGTTTTGGTTGGGCTCAGAAAAGAAAGCCCGGCCAGCCCACGCATAAAAAACCCGCCAGCTGATAAAACCTGCTGGGCGGGCTGCTGCGATGTGATCGATCATGTTGTGATGAACCACAATGGATTGTGTCGCTTCGTCGATTCGATTGCCAGGCGGGTCAGGGTCGGAAAGTCTGAAAGCCCTTAGTCACCGAATTCCCTTAGTTACCGAATCTCCTTAGTCACCGAATTCCGTTGCCACTTTTGCGGATCGCGCCCGTAGCGAAACAGGCTTTCCGCTCTCCCTGCGATTCTGTTAGGCAGGGGATGGCGACGACCGGCGGTCACCGTTCTATCGGTTCGCCGATTCGGCGGCTCGCGCTTCTTTCAAAGCGGCAGCTTCTTTGGCGAGCTTGAATTCAGGACCTTTTGTGTAGTACTCAACATCGTCGTCGAGGAAATAAGCACTAGGAAGCGTTTGTCCACCCACGCTGACTTGACAGCCAGTAAAAATGAAGCCGCAGCTGAAACTTGCAGCCAGCAGCAGGCAAACGAAACTGTTTTGTTTTTTCTGGGAAACCATTGTTCGGAAACTCCATTCTTGCGACCCGTGGAACTACATACACAGCGATAAACTCGCCACGGGATTAACCAGCACAAGCTTTATCGTCCCTGTGACCGGGCAACTTTGAACCAATTACAGAAAAAACCACTACAACTTCTCCGGAACGAATCCAGAACCGTATCCGCACCGCTTCCTTAGTCAGTATTTTTTGCCTGTCTTCACAACGCTGCTAAGATGGAGAAGGGCAAGGTTGCGTTGCGATGAAGATGGATAAGATCGTTTTCAAGCGATTAAGTACAGCAATTCGCGAAATAAACTGCCCGATGCTTTTAATGCAGCCCAACAAGATTGGAAAAGCCATGGATCCGAAAGCCAGTTCTCTCGCGAATCCGGTCGCGTTCACTTACGTCTTCGCCTCTTTTTTGTTCGCCGTTTTCTTTTTACAAAGTGATAGCACTTTTGCGCAACTGACTCGGCAAAACGGATTGCCCAATCAGCGATACTATCTCGCGTTTCCGCAATACTACTCGGCCGATTTCCAACGGTCGAAGCGAGACTTTCAACGCGGCTTCGATACGGCTTATCGCGAGGGGCAGACGCGGTATCTGGATTCGGTGTGCTTCCTGACCATGATGGGGGAGTGCGAGTACCACATGGGAAACTACTCGCAGGCGTTGACTCACTACGAAGACGCTTTGAAGCTCTATGTCTCGTACAACAAATCTGGTTGGCAGGGTCGAATTCAGATTCCGAAAACGCTGACCGTTGATACGGCTGCATTTCAGCGTTCACGCGTCAACTGGGGGACGCCGACTCGTCGCGCCAGCATCGCCAACATGCCGGCGACTTTCCTTGTGATGTTCGGTCGCATCGATGCAGGGCGTGTCTTTGAAGAGGGCGGCACATTTGATCAGGCTCAGCTACGTCCAGTCGATGTGACTGAAGTGATGCGTTGCACCGCGTTGTCACTTCACCGGCGACGAAAAATTCTTGGCGCAATCAATCGACTGGATCCCTTATCCAAAGAGCTCGTTGCTGGCTTGACTCTGCCGGGTGCCGGTAACGGCACGATCATGGGAGCCTACAACGGAGTGCTGCTGGGGATCGCGCTCGCTTCGATGGAACGTTTCGATGACGCGGCGCGAATGTTAAGGTCTTCGCTACAAATCGACCGAACTTACGATCACGCGTTGACGCCGGTCGCGCTGGTCGAGCTGGCACAGCTGACGATGGACAGCGGCAAGAACGTCGAAGCAGCCACGTTGGCGTTGGAGGCGAGTTATTCAGCGGGAGTCTTTAACCAGTATGACCTCGTTGAGGAATCGCTGGCGATTGGAACGACCAACCATTTGCTAAATCTGAAAACGCCTTATCCGCCATTACAGAACGCGATCGCATGGGCGAATCGGGATCGAGTTCGCTTGCTGCAGCTTTCGTTGATCCAGAGACTGGCGGAATGTTATGCCGAAAGTGGCGACACCGCAGCGGCTCGAGAAGTCGTTGCGTCTTCAGGCAACGCGACCAGACGTCGGCGCAACACGCTGTTCGGTTCGGTGGCTGCAGCAAGGCTTAGCTACACGCTGGCGGTTGCCAGTTTTACGGAAGGGAATTTCTCGCAAGGGATGGCGGATCTGAATTCTGCTCTCGAGCAATATCAAAACGGTTCGCTCTGGCTGTATCGTTTGGGGCTGGCGACAACGCTGGTTCGCAACGGCGGCGTCAGCGAACTTGATGCCGATCGCCTGTTTGAAACTCTGTTGCATGATCCAAATGAGTTCGAATGGAAAGTCGATCCGATCGAGCCGATGTCGTTTCTTGCTTCGGACCATGTGCCTGCGATGGAGATGTGGTTTGAGATTCTTTTGAAGCGTCGTCGTTTCGACAAGGCTCTGGAAGTATCCGAAATGATTCGCCGCCACCGATTCTATTCGACACTGCCGTTGGGAGGTCGTTTGATGTCGTTTCGATACGGGCTCAACACCGAGGCAAGGTTGCTTGATCCGGAAACGGTCCGACAACGGGACGGATTTCTGCAACGGAACAGCGGCTACATCAAATTGCTTAATGAAGCCAATTTGATCCAGCAAGAGTTGGTCAAACTGCCGCTCAAGCCGGAAGAAGACAGCGAGGAATCTCGAAAGCAACTTCAGCTACTAAGGCGTTTGGGAGAAGTCTCGAACGTGCAGGAAGCGATGCTGGCGAGTTTCGCGCTCAGTCGAGAACCTTCAACGCTCGCCTTCCCGCCGCAGTATCCGTTGGAGCAATTCAAACGTGTGCTGCCCAAGGGAGCGCTGTGTGTGTCGACATTGGAAACGTCCAGCGGCTACCACATGTTTCTGGTAAGTAGCGATCGAGTTCGTTACGTGAACCTTGGATCTGCCAAGCGGCTTGAAACGGCCGTTCAAACATTGCTGAGGCAGGTCGGTGCGATTGGTTCGGCGGCAGAAACAAGACACCTAAAGTCGGATCAATGGAAAGAGACAGCGATAAAAATAAAGGAAGCCATTTTCGCGGGCGTGCCTGACGATGCGTTTGCAAATATCGTCGAACTGGTTGTCATCCCGGACGGCATGCTCTGGTACATGCCGTGGGAAGCGATTCCTTTGGAGATCGATGGCGAAGAAAAATTCCTTGTCGATCTCTGCCCCGTCCGATTGGCGCCAACGATGTTTCTCGCCGGGGAAGCTCCCGGTGGAGGCCAGATGAAACGGACCGTCGTCACGGCGGGAAGGATGCACGGTCGAGGAGACGTTGCTACGACGCTGGAAGCGGTTGCTGAACTGAAGAAAGAGGTTGACGGTGTCGAATCCTTCGAGGAACGCATGCGGCTGCCGACCGGTTTGTACGCATGGTTAACAGACCACCTTCTGATTTGGAACGAGAACTATTTACCGGATGCGGTTTTTGATTTTCAACCTGTGCCATTTGAAACAACCAATCGAGCGACGATCAATTCGTGGATGTCGCTTCCGATTTACGGGCCAGAATTTGTGTCGATGCCGGGGCTGCAGACTTTCGGGAAAGGCCGCAAAGCCAACGGGTCGGAAATGTTTTTGACTTCGGTCAGCATGATGGCGTCCGGGACCCGAACGATTCTGTTGCCTCGTTGGCCCAGCGGCGGAGCGACCAGCCTCGGGTTGACGCGACTCTATTCGCAAAAGCTGGCCACCCAAACCGGGCCAGAAGCGCTTCGCGACGCGATGATGGAAGCTCGCAAGCTGGACTTCGATCCTGAGCTTGAACCTCATGTGAAACGGGATAAGGATCTGACAGGAATTAGTCTTGAGCATCCATTCTTTTGGGCGGGATTCATGGTGGTTGATACGCCACGCATGAAAGCGGCGGCCGTTGCCGCGCCGAACATGCTGCCCGGACAGATGCCGGCCGCTCAACCGGGCGCCGCCATGAAGCCCGCACCGGATCCTGCTCAAGGTTCAGGCAGTAAAGGCACGATGACGCCGGGGACGGTGACGGATCCTGCGATGGCGACGGATCCCGGCGCGGATCCAAAAGCTGGCTCCGGTTCAAAAGCTGGCTCCGGTTCGCAAGCGAATGACGGCAAGGAAGCAGAATCAGGAACCGAGCAAGAGAAAAAGGATACAAAACCTCCAAAATCAATCGGAGGTTAGGCGATAGCAGGAAGATTTCTCTTGTGGTTGGTCGAAAGTTTCTGCAAACTGCTTTCAGTCTTCTCCCACCTGTTTCTGGATCCACCATGCCGGCATGTTTTGATGCAACGCGTATCGCAAGTTCGGTTCGCTCAGGACATTCCGTTATCCATAGCTTCTTTGTTCGTGGCATTGTCTCGCTGGCGATTCTACTTGCGGGAACCTGCCCAGCCTTTGCCAATCAGTCTGACGCGTCCGATGGACCCGATACGCTCGTCATCTGTCGCAGTGACCTGGCGGAAGCCTTGAAGCCATGGGTCGAATACCGTCGTTCGCAAGGGCACCGCGTCGCGGTTCGGTTTACCGAAATAACGAACCTGCAAAACAAGAAACTAATTTCCGATTGTGCCGCACTCGGCAACCTAAAGACCGTCGTGCTTGTTGGCGACGCAGGTGATCAGTTTGAGGAACGTAGAAAGTTGTTGCCGACGAACTACGTGCCCGCAAAGGTAAACGTGAAGTTCGGTTCCGAGCCAAAGATTGCGTCGGACAACCCCTACGCGGATCTTGATGGGGATGGAGTTCCTGAGCTGACGATTGGTCGATTGCCCGTCGACAGTGCCGAGGAATTAAAGACACTTGTCGATCGAATTATTCGATACGAAAGGCAGGCGAGCGGTCAGGCGTGGCAGCGGAAGATAAATCTGGTGGCAGGGGTTGGTGGCTTTGGTGTGTTGATCGACAAGATCATGGAAAACACAACCAAGCAGATTCTTACGGACCTGATTCCAGCCAGCTATCGAACCAGTATGACTTATGGAAGCTGGACCAGCCCCTATTGCCCCGACCCAAGACGCTTTTCAGAAACCGCGATCGAGCGTTTTAATGAAGGCTGTCTGTTCTGGGTCTACTGCGGACACGGGCATTTCAATCAGCTGGACCGAATCATGCTGCCGGACCAAAGCCACCGAATTCTCGACACCGAATCGGTGCACAAATTGAATTGCCAGCAAGGCAGTCCGATTGCGGTGTGCCTGTCCTGTTACACCGGTGCTCACGACGGTGAAGAGGATTGTCTTGCAGAGCATATGCTGCGTCAGCCTTATGGGCCTGTCGCCGTAGTTTGCGGTTCGCGGGTCACGATGCCTTATGCGATGAGCGTTATGTCGGTCGAGATGATGAACGAGTACTTTCAGGGTGAATGTGAAACGCTCGGCGAGTTGATGTTGAAGGCGAAACAGCGGATGGTGGCGCTTTCAAATGTCAGATCAGACGAGGCCAGTCAATCAAAAGACGACAATCGGTATCGACAGTTGCTGGATGCATTGGGCGAATCGTTGAGCCCAACCGCAAAGCTGTTGAACGCGGAATGTCGAGAGCATGTCCAGCTGATGCAATTGTTGGGAGATCCTCTGCTGCGTTTGCGACGACCACAGGATTTGGCTCTGCAGTTGAATCGTGGCACCGGCACCGACGGGCAATTCAAATCGGGCGAGAAAGTTGTCGTTCGCGGAATCGCCCCTGAGGCGGGGATGTTGCAGCTTGAAATCGCCTATCAAAGAGATCGTTTTCGGCATCGGCCGAGCTACCGAGGCGACTACGATTCGTCAGACGAAGCATTTACGAAGATCCAGCAGGATTATCTGAAAGCTCAGGATTTGGTTTGTGCTCGCAGCGTGCAGACGGTGAAGGCGGGTTCGTTTGAGCTGGAAATTGAGATTCCGGTTGGCGCCAGTGGGCGATGCGACGTTCGAGCAATGATGCTGGGTTCCGGCGGCATCGCGCTGGACTCGAAGCCGATCAGGATCAAGTCGACTCGTCGTTCGCGTGGAAGATCGCGACCACGTGCTGACAAAAACGCGGTCGAACCGTCTGCTCGTACCGCGAAACGAAATTCGGGCAGGTAGGTTAGCCGATTAGCCTCGTAGCGTTTTCTTGCTGGCTTTTCGGCGTTGCTTGTCTCGCTTTTTGCGATTCTTCTTGTTCTTGGCTTTGACCTTGTTCTTCTCGCGATCTTTCATCGCTTGTCGTTCCTCTTCGTCGGAGCCGTAAGCGGTTTTTCGTGGTCGAGGAATTGCGACGACCAGAACACCAAGCAAGACGACCGCGAAAATCAAAGCGTAGGCCATTGTGTATTGCGTTTGTTGGGCGAACAAAGTGAGCGACATTGACATTTTGAATCGGTTCCTCGATTGGTAGATCTTTTGATCGCGGCATTGTTCCGCAGAGTATCGTTGACTCTGCAGGTTTCGATCGGGCTTGTTGATTTATTGAGCCGTTTGAGCCGTTCGGGCGATAGCCCCAGTTGAAGCGTCGTTAACCGAGGCTGACGCCTAAACGCGCCTAAACGGCTCGCATAAAAAACTCGATTTGGAATAAATCAACAAGCTCGATCAGTAGCGGGTGCTGGAAGTAACAAACAGCCTTGTCGCCAAACGTTGAAATCTGATTTTTGATCGTGAAAAAACGTCAATCAATGTTGAGCTTTGACTTTGGTTGATTCCAATAGTTTAGCTCAAAATCAGTTTTGCGAACCTGAATTTCGTGGGCTCGATTTCCTTTTCAGCATCAACAGTCCCGCCCACAACGACAAAAACAGGGTCATCGGTAGCACGACGATCAAAAGTTTGCCCCAGTTTGCACCAGAGTCAGGGTCTTCACGGTAGACGATCGTGCCGATTGCAATCGACAGAATCCATCCAGCCAACACCGCGAACAGTCCGATCGTCAGTCCGGTCGCCGGTTGCTTTTGAGGTATATCGTTGTCAGAATCAGCCGGCATCGAATCTGTATCGTGCATGTGTCTGTTTGGTTTGAGTTGTTAATCGTCGATGGCAAAATCCCGGAAATCCAACCGCTTCGACGGCTGCACCTTCACTTTTTTTGTCGGCATGGTGACCGTTGCCCTGTTTGTGGCTAACGGGATTTTGATTCGGGCTTTCTTCAGTCCAAGCCTTGAAGGCGTTGATGCGAGGATCTATCAGCCGCTGCAATTTGGTTTGCCGATTGTGATGATTTTCATTGAGTTTTGGTTGTTCGATCGATTTCGGCGACTGTTTGAAAAGCGAAAGTGAGAGACCAGAACCTTAGAGACGAAACGATTCGAACTAGTGCTGGAAGTTGCAAATATCCTTCAATGGGAATCATTGAAATCTGATTCTTGCTCGGGAAAACGTAACAATCGACGTCAAGCGTCAACTCCTGTTATTTGCACTAAGCCAATCGTCCCTTTAGCCATGCGATGACTTCGGTGCAATTGTCTTCAGTCGATAGCTCCGTTTGAGAGCCATCGGCAAGCCATTTGATTTGAACCTTATTGGCGGCGAATTCATCTTCGCCCGCGATCAGGACCGCATCGAAACCGCGACGATTCGCATACTTGAATTGCTGATTCAACTTTTTAGCGTCGGGGAAAACTTCCGTTTTGATTCCGCCGCGGCGAAGATGGCCGGCCATCGAGATGTAATTCTGCAGATCGTCGCTATTGAACTGCACGATCATCACGTCGGCGGTGGTTCGCGTTTTGGGAAGCATCTCCAAAGTCTGCATCGCGGCCAACAATCGGTCCAAGCCAAGAGACGCTCCGATTCCGGGAAGTTCCTGTTTGGTGTAAAGCTGAGCCAGATTGTCGTAGCGACCACCCGAACAAACACTGCCGATCGTTGGCAAGTCGTCCAAAAAGGTTTCGTAAATCGTGCCCGTGTAATAATCCAAACCGCGAGCAATCGAAACGTCGACTTGCAGGTTTTCGTCCGAAATGCCTTCTGCGGAAGCCGCGTCAATCACTGCGCGAAGCTGCTGCAATCCTTCGCTTGCCAGTTCGTTGCCGTCGCAAAGGGGTTGCAGTTGCTGAAGAATTTCCTGGTTCGAACCGGTGACTTCAGCCAGCTTCAAGATTTCGTTGACTTGCGATTCAGAAGCGCTGGCCTGTTCCTGCATTTCTGCTGCGACGGCGTCCCGGCCGATCTTTGGAAGCTTGTCCAGAGCACGTAGCACCGGAACGCTGGCCTCCGCCAAGCTGGATTTCTCCAACAGTCCGTTGAGCACTTTTCGGTTGTTGACTCGGATAGAGAATCGTTCGAAGCCGATCGCAACCATCAGGTCGTGGATGACGAGTCCCGTTTCAATATCGCTGGCGATAGAACGCGTTCCGATCGTATCGAAATCGCATTGCATGAATTCACGATACCGGCCTGCTTGCGGATTTTCGCCTCGCCAAACCGGTGCGATATGATATCGCTTGAATGGCATTCCCAGCTCGTTCGCATTCTGAGCCACGAATCTGGCCAGCGGCACCGTCAGATCAAAACGCATTGCCACGTCGCGTTTGCCGTGAAGAAAGCGAAACATCTGGCGATCGGTTTCTTCACTACCTTTGCCGCAGAGGATTTCCGAGTACTCAAGTGCCGGAGTGTCGATCGGCACGAAACCGTAAGAGCGGTAGACCTGTTTGGCGGTTTCCACGAGTCCTTCGCGAGGGATCATCATCTCAGGAAGAAAATCGCGAAACCCTTTGAGAGTTCGAGGAGTAATCAGGTTCGACATGGCGTTTGAGTTTATGAAGTCGGCAGAGAGTCGCGGAGTAGCCCGGCAGAGCGTTTCGTGGCCGGCAGAGCGTTTCGTTATCTAGTTATTCAGAGGCCGGACAGAAGTTGGAAGGATCGGCAAGCCGGTCGGCTGGCGTGATCGAAAAGTTTCAGGCGTGTTGAACCTTGCGTTGGTGTATTCTTCGATCTGCTCAGGAGTCTCAAAATACCGCTCGTAAGTGTAGAAGTCATCGTATTCGCATTGATCGGTCGAATAGTCCTGACAGATTTTTGGTCGCGTTTCGTAGATTCCACACCGGTTGTCTTCGCCCAGATGTTTGCAAACGGTGTGCACCAGAAGGTACCAAGTGGTCCCTTCAACAAACAGGGATGCCTGCCCGTGAAGCAGATACCAGCGAAGATATTCGAAATCGGAAAATGTTCGTGGCGTATCGATCGACAGTGCAAAATAGCGACAGCATTTTGCCGTGCAATAATCGCAAAGGCTTTCTTCGGGCCGCAAATCCTCGCGACGCATTCTTATTTTTGTTTCGTTCATAATCAGTCAACATTGCTCCGGGCACGGTTTTAGCCCGGATTATTCACGATGCGTGGGCGTCAAAATTGAGAAGGCTTGTTTCATTGGATCATTGTTCCAAGTTTGTGGTTTCGACAGTTCACCCACGATGTGAATTGGTGAATCTGCAAAAACGGTCGCCACCTCAGGGGAATCGGCTCAAACATCAAACCAGACGCCTGTCGTCGTGAATAATTCCGGTTTAGACTAACAAAAGGCTTTGAGCCCGCAACCAGAATTGACGAATGAATCCCGAATGCATCATGATCATCTCCAGCGTCACCCAGCTGGAAGCGGCGACCGTGCCAGAGTCCTCTCGAGGAATCATGGAAATATTCGGACAGACGCTGTGGTTGTTATTTCTGATCGCGATGCCTTTTGTCGTGTTTACGCTGCTGATTCATTTCCTTGAACGCATGCTGCAATTACGACTGGCCAGTAGGTTTGGATGGCGGAGCGTGTTGTGGACCGGTTGGCTTGGAACTCCGATCCACGAACTTAGCCACGTCATCATGTGCGTTGCGTTTCGCCATCGAGTCGAAGAAGTGGCCCTTTTTGAACCGGATTTGAAATCGGGACGGCTGGGCTACGTCAAGCATTCGTGGACTCCGGGAAACACGTTTGAAGAGATCGGGAATTTTTTCATCGGACTTGCTCCTCTGGCAGGCGGTTCGATCGTGTTGGCCGGATTGCTGTGGTTCTTTTATCCAGAATCGATCGGGAACATGGTGGAGACTTCCGGAATCGCAGCGTCTGGAGTTTCAGCCTCTGGAATCGAAGGCGGCAACGTCGGTAGTCGTGGCTCGATGGTCAGCATGACTTTTGCGGGAGTCAGTTCTTTGATTCGCGATCTACTTTCGCCGCAGAATTTGTTTTCGTGGAAGTTCTGGCTGTTCACTTATCTGGTGCTTTGCGTTGGAGGCCATATGGCTCCCAGTCGCAGTGACTACGACGGCGCCAGTCGCGGTGTGACGATGGTGGTTGGAAGTCTAATCCTGTTGTTGTTGGCCGTGTCATTGATCGGCGTGGAAACAGATCTGGTGGTGCGGTCTGCGATGCGACTGTTGAGTCCCATTTTTGGTTTGCAGGTGATCGCGATTGTGATCTGCGTATTTGCAACGGCAGTCGTCTACTTGCTGACGGCCATCTTTCCGCAGCGGTATAAATTCACTTGATCGCCACTGATTCATAGCCTCGCAATCAGACCCGCTGCAGATTAAAGCCCGGATTATTCGCGAGGCGTGGGCGTCGACATGGAGAAGACTTGTTTCGTTGGGGTATTGTTTCAAGTTTGTGGTTTCGACAGTTCACCCACGACGTGAAATTGGCAGATTTGTGAAACAGTCGCCATCTCTGAAGAATCGTAACACAGGGGAAACCAGACGCCCGTCGTCGTGAATAATTCCGGTTAAGCCGTCGCCAGGTTGGTATGAGTGAATGCGAATGGCTTCCGCGATGGGCGATACAATCCAAATATTCCTGCCAATTCGAAACCGTCGGCTTGGAAAAACAGTTTTCGATTGAATCCGGGGAGCAACACCTGTACGGGTTGCGCCAATCGTGATTCTGGTTCCGGGCAACCACAAAACCTGCCAGTTTTGATTTCAATCTGGCCGATACCGAATTGGACAGTGGATCGAAGGATTCGAATTTCCCCGTAGGAGTTTTGGGGCGCTGGGATTGGTAAGCGGTGATTGAGTTTCGCCGACCACAGGTTTCTAACCCCGGAACGCAACATGGCAAACAAAATCATTCGTGTCGTCTCGCTCTCACCCGACGGCACTCCAAGGTCGAAAGACTTTGACGTGTTCGATGAAATCGAAGGCAACTATGAGCAGGTTGGAATCGATGACTGCAGCACCGATCTGTCGCTGCGCGGGCTTCCTGTATTTCGAGGTTTGATCGGGCCGATTCCGGAATCGAAAACAGTGGTTCGATACGAAACACCTGACGTGTTCGAAATTCTGACCAAAGAATGGTCCGCGAAAAAAGCTCGTCGCCGCCGTCGCCGTACGGCGGAAGAAATTGCTCGCGACAATGCGATTCTTGCAGCTGGCGAAAAGAGCGGGGCGCCGATTCCTGCTCCGAATATTTCGATCGGCATGCCGATTTCGTCGCCAGTGGTTCCGATGTAAGTGTGAAGGCTTCTTCTGGTTGCCATTAAAGAAAACATCAGCTCCCGCGTTTGCGTATTGCGAAACGCGGGAGCTTTTTTTGTTTGACGCGTGGCCGGTCTGGCGTTGGATTTTTGCAGTGGCATTCCCGTTCTGAATTTTTGATGTTGCACGTTTGAAATGGAATTTCGCATTAGACTTGATAAATCGCCCGTGAATTTGGAGAAGCGTTCCAATACAAGCCCGACGCGCGAGGGCTTGTTGATTTAATGAGCCGTTTGGGCGTTAGCCCCGGTTGAAATGTCGTTAACCGAGGCTATCGCCTAGTCGGCTCACGTTGCTAAAGGTTGTTTTGAAAAATCACAGCCTCGCTGACGCGTCGGGTTGCCATCGCGAGATTGCGTTTGCAAAACGAACTTAATCAACAGCCCGGCGAGCGAGGGATATGGATTTCGTCAGAGATATCCACTCGCTTGCGGACTTGTTGATTTAATGAGCCGTTTGGGCGTTAGCCCCGGTTGAAGTGTCGTTAACCGAGGCTATCGCCCAAGCGGCTCATTAATTCGCAACCTCACCGTGACCGCAATAAAGCTTGCGGGATTTGCAAATTATAAACTTTGCGAACCAAAATTTTCTGGCCGCGTATAAGCTGCACCAAGGATGGACCAGAACAAAACGCAAACGGCCAACTTTTTGCGATCGCTGTGATCGCACTTTCTTTTCACGGCTCCGCGGGTTGTAAGGATGACGCAGTCGAAAAGCGAAAGCGTTTTTTTGACTGCGGTGAAAGCATGATTTATGTTTCTACGGCGCAGTCTGTCGCTCACATTCGTATGTGATCGTCGCGTCGTATCCTGACATCGATTCAAATCACGCCTGCTCACTTCGCTCCCCGAATTGTGGTTAGCAGGAATGTCGAATCGACCTTTGCAGATTGGCAGTCCCCATGGAAATCACTCGCATGTCTCGTTCGCTGATGAACGTAGTCGCTTCAATGTTACCTTCACTGCTGGTGCTGGTAGCCTTGGCTTCGATTGGGACGGTTGTAAACGCTCAACAGTCACAGCCAAATCCAAAGTTCGCAGAAGCGAGTCCTGAGGGTGTTGCCGAGGCACTGGCCAAGGGTAAAGAACTCGAACGCAGTGGTCGATGGGGAGATGCGCTGGGGCTCTATCAGCAATTCATGCGAACCAATCCCAACGATAAAAATATTCAGAGACGACGTTCGGTCGCTCGCATTCACTTCGACCTGGAGCGGCGCTACTCAGACAGTAGCTTTATCGCGACGATCCAATCCAGCCAAACCAGTGAAGCGCTGAACGTCTATTCTGAAGTTCTGCTGAAGATTCAGTCCTACTACGTGGACACGCCGAACTGGGCGGAGCTTGCCAGCTTTGGATTGACCAGTCTCGAAATCGCCATGATGGACCCTGAGTTTCGCAAAGCGAATCTTGCAACGTTGTCCGAAGGTCAGATCCGGGAAGCCATTCTGGAGACTCGTCGCGAGCTGAAAACCGTATCGGTTGCGACGCGTCACGATGCGTACACGGTGGCTCATTCGACAGCAAGCTCGCTACAGAAGCGGATTGGACTGTCGGGACAGGCGGTCATTTATGAATTTGTTTGCGGAGCGATTTCGGCGTTGGATCCGTATTCCGGATTCATGTCATCGAGCCAGTACGGTGAATCGATGTCGCAAATCGAAGGCAATTTCGTTGGGCTTGGTGTCGAACTTCGCACTCACGAAGACCACCTTCACATCGTCAGCGTGATCAATGGAGGTTCAGCGGACATCCATGGTTTGACCGAAGGTGACCGAATCGTTTCCGTCGATGGGCAGTCGGTGACGACGATCGGTAGCGAGAAAGCTGCTGATATGCTGCGGGGTCCTGAGCATTCATTTGTCAGCCTCAAGGTCGCTCGTGGAAACGATCTTCAATCGGTTCGATTGGAGCGTCGTCGGATCGAGATCCCCAGTGTCGAAAACGTTCACATCGCGGATGAAGACGAGGGCGTTGGCTATATCCGATTGACGAACTTTCAGAAAACTACGCCACGTGATTTCGACGCGGCGCTTTGGAAGCTTCATCGAGAAGGGATGCAGTCGCTGATTGTGGACGTTCGCGGTAATCCCGGTGGTTTGCTGCAGGCTTCGGTTGATTTGGCTGACCGATTCGTGACCGACGGTATCATTGTTTCGACTCGCGGCCGCAACCCCATGGAAGATTACACGCACCGCGCCAGTCAGGCGAACACGTGGCGAGTTCCTTTGATCGTTTTGATTGACGAAAACTCGGCGAGTGCCAGCGAGATCTTTGCGGCGGCGATTCGGGATCACAAACGAGGAAAAATCGTTGGACAGCAGAGCTACGGAAAGGGCAGTGTTCAGGGAATTTTCCCCTTGGCTGTTTCTGGCGGCGGAGTTCGTTTAACGACCGCGAAATTTTATTCGCCGACAGGGCAGGGCATCAGTGAAGTTGGCGTTGAAGCGGATGTGCTTGTGCACGAAGTCGCCAAAGCCATGTCGATTGCGGAAACTGAGCAATCGGATGCTGGGCTTCGCGTTGGGATTCTTGAAGCGAAAAAGCAGGTGTTGGCTCAGAGGCAACGAATTCGCAATCCAAGCGTCACTCAAAATCGCATAAAGAACGCTTCGTTTGCGGGCCGCAACTGAAGCCTTCCATAGCTGAATCAAACTCGGCGGCCACCGGTTCCACTACCGCGAAATCTGGCTACCATTTGACGAATCGATTTTCGTGAGATGGTTGGGGACGCATGAGCGAGTTTTCTGAGTACCAGCATTTGAAAAACCGGACTCCTGAAGAACGGGACCCGGAACTGCAACGACATGGGCGACTGAAGCATCTTATTTTCGGAAGCCAGCTGAGTATTGAATTGCTGGAACGGCTCTGTCGCAGCGCCGACATGATTCGGCGATTGGCTCGAGTGCGTGAAGGCAATGATGCACTGCGAAATCTGCTGCCCAACCGGCGAGCGATGCTGTATTTTACCCAGCCTTCGACGCGAACCTTTCTGTCATTTATGGCGGCATGCCAAATTTTGGGCATCACGTGCAATGAAGTTCGTGATCCAAAGATGTCTTCAGAAGTAAAACGTGAATCGCGAACCGATTCCGTGCGAATGTTCAGCAGCTATTTCGACGTCATCATTATGCGCTCTCAGACCGCAGATTTTGCGGAAGAGTGCGCTTACATGATGAACGACCTTGAATCCATCGACCGGCGTAGCGTTCCTATTGTTAATGCAGGAGCCGGCAGTGATGAGCATCCAACTCAGGCTCTATTGGACATGTACACGATCCTGCGGACTTTCGATTTCGATGAAAGTTCGCTGTCCCGTCCGGCGCGGTTGGCGGAACTGCAGCAATCTTATCCCGGTTTGACGACCGGAGCCGAAAATAAAACGTTTGCGTTTTGTGGCGATATCAAACGCGGTCGCACCGTGCGGTCCCTGGCGACGGTGTTGTCTCAGTATCGAAACGTGACCATGTTTTTTGTGACGCCTCCGCATGATGATTTGCGACTGGATGAAGAATTGCGGACGGATCTAAAGACTGCTGGCGTTCGAGTTCACGAATTCGATTCGCTCGACGCGACCCACGATGGAAAACCAATTCTTGGTTTGATCGACTGTTTGTATATGACTCGCATTCAACGGGAACACAATTCCGAATCGACAGAAGCGGAACTCGATTCGATCGATCTTTCACCGTTCAAGTTGAATCATGATCGTGTTGCGAAGATGCGATCGTTTGCTCCCATTTTGCATCCGTTCCCGCGTGATAGCGTTGTGCAAGAGATCCCTACTTATATCGATTCCGATCCGCGAGCGATGTATTTTCGTCAGGCCAGAAACGGGATGTGGGCCAGAGCCGCGCTGCTGGTGCATCTGTTCGATGTCAATGAAGATTTGATCTACGCTCACTCGCGGATGTTTCCCGCTGCCGTCCGCTAGCACTCGATTTCCATCGAATTTTCTGATCTTGCCCAGTTAGCCAGCAACCGAAGTGGCCTGAACTTGTCGGCGTTGGAGGAATTCTCTAATCTCCCGCCGTCTATGTCACCTCAGCCCACGAGTGCAACGATGCGCAAGCGGAATTCGATCAATCTACGACGCCAATCAGCCCAATTCTCGACACTTGTTTTTGTCGCGTTAGTGTTTGGAGCTACCCTCACGACGGGATGTTCCAAATTGAAGATTCCTGGCATTCAGGATTACGGCTCCACCGGTTTCGATGCGATACCGCAGCCAAAGTCGCTGGCCGAATCGTCGACCGAATCGCAACGTTCGATTGAGCAAATTTTGGCAGACCAGGAATCGGTTCGAAAGGACCGAGCGAAAGAAGAATCACAGGAAGCGTCGGAATCGAAGGTCGCTGATAACGCGGAAGCTGCAAAAGCCGGTAAAACGACGGCAGAAAATGAGTCAACGTCTGGAGTTGTTCAGGCTGGCTTAGACGGAGACGCTGACAAGAAGACCGCGAGTGCGAAGTCTTCGGAATT
This sequence comes from uncultured Pirellulaceae bacterium, assembly GCA_964479855.1. Taxonomy (GTDB): domain Bacteria; phylum Planctomycetota; class Planctomycetia; order Pirellulales; family Pirellulaceae; genus Mariniblastus. The sequence goes on from CAYZPA010000006.1 coordinate 48,083, forward strand.
CGTTCAGCAGCAAAAGAAAGAAATTGTAGAGGAGGCTGGATTTCGAGCAGGAAATTTACTGAGACCGTCGAATGTTTCTCCAACGAGCTTCGTTACCGATGTCGCAAAAGCCGATGAAGATCGCGCAAAGAGCAGCAGTGGTACCGGGGACACCGAAGCGGTAACAAAGAGTGCTGCCGACGTAACTCTTTTCGCGCAAGTAGATAACTTCGAAAACGTTCCACAAAACCTCGCGAGAGATTCACGTGAGCTCGCCGTGACCAACATGCTGCGGCCCGTAGGTGAAAACGCTGACCGCATCGAAGAAGCAGCATCCGAAGCGAAAGTTGCTGATGCGGAATCGGCGGTTCAAATGGAAAAGCCAAATTTCACTTTGCAGTCTTTTGGTGCACCGACCGCACTGACTGGCCCGCTGAAGCCCATGCTTTTTGATCCATCCACACGGGAAGCAAATTCAAGCTATCAAGGAACGCTGCGACCAATCCGGTCAGTTTCTCAGGAAATTGAGACCGATGTTGTGGTGGAGAAACAGGCGGAAACAGACGTATTGGCATCGACCGCTGACGCCGATCGTAGCTTGGTGGCAAACAAAGTGATCAAGCTGGAACAGTCAGAGCTTCCGCAAACTGCGTTTCGTGCTCCTTCCGATAGCCTGCCCATGGGGACATTTGATGCGTCCGGAGAAGTTCAAAAGTCCGCGTCCGCTTTCAAGCCTTTTAATGAACCAGCGGCTCCTGTCGCTGCCGCCCCCGCTCCCGTCAGCGAAGTTCCGCCTTCGTTTAAAGCTCCTCTGCCAGAAGTCGAACCAAAAACAGAAATCGTAGAAGCGGTTTCCGAACCGCAGTACTACGCCGCGCAAATTATCGAAGTCGACCCACCGGTCAAGGTCGTCGAAAACGCGGAAGAATCGTCGCTGGTGATGCCGGCGACTGAAACGATCGATGATGGTGTACCGGTCGTGGATTCAAGCCTTGCGGCAGCAACGGCACGTTATTTACAAACGCAGCCCACGAATCAGCAAGTCATTCCTGCATTGGCGACGGCTCCTGAATCGTTCATTCCAGCAGAAGTGTTTGAAGACGCAGCGGCGGTCGCGAAAGATGTTGAGCGTGAAATGACAGCGGACGCGATTCCTCATTCAACCTCGGGCAACAATGAATTCAAAGTTCAGGCAGTTTCCAGTACTTCCGTCGAAAGCGTATGTCGGTCCTGCGGCGTCAGGTCTTGCGAGGGATGTGAGCTGAAGCAGGGAGAACCTTTGATGGCCAACAATGATTTTGCAGCCCCTTCAGATCCCAGTCCTGCCAAATCGTATGGAAATGAAGCGAAAGGTTTTGTTTCGCCAATGGAAATTCCGTCGATGACGATTCCACCGGTGTCTGTCCCGATGGCTGAACGAGTAGGCTCCAGCGAGTTGAAGGCAAACCATCACTTTGGTATGCCAGCCGCGCTTCAGCCGCCACCTGAAACACCCGGACCCGTGCACCGCGTTGCAGCGCTGCCTGTGGTCGCATCTGGTTCCGATTCAACCACTGAATTCAGTAGCGTTCCGCCGGTAGGAGTTTCTACCTTGATGGATCTAAACGCCGTCACATGGAAATCGAGACTTGACCAGGCCATTGTTCTGGCTGAAGAAAAACTGAACGTCGAAGATCCGCGGTCTGCTGCGGCGACGGTGAATCTGCGTTTGTTGAAAGCCGTTCGATCGCAGATGGAACAGGTAGAGGATGAAAAGTTGACTCAACAGGAATTGAATTACTGGGAGCATCAACTTCAAGCCATCACTTCGATGTTGCAGGTTTCAAAAGATGGCTCGGCGGCGACTGACTTTCATCGCCATCAGTCGGCTCACGAGACGCTCCAGCATCTTCGCGATGCCGTTGAACAATTGGAATCGATCGCGAACCTCAAAATCACCAGCGGTCAGTTTTGCACGGATATTTCTGGCTTTGGTCAGTTTCGAACGTTTCCATCAACGACCTTCACGCCTCAACAACGAATGCTGATTTACTGCGAAGTTGAAAACTATCGCGCTGTTGAGCAAGAGTCGACAACGGGAACTAGCTTCCGCACCAGACTTCGGGGCAGTTTTGCAATCTATGACGCCAACGGGAAGGTTGTTCAGCAGGCCGAGTTTCCTGCAGTTGAGGACGTAGCGAGAAAGCGTCGTCGAGATTTCTATATGTATTTGCCGGTCACCATCGGGGACCTTCCAGCTGGAAATTACGTGATGCACGTGCTGGTCGAGGACTTGCATGGCAACAAGTCAGCAGCACTGGATCCACCGATGAACTTTTCGATTGAGTCTGCAAAATAGCGGATGGAGTGGAGCCTGCTTCTCGACGCGGGCGAGTTCTTTGCTTGAGGTGACTTTAACGATTGCGAGCCACTTGCCGACTTGGTTCGGCAATCTTCACCGGTTGCATTGGCCAATCCGATAATTCGAAACGTGCGGAATCAATGTCCGCAATTCGAATACTGCGATATCGGATGATCAAGTGCCTTTACTGATTCTGTTTTTGATTGCAATCATTGCAGTTTGGGGATGTGCGCTTCTCCGGATCGACCCGGTCAGGGAGAAGATCGCCTTCTTCACGGCATTGAAGCCCATTCCGATGCTGACATTGGCGATCATCATCGTGGGTGCAGTGTTTGGCCATGATTTCTTTCATATCGCCAAGGGCCCGATACCGATCACGTTGGACAGGCTGCTGTTCGGAGGCGCCTTGGTGCTAGCCGGTTGGTTCTACCTGACAAATCGTGAGGATCTTCGTCCCATCAATCGATTGGACGTGGCCATGATTTGCCTTGTCGGAGTGCTCTTTCTTAGCACGATTACTCACGATTTTACGTTCCTGAATAACATGCCGGCTTCGCGACTGTTGTTCTTTAACCTGATTCCATTCGGAGTCTACATGTTGGCTCGAACTGCAAAATTGGGTGAACGTGAACTGGTTGTCATCACGGTCGTGTTTGGTGCCTTTTCGGTTTACCTTGCGTTGACTGCAATCGCCGAAATGAAAAGCATTTACGCGCTCGTTTTTCCAAAATACATTATCAACTCGGAAAGCACCGAGTTCTTTGGGCGAGGTCGCGGCCCGTTTTTGAATCCTGTCTCCAATGGGATTTTTCAGCTGTTCGGACTGGCAAGCATTTGGCTGTGGTGGCCGAAACTGTCGTCCAGCATGCGAGGGCGAGTCCTTGTCATTGGGCTGTCGGTTTTGATCTCTGCGGGTGTTTATGCAACGTTGACAAGAAGTGTCTGGATGTCGCTTGTTCTGATGAGCGGATTGATGGTTTGGTTGCCATCGCGTCAACGTCAAAAGGGATTGTTGATCGTCGGAGCATTCCTTGTGGTCCTGGTTGCGATTCCGGTTCTTGGCGACAAACTTAACGCGTTCAAACGGGACAAAGAAGTCACCGTTAGTCAGATGTCGCAGTCGGCCGAGTTGCGTCCACTGTTTTTGACAGTTGCATGGCGGATGTTTGAGGATCGTCCTCTGTTTGGCTGCGGATTCGGGCAGTATCCGCGCGAAAAGTATCCTTACCTTCAGGATCCGTACACTGGCAAACCCCTGTCGATGACCAAGTATTACATGCAGCACAACGTCTTTTTGGCTTACCTGACAGAAACGGGACTGATCGGATTGCTGTTCCTGTTGTTGATGATGGCCATGATGCTGGAAGCCGCATGGCGATTGTGGTGGAAAATCGAAAGGACGCTTTTGCAGCGACAGTTCGGTATGCTGATGGCGGCGCTGCTGATGATTTACTGTGTCAACGGAATGTTTCACGACACGTCGATCATGCCGATGACCAATATGTTGCTGTTCTTTACCGCTGCGATCGTGAACAATCTGTTGACTGCCGTGCCAGAGCCGATGAAGGCACACGAATCGGCGCAACCTACCAGAGTTCCCAATGCCCGGTCTGAACCACGTAAATACCCAGCAGTAAATTAGTGACCATGTGAGCCACCACGCAATCCCACAGATTTTTGGTGCGGACCATCAGCCAGGTAACCAAACTGAACCAGACGATTGCCGCGACAATTTCCGGGTGAGTCAAAATACTGCAAACGGTTGGTGCAGCCAGTGCCGCCCAACCCAAATTCGAAAATCGGACGTCTTGCCAGGACACGTCCTGAATCCACCGTACCAGCCAGCCTCGCAACATCAGCTCTTCAGCGATTGGCACAATGAGCGCGAGCGTCGTGAAACGCATGACAAGGAACAGGTTCCGCCACCCGGCATCGGGTATCTGATCGAAAGGATTAAAAGCGGTTCGCTCAGAAAGAACGTTTGGAAAGCCAATCATCGACAGGAATCCAGCTTCAATTTTCAAGTTGCAAATCAGAACCCACAGACCGAATCCCACGATTCCGACAACGATTGAAAGCCAGGAGATTTTGAGTTTGAAGTGCGAAAGCCATGTTGAGAAAAAACAGAAATACAGGACCACAGCGACCACAATTTGCACCGCGACGGTGACTCCCATTGCGAGCGATTCAGCTGCGGGGTCATTGGCATCGAAGAAGTAACCGGTGAACTGCGGGACTAGCATATGAGCAAACATGGGGCTCAGAAACGCAAAAGTTTCGAGCCATGGCCAACGTTCGTATCGCGACTCAAGAGCCAGTTTCGTCTGTTTTTTCATGAGTTGCCGAGCGGCGAATGAGCGAGCGGTGGCACGGCAGAAAGCCGCTTTTGGTTGTTAATGGAAAACCGGATTTTATCGATGTGGTTCTCTATAATATAATCGGTTACGAATTGCAGAATGTTGTGGAAATGCGAAAGCGGTGGCTTAAATTAGGCCGGCGGCCGACACAGGAACTGCCGGTGGCGTCAGCTGGCGGACTGATTTACACAAGTCAAAGCCCGGAGGGCGGCACAAGGTTTTGTTTTGTGTCGCCCTCCGGGCTTCGTTTGAAAACCAACTGATTCCGGTGGCTCACGCCACCGGCAGGGAATGTGTCGCCCTCCGGGCTGAGGTGAACCAACAAACTGCGGCGATAGCCTGATAAACCGAGGCGATCGCCTAAGCGCCTGATAAACCGAGGCGATCGCCTGATCAACTGGCATAAAAATCTCGATTTGGACTAAATCAACAAGCCGTGACGCGTTCGGTTTCCAAAAGTTTGCAACTTCAAAATCAATAAACCGGGCAGATAAAGAAACTCTTTTGGAGGCTGACTATTTGCTGGAAGTTGCAAATAGCCTTTAATGGAGAACGTCGCGATCTGATTTATGCTCATGAAAAATCGTCAAACGGTTGAACCTCAACTCAGGTTATTTGCACTATGTGTCACTACTACTGGTCAAAATTTTCAGGCAATCTATCAGGGACATTGACTCTGGTAATGCTGACGATGGTCATTGCCCTGACGGTTGTTTGCCCTTCGAGCAGTTTTGCTCAGGGCCGTGAACCTGCAAAATATACCAAAGCCCGCCAGTACATGGTCGAAACGGCGGTCAAGCAGGCGGGCATCAGCGATCAGCGAGTCCTCAGTGCCATGTTGGCGACTCGTCGACACGAGTTCATGCCCAAGCGTGTCCTTGATCGTGCTTACAAGGATGCCGGAGTTCCCATCGGTTCGGGGCAGACGATTTCGTCACCCTTCATCGTGGCTTATATGACTCAAACGCTGGACCCACAGCCGACCGACAAGGTGCTGGAAATCGGGACCGGAAGCGGCTATCAGGCAGCGATTCTCAGTCCGTTGGTCAAAGAAGTTTACTCGATCGAGATCGTGGAAAAGCTCGGTAAGCGTGCAGCCAAAGTGCTGAAAAAGCTCAAGTACGAAAACGTGTTCACCAAGATCGGGGATGGCTACAAGGGATGGGAGGAGCATGCTCCGTTCGACAAGATCATTGTGACCTGTTCGCCAGAGAATGTGCCTCAACCGCTGGTTGATCAATTGAAAGAAGGTGGCCTGTTGGTCGTCCCGGTTGGCGAGCGGCATCAGCAAACGCTTTACTTGATGATCAAAAAAGATGGCAAGCTGGAAACGAAAGCGCTTCGGCCGACCCTGTTTGTGCCCATGACCGGAGCCGCAGAAGATGCTCGTAAGGTTAAACCGGATCCCGCCAAGCCGGAAATTCTCAACAGTGACTTCGAGGAAGGCCTTGATGAATCGGGCTTTGTAAAATCGTGGTACTACCAGCGGAAGCTGCAGTTGCGAAAGTCTGAAGACGCTCCATCGGGGAACCATTATGTTGAATTCACCAATGATGTTCCGGATCAAATTTCTCACGTGATGCAAGGCTTTGCGATCGATGGACGAATCGTTTCCGCCATCGATTTTGAGGCCACGATGGCAGTGGAGGATGTCAAGCATGGCTTGTACAAGAGTGACGTTCCGGTCGCCATCATTAGTTTCTATGACGAAAATCGAAAACCGCTCAAAGACATCGTTTTGGGTCCCAAGACAGGAACCAGCGATTGGGAACGGATGGAACTGAAGTCGGCTCGCGTTCCCTTGGCGGCTCGCGATGCGATTATCCGGATCGGCCTGTTCGGTGCGACCGGCAAGGCGAAATTCGACAAGGTCGCGATCTCAGTTTCCGGTCAGGATGAATAGGATCGCATCTTAGGCGACTTGTCCGCCAGCGGTTTACTTGTTCTGACCGCGTATCGCGAACGAAGCGATCAGCAGCAACAGGCCCAAACCGGAGGCTCCCCAGAGCCCGTTGGCAACGCCTTGAAGGACCGAGCTCTGTTTGTTGGCGGCCCGGTAGTACGGTTCGCGCCATTCGAGCGTAAAGTCCTCTTTCGCTGCGGCGACGGCCAGTTGGTAGATCTCTGTTGGCAAAGCCTCTTCCACCCGGTCGTTTTCGGATTGGATGGCTTCGTCCAGATCGAATTCGACGTAAATGCTCTGAGCGTGATTTTGGACCGCGAAAGCTCCGATGCCGGCTGCCACTGCCAGCAGCAATCCACCCGCGAAAAGCCAGCTTTTGATGACAGAGCCCGATTTCGTCTGAGCTCGCCCAGCCTGGTTGCCCGCTGATTGCCCTGCGGCGACTGGCAGGGACTTGATGTCGCCCAGTTTTGGGGCCGAAAAGGCGGCTGAGCAGCTTTCGCACGCCATTTCTTGTCCGGCCTGAGTCGCGAGGAGTTCTGTCGGGGCGTCGCAGTGCGGGCAACTGAAAACGTATTTTATAGCCATCGTTCCAGGTGTCCTGGTAAGTTTGAAATTGCGTGCGAAAGAAGACAGCAAAAAATGTTCTCTTTCGATGACATTGTAGTCCCGGTAATCGAGAATTCGAAGGCGCTCAGTTCGAGCCAATTTGGCCATGCGTTGGGGTCGCCAGTTGAAACTTCTCGCCACTTGGAAAGTCAATCGAGAACCAGTGGAGCCATTTTGAGTCCGCAAAACCGACACTGTGAACGTTGAGCCAAATTTTGGGTCGTTCCCTGAGTGAACTTTGTGGATTGGGTGCTGTTTTTCGGCGAGGTCGAGCGTGCTATCGGAGCTGACCTGTTGGGCAAACTTTGTGCCCAAACAAGTTGCTTCCATTTGGAGAAAATAGGGGTGAAACTGAAAATCGACTGGACCCGCGCCATGCGTGGGTTAAAATTCATGCGTCGTGATCATCACTCCAGCTGTTACCACAGCCATAATGGATTTGGCCCCTAGATTGGCCCTCCAACCCGGTGAGTGTTTTATGGAGCGGACATCAGTGATTGTTAGTCGATCGGTCGGTTGATTAACAATTGTAAAAAGAAAAAGCTGTTGATGTTTAAGGGCTGTTTGGCCTGTTTGGCGTTTGGCTTGTTCGGCTCAAGGAAGACTACGCTTCAAAAAGTTTGGTCTGCTTCATTATGCGACGCGTCGCTGTGAGCACCTTGTTGCTGCTGCCAAGCCTTTCAACTTGCTCCCTTTCGTTTCAAAGTTTCCAACTTACGCAATTCCAAGCGGGTGATTTGTATCACGCTTCCTGAAATTGTGTTTCGCTTGCGAACGAAATCGAGCCTGTTGCGTAACACCCGTGATCATCGTTGCGGCTTTTCGACAAAAGGACCTCTCCACAACATTTTTTTGGACTGGAGATGGAAAAACGAGTCGGATTGAATTGAGCATTTTCAACGACACGCTCCCCCAAAGTTTATGGCGACTGGATGAACCAGTGGTCGTTGAAGAATGATGCTCTGGCAAATGTGCTTTGGCAAAGATTGCCTCCTTGATTAATACCACTTACCAACACCAAACAATCGCGCGGAGTCAAAATTGTACGATACCCTTATCGAAGAATTTAACGGCGAAGAAACCCGAACACGCGTCCCCAATAACGGCCTGGCTTCTGCTATCGCGGATGCCGAACCTGCTGCTACTTCACCAGCTGATGATCCTGCGACGGTTCAGCCGCTGGTTGACGCGAAGGCAGGTATGAGCGGAATTGACGAGTCGGAAGGCTGGTCTGACGATCCTGTACGCATGTATCTGACTCAGATGGGTGAGATTCCTTTGCTCACACGTCAGGAAGAAATCACGCTCGCAAAACGAATCGAAGACACGCGTCGTCAGTTCCGTACGCGTCTGCTTGAATCAGATTACGTAATCAAAGCTGCCTATAAAACGCTCGTCCGCGTTTATCGGGGTGAGCTTCCTTTCGACCGGACGGTTCAGGTCTCTGTGACCGATCGCCTTGAGAAGGAGCAGATTCTTGGTCGTATTGGCCACAATCTGAAAACGCTTTCGATCCTGTTGAAGCAGAACCGTCACGACTTTTTGACGGCTTACTCCAAGACTGTATCTGCGAAAAAGCGAAGTCAGGCTTGGGATAATTTGGCTCGTCGTCGTCGCCGTTGTGTGCGTTTGATTGAAGAGCTTGGTTTGCGAACGCAGCGAATCGAAAATCACATTCGCACGATTGAGGACTTTAGTTCTCGCGTGGATGAGCTGCAGGCCAAAATCCAAAAGCACAAGAAAACCAAGAAGCCAGCTGACGAACGCGAAGCGTGGATTCAGGAAATGCGAGGAATCTTGCTCGCCTGTCAGGAGACTCCTAAGAGCCTTCGAAATCGTGTGCTGTACCTTCGCGAAGTTTACAGTCGATACCAGAAAGCAAAACGCGAGCTTTCTGAAGGAAACCTTCGCTTGGTGGTTTCGATTGCCAAGAAATATCGAAATCGCGGTTTGAGTTTCCTCGATCTGATTCAGGAAGGTAATGCGGGATTGATGCGTGCGGTCGATAAATTTGAATATCGCCGTGGTTTCAAGTTCTGTACTTACGCAACATGGTGGATTCGCCAGGCGATCACTCGCGCGGTTGCGGACCAGAGCCGTACGATCCGCATCCCGGTTCACATGGTTGAAACAATGTCGCGCGTTCGTTCGGTTTCTCGCCAGCTTCTGCAGGAACTTGGTCGCGAGCCTACGCTCGAAGAGGTCGCTCGACGTAGCGAGACAACGATCGAAGAGGCTCGTCGAGTGCTCGCGATGAGCCGATATCCGATCAGCCTTGATCGTCCTGTTGGCAATAGCGAAGACAGCCACTTTGGTGATCTTCTGCCGGACGGTGAAGCGGAAAGCCCATCGATCGGTGCGTCTCAGGAAATGCTTCGTGGCCGAATTCAGGATGTCCTGAAAACACTCAGCTATCGTGAACGCGAAATCATTAAACTTCGCTACGGCTTGGGCGATGGTTACAGCTACACGCTCGAAGAAGTCGGTCATATCTTCAAGGTAACGCGAGAGCGTATCCGACAGATCGAAGCGAAAGCAGTTCGCAAGCTGCAGCAGCCGAGCCGTAGTCAGGAACTGGTCGGTTTCCTCGACTAAGTCTCACCCAGTCAAACCAGCGATGTGCTGAAAATCAGAATCGAAAAAGCCCGCAGAGAACATGCTTTGCGGGCTTTTCGCGTTGTTGTGATGCCAGCTTTCGTCAATGCTTGATTAATCAAACAGTCGCGTCTTTCTGGCCACACATTCGAAGAGGAATTCGTAGACTTCGATATGTCGTCGCGCGGAAAACACGTCTTTGCCCCATGTGTACAGGCCGTGATTTCTGATCAGAAACCCGTGAGTAATTTTTTCCGGATTCTGTTCCAGCATCGACTGAACTTCTTTTGCAAGCGATGGAATGTCTTGCGTGTTGTCAAAGATGGGCACCCAATGCGAAGTCTCGTGAGTGGGTGTGCCTTCGAGACCTTTCAGCATTTCGTAGCCCTCGATTGCAAACCCGCCGTTTGAATAAAAGTGATCCGACAGCAATGTGCCCCAAATGCTGTGCGTGTGCAAAATTGCTCCGGCAGAAACCGGTCGAGCAGCCAGAATCACATGCAGCATCGTTTCAGCGGATGACTTGGGTTGATTCGGTTCGATCGGTTTCCCATCTGGCCCGACGTGAACAAAGTCTTCCCGATCGAGTCGCCCCTTGTCCTTGCCACTGGCGGTGACGATAAGCTCCGCCGGATCGTTTGACAGGACAGCGCTGTAGTTGCTGCTGGTGCCAACCGACCAGCCGCGGCGATGAAACAGTTGACCGCACTCGCGAAGTTGGTCGATGAGCGTTTCGTTTCCGCAAAGAGGATGGTCAGTGGGTAGAGGTTGGCAAATGGATGTTTCGGTCATTCAGGATCTGGCTTCTTTTCTTTAGTCGAGGGTATGGTTGGTATGCGTGCTCAAGGTTCAGATTCTCGAGACGATTATTCCGGAATCGGTTTGTCCCAATCGGGATCACGCTTTTCAAGGAAGGCTTCGATACCCTCTTTCGCGGAGTGCGTTGTCCGTGCTGCGGCCATGTTGGCTGAGGCGATCGAAAGTTGCGTGAACAGTTCCTCTCCGATCGTTTCGGTTAAAAATTGCTTGGTCATTTGATGTGACTCTCTGGCTGCAAGGGAGGCTTGAGTCGCCAATTCGTGACTTTTGGCCCAGACAAAATCTTCACTAACCACTTCATGGATCAGGCCAAGCTCTTTCGCGGTCGCCGCGTCGATCGACGCACCCGAAAATAGTAACTTCGATGCAACGCTGGTGCCTAGCCGATGGGTCAAAAGCGGTACCGTCAGTCCCGGGCTGAGGCCACGCAGCGGTTCGGGAATTGAGATCGTGGCCTTTTCCGAAGCGATGACAAGGTCGCAGGCCAGCATCAAAGAGAGTCCGCTACCAACGACCGGTCCGTTGATCGCCGCGATGACGGGTTTGGGGTAACGCAACATGCACTCAATGAGCGATTGAAATTCGGTGACATCTTTGTGCCATTGAGCGTGTCGATCCGTTGATTCGGCGGTCTCCTTGAGCTGGATCATATCGGTTCCGGAAGAAAACGTGTCGCCAACTCCCGTCAGGATGACGGCTCGAACATTTTTCTCTTGATGGAAATCCTGAAACGCCTGCTCCAGCATGCCGACGATCTCTCGCGACAAAGCGTTATGCTTGTCTGGGCGATTGATCATGATCGTTCCACTGGGAACGTCTTTGCGAATTTGAACGTTATCAGAAATGGCGATCATGGCGTCGCTACCGGTCATAAATAAGCTGTTTGGGTTAACTCGAACGATTGGCCAAAGCATTCCGCATTTCAATCGGAATTATTCACGACGACAGGCGTCTGGTTTGCTCTTTGAAGCAATTCGCCTGACACGGAGACAAGTTTTGCAAATGCGTCAATTTCACGTCTTGGGTGAACAGCCGAAACCACAAACGTGGAACAACATCCCAATGAAACGGGCTTTCTCCATGTCGACGCCAACGCCTCGTGAATAATCCGGGTTCAATTCTGGAAAACAAACGAACCTGAATCCTTGAAAGGGATGCCGCTGGTGGCCACAATAGACGTCTCATTATTTTAGCAGACTTATCTCCGGACAAGACGTTATGGCAAAGACTATCTTTCACTCCAGTATCGAAGGTGCTCAACACGGCGCGAAGACGCTCGACGAGTTTCTTGCTTTCGCCAAAGCTTCCGGAGCCGGCGGCGCCCAGCCATCCAACTACATGCTACAAGCTTCCGATGATGGTGAGTCATTCAAGTCTGCGAAAGAGATCACGGATTGCTTTGAGAAACATGGTTTGCGATTTGATGGCATTTCGGCTCACTGTCCGTTTTGGGTGCACACCAGTGCCTGGACAGGGACTCGCAGCGGCCATCCGTTCATTCATGGGCCCAATCAGGACAAGTCTCCTTCGGAATTGGAGTCATGGTACGAGACCTATCTGTTGAAGTTGATGGATCTTTCCGCCGAAGCCGGTATTAAAATCATGCCCATGTTCTGGGGCGTTGCTTTTGGGTGGGAGCTTTCCACGGGATACCCTTGGGGATTTTGGGCCGGAAGTGATTTCGACTTGATGCAGGAAGGCAAGGATCGGTTTGTCGAAAAGACTGCGAAACTTCGTGCTCATGCCAATTCACTGGGGATCGTTCTCGCTCATGAGATCCATCCTGGAACCGCTGCGATGTGTGCCGACGAGTTCAATATGCTGGTCGAGATATGCGATGGAGATAAATGCCTGGGCGTCAACGCGGATCCTTCGCACTGCTGGGAAGGCGAGGATTGGGAGACTCGTTTTAACAAGGTCGGCGATCGCGTTTACGGTTGCCATGTCAAAAACTATACGATTCATGCCGGCGTTCCGTTGCGGAAAATGGAAGGTAACTGGCACAACCGAGCGATGCAGTTCACTGATCTGGCGACCGGCGACCTGAACATGACGCGTTACGCGGAAGTCATGATGAAGATCGGTTACGCGGCGCGGTACTGTGAAGTCATGGGTACAGAGACGGCGCCGTTGATCGTGGAAGCGGAAAGCAACTATCGTGACGGAGATGCGACCAGTGCCGACGGCATCGCTTGGGTTCGTGACAATCTGTGTTTCCCGGTTCAGGAAGGTTCCTTCGAAGACGCGATGGGCGCTTAGTGCAAATAACCGGAGTTGACGTTCGACAGCGATTGTTGCTTTTTCCCGAGCAAGAGTCAGATTTCAATGATTCCCGATGAAGGTTATTTGCAACTTCCAAAATTAGTGCAAACAACCGGAGTTGACGCTTGACATCGCTTGTTGCTTTTTCGCAAGTAAGAATCAGATTTCAATGATTGGCATGAAAGGTTATTTGCAACTTCCAGCACGAACGAAAATGCTATCGTGTCTTTTCTTATCTTTGAAAGTCTGTCGAGCTGGCCGGCTTCTGAGTTTCGGCAAAAACGAATCCACAGAGCCTCGTGGCTTTTCATAGATCGCGAGGTTTTTTCTCGTGCTATCGCTATCACGGGTCGGAATCTCTAATTGAGCCGGAATGATTCACGATGCGTGGGCGTCGACATGGAGAAAGCTTGTTTGATTGGGGTATTGTTCCAGGTTTGTGGTTTCGACAGGTCGCCTTAGGACGTGAAACTGACGAATTTGCAAGACTTACCTCCGCGTCCGGAGAATCGCTTCAAAGGGCATTCCAAACGCCTGTCGTCGTGAATAATTCCGGCTGATACTGCTTTTTCTGACGCTGGTCCTTACGCTGCTTAATAAGTATCTTTCTGAAAGACCTTTGCGATCGCGTAGACGATCAATGTGTAGCCGCCAAGGATCAGGTTCAAAATAACACCCTGGACCAGTGTCGTGATGTAGAACAAAAGCAGCGTCATCGCGGCAGACATTTTGATGCTTGGTTCATCTTGAATCCTTGGCATGAGCCCTTGGCCCAAAACAGCGTCCGTCAAGCCTACCGATACCATGCCGCACATCACATCAAGGTATACGCCAACAGGAAAGAGTACTGAAATGGCAATCCGAGTGATGTAACCGGTGTAAATCGCAGTTCGAAACGGTTTGCTTTTCATCCGCCGTCGAATGGATTTTCTGGATTCGATGTAAACGTAAATGGCGACGAAAGTCAGGATGCCCGATAGCATCGCGATGATCTTGAGTTGGGCGATTCCTTCAAGCACGAACCCAAAAACGAAACTGGGAGCCGCGCTAATGCCGCAGATTGCAAGCCACCTGACGATTGAGATCTTCAGGTTAAAAGGTTTTACTTCGTGACGATCACGATCCCTGGGCGAAGTCGACGGACTGGCAACCGGTGCCTGATAAGGATTGACATTGTCTTCTTTCACGAATCTCTTTCATTCAAAAGTTCACTCGGTGTTTTAGACGCGTTCAAATGGAAACTTAGGCGCGTTTAAATGGAAACGCGATCACTTCAGAGATCGATTCTTTGTCGAGCAATACCATCGCCAGGCGATCGACGCCCATGGCGACACCTGCACAATCGGGCAAACCACTTTCCATCGCCTCCAATAGGTAGCTCGACTCCGGAAGTGCAACCGACCCGTCTTCGATTCGCTGTTGATTTACTTTGGCGTTTCGTTGCTTCAATTCGTTCGCGTCAAGCAACTCATGATAGCCGTTGGCAAGCTCGATGCCATTGAGATAAAGCTCGAACCTTTCGGCAACACGCCAGCCATCGGGCGTTTCGCGAACTTGAGCCAACGCAGCCTGCGACTCTGGCCAATCGAAAATGATGACTGGATTCTCATTGCCCAGTTTGGGCTCCACCATTTCGCACATGATCAAATTCAGCCACGCATCCCGGTCATCAGAACCTGACAGGAAACTCCAGTCGACTCCGTTCGCATTGAGCATTCGGCGGAAGGTCGCCACATCATCACGAAACGGATCGACGTTAGCATGTTTCAAAAACGCGTCGCGATAGGTCTGCTTTTGGAGTGACTGGCAGCCAAGAATCGCTTGTGCGAATTCAGCCAGCAAGTTCATTCCTGCGGAAAGGTCATCACCAACCCGATACCACTCCAACATCGTAAATTCAGGATTGTGACGTTTGCCCGATTCGCCCTGCCGAAACGCTTTGCAAATCTGATAGATGGCGGTGGCTCCCGATGCGACCAACCGCTTCATCGCAAACTCGGGAGAGGTTTGTAGAAACACTGTTTGATTCTTGTTCGCGTCGTTGTCAATGAAATTGGATGCTGGAATCGGGATGGGATCGATATGGCGATCGACGACGGTGTCCTTCGAAACCAGCGGCGTTTCCACATGGATGAAATCACGACTCTCAAAGAAATGGCGAATTCGAGCCAGCAATCGACTGCGAAAACGCAGCGCTTCCAGGCTTGCAGTGGGCCGGAATCGAGGATCTGGTGAAGTCATATTTATCGCTCGTCCGGCCAGACCGGGCTTTCCAATTTGGCTCGATCCATTTAGGCTCATCCGCTCAAAAGCAGTGCAAAATCAGTCCATTCCATCATCAACCGATTCGAAATTTCAGGATACCATCGTGAGCGATAATAAAGAAGTCAGCCAGCGACATGAAGCGATCATGAACCACCACAGCTACGAGCTGGCGTATCTCGACGAGACCTTTATTCGTCGCGAGGAACTTCGACCGTTGCGTTTGGAGCTGGAATTGCTCAAGCCCCAGATGCTGATGGAAGAGGCCGGGATCATGTCAACGGTCGTCGTTTTTGGTGGGACTCAAATCGCGCCTAAAGACGAAGCCGAAGTTCGACTGGCTGCGGCAGAGAAAGCGATCGCGGAGAAGCCCGATGATGCGGCGGCGCAGCGCGAGCTGTTTTTGGCGAAACGGGTTATGGCGAAGTCACGCTACTATGAAGAGTGCCGTGAGTTTTCCCGAATCGTCACCGAGTACAATCATACTCAAGAAAACGACGGCGAATTCATCATCAAAACCGGCGGTGGACCGGGGATCATGGAGGCCGGCAATCGAGGAGCTTATGAAGCCGATGGCAAGTCGATGGCGTTGAATATCACTCTGCCTTTTGAGCAGACTCCGAATTCGTACATCACGCCCGGGCTGTGTTTCCAGTTCAATTACTTTGCGATTCGCAAGATGCACTTTCTGTTGCGAGCCAAAGCACTGGTTTGTTTCCCGGGCGGATTTGGAACGCTGGATGAACTGTTCACGACGCTGACGTTGCGACAGACCGGTCGCATGCAGGAGACGCCAATTATTCTTTACGGGAAAGAGTACTGGGACGGCATCGTTGATTTTCAGTTTCTGGCGGACGAAGGAGTTATCCAAGACTCGCATCTGGAGCTGTTTCAATACGCGGAAACGCCAGAAGAAACGTGGCAAATCATCAAAGATTTTCACGGTGTGGAATAGGTGTCCAATCGCAATTGTTTCTCCTTGTGATCGTGAAGGTCCTTCCGTACGATAGGCTTTTACGACCGCGATCAAGGAGAAACAATGAGCCTGCGATGGAACCTTCGTGCTCATGATGCACAGCTAGTTCAATCTATCGAAAGAGCCAGTGGCGTTTCGCCAGTCGTGGCTCAAATGTTGGCGTTGCGTGGGATCACCAGCCCTGATTCGGTGACAAGTTTTCTTGATCTGAAAATGACGGGACTCAGGGCGCCTTCGTTGTTGCCTGGAGTCGATGCGGCGGTCGATGCAATTTTCGAATCGATAGATGCAAATGAGAAAATTTGGGTCTATGGCGACTACGACGCTGACGGCATGACCTCGACGGCGATTTTGTATCGCTGTCTCAGAAAGCTGGGAGCTGATGTTGGTTATTTTGTGCCCAATCGCCTGGACGATGGATACGGTCTGAGCAACGAGAATTTGCAGAAGCTCAAAGATCGCGGTGCAAAACTGATCGTCACGGTTGATTGTGGCATCGCCAGCGTCAAGGAAGCCGAATTCGCAAAGTCGATGGGTTTGCGGATGGTTATAACGGACCACCATCACGTGGGAATGCAACTTCCAGACGTTGCGGCGATCGTTCATCCAGGTCTTCCCAATGATCCATATCCGTTTCCAGGGCTCTGTGGAGCCGGCGTTTCGTTTAAGCTCGCATGGGCGATGTGCCAACGAAAAGCGGGCAGCGAAAAGCTTCCTGAATCGATGCGGAATTTTCTTTTTTCGGCCGTGTCGCTGGCTGCGATTGGAACGGTCTGCGATGTCGTTCCGTTGTTGGATGAGAATCGAATCATCGTGCACCATGGGCTCAATTGTTTGCGCACCTTTGCCAATCCGGGACTGAAGGCGTTGGTTAGAATTGCGGATTGCGAAAAGAAACCGAAACTTGAATCGGAAGATCTTGGTTTTCGAATCGGGCCACGGCTAAACGCGGCTGGCCGACTTGGGCAGGCTCAATTGGGGGTCGAATTGTTGACCTGCGATACGCAAGATCGAGCGGATCAGTTGGCGAACTATATTAATGAGCTCAACAAGAATCGTGACTCGCTGGATCGAAAGATTCTCAAATCAGCGAACAAGGTTATTCGCGAGTTACATGATCCAGAAAACGAGCCTGCGATCGTGTTGGCTCAACCTGACTGGCATCTGGGCGTTATTGGAATCGCGGCAGGCCGAATTGCTGAGCAATGGCATCGTCCAACGATCCTGATTTCACTGGATCCGCTTGGCCAGCGGCCCGGAGTTGGGTCCTGTCGATCGGCTTGCGGCGTCAACCTTTACGACGCGATCGAAGGTTGTAGCGAACACTTGATAAAATTTGGTGGTCACTCTGCGGCTGCCGGTTTGAGTATTGAGGCCGATAAAGTCGATGCGTTTCGGGAAGACTTCTGTGAGCACGTGATCGACCAAGTCAGCGTGGAGGAGCTTGTGCCTGATTTGGATATCGATGCAGAGGCGTTGCTCGGTCAGATCACTTTTTCGATGATGAACGAAGTCGACAAGCTGGCTCCATTTGGTCAGGATAATCCTCGTCCACTAATGTGCGCGACCGAAGTTCGACTTGCCGAACCACCCAAGACAATGGGTGCTGAAGGGAATCACCTTTCGCTGCAGCTTGAGCAGCATGGGGCCAAGATTCGAGCCGTTGCGTTTGGGAAAGGTGAGTGGGCGAAGGAGCTTTCTGCTGAAAACGCGACGTTTGATTTTGCGTTTCGGCCGCAGATCAACGAGTATCGAGGCTATCGCAGCGTGCAATTGCATTTGGTCGATTTTCGGCCGTCAGATTCGGAAAGTGTTCCCGCGTCGGATTCAGTCGCTGTCGAATCTTCCAGTCGTTGATTCGATGTCAGTTTTTGAATGAATCAATCAACCATGAAGAATTAAATTGAGCGTGTCCAAGTCACTTCCATCAAATTGGCCAACCGATTCGGATTGGTCGGCGTTGCTGATGGCGCATTTTGCGAACGATGAGTTTCGGGAATTGATCTCGTTCGTTCGCGACGAGCGCAAACAGGGCATCGTCTTTCCTCCACCGGAAGATGTTTTCAACGCGTTTCACTGGACGTCGTTTGCCGGGACTCGCGTGGTGATTCTTGGGCAAGATCCGTATCACGGGGCAGGGCAGGCGCATGGTTTGAGTTTCTCGGTGCGTGATGGCGTCAAAGTGCCTCCGTCACTTCGAAACATTTACAAAGAGATGGCCAGTGATCTTGATGTTCCGATTCCCGAGACCGGAAATCTTGAATCATGGGCAAGGCAAGGTGTGTTGTTGCTGAACACAGTTTTGACGGTTCGCGAATCGGAAGCTAATTCTCATCGTAAGAAAGGCTGGGAGTCGTTTACGGACACCGTCATTCGTTGCCTTGGGACTCGACCCGAGCCTTGCGTTTTTATTCTCTGGGGGAAGCCGGCTGAAAAAAAGCTTCCTTTGATCGAGTCTCAACACACGACGATCGTTTCGCCGCATCCTTCTCCGCTTTCTGCAAGTCGAGGATTCTTTGGGAGCAAGCCGTTTTCGAGGACGAATGAGGCGCTCGAATCGTTCGGCGTGCCGGGCATCGAATGGGCATGCCTTGATCAGGATGCACGATCGGGCAAGGCGAAGCCATCGGGACCAATGAAGCCATCGAGCCCGGATCGAAATGGCTTGCTGTTTTAGTTGTTTCGCGGGCCGCAGTGCTAAGTGGTGCGATGGCTTTAAAGGCGGCTGTTTTTCTATCGCCTTCTTCGTTGGGGTAAAAGTTCATCTGACGTGAGCTTGCCGTCTCCGTTTTGATCCAACGTCTTCAACGCTGCAGTCGCATCGTCGATTTCGCTCTGCGAGACTTTGTCGTCACCGTCCGAGTTGATCGCTGAAATCAAGGGCATCGACATGATTCTGGAGGCTCGTTGCCGTTGCCGCGATGTGGCGTCTGGACTCCCTAGAGTCGCATTCGAATCCTTGTTGGCTTGAGGATTTTCGTTAGCTTTGGCCAAGTCGCCGGGGTTTGCAAGCTCTTGCTTGAGTGCTTTTTCCAGTTCATCAGGTTTGAATCCGCGAGGCCCTTTTTCGCCAGCGTAAGCGATCTTTCCGTTGACGTCGATTAAGTACATTCGGTCGGGATGCGAAGCGTAGTCCCGCGAAGTTTTGTCGTCGATGTTGTCCAGCAGCGCCGGGATTTTGAGTTCCATATCATCAAGGAATGCTGCGGCGACTTCACGGCGTTCTTCTGTCGAAACGGGCTGTTCGACTTCGGTTGAATTTGGGCGATCACTGTCGATCGCGTGTGCTTCTCTGCAGTAGACGAAATAGAATTGAACCTTGTCACCATAAGTCGCATTCATTTTTTTCAGTTGACCAACTGAACGGACGAACGGTGGTCAGGTGCAGCTTCCAAACAGCAACGCGACGGGTTGCTTACCCGTGAATTGTGACAGCTTGACGACGTTGTCGGGGTTTCGAACCTCGGTCAATGAAAATTCGGGAGCGATTTGTCCGACTTGAGGAGCCTCGCCGGCAGAAGGGCGTCTTCGCATTGCCCAGTCTTCAATGGTGATCACGCCATCTTCGTTTTGATCCAGCTGGACGAAAGCTTCCTTACCGCGGGTGTATTCTTCTGGTGATACGATTCCGTCGTCGTTCGCATCGTACTTTTTCGAAACGAACGACCAACCGCTTCCGCTTCGTCCTCGTTGAGCGAACGTTTCCTGGTCGCCAAACTGGCAGATCAGGAACGTGGTCGATAGCAATACCAGCCAAAATTTTGTAAGGCGTTTCATATTTTTCTCTTGTTTGGACACCGCAGATACAGTGTGTAACACGTGAAAGAGAAGAAAGGGCGACAGAAAAAATGAACTTTTTTCTTGTGTCACCAAAACAATTGTTCTTCAAGGCGTTTTTGCGATCAAACCGCACACGAAAGTGTTCGAAAACGACTTTCTTGGTCTGCGGTTTATGGTGTCAGTCACCAACGCTGCCGCCGTTGCCAGCGTGTTGTGAAAGCGGCTTCTTTCTCCGTTGGCCTGCTTTGCTTAACAGGCTACTATCCCGCCATGAATTCAAGAGCAGGCAACCGGAATCATCGAAGGCGAAGAGGCAGAAGTTCGTCGGCGTTTACTGCTGATGCGGTTGCTGTGACGAAGCCAATGTCCGTTGTCGAAGTTTTGGAATCGAAGGTTCGCAATGCCGATGCGGGGTCGAGGAAAGTCGAATACGCGACGGAAACGCTGCGCCCCATCGTCTGCCTGGCATTTGTTTTGCCGCTTGTGCTGTGGTACGAAATTGGCATCGCTTTTTCCGATACCGCGATTCGCAGCGGCATTGATCGCTGGGTTCAAAATTTGCTTTCACCTATGGGTGGGGCTCATGTGGTTGTCTTGCCGTTGTTGACCGTTGCAGCTCTGCTGGTTTGGCATCACAAGTTGGAACAGCGATGGAGTTTTCGAGCTTCCACGCTTTTGTGGATGGTTGGTGAAGCCGTCGGGTTGGCGTTGATTTTGTTTCTCGTTGGCGATGCAATCATTCTTTATTTTGATGATCAGGCTCCACGGCCGCTTGCTGGACTTGCGACGTTGTTTGTGGATGCAAATCAACACGGGAGGTTTCTCGAGTGTCTTGGTACTGGGATTCACGAAGAACTTGTTTTTAGATTAATTTTATTTTGTCCGCTTACGATTTTGCTGGTGCATTATTTCAAGAACGAACGAGTGGCCATGATTGGGGCAGCGGTAATTGTCAGCTTGCTTTTTGCGTTGCTTCATTGCGATGCTGTCAATCCGGAAGGGTTTCCATTTCAAGTGTCCAGCTTTCTTTTTCGCTTTGTTGCATCGGTTATCCTTTGCATTCTTTTTCGCTTTCGTGGTTTTGCAATTGCTGTCGGCGTGCATGCAGCATTCGATGTGCTCGCGATTAGTTGATGCAGGTTCAGAATTGAGCGACGGTTTGCCGATTAACCAGTAGGTTTGTGTCAACAACAGAACCGGAATGATTCACGACGACAGGCGTCTGGTTTGTTCTTTGAAGCGATTCTCCGGACGCGGAGGTAAGTATTGCAAATTCGTCAATTTCACGTCGTGGGTGACCTGTCGAAACTACAAACTTGGAACAATCTTCCAAAGAAACAAGCTTCCTCCAGGTTGACGCCCACGCATCGTGAGTAATCCGGGCAGAAACGAAGTTTTCAGAAAACAGTTCGAAGCAGATGGTCTTGGGGATGAGTTTTCCCGGTCCTATAATGAGCTGGATGAGAGTTCAGCGAACCTGATTTTTTCTTTGTTGAAATGGACGGCCATCGCCTCTTTTTTTCGAAGTACATTGGAGTAATGAGAGTTCGGGCAATCAATGACTCGCTCGAATTCTCATTCGTTTTTATCTCAATTTATGCAGACCCAATTTCAGAGCTACTGATTCGTGCTATCCGTTCGACCAAAAGTTACCGAAGTCAATTTCCATCTGTTTGGCAGGTCGGTGCATCCGGAATTGGTTCAGGTGTGCGCTTCCAGATCGATCGAACGTGATAACTATCGCTTGGAGCTGAACATCACGACCGATGGTCATCTACTGACGTTTCATCAGGAAGATCGGGTTTACTCGGAAGTCGCTGCTGCCGCGAATCATCCATTGCCCAGTCAGTGTTGCGTTCTTTCGCATGTGGTGACAGGGTCGACCACGAACAGTCCGGTAAAGCTGGATCAATGGGTGGGCTACCAGTCAAACGTTTCGATGGAGAGCGTTGATCCCAAAATGTTTGTGACCATTCAGCAGCAGCTGGACAAACGTATCGAAACCGATGGGCTGGTTCATCGTTTTGAATCCAATGGTCGCTTGAATTTCGGCGCGATCAGCTACATGCACGCTCAGTCATTTATCCGCCACATTCGTATCCGATCCTTCCATACTTTTCCGGATACGTGCGCGGTTTTGAAGTGCGATTCCGTTTTCCGGGTCGAAGAAGAAGCGTAGCAACTCGAACGGTTCGACTGTCTATTCAAGCCTGAATTCAGCGTCTGAGCTTTCGTTGTAGATCGGCAAATAGCGGTAGTAAACCTCGAGCGTCATGCATGCCATCGCGGTCGTGTAAAGACGACCGCCTTTTGGGCTGGAGGTTCCGACGGGATCAGCGAGGTACCAGCTGCCCGCCGAGTTCCCTTCCTTGCTTTGCGTTTCGACCAGATTGTCGCGCAATGCGTTGTTCCATTTTTCCCACAGCGGTCCACCGTACTGTTTCATCACCTGCGAACCGTAGTAGTTGTAGTAGATGTCGCACTTGTCACCGTTGCCTTCGTTGAGGTCTGGTCCGGCATTGGAGATGTACTCAACACCGCTTTTTATTCCTGGATGGTCCTTCTCCCATCCCATGTACATTCGGCATAGAATTCCGATCGCAGTGGTGCTGACCCGAGCTCTCTTGGTTGACGGTTGATATCGATACCTCGATCCATCAACATCGGAAACGCTCTCCAAAAACTTGTCCAGCAATCGCCACGTTTGGGGGCTGATGTTAAGCCCCGAAAGTTTGGCACTTTTGAGCGACATGACCTGCCAGCTGGCGACCGAAATCGTTGGGTCTCGAACGTATCGCCAACCGCCTCCCTGTTTGTCCTGGAAATCCTCTGAAAACCAGATCACGCCTTGAGCATACGGAGCCAGCTTGGGATCCTTGGACATGCCAAATGCTTCACAGAAAACGATGGAACATAACCCGTGAGAATAGGTCGTTCCGCCTTTTTCATAAAACGAAATGCCACGGCCTTCCTGTTTCGCGCGGCTCATCAGGAATTCCAGTCCCGCTCGAACGTTATCTTTGTACTGGCCAGTCTTGTGCGTGTTGCCGGCTCCGAGCAATGGAAGCAGGGCCAACGCGGTCGCTGCGTTTCGAGCCTGTGAAAGCGTGCCGGCATTGGGGCTGTTGCGGTGATTGCCGGGGCCAATTCGATGATCAAGATTCCATCCGCCATCGGGCAGCTGATGTTTGACGATCCACTGCAGCGCCAATTGCACGGCTTCTTCTGATTCATCTGTGCCGCCGTACTTTTGTAGAGCGGCTTTTTTACCTTCGCCAGTCCGCCCGCCCATTTCGCTGCCTTCGCCACTGACCGATCCCAGTTCGCCGAAATCGCCTTCATCGAAAGCCATCGTTTCAGCGCCAATGAAGTCCGAAGCATCCAGAGATTCCATGGGTTCGATGTCCGTCATGGTTTCGACGTCGATGGGCATCACGTCATCGAACTCTGCATCGCTGATCTCTTCCATTTCAGCATCATCGAAATCGGTGACATCAAGATCAATCGTTTCCACGGTTTCGCCCGGTGTCGCAGCGACTTCAAGCGTTGTCGGAGGCTCTTTGGGTTTGGGCATGACAAAGTAGGCCAGCAAACCGATCAAAACAACGTGGCAGATGAAACTGATGAGCCAGCTTGGCATGACTCGAAACATCAAAAAACGTTGACCAGCGTCAACGACTTCGTCTTCGAAAGGGGGTTGGCTCTCACCAGCACTCATGGGAATCCGGAATATTGCAAATTGAGGAAAGTGTCTCGACGGGCTTCCAATTGTACACAATTCACGCCAGAATTTTGCCGAATTACTTTTTAACCATTTCGTCAGGAACGCTCGTGTCCGAGACTCCCACTGTTATTCATGACCCATTGGAAATGCGTGAATTGGTTCGAAAGTTACGAGCCGATGGAAAGTCGATTGGTTGTGTTCCGACGATGGGTGCGCTGCACGAAGGGCATCTGAGTCTCGCTCGCGAATCGATGACGCAAATGGACGTGACCGTTGCGACCATCTTTGTGAACCCGACGCAGTTTGCTCCCGGGGAGGATCTGGATAAATATCCGCGAACGTTGGAAGCGGATTTGTCGTTGCTGGGAAACGAAGGCGTTCAATACGTGTTCTGTCCCGGTTCTGAAACGATGTATCCACCGAACAGTTCGACTTCGGTGAATCCGCCCAAAGTGTCGCGTAAGCTTGAAGGAGAATTTCGACCTTCCCACTTTGGCGGTGTCGCGACAATCGTGCTCAAGTTGTTCAACATTGTTGAACCTGATATCGCGTTTTTTGGTCAGAAGGACTTTCAGCAAGCCTGCGTTATCAAGCAGATGGTCGCCGATCTGGATGTTCCAGTGAAAATCCATGTTTGCCCGATCGTGAGAGACAGCGATGGTTTGGCGTTGAGTTCACGCAACGTCTATCTTTCAAAAGAAGAACGAGAGATTGCGTTGACGATTAGTTCGACGCTAAATCATGTGGAATCGCAAATCAGTGCAGGGCAGCGAGACGGATTTGAGGTCGTTACTGAGATGAGGCAGATGTTGATCGATGGTGGAGTGTCGTCGATCGACTATGCGGCAATTGTGAATCCGGAAACACTGGAGACTTCCGACCCGATAGAGCTTCCGGTCGCGTTGTTGATTGCAGTTTATGTTGGCAAAACGAGACTGATCGACAATTGCGTCATCGAATAGCGTTTCGGTGTCACGGGCTGGGGATCCGCATTGCGTTTGATTTGAGCCTGCTTTGCATTTACCTGATACCCGAGAACTTACGTTCCTCGGCTCAGTTGGCGTGGGATCGCGACATCAGGTGAATTAGCCATGGGAGTCGGGCATGTTGGACCCCACTCGCTTGCCGACTTGTCGATTTTATGAGCCGTTTGGGCGTTAGCCCCGGTTGAAGTGTCGTTAACCGAGGCTAACGCCTAAACGGCTGAAACAAAGATCTCGATTTGGACTAAATCAACAAGCCCTTGCGCGTCGGGCTTGTATTGGTGCTTTGCGTTTACCTGAGCCCACATTGCGCCTGCCTGAGCCCACATTGCGGTCTGCGAAAACGTTCAAATCCGTTAGGATCATGGTTCGCATTTTGGCAGCATTCACTTACTTGATCCACGGCGTCAATGTTACAGACCCTGATTTACATCCCTCCTGAATGGTTTGGTGTCCCGGCATTGATCGTGTGGTTGCTGCTCTGTGTTGGCTACCTGATTTTCTTTGCCGTTCGGGATGCGGCCGTCAAAGGTGGGAAACTGAAAGAGGAGATTCTGGCAACGCTTCCGATCATGGTTGGCGGTGGTGCCGCCGTGTTCTGGTTGCTGCCGAACATGAGCGTGACGGGTTTCGATCCGGAACAGCCTCTTGGATTGCCAGTTAATCGAGGTCTCGCGGTCCGGGGCTACGGCGTCATGATGATGACGGCTGTTTTGGCAGGGATGGGCTTGGTTTTTTATCGATGTCGCAAAATCGGTTTTCCAGCGGACGATATTTTTAGGCTCGCATTGTGGATGGTGATCTGCGGCCTCGCTGGAGCGCGACTGTTTTTCGTGATTCAGAATCGTGATTATTTCTTCAGTTCGTCGCAAAGCTTTTCGGAAACGATAGGGGCGCTTCTGGATATGACTCAAGGAGGGCTGGTTGTTTACGGCAGCATGATTGGAGCGTTGTTGGCGGCAGCGTTTGTAATTTGGAAATGGAAAATGCCTATCTGGAAAACGGCTGACTTGATCGCTCCGGGGATGGCGCTAGGGCTGGCGATCGGACGAATCGGATGTCTGTTGAACGGCTGTTGCTGGGGAGGAGTCTGTGAAGCTCCGTTGCCCGGTATTCAGTTCCCTGCAGGGTCTCCGCCTTACATGCAGCAATTGAACAATGGCACGCTGCTGGGGATCGAATCCAAGGTTGACCCGAACGATGCAAGGAAACGGACCGTAACAAGTGTCGGGAAAGGGCTGGGAAAAGAAATCGGAATCAAGGCTGGAGACTCGATCGAGATTCCCGGTTTTGAAGGGGATCAAATTCGTCACATTGCGGGAACTCCGTTCGCTCTGCAATCTGAATTCGAAATCAAAAACGCGCGTGTTGGAAAAATGCGGTTCTCAATGAATCGCCTTGCGACAAAATCTTTGGCCGTCCATCCGACTCAAATTTATAGCTCGATCAATGCCTTTGTGCTTTGCGGTTTGCTGTGGTTTTACTGGTATGTTCGGCGAAGCGATGGCGAGGTGATGGCTTTGATGTTGATGCTGTATCCGGTTTCGCGATTTGTCCTGGAGCTGATCAGGAACGACGAATCGGGGCAGTTTGGGACCGAGTTGACGATTTCGCAGTGGGTTAGCCTGCTGACGATCACTGCCGGAATTGGCCTTTTCGCGTGGGTGCGGATGTTTGGTTCCAAGGATGAAATCGAGCCGAAAAACCAATACAATCGGGCCAACTGAGCCCAAAAACAACGAAAAACGCCGCGTTTTTGCCTTCGATTGGGAATTCCTTCTCTGAGGGAAACTCTCAGGAACTTTTTGAACCCTGCAACGTCTGACTTATGAACCAGCCGACCGACAATCAGAGCGACGATCAATTGATCGCCCGGACGATTGCCGGTCAAACGGACGCGTTCGGAGTTTTGATCGAAAAGTATCAGGGCCGATTGTACAATTCGATGGTTCACTTTTTGCGTAATGAAGCGGAAGCAGAAGACGTGGTTCAGGATGCGTTTGTACTCGCACTGACAAAGCTTGAATCGTTTAAAGGCAACAGTCAGTTTTATACGTGGCTTTATCGGATTGCTCACAATGCAGCGATCTCGAAGCTGCGAAAAAAACGACCGGCGTTGTCCTTGAATCACAGCTACGGCGACGAAGATTCACCCGGGTTTTCGGTCCCGTCAGCTGAAGCCCAACCGGGCGAGCAGATGGAGAAGGATGAAGAAGTTCACAGTCTGATGGAAGCGATGTCGCGTTTGTCGGACGAGCATCGAAGCATTCTGATTTTGCGAGAGATGGAAGAAATGGACTACGAGGCGATTTCCGGCGTTTTGCAACTTCCTGTCGGGACGGTTCGCAGTCGGTTGCATCGGGCTAGAAGCTGTCTGCGAGAATTTATGGTTACGTCGGAAGAGTCGAGAAAAAATTTACCTGGCGGTTGATCCATGTTTGGTTGACTGGCTAGTGAGCCGAGAAGCGTAAGCGGACGAGTGCAAGAGCCCGCCTGTCATTGGCAGAAACGTTATTCAAGAAATCAGAAACACAAATCCAGTTATCCTTCGGCTTGTCTATAAGCTGATTTGACCATGTCTGAATTATCACAATCTGATCTGATCCTTGCGGGCGGCTACATTGATGGCGAGCTTTCGGATGAGCAATGCGCTGTGGTTGAATCGCGTTTGAAGACGGACGCAGAATTTTCCAAAGCGGTGGTGGAGTTGCAGCGTCAGAGCTCAATACTGAAGCGGTTGCCCAAGTTTCGTCCGTCTGAAGAGTTGGCCGACCAGACTTTGCAGGCGTCGATTGATCAGGTTCAAGCCATTATGGGAAAGTGGCCTTTCGAATCATCGTCGAACGAAGACGGAAAGGTGCTGCTGGAACATTCTGCCGATGGAGATTCTGCCGATGGAGATTCTGCGAATTGGACTTCTGCGAATCGAGATTCTGTGAATGGAGATTCGTTTAACTGGAGATCTTTCGCTGCACTGGCCGCTACATTGGCCGGCGTGTTGTTTCTTGGAGCCATGCTATGGCCGAAGCAGGACTTGGGGACGAATGTTGCAATGTCTCCAGAGACCGAAGTCGACCGAAATGACGATGGGATAATTGCGGCGGCTCCCGCTGCCGATTTGGCGATGCGAGATTCGGGTACCGTCAAAACGGATGTGAGGTCCGCCGACGAAGGTTTGGCTGAAGAAGGGCTGTCCGAAGAAGGCTTAGTTATGAAGGGGAAATCGCCGCCGTCGATGAAAGGCGGGGTTTCGGAGTCGGATGTCGCCAGTAAGTTGCCACCCATGAGAAGCGGTTTTTCCGGGACTCGGATGCGAGTCGGTAAGCCGCAGGATGCTTCTCCCGGTTCAGCTGTTGCCGTGGACCAGGTTTGGTTTGTGAACCAGCCAGGTGCGACGCCTGATGTTGCGGCCATCAATAAAGTGCTCGCCAGTAACAGCATCGCATTTAAACCAGCGGCTGATTCGGTTGGCTCGGGTTTCGGTGTCGGCGGTGGTTTGCAGGCGTCTTCCGCCACGAACGACAGTCAGGATTCGTCTTCGGATGTCGAAGCTTTTTACGTAGCAGCCACGCCAGGGCAGATGAAATTGGCTTTAACGCAGCTTTCAAATAATGCGGACATTTCAATGTTTGAAGTGCCGCAAAATGGTTTGCAGATCGCGGATGCTGCAGAGCGACAATTTCAAAAATCGATGCCGCTTGCTGCCGCAGAATCTGTCAAACAGCAAGCCATGCCTGAGCCTGATTCGAATGTGCAGCTTGAATCGATGCCTAATCGCATTGAATCGCCCGGAACCACAAACGCCCTTGCGCAGCAGCTTGTTAATCGTTCGCTGCCGCGCAACAGTATGCCTTCGGGGCCTGTTCCTCCGATCCTTGAATCAGGCATGGAGTTCGCTGACGGTGCCGAAATGGATGGCTCGACCGACGATGCTGCCGACTCTGCCAGTGAGGTTGCTGGACTTGATAAGTCAAAGAAGCCAGATTTTGCACGACCGAGTCCTGAAAAGTCGAAGCCTGCCATTACGTCCAAACGCGCGAACGCGATGGCTCAGGCGGACACGCCATCGCAGGATCCAACTGTTCCCGCGAATGCTGTCCCAGCGAACGCTGCTGTACCGTCGGCATCGTCAGCTCAAATGGGGATGGGGATGGGCGTTGGGGGAAACAACCAACAAGGCACCGGCGTTGTTGATCCGAATTCAACGGCTTACTTCGATCGACACCTTGATGATTCGGACAAGCAGTTGAGGCAATATTTGATTTTGATTCGCGGCGATGCGTCAGCGACGGCAAAGAGTAAATCGACTCCAGCGAAGGCAGCCGGTCAGCGTTAGTTCACATGGCCTGAACGAAGCTGCTCATGGATGGACCATTGTTTCGGTTTAGACGACTTCGCCTTCGACTCGAACGCAGCGATCTTCCATGCACGCGAAGGTGGCACACTTTCCGTTGTACTCCCAGCACTCAGCACAGTGCGGAGTCTTGCAGCGACGGCAAACAACCATGTCGTGCATCACATCGTCACTGCAAATAGGGCATCTAACTTCGCCAATCACTGCCGCCTGATTCTGTTGCAGGAACTCCAGCCCCTCTGCTTCATAAAGCATCAACTGGTCGAAGATTTCTAAAGATCCCTGCACGAAATCAAGCAGCGGGCGGCCCGTCGAAAACCAGTCAAGGTAAGTCACGGTCAGGACGTCATTCTGCAAGCTTAGCTGTAGGCAACCTTTGCCCGTGAGTTTTTCCAGCTCGATCAGTTTCCACCGAATCGCAGGAGCCAGCAATTGTTTGGCTTGTTCAGGGTGATCAGAACGCACGACGAATTGAGCGTCGAAAGTGTCATCACCTGTTTCTACATTTGCGGTCCAACGTTTTGTGTCGTGAGGATTGGGTGTCCTGCCCGCGATTTGCAGCAAGTTCCCAAACGCGTCCGGGTATTGCATTTCGAGCGATGTTCGAGCGCTCAACGGACGCCAGTGGTTGCCGTAATGCCACAGTTTGGCGACCGTGCGGCCGTAATCGAAGGACAGTCCGGGTCTCCGGAAATTCATTTGACCCAGTTGGCTGGCACGTTCCGGTTCCGCGTTAAATCGTTCTTTGACAGGTCGAAGGACATCGCTGAAAATTGGACCGCGACGCTTCTTGAAAGAAGGTCTGGAAGTGCCGGCAAGTGCGTCTACCACCGATCGCATTACCTGAAACAGGATGGCTCCGAAAAACAGGATAGCAAGCAGTCCGACTATCGCGCTCATTTCAATTGCTCCGCTGTTTTAGCCCCGGCTTCAAGCTCGCGTTGCGGTGGTTCGTACAGCTCCTCCTGCTCCTTACGTCCAAAGAAGAACATCAATCCACCGCCAAGCAGTAAACCGAGCATGCTGCTTCCGATCAGCCATGGCAGGTTGTTGGCTTCTTCCGCAAGGATTGCTCCGTCATTGGTTTTTGATTTTGCGGCTTTTTTTGCTGCGGCAAGTTCAGTTTTGAGTTTGCCAATTTGGGATTCCAGGTCCGCCGTTTTTTCTACGGCAGTCCGATTGCTGATTCGAAGCGCGTCGTTATCTCGAGAGACCAATTCGACACGAGCCAATTGCCCGTCGAGGTTGGCGGCAAGAAGTTTTCGGTCGGTTTCAAGTTCCACCAGCCGATTCGCGATCTGCTCCTGGCCTTTCGATTCTGCGAGTGCCGCCAGAGCCAGCTTTAACGATTGGGTTTGAACAGATTCCGCCCGAGTCCCCGAAGTTTCTAACTGGGAATTGTCCACTGCAGGAATTGCAGGGCGACTCAGCTGAGTCAGCATGACGCCAATAAAAACCAACTGGGTGAGCATCATGGCGACCATCATTAAGTCGAACCAAGGTTTTCGATTATTCATGGCAGGTGCCTGTGTTGGGGTTGTTGTTCCGATGTGATAGCCCGAATATCTGGGGTCGGAATTCATCGTAGGCTCGTGGTTGTAAAGGCTTGCGAAGTAATTCAGTTCGTCTTCACGGTATCGGTTCGACGTTAGGTAAAATCCGCCGGTTCGTTGCGTCTTGTGTTCTTCGTTCCACTGAAACCAGCCGCGATCGTCATTGCAAGGATCGATCACCAGTGCCACATCCAGTTGCCGATTGAAAAAGTTATCGCAAATGAACAGGTCCATCGGTGACAGAAAGACCGTCCAACCTGGATGGGTGTGGTACCACCCGACCATTTCAAGATCGGGGTGATACTGGTTTCGTTCTCCAGTGATCTGGCTCCACGTTTCGTGCGTGAATTTGAAGCTGCCACGCGTGGCTTCGTAGTGGCGTGCTCGCAGTGAATCAGTAACGATTACAAATGGTTTGCCATGGGCATCAATGCATTGTTTGCCAAGCATCACGCCGCCAAGTTCGACTCGCGTGTTGGTGTGAGCGTGTGCTTCCATGTCACGTTGCACATCAAGGTCAACAAAAATCGGAAGCTCCGAAATGTTCACGTCGCCGACGGTCGCAACGCTGTAGTGCGCATCGCGATCCGGACGAACTGCAATTTGCGGTTCGTTCTGTTCAACTTCGCCAAACGTGATCTCTGAGCTCATACGGGTTTCAGCTGGACGTAAGTGGTTTCGTGGTTGGACTGAATTTTAACAATGTCCCAATCAGGGATCCCCAGTTTTGTTAGCGGTTGATCCGCATAGTCTGAATCAAAAGTGATTTCGAAAATTGTTTCCGGCTGCAAAGGCTGCTGGCAAGATTCGCATACTCCTTCCGACGACCCGACAAGGCACAGCGGCTGTTCGATCTTTTTATGCGAATCGCAGGTGCGGCAATTGAGCTGAACCAGAAAATCTCGATCCAAAACCAGTTTGGGATTTTCCAGCCGCAAGGAATCGGCAACGTCTTTCAGGCTGGACGTGTTTGATAGTTCGGACTTTACAATGTTGGTGTAGGTTTCGTGAGAAAGGCAGTCCTCGCGAGGCGTAAATTTCGTTTTGTAGAACTGATTGGCGGCTCCGTTGAAAACCATGGCGGAACCGTCGTCGGTCGGCAAATCATGGATCAGCTTGAGCGCCTCTTGAACTTGCATACCGCCAATGATCGACGCGATCGTTGGGGCAGTTGGAACTTTTCCCTGCAGCAGATCTTCCTGCTTTAACAGTGGGCAGCTGTACCGAACAGAAATCAAACGGTAGTCGTTTTCAGTCATGCCGCATTCGTAGCACGGCCCATCGCCGGGAACGAAGACTTTGGTGACACCGTTGATTTCCTGAATTCCACCGTCAATCCATGGTCGACTGGATTTCCAGCACATGCGATTCACCCACAAACGTGCCTCGCGATTGTCGAGGCAACCGATGACGACATCCATGCTGCGAACCAGTCCCAAGCCAATGTCGGTCAGGACGTTGCCTTGAATTGGAACGATCTTGCAATCCGGATTCAGGTCACGAGCCATTTCCGCAATGACACTCGATTTTGGTTGCCCTTCGTGTCGGGAGCGAAACAGCACCGAACGGGTCAGGTTTGATTCCTGAACTTCGTCGAAATCGATGATGTAAATCGTTCCAATGCCAAGCAAGCACAGGTTTTTCATCACCTCATTGCCCAGTGCGCCAGCGCCAACAACCAGAACCCTCGCGGCTGCTATTTTTTCCTGCTCCCACCAGCCGATCAATTTCAAACGTGAGTACCGGTCATTTTCATCGATGACAAAAGGCTCAGGTTTGTTCAGAGGTTCGTTGTCGGAGCGAGATTCCATGGGCGTCCTGTTGAATAGGTTCGATTTGGTAATTCGAATCGGTGCGTGATTCCAGATTGAGTTTTCGGTGAATCGCAAACTGCAGCACCGGGTTTTTGTTTGAGTCACGTTCGTGTGACCGAGGTCAAACGTCGTCAAATATTAAAACGAATGAGTTACCAAGCCAAAGTCTTTAGCTGAAGCAAACCATTAGTTTAGAAACGTGATGCCGGTGTCTTCTTCGGGTTCTTCTGCGATCTCAGCGATAACGGTTGGCGGATCTGAAGCTTGCTGGACTTCGGTTTCAGCGGCGTCAAGAAAAGTGATTCCTTCTTCGATCACTTCAATTTCTGAAGGGTCAACAAGTATCCGTTCCGAGGAAGCGTCAGTGGCTTCAGACGATGCGGCAACGTGGTTCGTTTCTGCGGTCGTCTGAGTAGGTGCGGAGGCTTGCTCAGGGAAGTCGGTTTCGGGTGAATCGTTGGCATTGTTAGGTTCAGACCGATTTCGAAAACGTCCTGCGAGGCTTCCGATCGCTCCAAGGACTGATTTGCTTTTTGGTTGTTCTGCTTTTTTGGGGGGCTCAACGTTGGATCGCAGTTCCGTGACGGGCGAATTGATTCGGTCTCGAATGTCGCGGTTGTCCAGCGGGAATTTGAATTGTCGTTGGTCGCGGGCCCACAATGCTGCTTCGCGATTGTAAGGACTTTGAATATCGAAGTTCTCGTAGCGAATCATGTCCCACAACATCGTGCTCATCTCATCCAGCGTCAGGCTGGGCACCCAATGCGTGCCGTAGCCTCCAAGGCAAACCACGCCATTGTTCGAAATGTTGGGGTGGAAAATGGGCGTCTGCCATAGAAGATTGGGGACCATCCGCGGGTAGGCTGCTCCCAGTTCGACGATGACCTCGTGTTGTTGAGTTATCTGAATCTCGCCGAACGAATTCTTGCTGATACCGGGGCCGGTAAATTGAAGTCGATACCGACTGGGCGGTTCGCCACTGGCAAGGAAACTGAAGACGCTGCTTTCAGCATCCAACTTTTCGACAGATCGAAAGTCTGCTTCGAGTCGACGTTGCCGTGGAGATTTTCGCATGAAAGAGATTCTTCAGACTTCGATGTTGGGCGTTTGTCGAATTGGATGGTTTGCCGAATTCAGACGGTGTGCCGATGCTGGCGTAAGCCGATCTTGGCTTCTACTCAATGGATCAACCAGCAACGATTTCAGGATAGACGATCAGGTGGTCTCCATCGTTGACGCTCGCTTCGACAAGCGTTTGAGTATCCTGTAGGCGGCGGCCGCCTTCTTTGTGATCGAGGCTGTAGCTCATCGGCTGGCCGTCCGGGCCGATCACGGGCAGGTTCATTTTCGTGATAATGTTGGGCAGGATTTTGCGTACGGTGACCGAATCTGATACCACAGCTTCGACGCTTTTTGCCCCTGTCTGATCAAGGAACGTTACTTTGGTACCTTCTCGTTGTGCCGTTTCGGTCATTCTCATCTCCTCAAAAACGTTGCTGAGCCCACGCCCATTGTAAAATTGCCTCAAGCCATCGTGTAGTGATTCGTCGAATAACCATCAATATTGGAAAGAAATTCCGATTGCGGGTCGAAATTGGAATCGTGTTGCAGCGGGAGCCCATTTCACTTTGATTCGGCAAAACGTGTGGTTTGAAGGGGTGTTTTTCGGCCAACGCAGATCAGGCTCGCTCGTTCCATGTTTCCCGTAGCAGCCCAAAGACTTGTACATCAGAAAAGGTTTCCAGCTCGGTCTTGCGAAAATGCTGTTTCAAGAGCCCCTCCTGATCGAAGCCGACTTTCTCAAGCACCCGCGCGGATGCCGGGTTTCTGGCGAGGCACTCCGAGGTCACTTTATGCAAACCAAGATTTGTAAACGCGAAATCAAGTACCGCAGTGGCAGCCTCGGAGCAAAATCCGTTTCCCCAAAAGTCACGGCCCAGCCAATATCCCAATTCGCCGCGACTATTCTTGCCATTCAACAGCATCCCAATCGAGCCAACCAAGATTCCTGCAGGCCACGGTTTCGTGCCATCGGCTTGAAGGGGCTCTCGGAGCTCGATGCCGAAAACGGCTGACCGCCCCTCATCCCATTCCGCAGGAAGCTGAACCAACCAGTCCCTCGCATCCTGCACCGTATAGGGGCACTCAAGAGTCCGCAGATCTCGCGTAACCAAGGGGTCATTCACCAGCTTGGCGACAGCGGGTGCTTCCTCGATGGAAAACGGCCTCAGTTTCAAACGAACGGTCAAAAGATTGGGAAGCGGGATCACGGTTGGCTCACGTTTGTGTGTTGTTGTTGCAGCGAGTGTTGTTGTCGCGGCGACTGGAGTCCTGAAAGTCTAATTTGGACCAATTCAACCCATGCAGGTTCATCGCTGAATTTCGGGCTGGTTTTTGAAGTGGTTCGATGAAGTGGTTCGAATTGGATTTTGCGAGGCAGCCGTGATGTTTACCCGCCGTGAGGACACTTGGGGGTTGCTGAGTTACCTCGGACCCACTGGGGTTCAGGTTGTAACGATTATCCAATCCAAAATTCTCTGGAATACGGGCGACTTTAACAAGGATTGTCTGCGCGAGGAAAGGACGACCTAGAGTTCACTGACGGCTCGGAAATGCTTACTCCCGCAGGCAGAGGCGTCGCAACCCGTAGACCCGAGGTTAACGATGAGTTTTTTAGAACAATTCTTTGAAGACAATTTCGACACCCCGCCGAATCCGGCGGCGGATCGTCCTCCAGCTGAGGATCGAAATAGCTTTGAAAAGGCAACCGATAAAGCCCTTGCGGCACATCTTGAAATCGACACCTACGGCGAATTCTGCCTGACAGGTGCGGTGCGTCCAGCGATGGACCTGAAAGTAAAACCTACCGAAGGTTATCGCCACGAGTTTTACAAGGACGAAGAATCCGGCGCGACGATTCCCGTCGTCATGGCCGCGGCGTCCAAAGAAAAGCTGTTCGATCTTTTCATTAACTTGATTGAAAAGCTTGGACCGGTGGTAGATGTTGTGCTCGAATCGAGCCATGAAGGCGACGAGGGAGGTCATCGCGATTTCTACCGCGACAACATCGACATGCCGATCCTGAAAAGCATTCTTTACGACTACGAAGATCTTCTGCTGAATGATGGCTGCACCGGCATCGCGGTTCTGAATCCATCAAGGCCTCAGGAAGTTCAATTCGAAGAGCATAAACTGCTGATCGTTTACGGAAGTCCGCTTGAACAGTACGAATTCGCATTCGAACAAGCCGACGTGCATGAGTCCTTGCAGATGAAATTCATCACCGAAGCCGAACATGTGCATTCTTCGTCGGAAGAGTATCTCAAACGTTTTGAAGAACTTCGCTGCGACCTTGGTCTCGACGGAAGTCAGACCGCTCCGAGCGAAGAGTATTTGGACGACTTCAGCAACGACGGTGAGAACTGGAACGATGGAGACATGAGCGGCGGACTTGCGTAGTTGCCAGCTTCCATCAAGTTAAGGCTTGGCAATGCGACTTGTTCGCAATGTTCACGAAAACGTCATCCTTGCAGAAAAAATTAGCTCCAGTTGACTTTTTTCGGTGCGGAGATTCCGCCCGAGACGATCGCCTGGAGCGTCTCTTCAAGATTCCAGTCCAGCGCCATCACGTCTTCTTCCGGGACCAGCAACATGTATCCTGATGTTGGAACCGGCGTTGTTGGGACGTATACGCAAAGAATCGTTTTTCCGGACCCGCTATCAACGCATTCGGACGTTACAAAGGCAGGCACCCGGATTCCGGGGTGAGGAAACGCAACCAAAACGACTCGTTTAAAGTCAGTTGTATCTTGCGATACCGATATCGCATTGAAAACGTTACTGACGACTCGGTAAATCGTGTTCACGCCGGGGACTTTTTGCAGCGTCCATTCGGTCGCTCGCAAAAGTCGAGACTTCGCGAAAACTCCCGCGACAATCAGAATCGATAGCACAATGAAAAGTGCCAGCACGACGGAGAGAATATAAAGAATGTATTCTCCGGCTCCCCATGAGCCACCCGCATCGTTGAGCGAGACGCCGGCGTCTTCCAGAGCGACTCCAGCGTCTTTGAACGTTACCTCTCGCAGGTAAGTCGCGATCGGGCCGATCGCATTGTCATAAAGTATCTCGTACAGCCACTTTACGACGACATAAGTAATGTAGATCGGCAAAATGACAAAGAGTCCGGCAATGACCCGGTTCCGCAACCTGCGCCATTCACTTACCTGCTTGCTGCCCTCGGAGTCTGAGTCGAGTATGTCGTCCGTCATGTTGGTTCCGCCGGAGAGTTGATTCCCAGAATGGTATCTCAAAAGCCAAACTGCGACTAATCCAGTTTTTCGTGTGGAAATCTGAACAAAACAACGGTTCTGATCGCGACTCGAAAAGCTAAAAAACCGCCAAACTGTCGACTACCCCACAATCTTGGAAATTCCTCAGGACAAACCTCGAACAACAATCACAATTTTTCGTAAGATCACGTTTGAGTAAGCGTCACAGCGGCGTCCTGCGTTAGCAATCCGCTTTTTAATGACGCGGCAAATCCAATAAATCACCCCTTTCCGGAGATCCAAATGAAGAATGTTTTAACTTTTTCAATCCTCGCAGTCGTTGCTGTTTTCGTGTCCAGTGTTCAGGCACAGGAAAAATGCGACAAGTGCCCTGCCAGCAAGGATGCATCGGTTGCTGTTAAGGCCGAATGCTCAGGCGACAGCTGCTCAAAATGCGATGGCGAAGAGTGCAAGTCATGTCCTGTTACGCTGGCAATGGCCAAGCTTCCAAAGATGACCTACAAGGTTGGCGATGAAGCCGTATGTTGCCCAACATCTGCTGCAAAGCTTGCTGAAGAAAAGAAAGCACCAATGCATTTCGTTGTTGGTGAGAAAGTATTCGAAGACAAATCAAAAGCTTTCGTTTCGCTCGTTGAGCAAACTGAATCAATGGTTAACGAATTCGTAACACCATGCAAATGCGACAAGAGCGGCGTCACAAAAATCGCTGGAGCAGCATGCAAATGTCCAGTCGAAGCCGGAAAGAAGGCTGAGCTGGTTAGCACGGCCGTTAAAGGTATCGAAATGACCTACACCGTCGGCGAAGAGACTTGCAACTGCCCAACGAAGGCTGCCGAAATGGCGAAAACCAGCGGCGAAAAGATGACTTACGTCGTCGGCGAAGAAAAAACTTGCTGCAACATGACAGCTCGTCTTAACCTTGCGAAAGCCAAATACAAAGCGGCTGTTCAAGCTCTTGCTGCGGCCGATACAGAAGCTCCTAAAACAGAAGCAACCTCTGCGACTGCGACTTCAGGAAGCTAAACAGATATCTGTTTTTCTCGAAAGAACAAACGAGCCCGATGAAACTCATCGGGCTTTTTTTACGCGCCGATTTTTTACTTTATAAGCACCGACCTAGCCCGGAGGCCACGTTAAGGATCGTCCGCCAAGGATATGCAGGTGCAAATGATCGACCGATTGGCCGCCGTCTTTGCCGCAGTTCGCGACAACCCGGTATCCATTTTCCAGTTCCAGTAGTTTGGCGACGGTTTGTACTTTCAAAAGCAAGTGGCCGGCCAAGTCCTGGTCGCCATCCTCAAGCGACGCGACGTTTTCGATTTCTTTTTTTGGGATCAGCAGCACATGAACGGGGGCTTGCGGCTGAACGTCATGAAAGGCAATGCACATATCGTCTTCGTAGACGATATTCGCTGGGACCTCGCGGTCGATGATCTTTTTGAAAATGGATTTTTCCATGCTGGTTCCAGAAAATTTTTGTTGGG
Source organism: uncultured Pirellulaceae bacterium (assembly GCA_964479855.1). Classification (GTDB taxonomy): domain Bacteria; phylum Planctomycetota; class Planctomycetia; order Pirellulales; family Pirellulaceae; genus Mariniblastus. The sequence continues at coordinate 86,170 of CAYZPA010000006.1, forward strand.
TAGAAGATTGATTAGAAAATCAATTTTAATTTGCCGCTTGAGAAATTAGTCAACGCTGTCGCCCAGAACAATCGCTTCATCGGCGATCAGCGTAATGATTCCTCCGCGGACCGGCATAACCAGCTTCGCTTCTTCGTTGATCAGCCCGCTTTCCAAGGGATCCTTGATCGCTCGACCAAGACGATCGAAAACTTCTCCATTGGCAATCTTCTGGTTCAGACGCTCAATGCCAGAATCATCCATCGGGCTAAGTCTGGAATGGCTTACCGGGCATCGGATCATCTGGAGAACGTTGGCGTCAAAGATCATTGGCGGGATTTCTGCTGGAGTTTATTTATGAGTTCGGGTTGAGGGATGGAAAATGATAGCACTTTGCGATTCAGGCGGCAGCACGATTGTATTGAACAGATTCGTATTGGTGAATTTTGGGACGTGGATTCAAATAGTCTTGGGCCACGACGGCCAGGAATTTAATGCAAAAGGGATTTTGTTATGACACGGAAATATTGCGTCCTCAAATTTTTAGTTGCTGCCATTCTTGTATCCGTTGCAGCGACGATCAGTTCACCCATTCTTCATGCTCAGATTCTGAATGCGAATGCTCAGGCTGTTAACGCTCAAGCGGAGGCAGACGGTCCTTTTCGACAACGGCTGGCTGACCTGTATCCGTTGATTGACGACACGACCGATCGCACCAGCGTCAAAAATAGTATCAACAATATGCCAATTCCCGCGGGCATTTCGACGATGACTGCCGACACGATTCCGCCCTTCGCAGCTCACCCACAGCTTGAACCTGCGTCACGACCTTCCGAGTTGTCGGCGGACGATATTTCGTTTGAAGAGAACATTCCAGTCGCATCGCAAACCGATGAAGTAGTCGATGATTTTTGTGATGAACTGACAGAGATGATTGCTAGGAATTTGAACCAGGAAGTTAGCCTCGAGACAAAAAAGAAGATGATTGAGATGGCTTTGAAAATGGTCGCTCGCAGCGTCACTTTGAAGTCCGAATCAAAAATTTCAAATCTGAAGTCGGAGCATCAGTTGGAGAAAGCGAGATATCAGTCTCAGCTGATGGCCATGAGAATTCGTTTTCAGGGGCTCGCAGACAACCAGCATCGATTGGCCCGAGCCGCAGCCACGTACGAACAACAGGCGAAGCAAAAGCATCGACAGGAAGTGGCACAAATGGCTTACGAAAACGAAGCCGCGAACGAAAACAAAACCGCGTACGAAAGCGTAGCCGCGAACGCTCATCGCCAGACGATTCGGTTGACTTCGCCGCCGCAGAACGATGCCGTTCAAAACCGTATTGATCAACTCAGCCAGGAAATCGCCGCACTTCAGCAACGCCTGGAAGCGGTAACGCCCCGCTCGACTGTCAGAACTGCTTCCTATGTCGAAGCTGCTCAGACGCCGACTCGTGCAACACCGCTTCGACCATCGCAACCCAATCCGCAACCTTTGCGGCCGATGCATCAAACGTATCCACAGCAATGGACGCGTTGATCGGCCACGCCGGGAAACGGGCGGTTTTGATCAAGGGCAAGCAATAACTTAAAAGCCGATGCCCTTGGTTTTCGTTTTGACTTTGCAGATGAATCCGCTGGACGTCATGTAGAGAGTCGATCCGTCATCGCCAAAGGCACAGTTAGCGGTAGGTTTGCCCATCAAAATGCGACCCAGAAGTTTCCCCTGCGGAGAGATGATCATGACTCCACCGGGTCCGGTTCCCCAAATGTTCCCAGCCTGATCGATTGCCATGCCGTCTGGCATGCCAGGATCGCCTTTCTTTTCCCATGGCGTTGCGTCGAAAAGGATTTTTCCCTCACCGAGCGTTCCGTCGTCCTTGATTGGCCAGCTTTTGAAAATCGCGGCGCCGGAGTGTGATTGAGCAACGTAAAGCGTCTTTTCGTCTGGCGACAATCCGATTCCATTGGGGCGTTCCAGCTCTTTGGCAAGAAGCGTCACCGTGCCATCCGGTTTAACACGATAGACACCCTGAAAGTCGATCTCACGAGCGTCTTTATTCTTTAGTCCATAGGGTGGATCGGTGAAGTAGATGTCGCCATTGGAATGGATGATCAAGTCATTCGGGCTGTTGAATCGTTTGCCTTCGAATTTGTCGCAAATCGTTGTTTTGGTACCGTCCTTTTCGACTCGGTAAACGCGACGGTTTCCATGATCACACACGACCAGCAAGCCATTGGCATCTGTGTTCAGTCCATTGCTTCCCGGTTCTCTCCATTCAGTTTTTGGGCCGTCGTATCCGCTAGGAGCCATGAAGACAGTCGTCTTTTGGGTCGCTGGATCCCATTTGTGAATCTTGTTGCGAGGCACGTCTGAAAACAGCAGGTGGTTCTCACTCTTGATCCAGACCGGCCCCTCTGACCACTGGTGACCTTCGGAGATAACTTCGATCACCGCCGCAGGGTCAATCAGATTGTCCAGCGAGTCATCGAGTTTTTCGATCGATCTTTCGATGGCTTCACCACTGTCAGCATGGTTCTGCGCATTGACGTTGTTCGTTTTGAACGCAACGCAAAAGCTAACCGTCAAAATGAAAGCGACAAATGGGGAACGTCGAAAACTCATGTTTGCCTCACGCGTGAAATCGTTGTGGTTTGGGTTCACGATTATACACGCAGCGAAATCGTCGTGGCAAACCAGCGGATCGCTTGCCTCGCAGGGCAATTATTTGATTGGCGGCATTGCACGGCGGTTCACCGCTCCGACGCCTTGTCCGCGAAATTTTCTGCGAACACTTCCGAAAAAGCGGCCGACTTTGTGACCAAACTTTTGGCCGCCATAAACAATCCGTTCAATTTCATCGGCCGAATGTCCTCTTTTAAGCAGTTCCAGGATCAATCGATTGGATTCTCGAACCATCACGACTCGTTGAACCGTCTGGGCAACGACACTGACCAGCACAATTCCTAAAACCGCAGCGCCAATGATTCCAATAATCAAAGCCGCAGAGAGGGCTCCGGTGTCAAAGTGATGGAGAAAAGAAGCTTGCTGTTGGGCTGCCTGAGCCTGTGCCAGAGGTGCTAGGGGAGTCATAGGGAGCAGTGAAAACATCGTTTCGCCAATGAGCTTGAAAAGTAAAGTGATTTGAAACCGGAAGTTTGTTTTTTTGGCGCGGCACGTTGGCCGCTGCTTGGCATTTCGTTGAAAGAAAAGAAGCGGAATGATTCACGACGACAGGCGTCTGGTTTGTCCTTTGAAGGCATTCACCGGACGCAGAGGCAAGTTTTTGCAAGTTCGTCAATTTCACGTCTTGGGTGACCTGTCGAAACCACAAACTTGGAACAATACCCCAATGAAACAAGCTTTCTCCATGTCGACGCTCACGCATCGTGAATAATCCGGGTTGAATTCAGGTTTTCCCGCATTTTTAGGGCCTTTATTCGGATTGAAGGAGAATCAAATCCCTGACATTATCCGCTGTTAAACCGGAGTGATTCACGACGACAGGCGTCTGGTTTGCCCTTTGAAGCGATTCTCCCGACACGGAGGCAAGTTTTGCAAATTCGTCAATTTCACGTCGTGGGTGACTCGACGAAACCACAAACCTGGAACAATACCCCAATGAAACAAGCTTTCTACATGTCGACGCCCACGCATCGTGAATAATCCGGGTTAAATTCTGCAAGCAGAGATCATGGCTTTCGAATCCAGAAAAGAAACTCCCAAACCAAGCAAAGGCTCCCCTCGCGGTCGCCACGAATGCCGCATGCGCATTTTGAAGTTGCACAACTACAAGCCCGAGGCGCAAGTTTTGAAGCTGCACAAGTACCAGCCCGAAGCGCAAGCGAGTGGATATCTCCGACGAAATCCGTATCCCTCGCTTGCGCGTCGGGCTTGTATTGAAACGCTTCGCATTGCCGTTTTGATTTGCCTTGTCATGACGGTCGGTTGTGAGCTGTTTCGTGGGAAAGATACTAAAAAGCCATTGGCTGAGATTCGGCTTCCGGTACCAGAGATGAAGGCTGGATCCGTGGCTCTGGAAATTGCTGTCGCCGAACTTGATCAGCAGCAGCAACCGCTCTTCGATCGATTCATTCGCCATGCCGACCAAACCAAACTGGGGCTGTACCAACGAAAACTTTTGGATCAAAACGGCTTTTCGGTTGCCGTGTTGTCCAGCACAAGTTCGGAAGAGCTGGAAGGCTTACTGTCGCCGCAGACCGTGAAACCGGAATGGCTTAATGATCGAGATCGCGAGCTCGCCGCGGCCGGCAAGCTGAAAACTAAAGACCGTTTTGAGTTGCTTCGGCGAGTCGAAAAAAGGAACGGCGAGAGCTTTCCAGTCGAGGTTTCGCCGAAACGTCCTGCGGCAACATGGACGATTTACGTAGGCGATCAAACCCAGTCTGGCAACGCGACTCAGGCAACCGGTTACTTCAGAATAACGGCATGGCCTCGCAAGGACGGCACCGTACGATTTGTCTTCGTTCCCGAAATACACCATGGCAACAAACGTTCTTTCATCGGTGTTAAGGGTAGCGATTGGGCGTTCGAGGAGCGTCAGGCTGAGGAATCGTTCCCGGAGCTCGCCTTCGAAGTCACCATTCGATACAACGAAACCATTTTGGTGGCTCCGACTCGCAACCTTGAACGATTGGGCGGTCTATTTTTCAATGCCGCATCGATCGACGATCAGGATCCAAAAACTGAACGCGAAACAGATTTGTCCGCCGAAGAGCTGGACAAGTTTTTTCCAATGCTCGATGAAGTGGGTGAAAGCACCGGTGGCTCTGGCCATAACACTCATGCGGATGCGTCGGTGCTGCTGGAGATCGAAGACCTGCAGGAGGTCGCCGCATCAGAACCTCCTCCACCATGGCAAAGGTTGTTTTTGTTACGCATCATTGAGTCAAAACCGATTGAATAGCCACCAAGCCGAGGCATCATTTCGACGGGTTTGTGATCGCTTGAACCCGTTACGTAAACTATGTTCTTGGAGACGAACGCTACGATTTAAAGTTGCAGGATCGTTCGAGGTTTTTCGGGTCCAGTATGGACTCTTCCAGTCGAAGTGACTCTTCAACTGCCGTAGCTTGACTTTGCCGGCTTTACCTGAACCTGCCTTAACTAAACTCTAAACCGACCTTAACTGAACCTGCCTTAAGCAGAGAGATTTGATGTCATCCGGACAACAATCAGCCCAATCATCCCAATCGCCAGCGCGATGGTACGAACAGCGAGAAAGTGCGTTGCTGGCGGCTTACGCGATGCACAGCAAGGACAGCAAAGGGCGAGTCCATCCTGAATCAGAGCATTCTTATCGAGGCCCGTGGCAGCGCGATCGCGATCGAATTTTGCATAGCTCGGCGTATCGTCGTCTGTCCGGAAAGATGCAAGTCTTCACCGGTGAAATGGGTGACTATCATCGCACGCGGCTGACTCATACTCAGGAAGTCGCAACCATCGCTCGCACGATCGGTCGTGTGCTGGGATTGAATGAAGATCTGATCGAGGCACTCGCTTTGATGCACGATATCGGGCATCCACCTTACGGTCATGCAGGCGAAGACGCGCTCAACGAGTGCATTGCGGACGAAGGCGGGTTTTCGCACAACCAGTTTGCCCTCACCATCGCCCAAGAAACAGAGATTCGATATCAGGAATTTCCGGGTTTGAATTTGACGCATGAAGTTCTCGCCGGGCAAACCAAACGAATTGACAAAACGCATACCGGTGGCGCCCGTCCGCTGTTGGAAGTCCAATTGGTCGATGCGGCGGACAGTACGACTTACGATGCACACGATACCGATGACGCCGTGAAGCTGGGATTGGTGACTCTGGAAGACATGTCTTCGGTTCAGCTGATCCGCGACGCGCTGCGACGCGTACGAGATAAATACACGAATTTGAACGATGATTTGACTCGCAAGGCGATCGTGCATCAGCTGGTCGAACGCCAGGTGACGAGCCTCATTTCGCACTGCGCGGGTGAGCTTCAGGATCGTGCTTTTTCGTCTGCCGAAGAAGCCATGAATAGCGATTTTGTGCTCGATCATCCCACCGAGTTGGGGCAGCAAAAAAAGGAGCTGGAACAGTTCCTGTACTCACGTGTCTACCGGCATCCTGATCTGATTCAGATTCGCCAGAAAGCGCAACTGCGGCTCAAGGAAATGTTCGAAAAGTATTGCCAGCGACCGGATCTTTTTCCGCCGAAATACCAGCGACGGAGCGAGATTGTCGGCGTCCGGCGAATGGCCGTCGAATATTTGGCCGGAATGACCGACCATTTTTGCGAGCAAACCTACTCGGTGATCTGTTCCTGATCTAACAAGTAAGCTCCAACGCGTGTAAACTAGCCATTGATGGGGTATTGGAGGAGTAAGCGAATTTGCTCGGATTGGTGCAATCTGCGCCGATGCTATGAAAATTTCGTTCTTTGAGGGACGTTATTCCGCATTTGTTGCAACAACGCGACAATTCCGGCGAACCTGTGACATGAAATGACGCTACTTCTAAATAGACGCTGCGAGACACCGACGGAGAAAACTTTGTTGTGAACAATCTACCCCTTTGGATACTTAGAACCTTCTTTTTGGTCGTGGCGATCGGTTTGGGCGTCTCGTTGATTAACGGACCGATCCGTGCTGACGCCAGCCAAGTAAACAGGGTTGCGATCTGGGCTTTTTTCGTTGTTTTCATTCTTGGTTCGGTCGGCACGATCGTTGCCGATATCTTGATTGTTAACAAACGAATCGACATGATCTCCAGTGTCTATTTCGGCCTCGTGGTCGGGCTGTTTTTGACTTATGTCATTAGTATCGCCCTGACACCTGTTTTTGGGCTGCTGGAAACTTCAACCGTCGGCATTAAACCGGAGGTCTTGCGTAGCTTGCTGGTGTCATTCATTGGTGCCTCGCTGTGCTACTCCTGCATCAGCCTGCTCTGGCAAACCAAAGACGACTTTCGGTTTGTCATTCCCTATGTCGAATTCAGCAAAGATGTCAAAGGCCTGAAGCCCTACATTCTGGACACCAGTGTCGTGATCGATGGACGAATTGCAGACATTATCGATACGGGAATTCTCGACAATCAATTGATTATGCCAAGATTTGTATTGGCGGAGCTTCAAGCCATCGCGGACAGCAGCGATAAAATGCGGCGCTCACGCGGTCGCCGTGGACTTGATGTTCTCGATCGTTTGAGAAACAACGATGCGATTGATTTCAAGGTTTACGATCGCGAACTGCCCGAGATGCAGGGGCAACCGGTCGACATGAAGCTATTGATTCTGGCACGTCATCTGGAAGGCAAGGTCGTGACCGGTGACTTTAATCTGAACAAGGTCGCAAAACTGCAAAACGTTCCCGTGATCAATCTCAATGAGATTGCGAATTCGCTGAAGCCAGTTTTCTTGCCGGGCGAAAAAATTCGCTTGCGAGTCGTCAAGGCGGGAGAAGGACCGGGGCAGGGCGTTGGCTATCTCGATGACGGAACCATGATCGTGATCGAAGACGGTCGAGATCAAATCGGAAAAGAGATTGAAATCTCAGTCACCAGCATGTTGCAAACGAGCGCTGGCCGGATGGTATTTGGCAAGCGTGAAGTTTCCGTCAAGTCTTGACCAGTAATTGATCGTAGCGGCATAATCCGCACGACCGTAACGGAAGTTCTCGAAAATTCAGTTTCGAATTCCGCTGCGTCGTAAGTCTGCAGGGTTTGACCTACCTTTCTTGATCCATCTTATGCATGTATGGATTTGGACCAAGTCAAAGGATGCTCGATGAACGATCAAAAAGAATTTGTTGACTACTACGAAATCCTCGAAGCGAGCGTCAATGCAAACTTCGACACGATCGAGCGTATTTTTCGCTACATGGCGAAACGTTACCATCCGGATCATTCTGAACACGGCGACATCAAGAAATTCACTCAACTTGTGGAAGCTTACGAAGTCCTGAAAGATCCAGAGCAACGAGCCGAATACGATGCTCGGTACGAATCAAGCAAAAGCGAAGAGCAAGCGATTGTCCAGGAAGCGGGCCACGCCGATTCGGATTGCGAAGACCGCCACCGACTTCTGACGTTGTTCTACGCCAAACGCCGCCGGAACATGAAAGAGCCCGGTTTGGGGATCAATACCGTCGAGCAGATGATGAACTTGCCGGTCGAAGTTCTCGACTTTCATATGTGGTACTTCCGGGAAAAAGGCTGGGTTCAACGTGAAGAAGGCGGCGCGATTTCAATCACCGCTCTGGGAGTCGACAAGATCGAATCCACCGTTGAGAAAAAAGAAACCGAGGCTCAGCGGCGTATCACCGAGGAAAAGAATCGGATCGCTTAGGTTGGCGGCCGTCAGTCTCGGATCTGAGCCTTCACCCATTCGCAGGCTGCTTCAGCTGTTTCCAGTTCTCCGTCCAGCTGCATCGCACGAACAGTATTCAAAAGCGATTTGAATTTCGGACCGGGTGTAATTCCCAGCCCTTTCAAGGTTCCTCCATTGATCAGCGCAGGAGGATTCAATTGAGCATTCTCCAACGAAAGTTTGGCAAGGCAAACTTGGATCGATGACGCTCGTTCTTCGCTGGGCTCAACAGCGTTAAGTGCGGTCAGGATCTCAATCGCAGCCATCGCGTGCGGCGAAATCAAAAGCGGCTGAAGCTTCGACCACGGAAGCGTGCTGGCTTTCGCAAGCTGGCTCTGATTGCGCAAAATCCAGTTGACGCGTTCGCATTCCTCATTGGTCAACCGCCACTGGTCCTGCAGTTCAGCAAGGTTGCTCGTGTCACTCGGCAATAGGGCCGCGATTGCGGTCGCAAAGTCAGACTGCCACATGGCCTCCAGCAACTGGACTTTACTTTCAAAATCAATCCTGGAAAGACATTCCGGCAGCACCTGTTGCCAGAGCTTTGACTCCAGAAGCAAATGGAGTGCTTGGGATTTTCCAGCATGGCCCAGCATCCGCCGAAGTTCATTGCCGATGCGTTCCGGACTGACGGCATGAATTTCCCCAGCCCGTGACTGGATGGCTCGCATCGTTTTCGATTCGATGTCGAATCCGTAAGTCGCTGCAAAGCGAACACCTCGCAGCATCCTCAGCTTATCTTCGTCGATGCGTTTCTCGGGATCGCCGATCGCGCGAATCATTTTTGCTTCGATGTCGCCTTCCCCACCAACATAGTCGATCACTTTTTCCGCGATCGGATCAAAGAACATTCCGTTGATCGTGAAATCACGCCGCAACGCATCTTCTTTCGCATCGGTAAATTCAACCGAATCAGGGCGCCGACCATCGCTGTACCCTCCGTCGCGGCGAAAAGTGGCGACTTCGATGTGGCCGGCTGATTTGGGACCGATAACGGTGATGACACCGAAAGATTTGCCGATCGCCAGTGTTCTTTTGTAACCAAAAATGGACTGAACCTGGTCAGGCGTCGCGCTCGTGGCGACATCGTAGTCCTTAGGAGACTTGCCCAGCAATGCGTCTCGCACGCAGCCACCGGCCCACAACGCCGAATGACCAGCGTGTTGCAGTTGCGATACGATTTCGAGTGCCCATTCACGTGGCCGCATAACTTGCTCAGGTTTGCTTGGATCCATTGAGTCCAGACAGATCGGTTTACTGACGGGAAGTTCACATCGGTAAACTTAGTCTATTGGAATGCGGCGATCCATCGCTGGCGAACGAAGTGTCGACACGTTTGTCAGTAGACAGGTACAATCTTGGCCTGATTATTTAGTGCCGACCTTTATTCGCAAAGTCCTCGAACATGACGACCGATCATCCATCCAGTCCCGGCTTGCCGCCAGAAGATAGCTCAAGTTCCGCCATTCCGCCCCAGCAACCGATTGAAATCAGCGTGCGTGAAACGAAAGAGCTGATCGATTCAGGAGCCTCCATGATTTTGCTCGATTGTCGCGAACAGAACGAGTACGACCAATGTCGAATCGAGGGTTCGGTTCTTGTGCCGATGCATGAAATTCCTGATCGCATTGCTGAATTGGAAGACTATCGCCGGCAGCGAATCGTGGTGCATTGTCACTTGGGAGGGCGAAGCCTGAGGGTGACTCATTGGCTCCGCGAGCAGGGGTTTGAGACTGCTCAGAATATGACCGGTGGCATTGAAGCGTGGAGCACGGAGGTTGATCCGCAGGTCCCGCGATACTAATGGGCAGTCCGATATGGTTTCCGAAGACTGACTTTTTGATTAAGCGTTATTTGGATTAAGCGTCAATCAGCAAACTTATCGCTCAAATTGCCAAGGGTATGACTTGCCATGGTCCAGACACGAACTTCGAACGCTTGCTTGATCGCCGTGACCGAAGCCACCTTTTTCGAGTCTGGCCGGCTTGTTTCGTCATGGTTCCACGATGATTTGGTAGCGAATGGGTCCCGTGGCGGTTTGGCCATCGACGACGACGCCTTTCTGAACCCGGATTATTAACGATGCATGGGCGTCGACTTTGGAGGAAGCTTGTTTCATTGGGATATTGCTCCAAGTTTGTAGTTTCGACAGGTCACCCACGACGTGAAATTGACCAATTTGCAAAACTTGCCTCCGCGTTCGGAGAATCGCTTCAAAGGACAAACCAGACGCCTGTCGTCGTGAATAATTCCGGTTGAAGAACGGCGATGCGTGCTTCTTGCTCAAGACGAATCGCTTCTGATCGAACATCATTCATCATCGCTCGCCAATTGTCGGCGTCCAATTTTCTGGCAACTTCGGACGGACAGATTGTCTTCTCTGGGCCACGGAGTTTGGTGAGTTCCAGGATCGACTGGCGAATATTTGTTTGGGACATGTGAACCGGAATTGCCCCTTTGCGTGCGCGTGGAAATATAGAAACGACGCTTCGATTGTTACCCAACCCAGCGTCACAACGGTAGACGGGCTGTTGAATGGCATGTTTGGATTTTTCTGGGATTGATGGTGGGATGGCTCGTTCGAAAATGCACTCGGAACGATATGGCGAACTATTTGCGGAAGACCCCAAACTGGGCAAGCATCGCTACGTTTTGCAGGATCAGTATCTTGAGTTGACGCGAGTGACGTTACCGAGTGTTGCTCGAGCGAACGGGTGGTCCGTCACGGAAGATCATTGTTTTATGCGAATCGTTTTGGATCAACTGTTTGACGATTGCTGGTACCGGCATCTGGACAAACGGCTCGTCGCATACAAACAGCTTAGCGACGATCAACTTGCCGTGGCGATCGACTTGGCCAATTCGATTCTGGATCAGGGTGAAGTTTTGCTTGAAATCTGGAATCGTCAGAGCCTTGCTTGGCGAGGAAAATTGTAAGATACAAAATGTAAAAGTTACTTCTGAAGTTGCATGCTTTCTTTATTTGCTCTCGCCAATTCAAGCCCGAAGTGACAGAAACGAAAGAGATGAAACCCGGAGTTTTCATTCGTTTACTTTTTAGTCATAGGTCGTCAGAGGTCCTTCCAATTCAGTCAAACAGACGAGTTCAAAACTGAGAAAGCAACGCCAAAAAAGAATGCGGAAATCGAGCCATAGTCCGGCGACCAGTTGCTGGTGCTGTGGTGGTTCGCGTTCGGCGGTGGCGTTAAAAATTATCGGTTCCGAACGACGATTGTGTGATGAATGCCGCTTGATGCCTGAACCGGATATTGAACTGGAAGGTCGCTTGCGGGAGCTGTTCGGATACATGACTTGGGAAGGCTTTGTCCCCAACCGGCATCGTCGAAAAGTCGACTTGTTGTTACGACATCGATATCGCAAAGTCTCGGCGCTCGCAGAAGAAATGCTTGCCGATGACGATTTTCAAAACGATCTTTCGACGGCTCGGCGGGAACACGATTCAAAATTACTGCAGCAGATTGAGCAGCGGTACGAGCGATGGTGTGCGGGGCGAGTCGATCGACTTGGCGAACAAATCGCGGAACGCTTCGGGTGAGGGCCGTGTGGAACCCGGTTCGGAACCGCGGCATCAGATTACTCTCATTCATCTAACTGCCTTGCTCTTGAGAGTTGCGAATTGAGAGGTCGAGTTGAAGAGAGCTTCGAGTTGAAGGTGGTTGCGAGTTGAGGTTGGAGCGTTGGGGGCGAAGCCAATATTAACTGGAACGCGATTCTGGGTATGCTGACGCTCTCTTTGCCGACGTGCCGACCTTGGTGGCGGATGATAGGGTCTGCCACTGACACGAACAGCTGAACACGTGACGCCCGAGCAGTTATCTGGTTTCGCAATGTCGGCTTGTTGTGGAATTCCCCTGAAACAGTCGTGCCACTTTGATGTTCGAAGCCGGTAGATCGGCCGGTGGGTTGGCTACGAAAGTAGCAAGATATTGATGCGTTGGCATCGGTTTTGTTGACAGAGTGGGTTATTTTGATGGGTTGCGAGTCGCGGCTTTAATCCGTATCATTTCCATTCGATTCAGGGCGTATTAGCTTGTGGATCCTGCCTGCGGATGTGGCGGAATTGGCAGACGCGCTGGCTTCAGGTGCCAGTGGGGGCAACCCCGTGGAGGTTCAAATCCTCTCATCCGCACTTGACTGATTACTCGATAAAACACGGTTGAATCAGCCTCTTGATTACCTGCCTATGCGCGGCAAAAGGCCCAGCAAATTGTGTATATACATAATTTGCTCTGACTTAAGAGCTTCTCTATTCGAGGACGGTCCAACAGTTTCACCAACGACCAGCACCCGGACCTGCGAGCCGACTACGTGATGGCCAATCCGCCTGCCTTCGTGAGCAGATTCGTAAGAAATAGAAACGCAGAGGCGCGGAGAACGCAGAGTTCTTGTCCGAGAAATTCCTCTGCGCCCTCAGCGTCTCGGCGTTTCAAACCTTTCCCACCGGAGGTGAGTTGTGAGTGACCTGAATGCACTGACAGAAGCGATCATCGGCGCCGCAATCGAAGTCCATCAACGACTTGGACCGGGGCTGCTTGAAACGGCTTATCGGAAGTGTCTGGCGTATGAGCTACGCAAACGCGGATTTGAAGTCGTAGAAGAGCAACCGATCCCCGTTGTCTACGATGAAGTTCATTTGGAATGCGGTTTCCGAACTGACTTACTCGTCAACGAAAGTGTCGTCGTCGAGCTAAAGGCAAAGTCGGCAATCCATCCCGTTGACAAGGCCCAAACATTGTCCCACCTTCGATTGATGAATCTACAGGTTGGGTTACTAATCAATTTCCACGAAGTCAAATTGGTCGATGGTTTACATCGGATCGTCAACAACTTCGAGGAGTCGAGATGACCTCGTGTGCAACGGATAGGAAAGCAGAGTCGCTGCGGACGCAGTGTTTTGGTAGGCGCACTTCCTCTGCCCTCTCTGCGTCTCCGCGTTTCAAAACCTCCCCCACCGGCCAGCACATTTCCAACACGCAGATACCGGCCTGCACCTGGTCCCTGACCAAAACGAAACAGAAGCGAGGCCCAGGGTCCTCTGCCTTTCGGATGAGGACGGGCGAAGTGCTCTTCATCGACGCTCGCAAGCTGGGCTACATGGTGGACCGATTCCTCCGGGCCTTCACCGACGAAGACACCGAAAAGATCGTCAGCACCTTTCATGCGTGGAAACGCGGTCCCAGCATCACCGAAAATGTGAGCGGCAAGGCGCTAGCCGCCGGTTCGTCCAATAAAATCAGCAGGTTTGTAAGAGGTGGAAACGCAGAGACGCTGAGGACGCAGAGTTGTTGTCCGCGCATCTTCTCTGCGCTCTCTGCGTCTCCGCGTTTCAAAATCTCCCCCACCGGCCAGCTCTTTGCCAACACGCAGATACCGGCCTGCATCTGGTTCCTGACCAAAACGAAACAGAAGCGAGGCCGAGGAGCCGCCGCCTTCCGCGACCGTACCGGCGAAGTGCTCTTCATCGACGCCCGCAAGCTGGGCTACATGGTAGACCGAGTCCTCCGGGCCTTCACCGACGAAGACACCGCGCAGATCGTCAGCACCTTTCATGCGTGGAAGCGAGACAAAGACGTCTACGAGGACATCCCCGGCTTCTGCAAGAGCGCGACGTTGGACGAGATCGCCGAACATGGCTACGTGCTCACGCCCGGTCGCTACGTCGGAGCCGAAGAGGTGGAAGACGACGGCGTCCCCTTCGCCGAAAAGATGGAGGGCTTGACCCGCGAGTTAGCCACTCAATTTCGCGAGTCCGAAAAACTGCAAGCGGCGATCCGCTCTCCCGAAAGTGCGTGTTTTGACAACACTTTTCAAGTGTCATCCCGCTTCTTCAAAAGCAAATTCACGAACCTAACTGACCAAAAGGCCTCTTTTCCGCGTAGAATCATTAAGAATATCACTTTGGGCAGCACAATCGGCATGTTCATGAGACAAGCTGCCTAACCTGTCTCAACGTGCCGATGAAATCCTGCAATAATGGAATTGAAGAGAAATCACAAAATGAACCGAAAGCAACACAATTCATGAGCAAAGAGCACTTTCAAGTTGCCATTGAGGATGTTGCGTCTGGAGCAATCATCCCACCTGAGATGCTCGCTGGTTTACATTCCGTAGCACACCTCAGTGCTGACGTTTTGAGCAGTGTATCCGAGTTGGTATCAAATCTTGATGGTCTCACGGAGGCATCAGAAGTAGAGGAGCTGATTAAAGGATGCCTTCCAGATGGCGACGAAGATACCGCGAAGGAACTCTTCCGTGTTGTCCGAGGCGTGGACAATGATGACGTCCAAAAAATTGTCGAAACAGTCAAGGCTTGGGCAGCAAGGAAAGAATCGCGATCGACGATTTTTCCTGAAGACGTCATCGAAAAGCTAGAGTCGAACTTGAAAGTACTGGCTCAAGAGCACGCTTCGATCTCCTTGATGAAGAAGGCGGACCGGCTGGTTCGCGATACTGGCGACGAGTTGGAGTCGATAAAGTTCATTTGCGACTTGAGACCAGTCTTCGACAACGAACGTGAAAGAGTCGACGCACTAGTTCTGATCGCAAATCTTCGCCTGAGATACATGGCGCAAAACGGAGAGCGTGAGTCCTGTGAACTCGCGTTAACAGAAGCGGAACTCCTAAAGCTCAAAGAGAAAACAGAGGAAGCAATCAGGAAGATCGAAGTTTTGAAACGGGTGGCAAGCTCGTTGAAAGACGTTGAACAGGAAGGAGGTCAGGAGTAATGCCAAAAACTATGTCGAAAGAGCTCATTACACGAGTGGCCCTTGACCTGTTCACAGGTGATTCAAGCATCGAAACCCACCAAACGATCATTGAGACATTTTTCGGAGGGAAAGTATTCACGCTTGATGCACTAACCGAGTCAAATTGGTTTCGTGGAATTGGTGTGCATTGTGATGAGCAATTGCGTGACCAAATTTTGCAACTGATGAAAGAGCGGCGCGCGCACGAAATAGCAAATCGCCCATCAAGAAATCCTTCGGTAGTTTTTCTTTCGTCAAATCCGGCAAGTAAATCTGCCAAACCTATTTCATCGCCACCAGAGTGGGTTCGATCTGAGGAAGAGATACTTCAGCGCCTAGAGAGCCCAGAGAACGCCGATGAGTTGGAGTCTGCAATTCTTGCTGCAGAGATTACAGAATTCGACGACAAGAATATCCCAAGACTCCTGAAGTCGCTGGAAGCGTTTATTGCTACTCACCGTTTCACCGTGGACGAAGAGGAAATAACGAACTTGGGCTGCGCGATTCGCAAGTTTGCAATGAATATGGATTCAACGCAACTCGACGAGTATGTGGACTGGCTTGCTCCCGCAGAAGCAAAATCCGTTCACAATCGAGTTGAATTGGAACTCGTAAAGGGTTTGCTTTGGCGATTATCTTGTGAGCCGTTCGAGCCCGCTGGTGAGTACGCAAAGACCAAAGAAACTCTCACTGACGTAGCAAACGGTTACCTCTCACCGAGACTAATTTTCCAAAAGAACTATGTCTCTATCGCAATCTGTTCGGTTGCCGCGTTGTTCGTTTTGCATTCACACGCGAAAGACGAGGTTGCAATTTCACAACTTTTCACTTCTGTGAAACAGCTCGACCGAGATTGGATTTCAGAACTCGTCGAAGATGAGATCGTGGAATTGATTGATGCGATCTCGGAACACGACGCGAGGCTTAGAGAGAGCCTTTCAAACTCTTTTGAGGTCACCAAGCCTCACCTCTTCTGATCTATGCCTGCCAACAGAATCACCGGCACAGCACAGTCGGTAAAGAAGTACGACATTCTTGCTACATCGCATCCAACGGACGATGGACTACTGCTGCATGCCGTTCTTTACGCCGATGAGCCGCGAGATGACGTAACCAATCAGACGGAATTGAAAACGTTTCATATTGGCCCGCCGCTTGGCCCGTTTTCTCACCGTTTTGATGCGGCGGGAACTTGCGACTTGACGGAAGCACAAGCCGCAAAAATAGAAGAGTTCATTGATCGCCAGTGGGCTGACAAAAAGGCGGAAAAAAAACGTTTGGCGAAACTAGGTCTTTGGAATGCAAGAGCGCAATATCGGATTCAACCGCCGTATTCGAGACCTAGAAAAGGATCATCGTTAACTCGGTACAGTTGTGTTGGGTTCGTACTACTGGCATATAAAAAGGCTCGAATTCAACTTCTTTCCGCACCATCACCACTGCAGACGATAGAGGAATTAAAGAACCTTTATCCCGCTGATTTTCACCCAATGTTGGACGACGAAGCGACTAGGAAAGACTTCGGTTTGCGCGAAGGAGATCGGTGGCCAGTAGTTTTGGTCGGTTACGTCATGCACGCCATGAATCGCCCTTCTGAAGAGATCAATGGCGAGAAAGCAACTCCTTATGCGCCGCAGGAAGGCGATGAGTATTTTCCTCGTAGAGAGCTTGAAACAGCTTGATAAGCCTAACTCAGCACGGTCCGATCGACAGTCGTTCGCGTCTTCTTCGATTCTGAGCTGTTTCTGGATTACAACCGAGCACTGCATCGGCTCTACACCAACGGCGTCAAAGTCGAATACAGCACCGATGATGGCAAGGAAACGATCTACGCTCAGATCATCGACTTTCAAAACCCGGACAACAACGACTTGCTGGTCGTCAACCAGTTCAGCGTGGCGGGAACCAAGCAGGCTCGCAGACCCGACGTCGTGGTCTTCGTGAATGGCCTGCCGTTGGCGGTCGTCGAGTTGAAGAGTCCGGCAGATATATCGGCCGACGTGTGGAAGGCTTACTCGCAACTGCAAACTTATAAAGACGAAATCTCCGACCTGCTGGCCTACGACGTGGCTCTGGTCATCAGCGATGGGATTACGGCGCGAGTCGGTTCGCTGGCGGCCAATAAAGAACGGTTCATGCCATGGAATACGATCAAGAACGAAGACGATCGACTGCTGTTGGAATACCAGTTGGAGAAAGTCGTTCGCGGCTTCTTCGATCCTGAGCTGTTTCTGGATTACATGCGGTACTTCGTCCTGTTTGAAGACGATGGCGACTCGCTCATCAAAAAGATCGCCGGTTACCATCAGTTCCACGGAGTCCGCGAAGCCGTCCGCGTCACCACGATCGCGGCTGACGATTCAGGCGAGGACGCCGTCCGCGAACGTCGAGCCACCTACGGCGACGAAGTGCAACCCGGCTCGCGAAAGGCGGGCGTATTCTGGCACACGCAGGGCAGCGGCAAGAGCATTTCCATGTGCTGCTATGTCGGCAAGCTGCTGCCTCGATTGCTGAGCGGCAAGGCACTAGCAGATTAGGCGGCTGTTACGCCGTTGCAAGTATCCGCCAGACGACGCACCAGAGGCCATCAAGCTTGTCTTGAGACAGGCGGAGGTTATCGCCAGGATTGGCTTCCAGTTGGGCCGAAGATGCGTCTTAGCTCTCATCCGCACTTTCTCTCGTTTGGCATTGAGCCAACGCTTCATCGCCGCGACGGCGTGCGAAAGGTGTGCATCGCGTTCTCGAGAAGGTTGAACTGCCTATTCCCAGTGTTGCCCGTATTGCTTGCAAGGCGGAGAGCATTCACGATTCGACTCATTAAGGCACAGCGTGAACGAATTTCTCGTAGAATGGCTCTCTACAGGAGAACACCATGAAACGATCTTTTCAGATTGCGATTTTGCTCGCTTCCGTTTTCTTTGTGCGCGGTGGATTTGCGTTCGAGGACGGCAATAAACTTCCGAACGTCTTGATTCTCTACGCCGACGATCTGGGCTTTGGCGACCTCGGTTGCTACAACACGGAATCGAAAATTCCGACTCCGAACCTTGATCGACTCGCCAAATCCGGGATGCGATTCACGGACGGGCATTCGTCTTCCGGGATCTGTTCGCCCAGTCGCTATGCGTTGCTGACCGGCCGTCATCACTGGCGTGACTTCCACGACATCGTGAACGCATTCGGCGGTTCGAAGTTCAAGCCTCAGCGGATCACGATGCCGGAGATGCTGCAGTCGAATGGCTACCACACGGCCGCCATCGGCAAATGGCATCTGGGTTGGGACTGGGAAGCGATCAAGAAACCAGATGCTGAACCAGAAATGGTGATGAAATGGAATCGGAAACGAAAGGTCTGGGGGCCGGAGGATTTCGACTGGAGCCAAAACATCCCCGACGGACCGCTGGCTCATGGCTTCGATCATTATTTCGGCGACACGGTGATCAACTTCCCGCCGTACTGCTGGATTGAAGATGATAAAGTCACATCCGTTCCAGATCGCATGATGGACGAATCGAAGGTCCATGTCAAAGAAGGCAACGTCGAGTTCCGCCCGGGCCCGACGATCGAAGGCTGGGATCCTTACGAGAACATTCCCACGACAACCAAGCGTGGCGTTGAGTTCATCAAGAAACAGGCTAAGTCCGACAAGCCATTCTTTTTGTATTTCGCGTTCCCGTCGCCACACGCTCCGATTATCCCTAACGACATATTTGACAACACGTCGCAAGCCGGTCCTTACGGGGATTTGGTTGTGGAAACGGATGATGCATGCGGGCAGTTGTTGCGTGCGTTGGAAGAAAGTGGCCAAGCCGAAGAGACGATCGTGATCTTCACAGCCGACAATGGTCCTGAGCGATATGCTTATGCTCGTGACAAGAAGTTTGGCCACTGGTCCGCCCATCCATTTCGTGGGCTCAAGCGTGACATTTACGAAGGCGGCCATCACGTTCCGTTCATCGTTCGCTGGCCTGGTGTCACGAACAACAATACCGTTTCAGATGCTTTGGTCAGCCAAATCGACATCATGGCGACGCTGGCCGCAGCCGTTGGTTTTGAGTTGCCGAAGGACTGTGCGGAAGATTCGCACGACTTTATGCCGCTGCTCACAGGTGAAAAAGACTCCGTTCGCACGACGCACGTTCACAACACTTACAAAGGCAAGTACGCGATTCGCGATGGCGATTGGCTGTTGATTAATCACAAAGATGGATACACTTCTCGGCGTGACCGGGAATGGGAACAGCGGCACGAATATCCCGCAGACGACGATTCACCGACGGAGCTCTACAATCTTTCCAGTGACATCGGCCAACGCAACGATCTGTCAGCGGACGAGCCTGAGAAGGTCGCGGAGCTCAAGAAGCTATTGAGTAAAATCCGCGAGCAAGGATATTCCGCACCTCGCCTGACACGGTAGCCGGAGCGAAAAAATGGGCGACTACCACCAGTGGATAGGTTTGCTGGGAACTGCTTTGATTTTGGGCACCTACCTGATGCTTCAGTTGAAACGGATTTCCAGCGAGCAATTGGCTTATTCGGTGCTCAACGGAGTCGGGGCTTTGATGCTGGTGTTTTCATTGTGTTTTAATTTCAACCTTGCAGCTTTTATCGTCGAAGTTTTCTGGGCCGCGATCAGCGCAGTTGGAATCGTTCAACATTTTAAAGCTCGCGAAAAACGATAGTCCTGCGTACCGCTCAGCACTTACCGGCAATGCAAATCCGGCATTGTCGACCAAGTTTTATTCGAGAAAAATCGCCAAAGCCACAACGACCAGGTGATCGCTTATGCAGATCGCAATAACTTAAGGTCCTTATTGGTCGGCTATCGCTCGACTTTCGGGCGGCGTCACGAGAAAGCGTTGCTTGAGTTTAAATTTTTGACTTGGGACATGGATACATGAGCAACTCTGAAAATGTTGGTTTTGGTGATGGGCCGTTGGTTGCGATCGAGACAGACAGTGGTGTACAGGCGAATGCCAAATCAGAAGGCGTCGCATTTCATCTCGCTGACAATGGTGCGATAGCGAACGTCGCGGGAAACGGGGTCGCTTACTGCCGTAAGTCAGGAACTGCCAATGCAAACGCGGACGGCATCGCTTACGTGAGAGCAAATGGAATCGCAACCAGCGGCGACGGAGGTGTCTCAGTTTGCAAAGGTTCGACTGCGAAAGCGAGTTGTGAATCCTACGGAGTCGCCTTCGCTCGCAGCGAGAGCAAAGCGGATATCGGACGCGTCAAAGGCGGTCCCGGATCCATTCTGATTTTGTCATGGGTCGATGGCTCCGAGACGCACATGCGTTCGGCGCAGGTTCTCAAAGCGGATGCCGGCTGCGGAGGAATCCTGGCGGGACGATGGTATACCCTTGATCAGTCGGACCCAGATATGAACACTTGGACTGACGTCACCAATTTGCCGTAGACGTTTCCTCTGCTGTTTCTTTGGGTCTCTGTAGGACGACAACAAAAAAGAAAGCCCGAGCTGGAAAACCGGCTCGGGCTTTTGATTGGCTTAAACGATGATTGGCTTAAACGATGACTAGTTGACCAGTGTTCGCTCTACAGTCCTTCGCATCGATTGATGCAATTGAGGTCCTCAAAAGCGACCTTCAAGCGATCAACGAAGCTGATTTCGCCTTCGCGAAGCCACTTGCGAGGATCGTAATATTTCTTGTTTGGAATGTCATCGCCGTCCGGGTTGCCCAGTTGGCTCTGCAAGTAGCCTTCGTTCTTTTTGTAGTAATCCAGAACGCCTTTCCAGGTTGCCCACTGCATGTCCGTATCAAGATTCATCTTGATCGCACCGTAATCAATCGCTTCGCGGATCTCTTCGCGAGTTGAACCGGAACCGCCATGGAAGACGAAGTTAACTGGAAGGTCGCCGGTGCCGTGCTTCTCCTTGATGAAGTCCTGAGAGTTTTTCAGGATGATTGGCTGGAGGCTGACGTTGCCCGGCTTGTAGACACCGTGAACGTTGCCGAATGCTGCCGCGACGGTGAAGCTTGAAGAGATCTTGCTGAGCTCTTCATAGAAGTAATTGACTTCCGAAGGCTGAGTGTAAAGTTTCGAGCTATCAACGTCCGTGTTGTCGACGCCGTCTTCTTCGCCACCGGTGATGCCCAGTTCAACTTCGATCGTCATGCCAATCTTTGCCATGCGTTCGAAGTATTTTGCGCTGACTTCAACGTTTTCTTCCAGGGACTCTTCGGATAAGTCCAGCATGTGAGAGCTGTAAAGCGGTTTTCCAGTTTGTTCGAAGTGTTTTTCGCCGGCATCCAACAGACCATCGATCCATGGAAGCAATTTCTTGGCACAGTGGTCGGTGTGAAGGACGACTGGAACGCCGTAATGTTCTGCCATTTGGTGAACGTGATGAGCACCTGAAATCGATCCCGCGATGGCGGCTTTTTGTCCATCATTGGAAAGACTCTTTCCCGCGTAGTACGATCCGCCACCGTTGGAGAATTGAACCATGACAGGCGAATTCACAGCTGCAGCCGCTTCGAGAACCGAATTGATCGACTGAGTGCTGACGACGTTGACTGCAGGCATCGCGTAATTGTTTTCATTCGCATGACGCAAGAGAGCATCGAGTGCTTCGCCAGTTACGACGCCAGGTTTAATTTGTGTTGATGTGCTCATGGATGGTTTTGGTTTAGGACGTGAGGTAGATCGCGCCGTTGCGCTGGCAGCGAATGGAAATCGCCAGTTCAAAGCACCTGCTTATCCCCGGAAAACGCCCCACATTGTATGCCGATTGAGCGAACTTTCAACGCATGTATTGTTCACTGTTCTACCGCAAAATCGTACTTGTCAACTTGTTACTGCCGTATCTTGAACGCTTGTGGATCATTGGCTGCCAACACGTTCCATCAACGGTGCTCTGCCGTTAGCAGCGTCAAAACATCGTAACGATCGAAGGTTGCTTAAGCCCAAATTCGGAGATCAAAGCCACTTGGCCAGAACGCCACCGCGAGCTGCCATGGCATCAACCTTGGCGTTCGTTTCAGGATCCTCGATCAACGGAGGAGCGTGAAAGGGTTTGATGCGAGCATCGATCACA
Source organism: uncultured Pirellulaceae bacterium (assembly GCA_964479855.1). Lineage (GTDB taxonomy): Bacteria > Planctomycetota > Planctomycetia > Pirellulales > Pirellulaceae > Mariniblastus. Next base: position 108,332 of record CAYZPA010000006.1, read on the forward strand.
AGCGAACCTGCACAACCCCAGTGTTTGTCTTCGGTTGTCGCGGCGATACCATCGATGTCGGTAGCGGGGTTGCTGCGAGTGAAAGTTGCCCACAGGAAATTGTTGAGCGTTCTCGCTACGAACTGGCTATCGTCGACCAGCAGAATCAATGGGAATTGATTGATCAAATCATTGGCCGAAAAGGAATCGCAGAACCGACGCAGTTGAGGATCGACTCGACTTTCGGAATCGAATTTTGGGCTCCGAATTGCCAAGACACCCGGAACGCAAACGTGAGGATCAGTGAACCCGTCGGGCAACCGGAGGTCCGATGGCACTTCCGTTTCCAGTTTGCGAATTGGATCGCCAATCGCCGCGATGACTACTTTGCTGCCCGAATTGAAACCGCTGCCGGAGTAATCAAGGGTATCGATTGTTGTTTTGGTTTGAAAGTGAAGGTCGCGTTTCCAGTCGACTCGTTCGAGCATCCGTATGAAGAACGATTCAATGTCATTGATGTCCAGATCCGGATCGCAGCGTTCGTCGATGATCCAAAGGTACTTCGCCAATGACATCTGCCCCTGCCCGAGAATCGCATTGGCCTGAGTCAACAACTCCTGCGGGGCGACCGTTGGGCGGTAGGGAACGTATCTTTCGCAGCCGATTGCCAACAGTAGAGGGTGGACGCCGGAAGCATCGACCGCGTTGACGCCGCGTACACCCGGTAGCACAGATGGGATCACCGGCGCGGTAAGTTCGTGAATCAATTCGCCGAAAACGGTGTCTTCCTGAGGCGGCCGACCGACGACGGTGAACGGCCAAATCGCTCCGTCTCGATGCCAAACGTTGTCTACATTCAACACCGGAAAGTCGTGCGTCAAACTGTAGTAACCAAGGTGGTCTCCAAAGGGTCCTTCCGGCATTTGCTTTTCTGGATCAATCGTTCCAGAAATGACAAAGTCGGCGTTGGCATAGATGGAAGAACAATCATCGACTTTCACCATGGGGATTCGATGGCCGGCAAGCGCTCCGGCAAAGGTCAATTCGCTCATACCTTCTGGCAGTGGCATCACCGCAGCTACAGTCATCGCCGGGTTGCCGCCGACGAAAACGTTGACGCGAAATGGTTTTCCCGCATCCATTGCGGCGCGATGTTGAACTCCGATGCCTCGATGAATTTGGTAGTGGATGCCGACCTGAGAAAGCGGATTGTAGTCGTTCCCGGATAGCTGAACGCGGTACATGCCCATATTGGACTTCATCAGTCCGGGTTGCCGCACGTCTTCCGAGTACACCTGCGGCAACGTGACAAAGGCTCCTCCGTCATCGGGCCAACATTTCAGTTGCGGTAGTTCTGGCAGCGTGATGCGGTTTTGCATGACCGCGCCGCGGCGGGCTTTTTTGGGCTGCATCTGCCACGCGATGAAGGGGGCTTTCCAGTATTTCAGCGGCTGCTTCAATGCCTGTTCCGGATTTACTTTCAGTTGAATCGCACGTTGAACATTCGCGAAGGTGTCTCGAAAAATAAATCGGGCTCGGTCCAGCGTTCCGAACAGGTTCGAGACCATCGGAAAACGGCAGTCCTTCACGTTGGTGAAAAGCATTGCCGGCCCACCAGATTGGTAAACACGACGCTGAATTTCGGCCATCTCGAGATTCGGGTCAACTTGATCTTCTACGCGGATCAAATGCCCGTGCTTCTCAAGATCGCGAGTGCAGTCAGAAAGGTATCGGTAGCCCATTGCGTTCGTTCAGCATTTCGTTCGAGAAATCTGGCAGTTCAAAAAAACGTCTCATCAGCAGCTCCGAATCAGATCACCCGATACCTGAGCTTCCACTTAAAAGTTACCATATCGATCTAATAACAGGTCCCTTGCCGCGTGAAACAGAAAATGAAAATCGAATCCACTTCGTCTCCCATCACAGAAATTGAAGCCTGCGCTGTAGCCGTTGGTATCTGGAAAGACAAACCGCTCAACGGAGCTGCAAAACAACTGGACGACGCCACCCATGGCGTGCTTTCGTCGATGATTGAGCAGGAAGAAATCTCTTCCGCTCGTTTTACAGCGACAAAACTATTGGGCTTGTCGGGAGTCAAGGCTCCGATTGTTCTGGTTGTTGGCTTGGGAGATCCCGAGGACGTTCCGGCATCGTTTTCGAATCGCGTTGGCGGAACCGTTTCCAAATCACTTGCAACGCAGGCTCGGCAACATGTCGCAACCTACTTCGATGTGGCTTCGTTGCCGGAATTTGTGAGCGGTTTGATCAATGGATGCGTCGGCCAGGACCTTTACCTTGAGAAAAAGAAGCTCCATCCGATCGAACAAGTTTCTGTTTTTGGCGAAGTTGATCAGGATCAGGTTCGTCAAGGAGCGGTTCTGGGCGAAAGCGTGAAACTGGTACGTAAACTTGTGAACATGCCCGCGAGTGATCTTTATCCGGAATCGTTTGCGGACATCATTCAGCAGACAGGTAAGGAATCGGGTTTCGAGGTTGAGATCTGGGACGAACAACGACTGGAACGTGAACGCTGCGGTGCGCTGCTGGCGGTTGGGAAAGCGTCGACTCGTGAATCGCGTCTGGTGATCATGCGATACAACGGGGGTGAAGCGGGACAGGCTCCGGTCGGACTTGTTGGCAAAGGCGTCACTTTCGATTCTGGCGGTTTGTCTCTGAAACCTTCAGCCGGCATGCTGGATATGAAGTGCGATATGGCAGGAGCCGCAACCGTTGTTGGGGCCATGAAAGCCATCTCCGAAATGGGCTTGAAGCAGAACGTGTTCGGCTTTGTGGGCTTGGTCGAAAACATGATCGCCGGGAACAGCTTCCGATTGGGCGATGTGCTTACGGCTCGCAGTGGCAAAACGATCGAAGTTCATAATACCGACGCTGAGGGTCGACTGGTTTTGGCAGACACACTGGACGTCGCGATCGAAAACGGCGTTGATCGGATCGTGGATCTAGCGACCCTGACAGGGGCATGCGTTGTTGCGTTGGGACTGGACATCACTGGAGTAATGACGAACGACGAAGATTGGTCCGATGCGGTATTGTCTGCCGCAAATGAATGTGGCGAAGCCGCTTGGCCGTTACCCATGTTTCCCGAATTCAGTCAGCAGATCAAAAGCCCCATCGCTGACATCAAGAACGTCGGAGAAGGACGCTGGGGAGGAGCGATTACCGCAGGAAAGTTCCTTGAAGAGTTCGTTCAGGATGTACCGTGGGTGCACTTGGACATCGCCGGTCCAAGCTTCGCTGACAAGCCCAAGGCGTGGATCGACGGGGGAGGAAGCGGCTGCATGATGCGATCGCTCGTAAGACTGATTGAAAATCGCTAGTGGTTTAACCGACCTGAATTGACCGGCGTGAAGGTCAACTGTGCCCGAATCGCCAGCGAAGCAGAAACTGTGCAAGTGCCGCAGTTTGGGCAACTCCGGAAGACTTTCGGAACACTCTGATTGGTACAGCCAGCCAAAATCTCTATACTGCCTGCGAAAGCGGCTTGCTTTCGACTCGCCCAAACAACCACCACTCTCCCAAAAACAAAAGGAAAATTATGAGCTTTATCGAAGACTTTAAAGCGTTTGCATTCAAAGGAAACTTGATTGATATGGCGGTCGGCATCGTCATGGGCGGTGCGGTTGCCGCGATCGTGAAGTCATTCTTGGACAACATCATCACTCCGCTGATCGCCGTGATCGGCGGTGTTCCAAACATGTCCGAAATGAAATACCCAGTTGGCCAGGAACTGCCAAAACTCAATGAGGCAGGCGATCCGGTTCTTAATGCGGCAGGTGAGCCGGTGATGGAGCAGGCGGCCATTCACTACGGAACGTTTCTTCAGAACACCATCGATTTCGTCATTCTGGCGTTGGTGATTTTCATTGCTTTGAAAGTCGCCAGCCGCTGGATGGCCAAGGCGGAAGAAGATACTCCGCCTTCTGACGAAGTTAAATTGCTGACCGAAATTCGCGATGCGTTGTCCAAGTAATAGACTTGGTTGCAACAAAACCGTTTCCCTTTAACCAGCGGCACATTAATCCGGATTAAAAAAGGCTCGCCCTGTTCGTGTGAATATGGCGAGCTTTCTTCGTTTAGGCGTGGCGAGGTTGGGGCGAACGTTGTCGCGAATTTATGCGCCGCGAACTGGGTTGCCTCGCAAGCACATTGCCGCGACGACCAGTGCGCAAATTCCAACAACCGCCAGTGTGTTGGTGTCCATGTGTTGAAACATATCCACTGTTGTCCGCGCAACACCCGTGAATAGGTCCGCAAGTTTGTCGATGATATTCATGTTGATTTTCCAGTTGTAAAACAGAGAGGTGTTCAGATTTAACCCGGATTATTCACGATGCGTGTGCGTCGACCTGGAGAAAGCTTATTTCATTGGGTATTGCTCGAGGTTTGTGGTTTCGACAGGTCGCCCACGACGTCAATTTTACCAATTTGAAAAACTTGCCTCCGCGTTCGGAGAATCGATTCAAAGGGCAAACCAGACGCCTGTCGTCGTGAATAATTCCGGTTAACTGGATACTTTTCCTCTACCTGAAACATACGACCTGATTCTCCAGATGCCGATGTAACCGGGACACTTTGCCAGATCCCTTGAGTTTACGATTGGTTTAAATCGGTTGTAACGAGGGTAGGGCTAGAAAAGCTCAGGGCCGGGCTCGAATCCGTACTCGCAAATTTCTTTTTCATCGATTTCAGCCAAATCTGAATCGCCGCGGCGAAGATGGAGCTCCATGCGATGATTCAGTAAAACCGCGATCGTGCGTTTTGCATTTTTGATAACGGTTGGCTTATCTTCAAAGAACTCAACCGAATTGTGCAGATTGTATTCGCGTGATTCGAAAGACTTCAACCAGACTCGTGAGCACAGAATCGCAACATTCAAGTCGCGAATCGCCGATTCATAACTGCCATTAAAGTTCTGTTGTGATCGAGGCATCGATTCCAATTCCGATTCTTTAACCCACGGCAGACGACTCATGACAAACCCTCGGGTGTCCAGATAGGTGCTCGCAGTGAGCAGTTCAAGGACCGTCGCTTTTTCTGGGGGAAAGTCGGCCGCGATTTCGTCAGCGTCGAGCCCGAAACGAACGACCCATTCTCGATCCGATTGGCATTGGCGAAGATTCCCCAAATCCTGATGCAATAATGCTCTGCAGGTTAGCAGTGCAGCGAGTGACTTTTCCAGCTTTCGTAATTTGAGACGTTGGAGGTTGATGTCGTTTGCATTGCGTTTGAAACCTCGAAAGTCATCCTGTGCCTGATCGTAAACTGATTTCGAAAGCGATTTCCTGCGCTGAGAAGTCGCATCCGCAAGTTCATCAATCAACTGCGAAAGCACGGGAAGGATCGTTTCCTGTAAATCGCAGCATCTGCCAACAAGCGATGCCACAACGGTGGCTCGATAGGGAAGATCAATTCCTTGCCCGCCATCCCAAGGGCAAGCCGCCGTGTTGGCGATCGTGTCTTCGATATCCCGTTTGGCAAGGTGCAAATCTTTCTTTGCCAAGCCACGAAAGTACGCGATATTGTTTAGCGATTCGGCTCGGCGAACGAACACGTTGAGCGTACTGTCGTATTTCAGGTAAGTCTCAAGGCCACCCTCGAAATTGCCCATTCGCTGTTGGCTGTTCGCTTTAACCTGCATCGCCGCGCCGTTGGTCGGGTAGACTTCCAGCACCTCATTGGCCAGTCTTAGGCCCTCTTTGGGCTGATTGTCTTCGATCAAGCTTGTTGCCAGAGTTAGTTTGACCATGGGGTCGCGTGGGCTCTTTCGAGCAGCAGTTCGCAATTGGTAGAGCGCGTCTTCGGTTTCGCCAGCACGAAAATAGTGCCTTGCCTGGGCGGCGTCCCACCGCGCCCACTCGGGTCCGCAGCCATGCATCGATAAAGGCGCAAGGGCAATCGTGGCGAAAATTCCAATCACCATGTATCGCAGCCACTGCGGTTCATGAAGTCGATCGGTCATACTGTTTTTGCCCCTGCCTGCGAACCGGGTTCATCAGCACCTTCCAGAAATTCTGTCACTGCTTTAAGGATCTCGGTGCGAATGATTTGAAGTTGATTCTGGTTTCGGATTTTGTTCCCTTCGTCGTCGGTCACGTAAAGCACGTCGATCACCTGATGAGCGTAGGTGGAAATTCTGGCATACGTTACGTCCAGTCCAAGCCGATAGATCTTTTTCGAAATCTGGTACAGCAATCCCGGTTTGTCGTAGGCGAACACATCGATGATCGTCGCATGTTTGACGGTGCGATTGTTGGTTTTGACGCTGATCGGCGGTCGCGACAGTTGGAGAGCACGAGTCTCTTCCTCGCCCCATTTCTTGCGAAACTTGGGAGGGCCTTTGCTTTCACCCGCTATTGCCTCGATTGCTTTCTTGGTAATTTCGTCCCTTCGCCATTTTGGCAGCTCACGTCCTGCATTCTCAGAATCTTCGAACTGAAATGAGAAAAACATCACTGGACCAGAAAGTGGCTTCACATCCGCAGAGCGAATTTTCAACCCAAGGCTCGAAAGCAGACCGGTCAGGCGATAGAAGTTACCGCTGCGACGACTATCAAGATTGACGATGCAAATGCGATAAATCAAGGATCCTTCTTCGAACTCGATCCAGCATTCCGGTTTGTTTTCTTCCAGGTTTCGCAACGGAAGGATTCGCTTACCCAATTCTTCTGGTGAATGCGACAGTAAGTAGCTGTTAGGAAGGTTCCGAGCAGCTTCTCGCAACCACTGCTGGGATTCCGGATCACTTCCCTGATCGGCCACCAAGTGACAGATTTGTTCGATTTGTTTGTTGGGTTCAAAGTCGCCGTCGCCGGTCAGAATTCGGGTGCAACGGTCGAATAGGTCTTCCAACAACTGCAGTTTCCATGGAGTCAAAATATCTGGGCCGACCGCTGAAATGTCGGCACAGGTCAACACAAATAGCATGTTGAGCATCTCCACAGAACCAAGCTTGGACGAAAACTCGGCGACCATTTCCGTGTCATTGATGTCTCGGTGCAACGCAATGTGCGACATCAGCAAGTGATGGCGAACAAGAAACTTGATCGTGTCGATATCTTCTTCTGGAAGATCCAGACGTTCGCCCGTTTCCTCTGCAATCCTCTCGCCAACGATGCTGTGATCCTCAGGAAAACCCTTTCCCAAATCGTGCAACAGCAGGGCAAGATGGAGCAGGTTCTTGTTTTTGATCTTTCGGTACGTCTTCCCGAGAACAGAATTTTCATTCTCGAAAGCAATCGCATTTTCGAGTGCCCTGAGCGAATGCTCGTCCACCGTATACATGTGATATTCGTTGAACTGCAGCAAGCCACGCACATGTTTGAATCCCGGAATGACTCGATGCAAAGTTTGTGTCTCATGGAGACGTCGCAGTGAACCGCCAAGACGCTGGGTGTTGGAAAGCAGAGCCATGAACAGCCGGGCGGCTTCGCGGGTGAACTTTACATCGGGGAATTTCAGCATCGCATGCCGAATCGCAACCCATGTTTCGTGTTCCAACTGTTTGTCATGCAGACAGGCAAGCTGCATCAACTTTAAAACCTGCTCAAGATCGTGTTTGGCAAAGTTCAGCGAAGAGCTGTTGATTCCGATCTCATTTCCTCGAATCCGAAAGTGCTTGTCGACCTGACGGCTAACGAAAGGGCTCAACACCGCAGAAGGGCCACGATTGCCGCGATTCTGCATTTTCGTGACAAGGTGGTCTGAAATGTAAGTAATTCGACTGGTGAATCGAAAGTACTCACGCATGAAAGATTCAACCGACAGCAACGCGTCATCGCCTCGATAACCAAACAGCTCAGCAAGTCTGACTTGTTCGTTTCGTCCCAATCCGTCGTTAGCGCGTCCGGCGTGAAAGTGCATCTCGTTGCGGATGCGCAGCAGGAATTCATGCGACGCCATCAATTGAACCGAGTCTGCGGTCGAGATACCGCCGCGCTTAAGCAGTTCCTGAATGTCAGTGACTCCGTACCTGACAAACCCCAGCCAACGGATGAAGTGAATGTCTCGAAGGCCGCCTCGAGACCGTTTGATATTCGGCCTGAGCAAGTAGACCGTTTCGCCAAAATCTGAACGCTCCTTCGCACGAGCATCAACCACTGCTTTCGCAAGGTTGGTCGCGTTCTTATTGGTGATGCGTTGGAATCGGCTGCGAAAATTTTCAAACAGCGGGCGGCTTCCAACAAGGAATCGAGCTTCCGTGATGGATGAAAAAATGACAGCGTCTTTTAGCGACATGCTGCATGCTTCGCGAGGCGTTCGCAGGCTGTAACCTAACGGCAAACCTGAATCGGTGACGTCCTGCGAAATGCGTCTGGAAAATTCACGCAGATCTTCGGTCAGAGTGCCCTGGTAAAGAACCATCAAGTCGACATCTGACCGTGGAGCGATATCCTGTCGGCCGCAGCCGCCCAGCAGAACAAGCGAAACTCGCGAGCCGAGGTCATCAGAAATGTCTTTCAGAATCGATTCGTACAAATGTATCAGAACCGAATCCAGCAGATCGGACATCTCGCGAGTCACGATCATTCCTGAACCGCCAGCCTCGTGGAGCTCCTGAATTTGCTGTCGGCCAGCGTTCCAGTTCTGCCTTGCGTCATTAACGCTGGCTCGGAATCCGTCAGTTTTTGGCGACATAGTCAGGCGGAGCCCAGAATGGGATAAATCCCGAAAAGGAAAAAGGGTCAATGGTGGTTGGTCCGCTATGCGGTCATCGCAACAAGAAGGGTGGTGGTCGTTGCGACGAAAATTGGCAATTTGAATTCGAATGGCTGCATGGTGGTGGTCGCAACCGGTTCTTCGAACTACCAATGGTCGGCTAGATTGCGCCTTCGCCAGTTTCGCCGGTGCGAATACGGATGACTTCCGAAAGGTCGGAAACAAAGATCTTACCGTCGCCCATTTGCCCTGTTTGAGCTTTGGACATGATGGTGTCGACGACCGATTTCAGGTTGGCTTCTGCGACGACGACTTCGACTTTGACCTTGGGCACGAAATCGATCGCGTACTCGTTGCCACGATACATTTCGGTATGGCCTTTCTGGCGACCATAGCCTTTGACTTCGGTGATGGTCATTCCTTCGACACCTGCTTCGCTGAGCGACGTTTTGATTTCGTCCAGCTTGAAGTGACGGATAATCGCTTCAATTTTTTTCATAGGAACTCTTTCTTAAGCATGGGTAAAAACGCGATGTGTTGTCAAAATTTTGAATTCCACGAATTCTATTTGCCAGATCACTTCACGATTAGAAAAATGACCGTCCAATAAGCGACCATTATTCTCTGTTTGCTGACGCAATTCTATTGTAACGCGAAAGACCGATTCGCTCATGAGGGCTGCAAAAATTTCCCCCACCAACGGCGCAGTGGCGATTTTGCCAATCAAACCGGAATTATTCACGACGACAGGTGTCTGGCTTGGACTTTGAGACGATTCTCCTGAAGTTGCGACAAGTTTTGCAAATTCGTCAGTTTGACGTCGTTGGTGAATTGTCGAAATCGCAAACTTGGAACAATACTGAAGGAAAATAAGCCTTTTCTATTTCGACACCCACGCCTCGTAAATAATCTGGGTCAAAATGGTTCGGAGCCAAAGCCGCCGGGGCGGCAAAGGCACGGAAATCCTCATTGGGGGTCAGCAATGGCGAAACGCTTTCATGTTGAGGCCGCTCATCATGCGCCCGGCACCCAAGGTGTCTCCTCACGATCCGCAGCACGATTTGTGTATCGAGCCATCACAAAAAGCAAATCACTGATGCGATTGAGCCAAATCGCGTCAATGGACAGGTCTCGCTCTGTTCCAGCTTCGATCAGCGACACGATCCTTCGTTCCGCTCGACGACACACCGTGCGGGCCAAATGGAGCTGGCATCCGGCCTGCGAACCGCTGGGCAATATAAATGTCTGTAGCGGAGCCAGTTGGTCGTCAAATTGGTCAATCCATTTTTCGACTTGCTGCACGTGAGAGTCATTTAGGTCCGCAAGATTGATTTTTGTATCGGACGCCAGTGCGGCGGCTACCCGGCTTCCAACTTCGAAAAGAAGACACTGAACGCGGGTCAGCACTTTGCTTAAATTGTCGACCGTTTCGTCGCCTATGGTTTCGCTCGACAAGGATGCGTTGTTCCCTGCGCTTTTCCCTGCGCTTTTCCCTGCGTTGTCCGCAGCGTTTTCGTTAAGTGAAGCAATGGCGCATCCGATGTGACAGTTGGTTTCGTCGATCGTGCCGCAAGTTTCGATCACCAAATGAGATTTTGAAACTCGCACACCTCCAAGCAAACCCGTTTCCCCTTTGTCACCCGAGCGTGTATAAATTTTCATGAATTCGATTCGCGATAAAGGATTAAGCAGTGGAAAAAATCAAATCGTGTGGGTTTTTGATCTACCGAAACCAGCCTTGCAAATCCATCCTGCTGATGAAGCATCCAAAGAGATGGGATTTGCCCAAAGGGCATGTCGATGAAGGCGAAACCAATCTTCAGTGCGCGCTTCGCGAATTGCAGGAAGAGACAGCGATTGAATCAGTCCACATTCGAATTGATCCGGATTTTAAATACAAGGACCGCTACATCATCAACAAACGCGGTGGTCCAAAGAAAAAGAAACTGGTGATCTACCTTGCTGAATTGATAGAAGACGTTGAAATCAGACTCACCGAACATGAAGGGTTCGAATGGGTTCCATGGAGCCCTCCGCATTCGATTCAGGAAAAAACAATCGACCCTCTGCTAAGACACTTGCAGGACTTTTGGGCTGAGTCTGACGGCTCGGACGAAGCCAAAGAAGAGGCAAATGAAAATGCCTCAAATAGAAATGTCTCAAATGAGAGCACGCCGATACCAAGTCCGCTCGATTTGCCCAGCGGCATCGATATCTGAAGCGTCTCAAAGCGATCGATGCCGGAGTGCGTGTGCCGTGTAAACATGTGTTGACAGGAAGGGTTCGGCCCGCATTGAAAACGAGCATTCGATTTCGTGAGGCGTGCTTGCGAGGTGCTCGTGGATCCAGCCATTTGTTCACTCGCAAGCGGGTGGATATCTCCGAGGGAATCCGTATCCCTCGCTCGCCGGGCTGTTGATTTAATGAGCCGTTTGGGCGATAGCCCCGGTTGAAGCGTCGTTAACCGAGGCTAACGCCTAAACGGCTCACGTTGCTGAAGGTTGTTTTGAAAAATCACAGCCTCGCTGACGCGTCGGGTTGCCATTGCGAGATTGCCTTTGCGAAACGAACTTAATCAACAAGCCGTCGCGCGTCGGGCTTGTAGTAAAACGCTTCGCGTTTCTGAATTTACGAGTGTTTTGTCGCGAGAACGCCAAACTTCTTCTCAAAATGTTGCGGCTTCAAAAATCGCG
>CAYZPA010000007.1:0-70124 GCA_964479855.1 uncultured Pirellulaceae bacterium
CAACTACTTGTTGCGAATGCAGAACAGGTGGTCGCGTCCACGGATAAAGATCTCTTGGTCAGCCAGTGCCAGAGTTGCGTCAACCGGTTCGCCGATATCGTTCGTCGAAATAATTTCGAATGTAACCGCATCGCGAAGGATGACGGTTTTGCCTTTGCGACCGGTCACAAAAACATTGCCATTGGCCGCGACCGGTGACGAGTAAACGCTATCCAGCGGTAATCGTTGGGGCTCGATAAAAGCCTTCCCAGTGTCGGCGTTGACGCATGAAAGGATTCCCCGATTGCTGCCAATGAAAAACAGTCTGTTTTCCGACAGCAATAAAGAAGGAATGTCAGGAGTTTGCTTTTTGACGCTCCAAGCCAGCCCATTGGTGCTAATGTCGCCTTGCTGGTCCAGCAGAATGGCTTGCAAGATCGCACCACCGCGAGCGCTGGCGACGAAGCCGACGTTTCCTTTGACAACCGGACATGCGACCGGACGTTGTGACATGCCGGATGCTTTCCAAATTTCGGCTCCCGTTTCCAAATCGTAGCCGCGAGTGAAATTCTGCCCGACCTGCAGGATCTGTTTCCGACCATCGACTTCGACAACACGCGGCGTCACCCAATTGGAAGGCTCGTCCCGCATGACTTTCCAGATCGTCTTTCCAGTGTCGCGGTGTAGCGTTTCGATGTACGACTGTCCTTCATGGTCCCAAGGAAGAATGACCACATCACCTTCGATGGCAACGGAACTGCCTTCGCCGAATGTACCGCGTGTTGTCATCTGCCCAAGGTCATCCCGTTTCCAAATCAAATTGCCATCAAGGTTGTAGCAATAGAGACCACGTGATCCAAAATTTACGTAGATTTGCTGCCCGTCGGTAACAGGGGAGGCGGAGGCGTATCCATGGTCGGGATGGTTGGCTTCGTGAGGCTTGGCTTCGACCGCCGTTTTTTGCCAAATGGGATCGCCCGAGGAACGATCAAAACACAGCACCATGAACTTGTGCACCGGAAGCGACGCGGCTTGTTGAGCGCGACGAAACTGACCTGCTGCACGCATTTCTGGTCGTTCCAGTTTTCCATTGCCATTGGCGTCGAATTTTTTGATCAGTTCCTCGTCGCTCATGAGCTCCGGTTTTGAGTCCGGATCAACAGGAGCTGCAGCGGTGACGAAAACCCGATTGCCAACAATGATGGGCGAAGAGGAGCCTCGTCCGGGAATCTTTCGCTTCCACGCAACATTCCGGGTCGAACTCCATGAGACGGGAGGTTGAGCCGTCGTTGAGACTCCGTTGCCGTCGGGCCCGCGAAAAGTCGGCCATGGAACATTGGCTTCCTGGGCAGAGAGTGTATCGCCGACGGCTGCCGAAAGGAATAAAGCGATGCTCAATAGAACGATCGCAAAATCAAAAATGGAAGAATAAACTTGTGGGACGCGAAAGGACATGAATCAACCTCGGAAGAATTTTGGTTTCCGGGATTGTAATCAATTTTTTTGACGCCGCATTCATCTGTGAAATTCAGAACGTCGTGACAGCAGGTTTGTTGCTTGGGGGTCGCGTTTGGCCCACGCCTAATTTCGAGGCGTGATCCAGACAAAAATTTTGCCTTCTTCGTCCGCCAGCAATAGTGGTTTCAGCCTTGGCTTTGTTTGGCTCAAAACTTTTTCGAGCGCCGTGATGTACGGCACTCTGTTCTTGACAAAAGTGACTTTCGTCGCGTCAAGGTCGACTCCTTTCAATTCCATCTTGTGAAAATCGTAGATGAACGGGAGTTCCAATCGCCCTTCAATCCCATTCAGGATTTTCAAAATCAGCGTGTCGTTGACGCTCAAGTCGATTTTCACGTACAGCTTGGGAGCGACCTTTCGGATCGATTCTTCGATCGGCCAACCGATGGGCCAGTTCTTCTTTTTGTCATCGACGGTTCGAACTAACAGACGCACGTCCTTGCCTTGTGGTCGATGAGGTTCGTAGACCAGTCCTGCTTCACGAAGTGCGATCGCCAACCCGGTTCCGGCGGTCAGCCCTTTTAATTCAGCTTTAAAGTCTGAATCCAGACCGGAGAGTGTCTCTCTGGCCGCTTTTTCGATGTCGATGGGATAGCCCGACTGCGAAAGAAGTGAACGAATCGTAGCCGCTGTCTTTTTGCCCTGGGTTGGCGAATCGATTTTGGTGCTCATCCGTTCAAGCACCTCGATCATCTGGATCGCCGTTAAGCCAAACGCGACCTTCTCGGCAACGGTAACTTCGGCGCCATCGTCTCTAAGTTTTTGCAGGTGAGCTTTGATGGCGGAAGACTGTCGAATCGAAAATGATCCTCCAGGAAGGAGTAACTTGCCGTTCTTCAGGATGCCGGTAATGCTCAGCGTTTTATTGTTACCGGAACCGAACTCTTCGAAAGAAGGCTTGGTGGCCTTTGAGGTCGAAGAGACGACGCGGTCGGCACCGACTTCCGCAAGCATTTGCATCCATTCCTGCTGGCTCCCGATCGCACCACGTGGGTCGGCGAGTACTTTTAATTCGAGGGAACGATTGACGGATTGAGTTCCGCTTTGACGCGATCCGATTTTGCCGCGAGTCGAAGATCGCGATGAAAACTGAGCATTGACCAGTGATTCGGATGCAATCGAAAAAGCGATCGCAACCATGAAGCAACGGATCAGAAGCGAGCGAAAATGCATGGGGGACCCAAACCGAACAGGATTTTTCAAGTGTGACGCATTCTCATTGTCGCAACGGAAACGTGACAGGGCAACTCGAATGCACAATTCTGCGCGTTCCATGCAGATAGTTGGCGTCTTGCGGGCCTTGTTTTCAACCTGGATCATTCACGACGACAGGCGTCTGGTTTTCCCTTTGAAGCGATTCTGCGGACGCGGAGGCAAGTTTTGCAAATTCGTCAGTTTCACGTCGTAGGTGACCTTTCGAATCCACAAACATGGAACAATACCCCAATGAAACAAGCTTTCTCCATGTCGACGCCCACGCATCGTGAATAAGCCGGGTTCAAGTGGAAACGAGGCTTCAGTCGCTTACGCCGTATCGCCCAATGCACCAGAAGGCATTGAACAAATCTTTGATTCCGATCTTCTTGCCTTCATCGTAGCCGCGGCTCTGATAGCTGATCGGCACTTCTGTGAATTTGAAACCCTGACGAGCCAGCTTGGCTGTGATTTCAGGCTCGATGCCGAATCGGTCCTGGTCGATTTGAACCGCGTCGATTGCTTCTCGGGAAAATGCTTTGTAGCACGTCTCCATGTCGGTCAACTTCAATCCGCTGAACAGATTGGATGACTTCGTCAAAATGGCGTTGCCTAAACGATGAATGAACGATTCATCATGCACGACGTCACCAATGAATCGAGAACCGTAAACGATGTCGGCTTCGCCATTGATCAGCGGAACGATGAGGCTTGGAATATCACGCGGGTCATATTCCAAATCCGCGTCCTGAACAACGACGTAATCTCCGGTCGTTTCTTCGAAACCGGTTCTCAGCGCCGCGCCTTTGCCCGCGTTCTTTTCTTTTAGAATAACTTTCACGTTGCCCAAGCCGTTAAGTCGATCGAGGATTTCTCGAGTCCCGTCGGTGCTGCAGTCGTCGACGATGACGAGCTCCGTGTTGAGTGGCAAAGCGGCGACCCGACTAACAACGCGAGCGATGGTGGCTTCTTCGTTGTAGACAGGGATCACGATTGATAAAAGGTAGTCGGTTTTGGATTTTGCTGTGTCTTCGGAATCGCTGGAAGGCTGGCGATATTCAGCCAATTCTTGCTCAACGAGACCTTCGCAATCGCGAAGTCGCTGCAGGACTTCTTCGAAGCGGTCGGCTGAAGTTTGGCTGGATGACGGTGCTTTGTTCGAAAGAGTATCCACAAGCGGTGCTCTGAAGATGAGTTGATTCGGGCTTGATAAAATTCGACCGAAAATCCATGCCTTCGACAGCGTTTGTTCCAGAGTCCGGTCGTTCGGAAAATGTAGCTCACGATTTAGCGCGGAGGCCGACATTACATAGTGAGGAGTCTCAATCGTCACAGATGGTACAAACGGATGGATGCATCCGGTGCTGCCATTTTCAGGTCGCTCGAACTGATTTCTATTTTGAGGCGTACGAATTCACATGGCGAAACTTCATTTCAGTCTTCGAGCTCTGCTTCCTGTTAACAGCTGCCTTTTTTCAAAAGCATCGGTGCGACCTGCTAGACCTTGGAGACTCTCCATAAAAAAACCGTCGCAAGGAAATCCTTGCGACGGTCAAATTCAATGGTGATGGATCAGGATATCAATCCCAGTCCAGCTTGCCGCCAGTCTGGTACTCAGTGACTCGCGTTTCGAAGAAGTTCTTTTCCTTCGCAAGGTCCATGGTTTCGCTCATCCATGGGAATGGGTTCTGGCTGTTGTACTGAACAGGCAGGCCAATTCTTTCAAGGCGGCGATCAGCGATGTACTGAACGTAGTCGCGGAACAGCTCTGCATTGAGTCCAAGAACACCGTTAGGCAAGCAATCCTTGGCATATTCCAGCTCAAGTTCGACCGATTCGCGAACGCGATCAACCATCTGCTGTTGGAACTCAGGAGTCCAAAGCTCTGGATTTTCTGACTTGATACCGTTGATCAAATCAATGCCGAAATTGAGGTGGATGGACTCGTCCCGCAGGATGTATTGAAACTGCTCTCCAATACCTTTCATCAAGTTACGGCGATGGAATGAAAGAATCATTACAAAGCCGGTGTAGAAGAAGATGCCTTCCATGATCAGGTAAAAACCGATCAGGTTTTTCAGCAGAGCCTGAGCACCTTCGAACGTGTCAGTGCTGAAGTCCGGATCAAGAACTTCGCGCGTCAGTTCCATTTCGAAAGCGTCTTTTCGAGCGATCGCTGGAACTTCATTGTACATGTTGAAGACTTCGCCCTCATCAAGGCCAAGGCTTTCCACGATGTACAGGAAGGTGTGCGAATGAACCGCCTCTTCGAACGCCTGACGAAGAAGATACTGTCGGCACTCTGCGTTGGTGATATGTTTGAAAATCGCCAACACAAGGTTGTTGCCAACAAGGCTTTCCGCAGTCGAAAAGAAACCGAGGTTTCGCATGATGACGTGGCGTTCAGCCGAAGTCAGCACGTCCGACTTCCAAATTTCAATGTCCTTGTTCATGGCGACTTCGGTTGGCATCCAGTGGTTGGCACAGCCGTTGTCGTAATGTTCCCAAGCCCATTTGTATTTAAGTGGCATCAGCTGGTTTACATCCACCTGATGACAATTGATCAATCGTTTCTCGCTCGCATCAACCCGCTTTTCGCGAGCTGATTCAAATTCAGTTTTTGAATCTTGAAGGTCCGTTGCCATTGTTTGCGACTCCGTGCAATAAATGAAATAAAAGATTGAGGCATCTAGAATGACCGTTTCATGTTTCAGGTAACAACCTGAAAAAACAGAACAGTCGGCAAAATCTCTTGCGACCAACCGGGCAGTTGATCGCAAGAGAGAGGTGTTTCCAAATCGACGTTACTGACAGGCTTCGCAGTCAGGGTTGTCGATGCTGCAAGCCTGAACTTCAGGTTGCCTTTCAACAGCGATTTCTGACGAAGAACTTGAGTTCTTCATCCATCGCGGTTGCACTCCGAACTTGTTGATGTCGACTGTCGATTTTTCAACCTGAGTCGCGCCCAGTGAACGAAGGTAGTAGGTGGTCTTCAATCCGGCAGTCCAAGCGTACTTGTACATCTCATCGAGACGCTTGCCGCTTGGTTGGCCAAGATAAAGGTTGAGTGACTGGCCCATGTCGATCCACTTTTGACGTCGACTGGCACACTTGATCAGCCATTGAGGCTCGATTTCGAAAGCAGTCGCGAAACGTCCCTTGATGTCTTCCGGTAAGCCGGGGATGTCACCGAGTGAACCATCAAAGTACTTGATCGCTTCGAGCATGTCGTCGTTCCACAACCCACGCTCCTTCAGTTCGCTAACGAGTTTTCCGTTGAGCTGAACGAATTCGCCCGACAGATTACTCTTCACAAACAGGTGCTTGTAAGTTGGCTCAATCGATTGAGTGACGCCAATGATCGTGGAGATCGTCGCGGTCGGAGCAATCGCCATGACGTTGCTGTTTCGCATGCCATGCTTTTTGATTTGCTCGCGAACGATGTCCCAGTTCATTGTGGAGGACTTGTCCATGTCAACAGGCATGCCGCGTTCTTCTTCCAGAATCGCAATGGTGTCGATCGGCAACAGGCCGCGATCCCATTTCGAGCCGGCGTAAGATTCGTAAGTGCCACGTTCCTCAGCCAGTTTGCTGGAAGCCATCAGGGCAAACCATGAAATGGCTTCCATGCTGCGATCCGCAAATTCGACTCCAGCGTCGCTGGCATAGCTGATGCCGCAAGCTGAAAGAGCATCCTGGAAACCCATCAGCCCCATGCCGACTGGGCGGTGCCGCTGGTTTGCGTTTTTCGCTTCTGGGGTTGGGTAGAAATTGATGTCGATCACGTTGTCCAGCATTCGGACAGCGGTGTTGATCGTTTCTTCCAACTTGGTCAAATCGAGCTCGCCATCAGTGATGTGGTTGAGCATGTTGATCGAGCCAAGGTTGCAAACCGCAGTTTCATCAGCCGACGTGTTCAGCAAAATCTCTGTGCAAAGATTGCTGCTGTGGACAACGCCGCAGTGATCCTGAGGAGAGCGGATGTTCGATGGATCCTTGAACGTGATCCACGGGTGCCCGGTTTCAAAAACGCGAGTCAGCATTTTTCGCCACAAATCCACTGCCGGGATTGTGCGCGAAAGGCGAATCTCACCGGCTTCCGCCATCCGCTCGTACTCGGTGTAGCGAGCTTCGAATGCTTTGCCGTAAAGATCATGCAGGTCAGGCACTTCTTCAGGGCTGAACAGCGTCCAGTTTTTGCCTTCGACGACGCGACGCATGAACAGGTCTGGAATCCAGTTTGCCGTGTGCATGTCGTGAGTACGACGTCGCTCGTCACCGGTGTTCTTGCGAAGGTCAAGGAACTCTTCGATGTCCAGGTGCCATGATTCCAGGTACGAACAAACAGCGCCCTTACGCTTGCCGCCCTGATTGACCGCAACGGCCGTGTCGCTGACGACTTTCAGGAACGGAATGACGCCTTGGCTCTGACCGTTGGTACCCTTGATGTGCGAGTTCGTTGCACGAATGTTGCTCCAGTCATTACCGAGTCCGCCAGCCCACTTGGAAAGTTTGGCGTTGTCAGCGATTTGCTTGAAAATGCCGTCCAGGTCATCCGAAACAGTGCTGAGGTAGCAAGAACTCAACTGCGGATGCAGCGTGCCAGCATTGAAAAGCGTTGGAGTCGCCGATGTGAATCGGAAAGACGAGAGAATGTTGTAGAACTCAATCGCTCGATCGTTCTTCTCTTCTTCGTTCAACGCCAGTCCCATCGCGACTCGCATCCAGAAGTACTGCGGAGCTTCGAATCGGCGACCATCAATGTGCAACAGGTAGCGATCGTAAATCGTCTGCAGACCAAGGTATGGAAACAGAGCGTCTCGCTGAGGATCAATTACACTTGCGAGATAATCAAGATCGAAGTCTTGCAACGCCGGAGAAAGTCGCTCCGCCTCGATTCCTTCCGCAACGTAATTGCTGAATTGTTCTCGATAGAGTTCTGCGATGTCCGATGTGGTGCTGGATTTACCAAGCGACTCACGATAGATAATGTTCAGAACAAGACGACCAGCGACGGTGTCGTAATCAGGATCGTTTTCGATGCGGGCTCGAGCGGCAAGGACCGTGCAACGTGCGATCTCTTTTGGAGTGATGCCGTTGAAAAACTGCTTTTGAACTTCGTCAAACAACTCAGTCGCCGAGCAAGTGTCTTCCAGGCCTTCGCAGGCCGAAGCGATTTGTTCCCGAAGACGTTGAAAGTCGAGGTTTTCCAACTGGCCATCGCGATCCACCATGATCGATGGGAAGGCATTGCTGCTTTCCATCCGCTCCTCTGCGCGAAGTTGGCGGATCTTGTTGTGCTCAGCACGATAGAGAATATATCGTCGCGCGACTGAGAAGTGCTGATTCCTCATCAGTTCAGCTTCGACGACGTCCTGGATTTTTTCGACCGACACACCGTCACTGGAAAGTGAAATTGGTGCGACGATGTCCACGACGCTTTTTGAGATATCCCGAATTTCACCAAGAAGCTCAGGGGAAAGCTCGCTTAGATCTTTCAACTTGAGGTCGGCACAAAAGGCTTTCTCAAGTGCTTGCGTGATCAACTTGGCATCAAGCGAGACTTGACGGCCATCTCTTTTTGTTACGTTCATCGTAACACTCGCTGCGACAGAACTGTTTTGAGGGTTGAGTGTCTCTGACATTCCTTTGAACTCCTTGAGCTTGTTTGTTGACGCTTTCGTCAAAATTCATTTCATGACAAACAACTAAGCAGAGGGGTGCACTAAACACCGCGGCACCACATCCGTGGAAGGCTCGCAGGAGATCGCATCCTTGCAAAAGTCGGGTTGTCCCAATGAACAATGTTTCCCATCCAGAGATGACTCGTCTGGTCAGCATTCAAAGCGACCCAGACCGTATTTGAAAATTCCTTGCAGTTCCCAAATCTCGTTCAGGAATCAACAAAGCTCTCATTCATCAGTGAAAGTTATTGTTCGTGTCGTGGATAAAATGAAACTTGCCAGCACTACATGTGGTGTTTCAGTTCATCATGTCTTTTCGTTGTTGTTTCAACGAAAAGACTGCGAAAATCCGTGTTTTGTGTTGCTCTTGGTTAACGTTTCGCCACGTCACGAGCCCAATATATAGTTGTTTTGAAACGTGTCAACACAAAATGTTGTGCTTTGCTGCTGCCTGCATTCGCAGCGATGAATGCGGGGAAATCCGGTGTTTGCCGTTGGCGTCTCCACCAGAGTGCCCTGACGAAATTTTCAATTGCTAGCCGAAACACTAGATGTGGTATGCCAGCATGATCGTGGCTCGGATTGATTCTCTGATTGCAAGTGTGCGAAAATGGAGGCTGGCCGAGTGATCCGGGAATCCAATGAATCAGTCCTTCCTTTTAAAATCTGTAACGCAGAACGTGACAAACGCGTCACATCGAAAGGGCATGCAACAAGAAGTGTTCCAACACGTGTTGCTTAATTCGCCGCACATAAAGTCTCCAAATTTTGAAACGCTTTCGCCGGCAGATCTTGGGCTGATGTTTCACGTAACCGACGAGCTTTTTTTCGAAGGTCTGTTGTCGGGATTTATCGAAAGGAACTTTCAAAAGCCGCTTCAGTTTCGACTTTCAACTCGCATGACAACGTCAGGCGGAACAACGACGATGTCGCGTTACGTCGGTGCACGAAAGCAGGAAAGTGAGTTCGAAATTGCAATCGCGACCACGCTTCTGTTCAACACATTTCAGGTTGAAAACGTCGCGAGGGTTGGCGGTCTAAAGTGCAGTAGTCGGCTGGAAGCACTTCAGAGGATTCTGGAACATGAGATGATTCATTTGGCGGAATTGCTCGCGACGGACGATTCCAATTGCCAGGGGCCACAGTTTCGTCGCTGGGTGCTGGGTTATTTTGGGCACCGGGAATCCAATCATCAGCTTCTTACACCGCGTGACGTTGCGAGAAAGCAGTTGGGGATTCGTTGTGGTGATACGGTGACCTTTCAAGTGGATGGTCGTCGCCGACGAGGAGTTGTGAATCGAATCACCAAACGAGCGACGGTTCTGGTTCCGGATCCCAAGGGCATCCCCTACACGGATGGGAAGTCCTACTCAAAATTCTACGTTCCGTTGCAACTGCTGAAACGCGCTTAGGCACTTAAGCGTTGGGCGTTGGGCGTTGGGGTTTGGGGTTTGGGAGTAAAACGCTTAGCCGCCACATCCCGCATCGCCAAATCGTTCAGCGAGCGGTTTAACGGCAATTGCAGCAGTCTGGCAATCGCTGCGGCGTCTCAACGACAGACGAACTTGACAAGCACTCTGTGGCAAGAACGCGGTCGCTTTCAGATTCATCGTTCCACTAGATTACGCCAGTAGAACGGTATTTGGTTTTGGCAAGTTAACCCGGATTATTCACGATGCGTGGGCGTCGACATGGAGAAAGCTTATTTCATTGGGATATTGCTCGAGGTTTGTGGTTTCGACAGGTCACCCACGACGTGAAATTGACCAATTTGCAAAACTTGCCTCCGCGTCCGGAGAATCGCTTCAATGGGGAAACCAGACGCCTGTCGTCGTGAATAATTCCGGGTCAATGGATAGGCCCACCAATGGGTGGAAGATCTGGCAATCGCTGTCGCGGCATGTTGATCCTGTGATTTAACTTTGCTCAGAAGAAAGCACGGAGGTTGAAAGGTTTAAATTGGGCGATTCGCGAATTGAATCAGAATGAATGTGGCAAACTCCTCTATGCGGTGCAAAAATGAAACGAAAGCTTGACCCAACCTTTCCATGTCTCTGCGCTTTGAATGCTAGATCGCGCTTCCGAATTTGACTGTTTTCAACCTGCGGAAACGCTGCGCCACGAACTCGTTTCCAAGTGGGGTGGATTCACGCTCGCCTGGTCATTGGCAGTGCAGGACGGCCTGGAATACTTCGGCGATGAAACTGGGTTCGTTGCCTTCGGGAGAAAGTGGGGCTACGTCTACGCTTTAGGTGATCCGGTTTGCTCGCCCTCACGAAGCGAAGAGTTGCTGCATCAGTTTTTGAATCGCTTTCCCAATGCCGGTTTTGTGCAAACTTCGGCTGTGACTGCCCGGTGTCTCGAAGCCAAAGGCTTTTATGTTAATGAATTGGGAATCGATACGAGAATTGATCTGCAGAGCTATGACTTTGCGGGCAAGCAAAAGGAGCATTTGCGTTACGCCAGCAATTGGCTGACCCGTCGAGGCTACAGAATTGTCGAGGAAGCCGACTGCGACGAGGTTCGGTTGGTAACGGCTGAAATTTCTGAGCAATGGCGGCGGAACCGCATCATCAAGTCGCGGGAAGTCGCATTCTTGAACCGTCCTATGCAAGACAATGAATGGGATCTGACTGCGGCCAATAGCTCCATCAATGGCGTCCGAAGGTTTTTTTTGCTGGACAAGGTCGGACGTAGAGTGGCGTTTGTTTTTTTCGATCCTGTTTTCGAAAATGGAACCGTGATCGGATATGCAACTTCTTTCAAGCGGCGACTTGATAAGGCACCTCCTGTCGCCGAAGTGGGGATCACTCGGTGTGCGATTGACGTGTTTCGCGGCGAAGGCTTGAACGTTCTGTTTCTGGGGTTGTCGCCACTTGCCGAGACTGAGAATCTTGAGTTTCGAAAGAACTGGTTTCTGGATAAAAGCTTTCGCTATCTCTTCAATGCCCGCTGGTTCAATCGGTGGGTATACAATTTGAAAGGGCATGCTGAGTTCAAGCAGCGATTTAGAGGCTGTTCCGAGAAAGTCTATTTTGCCTCGCCGAAAATTTCCAATGACTTGCGGCTGCTTGGCCTGCTGCGTCTTTGCCGTGCCATCTAGTGCAAATAACCCGAGCTGACGTTTGCCAGCGTTCGTTACTTTTCACCAGCGAGAATCAAAATTCATGATTCCCATCGAGTGTTGTTTGCAACTTTCAAGCTTGATTGCAACTTCCAGCACGAGGCCTTACGGCCAACGGCTTACTTTGTGTGAGCCGAGTCGCGTGAGCGGCCGGGTTCGTTTTTCCGTAGCTGGACTCACCAGAGTTCAGGGAATCAGCAGAGAGCGGCCGGCTGATTTATGTCAGCAGAGAACCGCCATTCGGAATTAGGTTAAGCTTCCAAACCGCGAGGCATTCATTGGAATTTAGCGCACGAAAAAAGCCACCCTCGTCAAACGAGAGTGGCTGCTCAATTTCGTAGAGGAGTCAAAGCTCCATTCGTCTAGTTAGTCGTGATTGGACTTGCGTCTGTTGCATCGTCGTCAGCTGCGATTGCAACTACCGCACCCGCGATTCCGCCAAGCAAAGCCAAACGGCGAAGTCCAGCACCGCCAGCTCCAAGACGACCGCCACCGAAGAGGCGTCCACCAGCAGCACCACCTGCTCCACCACAGCTGTTGCAGCTGCTGAATCCGCTGAAATCGCCAGCAGATCCGCAAGATGCTCCACATGCTCCACCGTTACTAACTGCTTCAGAAGCGTACTGGATTCCGGTTTGCTGGTATCCTTGGTCGTAGACAACTTCTGATCCAGCGTAGCTAACCTGCTGGCCGACGAAACCTGCATCGTTCGAGCAAGTTGTGCAAACGTCCAGTGATGGAGCCGCGTCCGTTGGAATGTCAGCGCTGATTACTTCCTGGAATGGAAGGGCAGCAGCAGCAGCGGGCTCGATCGCAACAGGAATTTCATCGGAATCCATGACTGATTCAGCTGAGATTTCGCCTTCTTCGTCGATTGCCTGGAAGCTAACAGCAGCGATTCCAGTTGGACCAGCTGCAACGAAGTCGTAAACACCAGCTTCAAGATCTGCAACAGAGAATGAACCTGCTGCGTCCGCTTGAACTCGTGCGACTTGCTTGTCATTTTGAATGATGTGAACGTATGTTCCTTCGACGTTTGCAATGTCGCCGAACAGAGGAACGATATTACCGTTCAATGTCCCATCGTGAAGCTGAATGCGATTTCCACCAGCCAACTTTTCAGTGTTGTTAGAAGCACCGTTGACGATTTCCGTTGCAATCTGCTCAGGAAGGTTGTTCTTCAGGATGTCTTGAACAACAGAGAAGTTTGGCGAAACAGCCGCAGCTTCCATTGTGTTGATCATGCCTTGGCCGCTGTGGGCGACAACGTTGACGCCGTAAGCAGCAAAGCCGCTTTCGCCAGTTGCAACGAAAGAGTAAGCACCCTCAGTTACGCTGTCGATCTGGAATGTACCAGAAGCATCAGTTGTTGTTTGCTTGGCGATTTCGCCGTTTCGAACGAAGTAAACTTTCAGATCTGAAAGACCTTCGCCTTCGCCGTTTTTGAGCGATGTGATTCGGCCTTCAATGCCGCCAGCGCGATTCAGCGTAATGTTGTGGATGCGCTGAGCATTCGCTTGAGAAGCTTCAACGACTGCTGCCGGAGCTTCGATTGGCGAATTCGCCGAGATCCACTGATGAGCGGAAGCTGCCGCTGTTGCAGCGAAAGGCAATGCAACGAGCATCAAGCCTAACTGAATCTTGTTCCATTTTTTAATCATTAATACACCGAGTAACTCAAGGATGTCTACAAAATTGAGGGTCAAACAGCGCAACTACCGCGATGCTTGCGTCATCGAATATAACCCCAACTTAACGGCTGGTCAAGGAAAATGGACCAGATTGGTATGTTAATTTGGGGTGAATATTGCGCCCTGATGGCCACTGGCCTGCAGGGCTTTTGGAATCGTTATGGTCCCGAATATCGAAAAAAGCTGCATCCGGTCACTGTTCTTGCTTACGGGACGAAATTACACCAATCTCGGGGCTGCTTGCTGACCCATAAGACGATTTGGGCATGCGGCCCGCCTCGTAACCCAATCTCCCGGAAATAACCGAAAGCCGCATTGCGGACGACATTTTTATCGGATCTCTTGCATGCGCGACTGCACTATTAAGCAAAACGGCGTCAAAACCCATTTCCATTGCCATGGCAGCATCGCTGGGGGTTCCCACTCCAGCGTCCAAAATCACCGGGTAATCGGGATCGTCGCGTTTTAATTCCGCCAGAATAATTTGCTGATTATTTTCATTCGCGATACCAAGTCCCGATCCGATTGGGCTTCCAGCAGGCATAACTGCCGTCGCGCCGGCGTCTTTGAGTCTGCGGGCCACGACAGGGTCATCATTCGAGTAGCAAAGAACTTCAAAGCCTTCGGAAACGAGCTTTTCCGTCGCGAGAAGCAGTTCGAATGGGTCAGGCAGCAGAGTCCGGCTGTTCCCAAGAACTTCGAGTTTCACCCAGTTCTGCCCCGGGTTATCAAGCCCTTCCAAAATCGCTCGCCCCATTCTCGCGCACCTGACCGCTGTCACCGCGTCGTAACAGCCTGCCGTGTTGGGCAACAGTGTTAGATGTGAGTGATCGAGAAAATCGAGAATATTCCGGGCAGAACTGTCATTTAACTTTTCGCGGCGAACCGCGAGGGTGACGCAGTCGCTTTGGGCCGCCAGAATCGAATCCCGCATCGTTTCGAACGATTCGTATTTGCCTGATCCGAGGATCAATCGATTCTGAAGAATGTGCGAACCGATCTTTACCGGCGTAACGTAGGCAGTGGTCTGCTTTTCCTCTTCCGCTTTCTTGAAGGGGTTTGCTTCTGTTCCCTGATTTAGTTCCGAAGTCGCCATGATTGTTTCTATCCGCCTCCAACAAGTGAAACGATCTCGACGACATCGCCTTCCGACAGGATCGTCGATTCGAACTGACTTCCGGGAACAATTTCCATGTTCAGTTCGACAGCCACCGCCGCAAAGCTCTTTTGCCTCGTTCGGCCAGAATCGCCGGAAAGCTCATCCAGCAAAGCCTGAACAGAGCAGTCACCCTGTGTTTGGTGTGGCTCGCCATTCACTTCGATCTTGATTGTGTGGGAAGCACTCATTCAAACCGTCTCAGCCATGTCTCGAGCGTGGTAGCTACTTCGAACAAAGGGGCCGCTGGCCACTTTCTTGAACCCAAGCGACTTGGCAGCTGCTCCCAATGCGTTGAATTCTTCTGGTGGAACATAGCGAACGACAGGAAGGTAGCGATCCGTTGAGGGCTGCAAATACTGGCCCAAAGTCAAGAAGTCACATCCGACGCTTCGCAGATCCGAAAGAACATCAAAGAGTTCCTCGTGGGTTTCACCAAGCCCGAGCATTAGTCCGCTTTTTGTCTTGATTTCGGGATTCGCTTCCTTGATCAGACGCAGCATTTCCAGAGTCCACTTGTAATCGGATTTTGGTCCGCGGACCCGGCGATAGAGTCGAGGAACGGTTTCCGTATTGTGGTTGAAGACTTCTGGTTTGGCTTCAACAACTCGCATTAGGGCATCGTGGTTGTTAAGGAAGTCTGGCGTCAATACTTCAACAGTTGCATCGCATTTTTCTCGAACTGCTTTAATACATTGATAAAAGTGGTCAGCTCCGCCATCTGGTAGGTCGTCACGGGTCACCGAAGTGATCACGACATGTTTCAAGCCCAGCCGAAAAGCTGCCTCTGCCAGTCGTTGCGGTTCGTCGGATTCGAGTGCTTCAGGCTTTCCTCGGCTCACCGCACAAAAACCGCAGGGTCGCGTGCAGACATTGCCGAGCACCATAAAAGTTGCGGTCTGTTGCGAATAGCATTCCATTCTGTTGGGGCATCGAGCGTTATCGCATACGGTTTCCAGACGTAACTCTTCCAGCAGACTTGCCGTGTGGTTTACGTGATTCCCCTTTGGGATTTGACGCTTGAGCCACTTGGGCAGCCGTCCCGTGGCGCTCATGCTTTCGTCGCTGATCGAAGCCGGGAAACTGGAGCCGCCGCATCCGCCTCCCGAACCACAGCCTCCGGATTCCGCCGTGGAACTGCCGTTGGAATTTACGATAGGAAGCTGAGACATGGAAACTCTCCAAAAAACGAAGGTTGAGCGTGGAAGTCACAAACTCAAGTCCAAAGTGCATACAAATAGACCGAAATGATTCGGTTTGACCGAAAGATAACGATGCCGCGAACAGGATGTCAAAAAGCAAGATCGGATTCTATCCTCGTTGTCGTCGACTTTCCAGTTCCGCTGGACTCCTGAGCCTGTGAGTTTGGGATATGATGGCTCTCGGGCGGATCGCAGGCCACAATCTGAGAATAACGCCTTTCGTCGTGGTTTGGATTCAGTTTGGATTCAGTTTGGATTCGGTTTAAGACTCAACAAAGCGCAGATTCTTGGATGTCAAAAAAGAAGAAAAATCAGGCCAAGCCAACTTCTGCCGGAAAACCTGCCAAGAAAAAGTCGGCGGCCGCTCCTGCGGGCAAGACAATTGCCGAAAACCGAAAAGCCAGGCACAACTACGAACTTCTTGAGAAGCTCGAATGCGGGTTGGTGCTGCATGGCAGCGAAGTCAAGAGCCTCCGAAATGGGAAACTGTCTCTGGAGGAGGCCTACGTTCGTTATCAGGCTGGCGAACTTTGGCTTGTAAATGCCGATATATCCGAGTATCGGCAGGCAAATCTTTGGAATCACGACCCCAAGCGTCGACGGAAATTGTTAGTCAACAAAAGAGAACTCGATAGGCTCGGTGTCAATGCGACGACTGACGGGCTGACTCTGGTCCCTTTGCGGGCCTATTTCAATGCTCGCGGGATCGTCAAAGTGATGGTCGCGGTCGCGCGTGGAAAGAAAACTCACGACAAGCGGCAGACATTGAGGCAAAACGAAGCTCGTCGAGCCATTGACCGCCAGATGAAGGCGGGCATGAGACGCTAACTGCGACGACGCCACCGTTGACGATGAGCCTCGTGAAAAATATTCTTCCGGAAACCAAAAAAGGTAGAACACATGACCACAAAAACGAATCAAACGTCACGTCGTGGCTTTTTGCAGTCCGCCACCGCCGCCAGTGCGGGGCTGTTTTTGCCTTATCATTTCTCCTCCAAACCGGCTTTGGCTTTTGATACCGGTTCGGCAAACGACAAAGTCAATATCGGTTTGATTGGCTGTGGAGGAATGGGGCGAGGGAACATCAACTCTGCCAGGAAATGGTTGAACCTCGTTGCGGTCGCAGACGCGGATTCCTCGCGATGTGAGCAGACAAACAAACAGTTCAGCAATGGTAAGGCAGACATGTATGCCGACTATCGCAAGATTCTTGAACGCGATGACATTGGTGTCGTTCACGTCGCGACTCCCGATCACTGGCACGCCAAACCGTTGATCGAAGCGATGTACGCGGGTAAAGATGTTTACTGTGAAAAGCCTTTGACGTTGACGATCGACGAAGGCAAATTGATCCGCAAAGTTCAGGAAGAGACGGGGCGAATCGTGCAAGTTGGTACTCAACAGAGAAGTACCTTCAACCTGTTCGTCAAAGCGATGGCTTTGGTCAAAGAAGGTCGGCTTGGGAAAATCAAAAAGATTCAAGTGGCCATTGGAGGTGCTCCGTCAAGTCCGGCAATTCCAGTTGCTGACGTTTCGGCAGGGCTCGATTGGGATCGCTGGTTGGGACCTGCTCCCAAAGCTGACTATCGTTTTTTGCCCGTGGAGAACAAGCGTCCGCACACAAACTGCCATTACGAATTTCGCTGGTGGTACGAGTACTCGGGTGGCAAGCTAACCGACTGGGGCGCGCATCATGTTGACATCGCGGTCTGGGCCCTTGAGCTTAACGGGCAGAATGCTCAACCTGTTTCGATTGAGGGGACTTCATCGCATCCTGTTGAATTCAAGGATGGGATGCCTGTTCAGACTGACCGCTACAACACGGCGACGAAGTTCAATTTCACTGTCAAGTTCCCGGAGGGAGCTGAGTTGGTGATTCGCCACGACACCAGTAACGGCGTTTTGATCGAAGGAGACAAGGAGCGGATTTTCGTCAGTCGCGGCTCTCTGAAAGGTAAGCCGGTTGAGGACCTCGAAAGCAATCCGCTTCCCGAAGGTGCAATCAAATCAGTCTACAAGGGGCACGACCAAGTTTCGAATGAACGGCAGGCTCACTGGGCGAACTTCCTTGATTGCGTCGACAAGAAGCTGGAGCCGATTTCTGATGTTCATTCTCACATGCGGATGCTCAACATTTGTCATCTTGCTGGAATTTGTGCTCGCGTCGGGCGTAAACTGCAATGGGATGGCAAGACTGAAACGATCGTCAATGACGATGCGGCGAATGCGATGTTGGCTCGCGAATATCGCCAAGGTTACGAAATCGAAATGGGGAAGCCGGCAGCAGTGGGAAGCTAATTCGGGAAGTTACAAATAAGCTTTGACAGGGAAAGTTGAGATTTGATTTTGTTGGTGAAAAATTGTCAGCAATGTTGGACCACCATCGGAGTTGTTTGCACTAGGGATTCCAAACAGTTTGAAATTTAAAACGTGGTCTTCGTGGCCACGTTTTTTTGCGATTGAAAGAGTGGCATGTCAGACGCGAGTTTTATTGAACTGTTTTCGTTGTCTGTTTTTCGTAAGCAGTTGACGCTGACCGAGGAGTATCGAGATGAGCTCTGTCGGACAATTCTGGAGATGGAATCGCATCGTCGGTCCGTTGATTCCGAAACGGCTTGGTTAGGAGATGCGGCAGGGTTTGAGTTTCTGTTTGGCGAGCCAAAGTTTGAAGAACTGTTCGCTCAAATCGGCGATGCGATCAAGGGTTACACGCAGGAATTGGGGCTCAACAACGACCGTCTCGCGTTTTACTATCAGCGATCATGGGCGACCGTCAGTCGTGAAGGCCAGCGAATTTTTGAGCATGCTCATTTGCAGTCCCACTTGAGTTTTGCGTTCTATTTGAAGAAGCCAGCCGATGGGGGCGGGATTTACTTTAGCGTGGCTCAGCATCCAAACGAATTTGCTGAAGGCTTGTTTACGCTCAGCAAGGAGGAGCTCGGGATCATCGCCAAACCGGGGCCGCGAACGCTAAACCGGGTTTACGTTGAGCCGCGAGAAGGAGAGATTCTGATTTTCCCATCCAAGACGCTGCATTCGACTTCGCCGAATATGACGACCGAGCCGAGGATTTCGATTTCCGCCGACGTCGTTGTGACGTTGGAAGAGAGCCGAGGCCACGAGACACTGATGCCACCAGTGGAGAAATGGCAGTCGTTCTGATGTACGAGGGGCGTTAGGGTGCAAAGCGGTTTAGCTTGGTCTTTGCGTTAGGCATCAAGCCACCGTTTCGTTCGTGATGCTTGACGGCAGTTACTGCCATTGGATGATGAGTTCAGTGTTATCTCTCTATTTTTTTGCCAGAACCATATCTGAAATTCCAAGCTGTCCAGAATGCGCGTCCGAATACACGTGGCAGGATGGAATCGTGATCGTCTGTCCTGACTGCAACCACGAATGGGATCCCAATCTGAAAGATGATGACGACGAACTCGTCAGGGACGCCAACGGTAATATTCTTCAAAACGGTGATACCGTGATCGTGGTCAAAGATTTGAAAATCAAAGGCACTTCCAATGCGGTCAAAGGTGGCACCAAGGTCAAAAATATCCGAATCGTGGATGGCGACCATGACATCGATTGCAAAATTGAAGGTCTCGAAGCGATGGGACTAAAGTCCGAGTTTGTGAAAAAGGCGTAAACCTGTCGCCGGGGATGAACCGTTTCGGGTCCTGTTCGTAGGACTCGAATCTGGTTAGGCTTTCGTTTGATATCGACGACCGAAAACGATCGTGGTCAACGTTCGGCAATTTTCTATCGGGATTTTTACCTCTGCGTCATGCTGAAACTTGAAAACATCAAGAAGAGCTTTGTCCAGCCTGATGGCAAGAGAGTTCCGATCCTCGACGTGCCGAATTTTGAAATCGCGGCCAGCGAGCAAGTCGTATTGATCGGACCATCTGGATGCGGGAAAACGACTTTGCTGCATATCATTTCCGGCATCACCAAACCCGATAGCGGGAAGGTCATTGTTGATGGTGTGGAGCTGAGCCGTTTCAGCGAATCGACTCGCGATCGAATTCGAGCTGACAAGATCGGCTACGTCTTTCAAACGTTTAACTTACTGGACGGATTTTCCGCATTGGAAAACGTGCTGTTAGGGATCAGCTTCGGGGCAAAACGGTCAACTGCCGCTCGGGCCAAAGAATTGCTGCAAAAAGTCGGCTTGGGCCACCGTCTCAATAACAAGCCGCATCAAATGTCCGTCGGTGAGAAACAGCGTGTTGCCGTTGCTCGCGCAGTAGCAAACCGCCCTGCCCTGTTGCTCGCCGATGAGCCGACTGCCAATGTCGATCCGCAGAATCAGCAGCAGGTGGTGCAACTGATCAAGGATACTTGCAAGGAGGAGAATATCGCCATGCTGATGGTGACGCACTCGATGGAGGTCGCTGATCAATTTGATCGCGTCGTCAAACTTGGAGAGGTGAATCGAGTGGTTGGCGATTTAAGGAGCGTTGCTGGTGAGGTTTCGGCCGGATGAACGTATTTAAAATTGCATGGCGAAGTATCCAGCATCGTGGCATCGGTTCGTTTTTGACGATTCTTTCGATGGCCTTGGGCATCATGATGGTGGTGTCCGTGATCTCAATTCACGGAGTTGTTTCTCAATCATTCAAGAACAGTCGCACCTTCGGCTACAACGTGCTTGTTGGGGCTCGAGGCGGATCCCTGCAGTTGACGATGAGCAGCGTTTATTATCTTGCGCCGCCGGTCGAGAATATTCCTTACGAGTACTATCTTGCTTTCGTCGATCAGGAGCAGCGACAACGTGAGATGAAGCATTCGCTGGCTTGGGTCGTGCATCAGCACGAGCAAGACTCGATGGCGTTGGCGAATCTGGCTAGCGGTTCTTTTGGTTCCACTGGAGCTTTGACAGATTCGCTGGGTGCGGCCATGTCAGGGGTCCAGCAAATGAACGTCATGGGTTATCACGAGCGAGGATTGTTCGATAGTTGGACCCATACGGTGGTGCCGATCAACTTGGGGGATTTCTGGGTCGATGAAGACACCGATTCGGCATTTCGGTGTGTCGGCACCTCGCCGTCTTACTTTACCGAAATGGTCCTTGATATCGAGACCGAGCGGAGGCTTGAGTTTGCAGAAGGGCGTCCGTTCGATGACTACAACGACGAACATGGCTTTTATGAAGTGGTGATCGGATCGGCAGTGGCCAAGCAGAGCGGTTTGAAGATCGGTGACACGATCCAGCCGACCCATGGCGACCCAAACAGTTCCGGTTCTCATTTGCATGAAACTGATTTTTATGTCGTGGGAATTCTTGCTCCGTCCGGGACGCCCAGTGACCGTGTTCTGTTTCTGAACATGGAAGGCTTTTTCCTGATGGAGGGGCATACGAAATCCATCAAAGATGACTCAGTCCGCGGAGCCACAAAACGAGCTCGAGAGGATCGGGAAGCCGCTGCCGACGGGCTGGTTGCTGAAGAGTCGGTGGTAGAAGACTCCAATGCCGAGCCTTCGGCGGACGAATCAGATCAGGAGCCGGTTCGCCTTCCGATTGAACGTCGCGAAGTGACTTCGCTGCTTGTCCGCACGGTGGTGGATGACAGTGGCCTCGACACGACGGGCTTCATCATGGTGCCGCAGATCAACCAAGGCGATTTGAATTCGACTCTGGAGTGGACTCCGTTTAAACCGGAGCGTGGACAAGAGGCGGCGATGGCGGTCAATCCGGTTGAAGAAGTCTTCAAAATGTTTGCGGCATTCATCGACCCGATTCAATTGGCTTTGCTGGCGCTGACGTTGATGATTTGTGTTGTGTCTTCGATCAGTATTCTGGTCGGGATCTATAATTCGATGAGCCAGCGTCGAAAAGAGATCGCGGTGATGCGAGCGCTGGGAGCGAGTCGGGCAAAAGTTCTGATGATCATGCTTTGCGAATCGATCTTGATCGCGTTGACCGCAGGATTGATTGGTTGGATTGCGGGACATGCTTTAAATCTTGCGATGGCTCCAACAATCGAAGCGAAAACTGGCATCCAATTGGGTTTCTTCGATTTGGCTCCAAGTATTCCGATGGCATTTCTACCGGGGGGTAGTTTGTTACCGACTTCTTTGGCTACTTTGAAAGTGTCCCCCGAATTGCTTTTGGTTCCCGGGCTGGTGTTGCTGGCAGTTATTGTTGGAATCTATCCAGCAATCTCCGCTTACCGGACAGATGTGTCCCAGTCGCTCGGCAAGTAGCTTTCGGTATCGGCACAAAGAGTTCGCTTTTTCCGAACCAGAATGTTGTTGGTTGCGTAAACCGGAATTATTCACGACGACAGGCGTCTGGTTTGTCATTTGAAGCGATTCTCCGGACGCGGAAGCAAGTTTTGCAAATTCGTCAATTTCACGTCGTGGGTGACCTGTCGAAACTACAAACTTGGAGCAATATTCCAATGAAACAAGCTTCCTCCAAGTCGACGCCCACGCATCGTGAATAATCCGGGGTAAACTCTCCATTCGAACCAGCCTTCCTGATGCTCCTCTCGCCATTGGTTTCACAGTAAAAAGATTTGCAAAAAGAGAGCGCAGGGTCTGGGGTTCTTCGCGAATCGGCTATAATCAATCGCGTTGGTAGCATCTCGGCGAGGTGTGCGTAAGAACTTGTCCCTTAAGTTTGATTTTCGTTCCACTGGCATGCCGAGTCGGTCGAACTCCCGTTGGTTTCGCCGCCAGAGTTTTCGGCTGCCTGCTGATTTGCCAACATCCTAAAAATACCCTCTAAAGCTTTCCAGGATACTGATGCTGATTGCCAAATTTTTTCGCTCAATCCTCGCGGTGACAACTTTGTTGTTGGCGTTATCGGTTTGCGCCGTGGCAGTGGTCGAGGCATGTCCTTTTTGCGCCAGCGTTGGATTGACGTTTACGGATCAGATGGCATCCAAAGACGTGGTTGTCGCTGCCAAGTTGATTGAGATTCCGGAAGTTGATCCAGACGCCGTGGAACTACCGCAAGCGAAATTTGAAATCACGAAAGTCTTTCGCGGTCAAAAATTGGTGGCTCCTG
The DNA here is from genome assembly GCA_964479855.1 of uncultured Pirellulaceae bacterium. Taxonomy (GTDB): domain Bacteria; phylum Planctomycetota; class Planctomycetia; order Pirellulales; family Pirellulaceae; genus Mariniblastus. The sequence continues at coordinate 22,558 of CAYZPA010000007.1, forward strand.
GCATGAAGTTCAGGGCATTGCTGGTTGGCAAGTACGAACTGGGGCAGAAGTTTTTTGTCATGGGAGTCAATCCTCCTAACATCAATTGGACGACGCCGATGAAAGCGTCGGATCGTTTGCTGGAATATTTTGCTCGGCTCGATACGCTTCCCGAAAAAGGCGCCGATCGATTGGCTTTCTTTCAGGACTACTTCGAAGACGAAGAATCCGTGCTGGCGTTTGACGCTTACGACGAATTTGCGAAGGCGCCTTACGAGGACTTGATCGATCTGAAAGACAGGATGGATCGTCCAAAATTGCTTCGGTTGATTAACGACGACAACACATCGCCCAATCGTCGTCGCTTGTATTTCACGATGCTTGGGGTTTGTGGTCAGCCTGAAGATACGAGAATGCTCGAGGAACTGATGCTGTCTGGCAGTCGGAAGCAGATGCGAGGCTTGGAAGCGCTCATCGCTTGCTATTTGACGCTCAAAGGCGAAGACGGGATGGAGCTTGTTTCCAAAACGTTCTTTGAGGACGAAGACTGCGAATTTACGAACACGATGCTGGCCATGCAGGCGTTGCGATTTCATGCTTCTGAGACGGACGTTGTTCCTCGTGAGCGAATTATTGCAGCGGCTCGACACGTTCTGGATCGTGATGAAGCTCGCGACATGGTGATCCCAGATTTGGCTCGCTGGGAAGACTGGTCCGTCATGGAAAAGCTGGTCAAGATTTTCCGTGAGAGCGATGGAGATGACAACTGGATTCGCGTTCCGATTGCTTCTTACCTTTTTGCTTGCCCGTTGCCAAAGGCGAAGGTTTATCTTGCCGAATTAAAAGAGATGGATCCTGCGTCGATTGCCAGAGCGAGATACCTTGACGGTGGAATCTTCGACGATGATTCAGACGAAGACGAAGAGGAGTCCAGTGAGGATGACGCCAGCGATGGGGACTCCCAGCAAGACAGCGCGGAATCAGACGAAGGATCGGGCGACGCCTCGTTAGGTGTCGAAGAGGTTGAGTACATTTCCGTCGCTGGTGCGATTGAACGTCATGTGGTGCGTCGCGTTGACATTGGGAACGATCCGGCTGCGGAGTCTGTCGTCGGAAATGCAGAATTCGACAGTCGAGCCAAAGAGTATCAGGCTTCGAACATTTCTGGTGATGTGGCGAACCCGATCTCGGAAACTTACGTATCGAACAAAAGCATCGGTCAAGTTGCCCGATCTGCCCCAGCGAGTCCTCCGCCTGCGATAACACCGGTTGCCGCTGCACGTCCTGATTTGACACTGAAAATCATTTTTGTCCCGATGGTTGTGTCGATTGGATTGTTCGTGCTGCTTTGGTCTGTCCTTAGCGGTTGGTTTGAGCGGCTGATTTTCTAGACATTCGGGGCGGTTCGGTCCGATCGGTATTAGCCCGGATTAGACTTGGTTTGATGCAAAAGCATCCAGCAGTTTCCTGTTTTCAGACGGACTCGTTCATCATGGCAAACGCGATGGTTGAAGAAAATCCTTACTCTCACGAAAAGTCGACTGTTTTCTCGCAAGAGGAAGTTTATCAGTCAGTCTGCAAATCAGCCGTAACATCGGTCATTTTCGGTGTCTTGGGGCTGGCGGCTTTTCTGACGCAATCATTCGTGATCTTGCCATTGCTGGGGGTCATTTTTGGGCTACTTGCGTTCAAAGCCTTGAGAGATTTTCCGGAAGAATTGGTCGGCAAAGGAGCTGCTCGTTTCGGCTTCCTTCTTAGTGCCGTTTGTCTGGTGTCCAGCATTTCGATGCACTCATTCATTTACGCGACAGAAGTTCCTGACGGTTACCGCCGGATTTCGTTCGCTGAATTAAAGCCGGGTAGCCGGGCGACAAACCTGTTCCCAGAGCGAGCTAAAGAGTTGGACGGGCAGAGAGTCTTCATTAAAGGGTACGTTCGTCCTCCAAGCGGCAAACAGTACAATTTGAGCAGCTTCATCATGGTTGGGGACTTTGGAGACTGTTGTTTCGGAGGTGATCCAAATATCAATGAAGTCATCGCAGTAAAAATCGTTTCGGACGATACTGTAAACTACGGATATGGCTTGCGACGCATCGGCGGAACGTTTCGTTTGAATCCGGAAACCGTTCCGTCGCATGAAGATGAAATTCCCCGAGTGCTTTACGAATTGGAAGCTGACCACGTCCGCTAGTTTGTAGCTTCCAGCACTGGACTTGGAACCTAAAACTAGATACCGAATCGCAGATCTTGTTCTCGATACCATGCCCATCGTTTGAAACTGAACCAGGCGCCGAATCCCATGTTTTGCAAACGAGCATTATCCGCCTCTACCGTTCTGGCTTTAGTTTTCGCGGCGTTAGTCTTTGCGGCAGGATGTTTTGAGCCTGATTCGGAACGCATTTCCGAATCTGAACGTATTTCCGAATCGGATTCGGTAGTCGCCCGCGCAGCCGCTGACACCGATACTGCGACCGCAGCGAAACAAGCCGACGAAGCATCGGAACTGAAAGCCGGGCAGCAAACCGACTCCTCGCAGCAAGCGGACAGTTCAGCCGGCGATGCTTCCAGCACGAGTAAGCCTTCCTCGAAAGCTCCACTTAAACGAGGCGAAGTTCCTGATGAGTGGAAAGAGCCGCAAAGAGTTCAGGCTCGTCAAATCGTCGCCGACGGACAGGCTCTGGACCTTACTTTCGATGACTTGAAATTCGACATCGAAGTTGGCGAGGCGTTCGAAAGATCTTTACTTTCCGAAGAAGTGAAAGAGCTTGACGGAAAAGAGGTGACGCTTAGCGGATACATGCGACCAGCGTTCAAAACGTCGGGGCTGAAGGGGTTCATCTTCGTCCGAGACAACAAGGAATGCTGTTTCGGTCCTCAGGCTGCGATCTACGATTGTGTCATGGTAAAAATGAAGAAAGGTGTCACCGCGGACTATCGTGTTCTGCCCATTCGAGTCGCAGGTGACTTTTACCTGAAAGAATTTGAAGGGCCCGATGGTGCGGTTTGGGCCATTTTCAATATGAAAAACGCGACGATCAAATAGAAAACGGTCGCTTTCGCCAAATCGTTTCCGTGAGTGATCATGAAGATTACTGAATTTGCCGAGCAGATCGTTTTTGGCAAGTCGCTTGATGAAAAGCTGATGCCTCCGGGAAAGCTCAGCTACGATCGCGGAACTTCAAAGTCTTCTTCCGTTTTGAATCTTCCGTCACCGGGAAGGCCAGCGGAACTTTTGATGCAGCATGATCCCGGTCGAACGTTGCCCCCGCCGGCAGACCATCAATTGGAGAACGAAAAGGCTCGCGGACAACTGCTTCATTTTCTGGCCAATCATGAACTTCTGGCGACGGAGCTGATGGCGCTGGTGTTGCTCAAGTTTCCCGACGCGCCGCGCGCGTTCAGGCAAGGAGTTCTTGTGACGCTTCAGGAGGAACAAGAGCACACGCGGATGTATCTGCGCAGGATGAAGGAATGCGGGGTCGAGTTCGGAAGCTATCCAGTCGGCGGTCAGTTTTGGCGAATTGTTGAGCCGATGCGTTCCCCCATGGATTTCGTTTCGCGATTGAGCCTGACTTTCGAGCAGGCGAACCTCGACTACAGCTTACATTTCGCCTCCGTTTTTCGCAGCATCGGCGATACGGAAACGGCAGCGCTCCTGCAGAAGATTTACGAAGACGAAATCGGGCACGTGCAGCATGGGCTCGAATGGTTTCGGCAATGGAAGGACCCCGCGCAAAGTGACTGGCAGGCTTATGAACGGTCGCTTGAGTTTCCTATGTCACCTGAACGCGGAAGAGGAGGGCCCAAGTCTGCGTTCAATCGGCTGGGGCGGCAGAAAGCTGGACTCGACGAAGGTTTTATTAATGCGATTGAGGTCTATGGGAAATCTCGTGACCGCGCGGCGACGGTCCGCTGGTTTGATTCTGGCGCAGAGGCTGAATTTAATGACGCGACTCCACAGAAAGCTTCGCCGCTGGATGGTCTTTCGCGCGATCTGGAATACCTGATGTTGCTAATGGGTAAGCGTGATGATTTGCTGTTAGTCAGGGAACTGCCGTCTACCGAATTGAAAAAACAATGGATCGATGCCGGGTTTGATTTGCCAGAGTTTGTGCTTCTGGATGAAATCGATTCTCTGTCGGGCAGGAAGTTACACGCTGCATCACCGTGGGCCTGGACTCCAGCGAACCACAAAGTTGCCGAGCCCCTGCTGAATCAGCTGCGCGTGAAGCCGGCGGCATGGAGCGAATTCGCCAGCCCGCTTTTCCGAAAGTCCTTCGGTGTCGGTTTGGTAAAGCGATGGCAAGCCGATGTTGACCGAAACGAGTTTCCAGACTGGCTTGCTGGAGCAGAGTGCAACGGTGTTTGTGTTTCCAGCGAATCGCAATTGAGAGAAGCGTTGAAAGCGATTCGAGATCGAGGATTCAAAACGGCTGTCTTTAAGCCTGATTTGAGTGCTTCTGGGCGAGGGCAGTATCGGATCGACACAAGTGAAAGTGAACCCGTTAGCAGAGGCTTGCGTTCGGGCTCGACCGCCGTTGTCGAGCCATGGCTGGATCGCGTTCTTGATCTTTCATTTTTGTGGCGAATTGCTCCGGGTGAGGCAAGTGCCAAGTTCCTTGGGTGGGCTCGATCTGAAATCGCTGCAGGCAACCGCTACAAAGGGACGATGATCGGAAATCCGTTCGGTGATTGTTCCTCAGAGGTCCGACGTTTTCTGCTAACGAACCGGTACGAACGACTGAACTTCGTTGCCAAATGGCTTGAAAAAAGGATTGTTCCCGAACTTTTGAATCGCGGGTTCCAGGGTTACTTTGGGATCGATTCGATGGTTTATCGCGACATGGCGGGACAGCTAAAACTTCGTCCATTCGTCGAGCTGAATCCTAGAACCACCATGGGGCATGTTGCCCTGTCGCTGCGTAGTCGAATTGCCCAAAACGTTTGCGCCCAGCTAAGGCTGTTTTCGCGAGCAGAATATTTGCAATGTCGTGAGGAACTGGAGTCGCTTCCTGTTGAGCTGTCATCGAATGGTAAATTGTGTTCGGGCGCGGTTTCGGTCAGCGAATTTTCCAACAGCTCAAAGCTGGTGCCCTGCATTCTTGTCGGCAGTGCCTTCTCGCGACTGGAGTTGAGTCGCTCATAGCAGTTGTGACTTTCTTTTGTTGCCGGCCACGTTCTGTACAAAAAAAAGCTCGCACCACGAGTGGTGCGAGCTTCTTCGATCCGTCAGTTGGATATTTTTGGAGGGTGCTAGTTGCATCCGCATGGGGCAGCAGCGGGAGCGAGTGTTGGAGCGGCCATCATGTCGCCGCATCCGCATGGTTCAGCAACTGGAGCGTCGCAACCGCAGGAGGGAGCCGGTGCAGCACAGCCGCATGATCCGCGACGACCTTTGAGCCGGCTGCCGAGAGAGCCGAGTCGTGAACGAAGACCGCAAGGATTAACGGCGACGTCAACGAGAGCCAGCTTTTTGCCAGCGACGCAAACTTTCTCGGAAACGAGCTTGCTCTTGGTGCAACCGCAATCGTCGGTGACGCAGACTCGCTTGAGCCGGCAAACTTCGCGAGTCGTGTCGACTAGCTTCAGACGCTTGCGAGTCTTGGCGCATGGAGCAGGTGCTGGATCGCAACATGATGGTGCTGGAGCTGGCTCACAGCCGCAGTCTTGAGCAGCCGAAACGGCGGGGAAGCACATTGCCGCACAGATCACGGCAGAGAAAACGAACTTGAACATTTGGATACCTCAGAGTGTTGATTGGGATTGCAACCTGAGTTGCCCGATAAGGTACACCGCGTAGGGTACGCAGAGGGTTTCTGATAGTGGAAAAACAGGATCTTTTTCAATTCAGAGATTTGCAGGCGTTGATATCGGCAAAGTCCTCACGATCGTCCACACGACCGCATCGCAGGCCTCCACAAAGTCGCGAATCAGTTTTCAACCCGAATTATTCACGATGCGCGGGCGTCAAGATTGAGAAGGCTTGTTTCATCGGGCATTGTTCCGAGTTTGTGGTTTCGACAGTTCACCCACGACGTGAATTGGTGAATCTGCAAAAACTGTCGCTGCTTCAGGAGGATCGCCTCAAATATCAAACCAGACGCCTGTCGTCGTGAATAATTCCGGTTCAAATCGTATGTCGTTGAGCACTCTTTCAGATTTTCGTTGTCATGGAAACTTCGGCGATCATTGCTACAATTGCGGACTAAATTGACCGCAGAAATCGAACAAGCTGAGCGAAGATGGCGATATTTGACTGGGTGAGCCGACGTGTTTTTCAAACGGTTCACGGCAATAACCTTGTTTACAACACCTGCTGGGAAGATCCTCGCCTCGACCGGGTCGCTCTGGAATTCGGTCCTGATGATAACGTTTTGGTGATCACTTCAGCTGGTTGCAATGCTTTGGATTACGTTCTGGCTGGGCCAAACCATGTCTATGCGGTCGACATGAACCCTCGACAAAATGCATTGCTGGACCTGAAGAAATCGGGGATCAAAAACCTGTCATTTGATGACTTTTTCAAGATGTTTGGTGAAGGTCGATTGCCGGGTGTCAAGTCGATTTACCAGGACAAGCTTCGAGCTGACTTGCCCGAGTGGTCTCAGCAATTTTGGGACAAGAAAATTAAGTGGTTTGATAATCGCAGCAAGACGTTTTATTTTCGCGGTACATCGGGAGCTTTCGCGAGAATGGTGAAGGCTTACACGGATCGAGTCATCCGGGTCCGTCCGCATTTGAACGAACTGTTGGAATGCAAGACGCTCGAAGATCAGCGGGACATCTACGAAAAACATCTCAAGGAAAAATTCTGGTCGAGTCTCATGAAGTTCGCCATGAATCGTGATACCACGATGTCGATGTTGGGCGTTCCGAAGGCTCAGAGACGTCAAATTGAGACGCAGTATCCCGGTGGTCTCGTTAAGTTCATTCAGGATTGCGTTGAAAGCGTGTTTGCTGAATTGCCCATTCACGACAACTATTTCTGGCGGGTTTATCTGAACGGTCAGTACACACGCGAATGTTGCCCGGAGTACTTGAAGCAGGATAATTTTGAGGCGCTCAAAGGCGGCTTAATCGATCGGGTTACCACCAACACGGATTCGGTGCAGGGATTCCTGGAAAAACATGATGGGCAAATCTCACGCTACATCTTGCTGGATCATATGGATTGGCTCAGCGACCATTTCTTCCCGCTGCTGGAATCAGAGTGGCAAGCGATTGTGGATCGTGCGGCGCCCAATGCCAGATTGATTTGGCGAAGTGGTGGTTTGAGAACTGAATTTATCGACCAGGTTCAAGTGACGATCGATGGTAAGCTTCAGCCGATTTCGCCAAAGCTGACGTACCGCCCGGAACTGTCCGCAGAACTGCATGAGAAAGATCGCGTTCACACGTACGGCAGTTTTTACATCGCCGAGCTAGGCGCTTAGGTGACAAATCGACAAGTCGAGAGGCGTCCTTCAGTTGAGAAATTTGATTGGCCGCAAAGTCGATTGAGCCAAAAAGTCGATTGGCCGTTTTCTCCTTCGGCAAGCAATGAAGTACCGGAGCATCCATGCCCTTTTTTTCAGACATGAAAATTCTCTATCACATGCTGGTAAAGCCAGTGCGTGGTGACAGTCATGCGCAGCGGATGGAGAGTTTCTACGGTGGGCAGGCGAAAAATTACGATGATTTTCGACGTCGTTTGCTGCGAGGACGAGAAGAGCTGTATCAGAAGATCGAAAAGCCTCAGGGTGGCGTTTGGGTCGATATGGGAGGCGGGACAGGCGCCAATATCGAGAACCTTGCCTCGGACATCGATCAGCTTGGAAAGGTCTATGTGGTTGATCTTTCTGAATCACTTTTGAAAATCGCGACCGATCGTTTCGAACAAAAAGGCTGGTCGAACGCGGAATCTGTTTGTGCTGACGCAACGAAGTGGCAGCCACCAGAAGGCAAAGCGGATGTCGTCACGTTTTCCTATTCGCTAACGATGATTCCTGACTGGTTTTCCGCGATCGAGAACGCGATTCGGATGCTCAAACCCGGTGGTCTGATTGGCGTGGTTGATTTCTACGTCGGCCGCAAGTATCCGCCAGACGAATTGAAGAAGCAAAAGTGGTTGTCGCGTACGATCTGGCAGCCATGGTTTGCGACCGACAACGTTTTTCCATCGCCAGATCATCTTCCGTTTCTTTTGAATCGGTTTGAGAAAGTTCATTTGTTGGAAGATCGTTTTCGCATGCCCTACGTGCCACTGTTGAAAACGCCGTATTATCAGTTCATTGGTCGAAAGCCAGCCTGAACCGTGATGCTCGACCGATCAACCCCGCGCCGCAACCAGTTAGCTGACTCGCCAGAGTTCGGGATCGGTCAATGTGGTAGCTGGACTCGCCAGAGTTCAGAGAATCAGTAATTGGTTCATCACTTCTAACGCGTTGCGTAAAAATCTGATTGCCAGTGAGCCGAGTCGCGTAAGCGGCCGGGTTCGTTTTTCCGTAGCTGGACTCGCCAGAGTTCAGGATCGGTCAACGGCCCGCTTTTTCACATGCCGTCTCCATGGCTTTCGATCCGAACCTTGAGATATACTCATTGGGGTGCGGCTTTTCAGTAGTCTGGAACTGTCCGTGTTTTCTTCCGCAGCTGGAGTGTGACGATGCATCGCCGACTTATGACTTGCTTGACCGTTGGGCTGACGGTTTGCCTTTTTCTAAATGGTTTGAACGGAAACGATAAGTCAGCCTTGGCCCAGCAATCGCCGTCTCGCACTGAATTGATCGCACCGATCCACAAAGAGTCGTTCGACAACGATGGGCAGTGTCGCCAACGGAAACAGGGAGGAAACGCTCGGCAGGTCAATGGCTACGTTGTTTTTGACGGGGCGCAGGATGGTAATCGACAGGTCGACCCGCAGATTGCTGTCGGAGGCGGATTCGTTTTTCACGCAACCAACAGCGGTCTGTTGATTTACAAAAAAGATGGCACCTACATCAATGGTGTTTCGCAAAACTGTTTCAATGGCGGCATCGATCCGAAATTGTTCTACAGTCGACATCATAAAAATTTCGTTTTCGATTTGTGGAATCCGTGGGACAAAGCCAAATTGAAACCTGTGAACGTCGCCGTTTCGGAAACCGATGACCCAACTGGGGCATGGAACATCTACCCGATTCCCGCCCCCGACGGCAAAGACGGCGGAGGAGTTGGATACAGCAGCAAGTGGATTGGTTACAGCTTTCCGGGAGGAAAAGAGCAGACTTTCGTTTTTCCCGCGACGCCTGCGAAATCAGGCACGGCCGTCGACGTTTATCATTTCGAGGGCAATTTTGGTCAGCCCGTTTTTACTCAGGACGACACCAAAGACCTCTACTTTCTGAACGTGGGCCGCGAAATCGTTTTGACGAAAATTACGGACAGCGGCGACGGAACGCCGGTCGCAGTGGAAGCTGCTCGACAAAAAAACGAACTGGAATATTTCGGTTGGCCGCCGAAATCACCACAGAGCGGAACGGATCAAAAAACTTCTTCTGGAGATCGTCGTCCAAAAAATATTGTGCTCAGCGGCGGGTTTCTTTGGTGGTCCCATGCTGTGAATTGTGACGGACGGTCGGCAGTTCAGTGGCATCAAATGAACCTTGATGGAACGTTTGTGCAAAGTGGCATGATCCGGGATGAAAAACGTAGCTTCATTCAAACGACTGTCGCCGTTAACATGCATAACGACCTGATCGTGGGTTTTCAGGAGGTCGGCAACGACATGTTCATCAGCCCTAGATTTGCATTCCGTCGTGCATCTGACCCCAAAGGGACCCTGCGCGAAACGGTTTCAATCGGCGAGGGCCAAGGTTCAACCGACGGCGTTGCGTGGGGCGACTACAGTGGTTCGACTGTCGATGGTGACAATCGAATTGACTTGTGGACAATTCAGAGCGTGACTGACAAGGATGGAAAAGGAGACACCGTGATTGCGAAACTTCCCGGCGAAGAAAAATAATTCCGGATAATAGGTCTGGCCGCCAGCAACAGGTTGCGGAAGCCAATCCCGACAGATGGTTGGAAGTCGAAGCCTTTATCGAAAAGTATTGACGCGGACGCCCGCATTAAACAGGCGTCTACTGATGTTCGCGTCAACTACTACTTAGGCGTTGCTGATGTGGCTGGCCCAGTACTTGGTCGGAATCAGCGCGACGATGGCGACTCCGACATGGATCAAGCCGACGATCGCCATCACCGTTAACGTCGTGTCCTCCGCCGTTCCCGCATAGGCGTGCAATCCGACACCCATACTGTTGACGCCTTTCCATGACCACAACACGATCACATTGCCAAGCACTGCAAGGATGGCAATTCCGCGTTCACGAACGAGCCCTCCCCATCGAGCATGAAGCAACAACGCTCCCCATAAAACGATCATCAGGGCTCCGTTTTCTTTCGGGTCCCAGCCCCAGAATCGACCCCATGAATCGTCTCCCCAGAGTCCGCCCAGAACCGTTCCAAAGAAACTGAAGAACAACGCTGCACACGAGATTCCGTAGACAATGTTTGCCAAAGTCTTCCGCAGATCCCTGGTTAGCCATGGAGTCGCCATTGAGGCAATGATAGTTCCAATCGCCCAAAAACCCGCCGCAAACATCAGGCTGTAGCCGATAGTGATGCAGACGACATGGGTCGAAAGCCAAAATTGGGTGTCAAGAACGGCAACCAAAACAGTGAACGTGTCACCATCGACGATAGCCATCGTCCACGCCCACATCAGGGCGCCGAATGCTCCGATGCAAGCCATGGATGTTCCGATACCCAGACGCGTGATTAGTTCAACAAGCAGTAGAACCGCAACGTAAACCAGAGATACAGAGATCGCGGACGAATAGAGATTTGTCGTCGGAGGCCTACCCGAGATATAGACTCGCATCGCGAGACCGGCAAACTGAATCAACAATGCCAACGCGGTCAGTCCAAACGCAATTCGCCAAAAGCTATTTCGTAAATCGTTATTGAAAGCGGCAGTAGCCCAAGAAATCATGATTGCGAAGAAGCCGAACAGGTAAATGACTTTCGCAAGATAAAATGGTGCCCAGCCGTTGTAGACTTTTTCCGCAGCCATCTTGCCGGTGTTTGCAGCGACTTCGCTGGACCCGTTCGCCAAATCGAGATACTGGTCGGTCAGAGTGTTAAATTTGTCCGCGTCGCTGTCGCGATAGGCTTGCCCCATTTCGCCAAAGATCTTTGCCAATTCCGCTGTATTGGAACCGTCGTCGTCAATTGCGATGTTCTCTTGATCATCGTTCATGGCCGTCAGTTGCATGTGAAACGAACCGTCGACCTGATTGGCAGCCATTTGGACCAGCCGCGACCGCTGTTCGCCCGGAACTGATTCCATAACCGCTTTGATCAGTTGTTCCCTTGTTTCCGCGCCGTCAGCACGCGCCTTGGCAATTCGTTGCGGCGTCATGATCTGTTCGTTGATTTTTTCCAACAGCATCCGACTGCGGAATTCGGCAAGCTCTTCATCTGATTCGATGATCTTTTCATACAGCGAAGTCACGGTGCTGACTCCAAACTCCTTGGCTTTACCAAGCAGCCAAGCCTGATTGTCTGCTCGAGCAATCGAGTGCCACGGATCAGATTCATCCTCGGTAGGAATACTTCTTGGCAAACTGTCAAACGAACTCTGTCTGAAAATTCGCTCCGTAAGGCTCATCGAATCTTTGCCAACCGCACCAAAGAGCTGCTTTAACCCATACGTAAGCTGCAACTGACTGTTGAGCTTGGCAAGTCGAGACTGCAACTGTGTCCATTGAGAAGTTGGAACCACTTCGGGATCCGGCAACAAGCTGCGAATCTTTGGCGGAGCTTTTTCCAGTTGCTTCATGCTGTATCGGAAACGCGTGTCTTTCGGTTCACCCGGAACTGCTTCGGCCGGCAAGTTCAGTGTCTGCAAAACCTGAAGATCTTCGACTCGGTAAGTCCGATATTCTTCGTGCCCGTCAGCTTCGAACAGCGTGTCAGCAAGCCAGCGGATCGCCGGTTGCTTTTCGAGATTGCCATCAAAAACGAACTCACGTTTACTGAACTGTCGGGCTGTGTTTCGGGCGAAAGAATCGAGCGGTTGGACTCGACCTTCGTTGGCGATTGGGATTTCGCCAAATTTATCCAATCGCATCCCGTCCTCATGCACAACGGGCTTCATTGATTTGGACAGTCCCATCAATGCGTAGACGCCAATGAGACCGACAACGGCAACGGAGCTAACCAATGGAACGTAGCCGCGAGGACGATTGGACTGCGCCGGTTCCCCCTTGCCGACCCATTTGGTTTCCGAGACGCCTTTTTTGCTGACCTGAGGTCCGGGTTTAGAGTTGCTCTTTCGCAGGAACGCAATCAACGAGCTACCGAATTGTCCAGCGAGTCCAACGACTGTGAACATGCAGCAGATATAGGGAATCATCCAGCCGTGATTTTTCACGATCTGGATTGCCGACATCTCGACACCACGACTACTGTCGTAGCTGGCCTGGTAGAAAGTCTCTCCACCGTACCGCATCGGATTGTTCATGTAGATTTGCTTTTTTGTCTCCAGATTCGAATCAAGGTCCGTCAATACGATGTCAGACGAAAACCACTTGGGAGTTGACGTGCCGACATAGTATTCAGCTTTCACGTCTTCCAGTTTCAACGAGTAAGGCTTGTATTCAGTTTTGAAACGCAGCCCGATTTGAAACGTCTTGCCGTCGACCGTCACTTCGTCGACAACATCCTGAGCGTACGTGATCTGCGAAACTAGCCATTTTCCCAATGAGTTTCCTTCGTCATCCATCAAGGCAACAACTGCCGAAGCCGTATCGACCTGATCCGACGTGTTTGGCGGAAGATTCCTCGCATCGAAGCGTCTTCCGATTCCCGAAAAACTGCTGTCCGGAGCGCCACGTCGTTGTAGATCGGAGTTATCAATAAACTCAATGCACTTCACCGTGAACGGAATTTTCGAGTCCGAAACCTCGTCGCCATTGCGCAGGATTGACTCCGGGATTACCGTAATTTCGTCCACTTCCGGATCTGATTGATCGATGATGACGAATTCAGTTTCGCGCAAGTCGACCGCATGGCTCGCCGATTGCCCTTCGGAAAACTGGATCCTTGTTTCCTTATTGGTGTAGGTGACGTAAAGTTCGTTTACCATCAGGCCAGCCACACCGAGGTGCAAAAGTACGATGCCCGCCTTACGCTGAAACAGAATAATGCACGCTCCCCACGCAACGCATGCCGCGACGGTGGCCTGCCCCAGCTGCCACAGGATCCTCATTCCTGAGTCACCAATGAACGCGTTCTCGCCCAGATAAATGATCAACCCCAATGCCGCGAAACCCGTAAAGGCGAACGAGCCGAGCATTGTTTTTTCGATTCGTTTTTCTTTTCCCGTCAGGAATATGGCCGCGATACAACTTAGCGATAGCCCCAAAAGAATCACTTGCAACACCAGCCACATCTGTTTGTAGCTGATCGGAGGCGCTTTCTGAAATCCATCATTTCCAAGCGTATCAAAGGTCATCGCCCAGGTCACAACTGCAGCGATACATGCCGTCGCGATACCAATCCACAGCTTCACGCCTTTGGCTTTGATCTTGAAACGCATGATGTGAGCCGCGACAAGGTTGATCAATAACGCATAAATGATGGCCTTGCCGCTGGGGATGTAGAACTTGCCTGGAACGTTCTGTAGATTCGGAAACCAGCGTTCAACCAACAACACCTGGTAATCAACGGGAACAAACCAGCCGCCGTAGTGCATGTTCTTGACGGTCCACATGTCCATTTTTGCTTGCTGTACGGTCGCGATAAAGACGACCGCTATGGCCAGCACCAACAGGAACACGGTCAATTTCAACGACGCAAGCGGCGCGAGCACACTGCTCGCGATCTCGGTTGCCGACATGGAGGCTTTGCTGTTCGAGTTCGTTTCGGAGCCCGACAAAAGGGTTTCAGTAGCCATGTTGGAGTCGCCTATGTTGGAGGCGGTTCAGGGAAAGTAAAAAGTCAAGTCGGAATTGAGAGTCGAATTCTTCGCAAGCTCAGGGGCAAAGCCTGCGGGCAATGCCGCACACTATGGAAAACGAAAGCTTGACACATAATTGTCAAAGACTTCTTCGGAAGCGATGACCCCATCGCGGCCGCCCATCATTTTGATAAACCATGCGGTGTCCCCTTTGATTGCCATCACACCAAAGATCGCTTTATCGTCTGTCGTCTTTTTGTCGGCAAGTTCGATCCGCTGGGCTTTGGTTCCGTCGACTTGCACTTCGGTGGTTCGTTTCTGAATCTGGTCGGCAGACAACTGAAGACCAAGTTGCCCCGTCCATCGAACAACATTGGAATTCCAATCGTTCGAAGACGGCAGTGGGACGACGGTAACTTCAACCTTTTCTCCATCGAATAGTTTCGAGAATCGATTGACCACCATCGAATTTGTCGCACCGGCGGTCCAGCCGTCCGGAACGGTCAGTGAGGCTGAAGCCTCTGTCGAAGTCGATATTGGGGTGGATTCTCGAATCCCATCCAGCCCGGAATAAGCTTTGGGAACACGATGCGTCGTGATTTGTGGCGGTTCATTGCAGGCGGGCAAAAGGATAGCAAGCATTCCAATGAAAAGTGCAAAACTTGCCCGAGTTACCTTCTTCGAACCGTTTTGGATATTCAACGAAGATGATTTAGTTTGAGTCAACATATCGCTCGTGGAAAAAATGAAATCATCTAATGCGTTTCTAATCGGCGATCGCTTCATGGATGCTGCTTGCCAACGTTGTCTTGACGGCGGCGTGCCTTATCGGCGACGCGGCCTATCTTTGCCAAAATTATACGTTCACAAGGCGATCGCTCCTATATCTGCGGATGAGATTGGAGCCTTGCGGGATCGCCTGATCGCGACCATCGACATGACTAACGGCCTGTGTAATTACCGCATAAAACGTCGGGAAGTTCGTCTTCCGGGACATAATGTCACGCGGCCGCGAAATGATCTTCTGTCGGTGCTGCGGATCATTCAATTAACGAATCAAAAAATCAAAGTAGGATATTTGTTCCGGTTAACGAAGGGAATTGATTCGGCAGTCGTTGATGGCAAAAGTCTGGTTAAGCAACCGGCGAATTAGTTGCGGTTGCTTGAGCCGCATCGCATGCGAAATGATCCCGGATTATTCACGATGCGTGGGCGTCGACTTGCAGGAAGCTTGTTTCATTGGAATATTGCTCCAAGTTTGTGGTTTCAACAGGTCACCCACGACGTGAAATTGACGAATTTGCAAAACTTGCCTCCACGTCCGAAGAATCGCTTCAAAGGACAAACCAGACGCCTGTCGTCGTGAATAATTCCGGCTGATCAGCCAAACGACACAAAGAAAACCAACAAAAAAAAGGCGGCTTGCAATGTTCTGCAAGCCGCCTTTTCGTTTTGAATGTTTCTGAAGTACTGCTCCGGTTTAGTTCTTCATGCCAAGCGAAGTGATCACGAAGTCAAGGAACCCACTTGAAACGACCTGGCCGTCACCCATCCAAAGGTTACGGCACATATCGAAAGTCAAAATCGAACCAAGGAACAGGATTAACGCAGCTCCTCCCAATGCAAGGACATTGAGCAGCGTGTACGGTGACTCTGGTGGACCAGCAGGTCCGGCTTGCATCATGCCCGGTTCCATCATCGCTCCACCCGCGATCATAGCACCACCGACGCCAACGCCAACCATCCCCATGTCGTCTTCGATCAAAGCTGGTTCGGCACCGAAATCTCCGCTCTCGCCCAGAATCGTCGCAGAGGACTCATCTGCATAGATCTCGGAATCTTCAAGAGCGATTACCTGTGACGACGAGCCGCTCGAATCTTCGCCGTCGAGTGATTGCTCAAGCGGCGTCAGGTTGAAATCATCTTCTTGCATCATGGTTGCTGCTTCGGGATCAGCAGCGTCTTCGAGGATGATCATGTCGTCATCTTCGGGAAGTTCCAGTTCATCGATATCCGAACCACCGAGTTCCAGCGGTTCATCGCCTAGCGAAATGCCACTCTCGTTAGGGCTGAGCGAAATGCCGCTCTTGTTGGCTTCGAGTGCAAGTTCGGAACTTGAATCGCTGTCGTCGAGAATGAGGTCACTTTCGTCGAAGTCGCTCCCCAGATCTGAGCTGTCTTCAAACGAAGCACTGTCCTGCAATACGAGGTCGTCTTCAAAGAGATCGTCTTCGGCCAGCATCAAGTCATCGTTGTTCGATTCGCCGAGCATCTTGCCGGTGTCGGAAGGACTGCCTTTTCCAGCAACCGCTTCATCAAGTACGTCTGAACCCGTATCGTCAGACTTGAGTTTCTTGCTGCTTTCAGATGCGAGGCTGATGTCGCTTGTTCCGAAAGACAATTGATCGTCGTCAAGGATATCGGAACCGCCGAGATCAAGAACGCCGCTGTCTCCAAGCTTCAAAGAACCGCTGTCGCCGATTTCTCCACTGTCTTGCAATTTCAAGCTGCCGCTTTCGCCAACGACGGCTTCATCTTTTTTGTCCTGGTCCTTGGAAGTCCCGGAATCGAGCAAGCCACTGTCCTGCAGCGTTACACCCTGGTCGGAAAGGACATCGGAAGCACCGCTACCTTTCAATGGGCTCTGCATGAGCTCGATCGAAGAATCCTCGATGTCAAGTTCCATTGAGTCTCCGGACGAATCGTCGTCGAGGAGAAGCTCTTCGGAGTCTCCGAAATCGAGGCCAAAATCGTCAGCGATGTCTTCGACTTTATCCTTGGCGACACCCGCGACATCAGACGCTCCGCCGAGAGAGACTCCAAGGTTGTCGGCAACACGCTCCAGTTCGGTCATCTTGAACTTCCAGGTTCCACCGTCTTTGTATCCAAAGATTTCCTGGTTGCTTCGCAGCTCGTTAATTTGATCGACCGACATCCCCAGCATGGAGGCGGCTTGTTCCATTGGAATCAGTTTTGACATCGTTTAATCGGCTCCGTGTCGACAATGGGCGTTCTGCCATCGTCAAAAATCGAGTTGCTGTTTGCCTGGATTCCCCAGTTTGCTGTGCGATGGCCAAAAACCGAACGCAAAGCTTCCGAAGGCAGTATAACTTGCCATATTCGAATCCCTAATGTTGCCCCATAAAAACGTATCAAAATGGGGCGAAAATCTGACACATGGGTCATTATTGGGGGCTGCAAGGTGTCGATCAAGCCTTTTGTTGCAGGCTCAAATCGTTGCAGTACCCCTGATTCGTTTCGACCTTTAGCGGTCGTATGTCCAGATCCGGACCATTCGGCGGTACAGCCCTACGTTTAGCTTCAATGGAATGCCGAATATTCGCCATGATCCGCATATAAGGAACCTCAGGTGCGCGCTGGAAGTCGACCATTTGGTTCGCGGCGAGATGCGTGGTTCGCCCGTAGGCCTAAACTTAATCGAAAACCTGAACGCAATCGAAAACCTGAACGCAATCGAAAGCTGGGCTCAGCAAACGTTCGACATTTAAAATTTCAAGTCCGGTTTCGACTCAAAGCTAACAAACGAATCAGGAACTGGCGCTTCGATAGCTGGACAAAGACGCTTTGAAGATCCAACGGCTAACCATCAGAGACGCGATCGCAGCGAAAATCGCGTAAGCGGATTGCCAACTGTACCATCCTCGTCCGAGCGGTTGAGCCAGAACACGGGCCGGAACATTGGACACGACCAAGATCGGAATCACGAAAGTGAACGTGCCCCACAATGCCATTCCGATTCCCGATTTCTGATAAATCTCCATCGGATAGCGATAAAAGTTCGTGATGTAAAACCAGAAAGTGTACAGATTCTGGTTCCGGCCAAGCCAGATGCTGGTTGAAGCCAGAGTGATCATCACGCTATACATCACCGCCACCCCGCACATGATGTAGAACGCAAACAGCAGCCATTCCATCGGACCAACGATCAGGTCTTTTTCAGCTTCCTGTCGAAGCTCATTGAGCGAATAAAGTATCAAACAGAATCCCAAAACGCCGTTCGGAATCTGAGCCCAGTTAACTCTTGGAAACGAAACAAGAAATTGAGTATCGATTGGCTTCAGTAACGCAAAATCAAGATTGCCAGTCCGGATCAATTCCGAAAACTCCTCTGCGTTGACCATGAAGAACGTTTGAATGAAACTGTTGATAATCCAGATCGTGCCCAGAAAAATAAAGAATTCATTCTCGTGCCAACCTGTTCCAACTCCAATCGATGTTGTGTGTTGGTAGACAATTTTGAACAACAGGAAATTCATCGCCGCCCAGGAGACCGATGAAAAGCACGTCAAAATAAAGTTCAAACGAAAGCTCATATCGCGAACGAGCGAGTTTCGAGCAAACGTCAAAAAGACCTTGAAGTAGGAAGGATTCATGTTCAGCCTCCGTACCCGCTGTACCGCTTGATTCCGCGATGCCACATGATGCGTGACGCGACAATGAACAGCACCACCCACAGGGCCTCAATCGCCAGCCCGCGATACATTTCCGGGCCCTCAACCTTCCCCAGGAAAACGGCTGCCGGAAAATAAGCCAGATATTTAAAAGGCAGAAACTCAACAAAGCCTCGAATGTTCACCGGTGATTCAGGCAGTAACTCCAGCGGAAACATATGCCCGGACAGCAGAAAGTTCATCAGCATATAAATGAAAGTCAGCGACGTGACCTCAAGGAACCAAAACGAGATCATTCCGATTGCAGACTCCATATAGAAGCCCAGCAAAAACGACAGGATTAACGAAACGGCGAATACAATCGTGACTTCCGCCGACGGCCAGCCGTCAATAAAAAAGTTGCGGCACAGAAAGAAAACCAATGCAAAAGGCAGCGTTGCGATTAGATAGTAAACAAGTTTGTGAGCGATTCGCTGCACCAGCAAACAGCCCTGCATGTCGATGGGTTGGATCAGAAACTTCTTGATCTCGCCGTTGCGAACCTGATTCGCGATGCCACTGGTCAAACCCGGCATGCTGGAAAACGCTCGACTGATCGTCACCATCAAGTAATACGCAACCATGTCGCCATAGCGATAGCTGGCGATCGAATCCGAGCCCGCGTTGGCGACCACATCGTAGATCGCCCACCAGAGGAATATCTGCGTCAGCGTGGGCAAAAATCGCATCAGCGTGCCGATCATAAAATCGCCACGGTAAACAAGCCTCTCGTTGATCGAGACCTGAAAAAACGTCCACCAGATTCTAAAGCGTTGGGACAGCGTCGCTGGTCCGGAGATCCGAGGTAGCTCGACCGGGTTCATGGCGCTCATTGCGTCTGCCCCGCCGGTTCGGTTTCGTTTGGCCGATTTCGATCATGTTTCTGTTGTGATTCGGCATCGGTGAAGGCGCTGGAAATAACTTCCTCCAACGGTGGATCTTCAACGACGATATCATCCACCGCATGAAGGCTGAGTATTTCGCTGAGCGTTTTTCCAACGTCTTCGCGATCGACTCGAAATTTGATTTTTGGAGCTTCAACGGAAATGACGTTTGGCAAATCCTTAAGTCCTTCCAAAGAGCGATCTTCTGAAAGCTGAAGCGTCACGATTTTGTCGCTGCTGAAACGGTCCACGATTTCTTCCAGCGAACCGTCGTGGTAGATCGAACCACCCGCGATGATGACGACGCGTTTGCACAACGCTGCGATGTCTTTCATGTAATGGCTGGTTAGCAGGATCGTGTTTTTCTGTTGTTCCTGATAATGTTTCAGGAATTCCTGAATCTTGTGTTGAGCGATCACGTCCAGCCCAATCGTCGGTTCATCCAAGAACAAAACGTCAGGCTTGTGCAGCAGTGCCGCGATCAGCTCCATCTTCATTCGTTCGCCAAGTGACAGCTCGCGAACGGGTTGCGAAAGCAGCCGAGTCACATCCAGCATGTCTGTCAGTTCGTCGCGCGTTCTGTCGAATTCCGCAGCTGGCACACCGTAAATGTGTTGATTGAGCCGAAAAGATTCCATCGCGGGAAGGTCCCACCAGAGCTGATTTTTTTGGCCCATGACCAATGCGAACTTGCGGCGATATTCGTTTTTTCGTTCCCACGGCGTGTGCCCCATCACGCTGCAATGCCCAGAGGTTGGGTTGATGACTCCGGACAGAAGCTTCAGCGTCGTTGTCTTTCCCGCTCCGTTAGGCCCCAGAAAAGCGACGAACTCGCCGGACTCAACTTCCAAACTGATGTCGCTGACCGCGTGAACTTCTTTGTATTCGCGATGGAACAGGCCTTTCACCGATGCCATGACGCCTTCGCGTTTTTGATACACGCGATAGGACTTGCAGAGGTTTTTGATCTCAATGATGGGCATGTTTGTTTGCGTTGCTTCCCACCGGAGGCGTAGAAAAAGAGCGGACGAAGGAAATAGGGAGCGTGAATGACAGATTGCGATCGGACGAACTAACCGACGGCATTGCGAGCCGAGAATTATAGGTGGAACGTCCCGTCGCAACACCACCCGAAAACCGGACTTCGGACAAAGCTTGCCGGGGCGTATAATCGTGGACCAACTGTTTTCAAAAAGAAGATCATGCAACCAAGAATCGGAATCGGACACGATACTCATCGAATCGAACCCGGCGGCCCGCTGGTGGTCGGAGGAGTCTTTATCCCGGACTTTGACTTTCGGCTGGCCGGGCACAGTGATGCCGACGTGCTGTTGCATGCGATCACCGACGCGATTCTGGGAGCCGCTGCCATGGGCGACATTGGCGAACTTTTCCCTGACACGGCCGCCGAAAACAAAGGTCGTGATTCCGCCGAGATGCTGCAGTTGGCGTGGGAGAAAGTCGCAGAGGCCGGTTTCTCGATCGCGAACCTCGATTGTATTCTGTTCGCTCAGCGGCCCAAAATGTCGCCCTACAAACGAGCGATCGCGATTCGAGTCGGCCAAATACTTGGGATCGACCCCGATGACGTTGGTGTGAAAGCCAAAACTGGCGAAGGAGTCGGCGATGTTGGCGAAGGTCGAATCATGCAAGCTCAATGCGTCGCACTTTTGATTCGAAATTCCACCTAGTGTTCAAAGTTGAAAGTTGGAATCTGCAAGCAACCTTTCTTGGGACAGGTCGAAAACAGATTTTTACTCGTGAAAAGCGTCAAGCAATGTTAAACCTTAACTCCCTTTATTCGCACTAGGTGAAACCTGTCATGGATGGCACAACAAAAATTCTCGGAATCGACCCGGGGCTCAACATTACCGGCTACAGCGTGCTTGCCACCGATGGAAATCAGTTTTCAATCGTGGAAGCAGGGATCATTCGAAGTCGCGCGAAAGATCCTTTGGGAGTCCGGCTCAAGGAAATTCATGACGGTCTGAGCGAGGTTCTGACTCGGCTAAAACCTGACTGCGTTGGCTTGGAAGAACTCTACAGCCACTACGCTCGTCCCACGACAGCGATCATCATGGGGCACGCACGCGGAGTCATTTGTTTGGCTTGTGCCGAACATGATCTGGAAGTTCATTCGTACGCCGCCACCCAAATCAAAAAAGTCATGACTGGAAATGGGCGAGCTCCCAAGGCTCAGGTCCAGCAGGCGGTTGCGACTCAGTTGAATCTTGTATCTATTCCTGAACCCGCTGATGTTGCCGATGCGGCAGCGATTGCGATCTGTCATCACTTTCTGGCTTCGCGGCCATCTGCGATTTTATGATTACGAAAATTACCGGCGTCCTGTCAGAACTTCTCGACGATTCTGCCATCATCGAAGTAGCGCCGTTTGAGTACGAAGTGCTCGTTCCCGAATTCACTCGACGGCAAATTCAATCCAGCGTCGGAGAATCGATCTGTCTGCACACGATTCAATACATCGATGGAAACGTGCAAAAAGGCGGGCGGATGACGCCACGCTTGATCGGATTCAACAGTGTCGCCGAAAGACAGTTTTTCGAAGTGTTTTGCTCGGTCGATGGACTGGGCGTCAAGAAAGCACTCCGCGCGATGGTCAGGCCAGTGCCTGATGTAGCTCGTTCGATCGAGCAGCAGGATGTGAAAACGTTGACCACCCTTCCTGGAATCGGTGCAGCGACGGCTGAACGGATTGTCGCCAAACTGCGTCGCAAGATGGCTCGGTTTGCTCTTTTGATTCCGGCCGCCGATGGCGAATCCGCTGGCGATGTGACTTCTCCTTCGATCGCGGAAGAGGTCTATCAGATTCTGGTAAGTTTCGGTCACACCGAAATTGAATCGCGGCAGCTCATCGATGACGTACTGGCTGACAAGAAGAAGTTCAAAGACGTGGACACGTTTCTGCACGCGGTCTACGAAAAACGTAACGAAAACGAATAAGCAGCAGTGGCCTGCAATGGTGGCTGCGATGATCTGCAATGGGTGCGTTCTTCGATTGCATTCGATTTGATCCGCATCAAGCAAAGACGAACACAAAAAAACGCTCTGGCAGGCAGAGCGTTTTTGCATTTCCAGTTTTCAGCTGACGTAAAATTAAAATACGTCAAGGATGAACTGGTGTCCCCAGTGGTAACGACGTCCGGCTGGGTAGTAGTTGTGCCATGACTTGTTGTAAACCGGGATTCGCATTTCTGGTGGGTAGCGATGGTACATGTTGTCCGCACTGCGGTAGTACTCGTTGCCCCAATAGTTATGCGGGTACGTTACGTAGGGGTAGTGATAAAAGCGGCTCAGGTTTTGAGAAGTCTGTCGGTTGCCCCAACTGGCTCCGTATGCTTTTTCCTGTGCCTGTGTGGTCTGACTGGAGACCAGTGTTAGCGCCACGGCGCAAATGGCGATAACGCAAATTCGACGAATCATGGAGACATCCTCGTTGGGACGGCAGAGCCGCCAGAAACCGGGTCAGTGAATTGGAAACTACGGGCTGTTCCCACTCACAGGTTTCTTTTCGGCTCGCATGCACATCGTGAATTAGCAGAATATGCGTCAATGCCCGCACAATCCCGAGAACGCACGGAAAGCGACTCAAAGCGTGCGGCTTGAATCGGCTGGATAAAGTTTGCGGGCGGTTTCGCGGGTGATTTCGCGGCCAATTCTGCTGGCAGGCGCCGGTAGCAATCCCGACACGTCATGCCAGACGACGGGTATGAGGTTACTCTTGGGGCATTTTGCCAGCCGCGATTTCGTCTTCGAATTCGTCCATCAGCGGCCAGTCGATGGCGCAGGTGCCGAAGTCCGCCATGTGCAAATAGCTTTCGATGCGATCAATCGCTTTCTGCAGCAAAGCATCATCTTTGCGAAAGATTGGACCATGGCTTGGCAGCAACCACTTCACGTCGCTGGCTTTGATCCGAATCAACGATTCGCGAAATGCAACCAGGTCGCTTCCATGGTGAGCATCGATGGCTCCGATGCAACCGTCGCGGTAGATGTTGTCGCCGCTGAGCAAGCAATCGCCGAGCCGAAATGCCAATTGGGAATCGGTGTGGCCGGGAGTCAGCCAGACTTCCAGTTCGATTCCGCCGACCTTGATTTTGTCGCCGTCGTCGATCAGATTTTCGACTTCGACCGGTGGCATCGCCATATCGATTTTTTGAGCTTCGATCAGAGCGAATGTCTTCAAGCGATCGCCGCTCTGAAGCGGTTCCGCAGCAAGTCGATGTGCCGAAACCGTCGTGCGAAGAATCTGTTTTGCTTTCGCAAGTCCCTGGCTGTGATCGACGTCCGCATGCGTCGCGACGAGCGTTTTACATTTCGAGAACGCGAAATCCATTTCACGGATTGCGTTCATGATTTCTTCGACGACTTCCTCGTATCCGATGTCGATCAGGATCCATTCGTCACCGTCAAACACCAGATAAACATTGCAGCCCAGAACCTGGCCAAGCTGGTGGTTGATTTCGATGATGTTTGGAAAAACTGGTTTGCGTTGCAACATTGGAAGGACCGGGAGTTTTCTGAAATTGAATCCGCAACCGTATTTTACGTTAGATCGGCCAAAGCGAGAACAAGGCGTGTCGTTTTGGAAACTGCAGGAAACTGGAATGACATGACCCCGGATTATTCACGATGCGTGGGCGTCGAAATGGAGAAAGCTTGTTTCATTGGGATATTGTTCCAAGTTTGTGGTTGCGACAGGTCACCCACGACGTGACATTGACGAATTTGCAAAACTTGCTTCCGCGTCCGGAGAAAAACTTCAAAGGACAAGCCAGACGTCTGTCGTCGTGAATAATTCCGGATGACTAAAACGAATCTTTCAATCCACTGCGAAAGTCGGGATGCTTTAGCGTCAGGCCGGTTGCTTGCAATAATTTCCTGTTGGAGATCCGTTTACTGCTGGAACTACGAGACTGCGGGTCCGCAATCGCATTCTCGTCCCACGGAATCTGTCCAAGTCCGAATTGGTCGGCGATATGCTGATAGTATTCTCGCCTCAAAGTCGGATTGGAGTCGCTGACCAAAAACGTTTCTTGCAAAAGCCTCTGCTGAGCAATCGCACAGATTGCTGTGACCGCGTCGTCGACATGAATCAAATTCAAATAGCCTGACGCAGAAAGTTTGTCCCATTGCTTCGATTCAATCGTCCCGCGCGTTGGAACTCGAGTGCCTCCGTAAAGTCCTGCCATCCGTAAAATGGTGGCACGGTCTCCAAATGAGCTTTCTGTTAGCGTTTGTTCGGCAGCAAGGCAGGCGCGACCCCCTTCGCGTTGAGGATCGGTTGGCGAGCTTTCATCGACCCAATCGCCATCAAAATTTCCGTAAACGCCAGTCGAACTGATGTAGATAATGTGACCTATCCGCTCATAAAGATTCGACAGAACGTTTTTTAGCCCGTCCACGTAAACATGGTGGACGCTTGAATATCGACTTCGGTCCATTCCGACCGCGACGACGACCGTATCGAATTCAAGTTCGTTCAAGGAGTGCAATGTGGTTGTGTCGGTGATGTCGGCAAGGACCGGATTGAGCCCCAAAGCCTCAAAATCGACCTGTCGCTGCGGGTTGCGGGTTGTCGCGTAAACCGTGTCACCAGCTTCGTTCCAGAGTTTTGCCAAAGGAAACCCAACAAAACCGCAGCCAATTATGAGCCTTTTCAAACGTGTTCCCTGTGGAAAATCGAATTATTTTGACGCCTGACGGTATGATAACGAATAGTCAAGCACTCAAAATACGGGTGACATTAACCATGACCTACAATTGCGGACGCCGATTCGGCGTGCCCGCATGGTAAAATGGCATGTGAGTATTGTTGCCAGTCAACCAGAATCAATCCGGTAAGTAAATGATCTGTTCCGCTTCCCATCGTTCAAAAACGCTTTCCTGCGTCGCTGTCCTTACAATGACGCTCGGCAGTTTCAGTTCGTTTCAGTCTGCTGCGTTCGCTTTTCAGGTCGAAGCTGAGAAAGCGGCGATCGATTCGGAAGTGATCGAAGAAATGATCGCTGACACAGAAGTCGAAAAAGTCCCCATGCTGGTTCATGAGGACTCAATCGCCGACCTCGAGTTCATGACCAGCGGTGATGCACCGAGTTCACTTGAACAGCTCAAGGCCATGCAAGAGCACGTTGCCGAGCTATACGAAAAAGTCGAACCTGCCGTCGTGAATATCAATAACGGCAGAGGCCAGGGCAGCGGCGTGGTTATCTCTGAAGACGGCTATATTCTGACGGCAGCTCATGTGATCTCGATCCCGAACCTTGTTGCCGAAATCACTTTTCCCGATGGTACCAAAGCCAAGGCGCGTACACTCGGTCTGGCTCGCGGTGTCGATGCCGGCTTGCTAAAAATTTATCGCATGATGGACGCGAAAAAGGATCAGCCAGATGATTCAGAAGCAGAAGAAAAAGACGAAGACAAAGAAAAAGACGAAGACGAAGACGAAGACGAAGGCGAAGGCGAGTCGGGCTCAGGTTCATCCTCTGATGACGATGAAAAAGAAATGCTGAACGATGAGCAGAGTGAAGGAGAGGGCGAAGATTCTGAGCAGGACGGCGATCAGAAAGATGAGTCCGATGACTCAGACTCTGACGAATCGGACTCCGATGACTCAGACTCGGATGAATCGGACTCTGAGTCCAGCGACGAAGATGAACCCTCTGATTCTGACGAAGAAAAACCCCAGGACAGCGAAGAATCCAAAGACGATAGCTCCGAAGATAAAAACGAAAACGACAAAAATGCAGAAGACAAAGAGCCCGTCAAGAAAAAGAAAAGGTCTCGTACAGAGCGGTTAAACAAAATGTTTGCCGTTCAGGAAGACTTGCCAAGTTTCAAATATTTGGACATCGGTGACTCAGAGAATCTGAATCTTGGTCAGTGGATTATTGCGATTGGCCATCCTGGTGGATTGGACAAAAAGCGAGGTCTGGTTCTGAGAGTCGGTCGAATCAATCGGAAATCCGAAGACGTTTTGAGAACCGATTGCACCTTGGTTGGAGGCGACTCTGGTGGACCGCTTATCGATATGCAGGGGAGCGTGGTTGGCATTCACAGTCGTATTGGCGGCAGCCTGAGAGATAACTTTCATGTTCCATCAAATCAATTTTTGACTCAATGGAAAGACCTTGTAAAACCAATCATTGTCGACAAAGAGCCTTATCTTGGAATGAAATTTCGAGGTCGCTCAAACGTCATTGAGTCCTTTGCCCGGATATCGCCCGCTCGCCAGGCAGGTTTGAAGAAATCTGACCGAGTCATTCGCATCGGCGATAAAGAGATTTACGACCTGTGGCAATTCAACGAAGCAGTGCAGGCGCTCAAGCCCTACGAGGAAGTTGAGTTTGAAGTGCAGCGTAAAGGGGAAAAAGAAACGATCTATGTGGTGATCGGTGAAACGCCAACCAGAGGCAGACGTTAGTGCAAATAACCTGAGCTGGTGGCAACCCGGTTTTGAACCTTTTCCAGCAAAGGTGGTTTGCAATTTCCAGCAATGCCTTCCTTTTGAAACAAGTTACTACCTGAACGATCTGATGAAACGATGAACAAACTTGAAAATAAATTGAATGTTGGCCTTTTGGGCGTCACGACGATGCTGTTGCTTTTCAGCGTTTTTGCGGGAACGGTGGACGCTCAGGAATCAAAAGAAGCTCCCAAAAAACGAAGACGTTCGACTCGTTCTTTGACTCGTCAGGACTCCGGGCTGCTTTCGGTTTTTAAACCCGTCGCCGTCTCAGCAAATGACTCGACAGTCAAAGTCCTCGGTGGTCGCCGTCAGATCGCGGTTGGCACGATCGTCGGCAGTGACGGTTTGGTGTTGACCAAAGCCAGTGAAATGAAGGGCGATTTGAAGTGCAAATTGCCCGACGGTTCGGTTAAGGCAGCCAGCGTGATGGGCGTCGATGTTGAAAACGATTTGGCGTTACTTAAGGTCGATGTTGAAGGGTTGGCGGTTGCTCCGCTGCGTGACGTTCCATCACCGAAACGGGGTAGCTGGTTGATTTCGCCAACCGATGGAACTGGAGCGATTGCGATCGGTGTCGTCGGGGTTGAAGAACGCGAAATTCCAAAGTCCAAAGCTTTCATCGGCATTAACATGATCGATGTCGATCTTGGCGTCAAAATCCTCAGAGTTGTCCCGAACACACCTGCCGAGCGAGCTGGTTTGAAGCCTGAGGACGTCATACTGAAGCTGGACAGCGTCACAGTTAAGGACTCAGAAAGCCTTCGGAAAACGTTGGAGCAGTACAGTCCCGAGAGCCAGATTTCGATCACGATCAGGCGCGAAGATAACGAAAAGGTTGTTCGGCTAACGCTCGCCGACGCGCGGACAACCAGCCCACAGAACAATCGTTCGCTGGCACAGAACAGCATGGGAAGTCGCTTGAGCCGTCGCAGCATGGATTTCCCAAGTGCGTTTCAGCACGACACGGCGTTGCAGTCATTTCAGTGTGGTGGTCCGGTCATTGATGTCGACGGCAAAATTGTTGGCATCAACATTGCCAGAGCGGGTCGTGTTTCGAGCCTCGCGATTCCCGCCAGCACCGTGCTTGAGGTCATTGATAATTTGAAGACGGGTGAGTATTCCCCGGTGGCGGTCTACGCAGACCAAATCAAATTCAGCGAAACCGAATTGAAGCAACTGAAAGAGCAGCTTGCCGAAAACAAGCAGGCGGTAGAGGAAAAAGAAGAGGGTTTCTACAGCAAGTCGGCCAAGATCGAGGAGCTTGAGCGGATGCGAAAAGAGATCTCCAAAAGGATCTCCGAGATGTACAAGGAACGTGAGAATCTTGCGAAAACAAAAAAGTCGCTGATTCGTAAGAACGAGCAAGCCGAAAAGGACATTCGCAAATCGCAGATGCGGCTGGACGCGCTTAAAAGCGGTAAACGTTATTAGCCCGGATTATTCACGAGGCGTTGGCGTCGACATGGAGAAAGCCTGTTTCATTGGGGTGTTGTTCCACGTTTGTGGTTTCGGCTGTTCATCCAAGACATGAAATCGACGAACTTGCAAAACTTGTCTCCGCGTCAGGAGAATTGCTCAAAAGAGCAAAACAAGACGCCTGTCGCGCCTGTCGTCGTGAATAATTCCGGATTAGATAGATAGAAGGAATCGAAGGACGCGGTTTCGTAGTTGGCGAACTGCGCTCGTAGATGTGGCTGGAGGCGGCGGTTTGTCAGATAGTTTGACGGCCTATGGTGCCTATGGCTTCTCTCCAAGGTCTGCGGCAGTCAAATCCGTGTTGCGATCCGGCAGTTCCAGCCACGAAGACAGAATCACTTGGGCTGCAATCTTGTCCAGATGAGCCTTTCTTTTCACGCCACTGAGGCCCAGTTGCTGGCAGATTTCGCGAGCCATCGCGGTCGAATATCGCTCGTCTTGCCAAGTGACCGGAAGCTTGGTGACCTCGCGCAACCAGTTGCCGAACGCGACCGCTTCATTGGATTTTTTGCTGGCGTCTCCGCTCATGTGCAACGGCAATCCAACCACAAATCCAACGGCTTGCTCACGTTTTGCCACTTCGACAAACCAAATCCCGTCAAGCCTTGGATTGCGAACTTGATAGGTTTCCATAGGGCTGGCGATCGACTGGCCCGGATCGGTTACCGCGACGCCGATTCTGGACGTGCCGAAATCGATGCCAATGATGCGACCCTTGGCAGGAATCAAATCCATTGCAGGAATCAAATCTGCTTTCGCCATGGAATTCGATTCGGGTATGGAATTCGTTTCGGGTGTGGTCTCCGAACTGGATTCATCGTCGCACATCAACGGCTCCAGCTGAACTTTTTCTGGGTTGTCTTGATGATGGCAAAGTTAAAATCGGTTTTCGTTTTTCTTCACTGACGAAGTGGCCTTTATCGAAGAACGTTGTTGTCGCTTTGAGCACGTTTGGTTGATGCATCATGGTGGAATGCACCAGGGGTTCGACCATAAAATCTCGCGCTCCGGCGAGCATCGTTTCTTGCTCCGAAACAGTAAAATCGTCTCTGCCAGGCAACAGGAAATTGCTGAACTCGGTCGAATCACCGCCGTGTCCTCCCGCGATAATCCCGAATTCAAACGGAGGCGTTGCCAATTGTTTCTCAAGTTCGCTCCAGTCGCTGGCCAGCTGAGCACCGCTCGCACCGGCGACCAGTTTGAATGCGACGCTGTTCTTCAGCAGACGAGCCATCCTTGAGCCCTGATTCGGCGGCCCCAGCATCACCATCCGTTTGATACGCGGATCCAGCTGTCCTGTGGAGCGAAGTCGATCGCCCGAGTAATGTCGGACAACGATGTTGCCCAGCGAATGGCCTGCGAAATTGATTTCAGTGACTGCTGGACCGAACCCCTCGATCACTTTATGGAGGTCTTGGGCATGATCAGCGACGGTTTCGCGGGAGCTTGCGTAACGAAAGAGAACGACTTCAAATCCGCGGTCGCGCAGATGATCAGCCATTGGCCCCATCGATTGCCAGGTCCGTAGCAATCCGTGCAGCAGGACGACAACCTTGCCGCGATAAGGCTGTATCGCTCCGTTTTCAAGTTGCCTGTTCAAAATCGCGTGGCAGGCAGCTTCCTCACCCCAAGCCTGCCGAACATTCTGGGCGTCGAGCAGCCGGAAGTGACCAAAATAGGTATTTCGTTGAACTCGCCAGCCGCCAACGACTCGTACATCCGTCCAGAACTGAGTCCCTCCCAGCGTGGCGACTTTCCAGTTGTAGTTGGAGGTCGTGGCCGGATCCGGTTTCTGTTGAAAGATCTCCGTCGTAAGTTTGGTTTCCTGTGCGACGCAGGTCGTCTGAAACCCTGGCGGAGTGTTGAATATCGTTCCTCCGCCAATCCAAATCGCAAGGCAAAGAAGTTTCAACAGAGCCGCAGGTTTCAGTCGTTTTGACGATGACTTACAGGTACTCATTCCAACCCAGTTTTTCGAGCTGCTTAACCACTTCTTTAACGGCGCTTTCATCATTTCGATTGGCAATCAAGGTTGCGTCAGCTGTTCTAACCACGATGCAGTCTTCCATGCCAACCGTCACGATCAAATGTTCGTCGTCACTACGGACGATGGTGTTGCTGGTTTTGATGCCGAGATGTTTCGCATCGATCGTGTTTCCATGTTCATCGATGCCTCGCTGGCGAGGAACCGCCGTCCAGTTTCCAAGGTCGTCCCACTGGTAGGGCGCTTCAATCACCTTCACGTTGTCGTAACGCTCCATGACCGCATAGTCGATCGATTTGCCTTCGATGGCGGTAAATTCTTTCTGCAGCGTATCGGCAAAGCTGTCAGTTCCGATCGATGCCTGAATCGTTTTCAAATGGGCAACCATTTCAGGCTCATATTTTTCCAACGCTGCAAGAATCGTCTTCGCTTTCCATACGAAGATGCCAGAGTTCCAGTAAAACGTGCCCGCGTCAAGGAACTGCTTTGCCGTTTCTGCATCCGGTTTTTCACGAAAGCGAGCCACATCAAAAGTGGGGAACTTGCCGCCCGGAATCTCTTCGCTGCGCTCGATATAACCAAATACTTCGGCAGGATAATCGGGCTTGATTCCAAAAGTCACGATGCGCGTTTCGTCTTCGTCGACCAGGGCAGCCGCATGTTGCAACGCTTCCTGAAACACTTCGTCGGGTGAGATCACATGATCGGCAGGCATGACCGCCATCGTCGCTTCGGGGTCCTGAGCCAACACCCATGCGGCTGCCAATCCGACACAGGGCGCCGTGTCACGTTTCGCCGGTTCGCCGATAATGGATGCTGCCGGAACGCCTGGAAGTTGATCACGGATCGCATCCACCAGTAACTGGTTGGTCACAACCAGTATGTTTTCGGGAGGACACATGGTGCCCAGCCTGTCCACGGTCGACTGAATCATCGATCGATCGCCCGCAAGACTCAGGAGTTGTTTGGGATTCAGTTTTCGGCTCGCCGGCCAGAATCTTGTTCCGGCGCCGCCAGCCATGATCGTTGCGTAAATCATGAAATGGTTATTTTCGTTTTGAATTTGAGTGCGGTTTGAAATTACTGGAAAAAAGTGTCGGAATCGATTGCGGTTCCGGATTCAATTTTCTTCGCCAGTGCTTCGCGATCGGTCGCAAACAGAGGGCTGATTTCGACTTTGATTCCGTCGGCAACGATGGCTCCTGCGGATTCCAGCCAGCTTCGATGTAGTGCGACGATGGCGTCTTTCACATGTTGCGGCGTTTCCGAAGTCGCAGGTGGAGCATTCTTTACGGCGCAAAAACCTTCGGCAGGATCAACTTCGCAAACGATCGCATTCTTCGCGGATGGAAGAAGGTCGAAAATGAATTTTTCAAACTTGTATGCGTTCGGAGAATCCGGCGTAATGAGGTTGCCATCGGCGTCCACGAAAGGAACCTTTTTATGCGCCCGATGAAAGGGAAGCGAATCCGCATCCGCCGCTGACCGCTTCAAAAAGTCGAACGTGAAAATGTGAACGGCAATGCTTCCCGCCCAAAGCTTGATTGAACCATCGTCGTTGGTTCTTCTCGCGTGTTCCTCTGGAAGATCGCTGTACTCGATGATTTGGACCACGCCATCGACCTCGACCACGTTGCCGACTTTTTGCAGCGGGTCGGTTTTCCGAACGACCTGCGACGTCATTTCGGAGTTGCTCTGAACGTGGTAGCCGATCAGCGCAGGATTGCAAATCTGAACCAGCGGATTGTCGATTTGACCGTAGAACAAGTGCTCAATGCCGCGTTGCTGCATGTCCGCCATGCTTCCGCTCGTTTCCAGGGCCTTCAAAGTGCCGCCATGACCGTCGGGGCTCCTGAAAATCGAGTCTTTCGATTCGAGCAGAACTTTTCCGTTTTCATCGACCGCAGGCATGGTTCCCTGGCAGAAGACTCGCACGTCTTTTTCGTCGATCCCGAACCAGTTATTTTCAGTCAGAAACGAAATCGTTTCATTGTGTGTCGGCGGACTGGTCATGATGTACAGCGGAATCGTCGTCCCGAATTCTTCGCCGCGTGCACGGACGGTTTCGAAGAAAATTTGAAACAGAGTCCGATCGCTTACAGGACCAATCGGAAACATGCCCTTGGGGTGGTCGAAACCAAGACGGCTGCCCTGCCCTCCGGCAACCACCACCATCGCGACCTTTCCGGATCGCAGGGTTTCTGATCCGACTTCACGAGCTTTCGCATACGATTCCGGGTTCGCAAAATCGTCCAACGTAATCGAAGGCGGTACTTTTGCTTTCGCTGCAAGTTCGGCCCAACTGGATTCAGAAAACGAAGCCTTAAAAAGTTGTTCCAGTTGCCCGAAGTCAACGTCTGCCAGAGACTCTGCCAATTTGTTTTGTTGTTCTGAGGAAAGCTCATCCCAAAACGCGATTGCGTGTTGCTGTTGGTGGGCATCGAGCCGGGATTTTAGTTCTGAAATCGTTACTGCGTTCAACGCTAGGGTCTCCAATGGAAGCAGATTGAAACTAATTGATTTTTCAAATAATGGTACTGTTGGCGATACAAGTCGCTTCAACACAAACCGTAGAATCGATCAGGCTCGACGGATCAACGGATAGCTCCAGCCGTGCACCGAACGTATTGCAATGCGTGACTCGGATGCGACCGACGGCATCGACCAGATTCGCATCGACCGTTGGGACGCTTTGCAGGTCTGGCTGAAAGCTCAAGTGCATAACCGATCTTGTTTGATTCGTTTCCAGTTTAATTCGCCGATACTCGATGATCGTCTCGGTGGTGTCGCCATTTTCATTTTGTTGGCTCGAGCGTGATGAAAGGCGTTCCATCTCGCGATCAACAAGAAATTGCTCCATCAGGGATACTGGCTCGATTTCGTCAGCCGGATTACTTTCAGGTTCACCACCGATGGCGTTCAACCGAGCTTCAAGTTCGCTCATGTTGACGTGGTCCCACGTAATGGACGCTGATGCGGATGTTAAATCAGACATAGGAGAAAATCGTGGTTGGTTGCGAAAGAAACTTTGGTTTGGGTGTTTGGCCATTGCCCGGCCGTTGCACGGCCATTTTGCCAAGGCCAAGTTAACAAAACCAAGCTCAGGCCCGAACGCGAGTTTTCAAAATTGCGGCTTCTGCTTTGTCATAGCTTTAATTTGGGGGCAACCGTTTTGGCACCAGTGGTTTGCGACAACGCAATTGCAGGGTGAGCCGTTTTGGCGATAGCCGCGGTTCCTCGCACAGAACCGGGGCTATCGCCCAAACGCCCAAACGGCTTAGGATTGAAACCCCGCTTTTTAGCCGAGACAGACCACTAGCCACGGTTTAGCTTGCAATAACCGTGGCTAGCGCCAAAACGGCTCATATTGCCAGCGCCCATTTCTAGTTGTGACAGTGCAATACGGTCAAATTCTGGCGATCTTTGCAGCTTCGAAACGTCGACTGGAGTTATTCACGTCGCCCAATCATCGTGAATAATCCGGGGTCAGATTGACGGACGAAAGGGCCTGCGATGAGGTGTCAAGCGCATGAAAAAGGGCAGAAGAACCAAATTCTCCTGCCCTGTTAGTTTTCAACCATTTTCAGGCGAAAGTCGGCTTAAACCGTCGCCGAAGCTTTGTCTGCCAGCTCTTTTGCCGACGAAGTGTTCTCCCACGAGAAATCAGCATCGCTGCGACCAAAATGGCCTCCAGCAGCTGTTTTGCGGAAAATCGGTCGACGCAGTTCGAGATACTTGATGATCCCCTGAGTCGAAAGAGGGTATTGCTCTTTCACAATTTCGCAAATTTTGGCATCGCTGATCGAGCCCGTCCCTTGAGTGTCAACGTGAACGCTGACAGGATCTGCAACACCGATCGCGTAAGCCAGTTGGACTTCGCATCGCTTCGCAAGTCCAGCCGCCACGATGTTCTTGGCAACGTGACGTGCCATGTAAGCCGCGCTACGGTCGACTTTGGTTGAGTCCTTGCCGCTGAAAGCACCTCCGCCGTGTCGTCCCCATCCGCCGTACGTGTCGACGATGATTTTACGACCTGTCAAACCGCAGTCGCCGTGAGGACCGCCGATGACGAACTTGCCGGTTGGGTTGATGTGATACTTGATGTCGCCCTTGTTCAGCTCCGCCGGCAATAAAGGCTCGACGATCGTTTCGCGAACGAATTTCTGAATCGTTTCGTTATCCACGCCGTCATTGTGCTGGGTCGATACGACAACGGTGTCGATGCGAACCGGCGTAAAGCCATCGTACTCAACCGTGACCTGGCTCTTGCTATCAGGACGAAGCCAATCGACTTCTTTGTCAAAGCGAGCTTTGTTGAGACGATCCAGAATCTTGTGAGAAAGTGCGATCGGAAGCGGCATCAGTTCTTCGGTGTCGTCGCAAGCAAACCCAAACATCAGGCCTTGGTCGCCAGCACCATCGGCATCCACTCCCATCGCGATGTCGGGGCTTTGCTGATCAAGATTGACCTGAACGGTGCAACTGTCGCAGCCAATGCCGATCGATGCATCGGTGTAGCCAACGTCGCGGATGACAGAACGGACAACGCCTTCGATGTCGACGTCCGCCTTTGACGTGATCTCGCCAGCGATGACGGCCATTTCGGTCGAAACCATGGTCTCGCAAGCAACGCGGCTGGCAGGATCCTGCTCAAGCATCGCATCAAGAATTGCATCGGAAATTTGATCGGCCAGCTTATCGGGATGCCCCATGCTGACGGATTCACTCGTAAAAAGGTATTTGCCGGAGGCCACAAAAATCTCCTGTGGTAAAAGGCTGCGCAAGCGTGAAAACGCTGGCCGGTGATCGCCAGAATTCGCGATCACGCATTTACGTACAAAGAAGAACAGCCCGGGCTCGAGCGTCTCAAACAGCCCAAATGATAACCGTTTGAATAAAATGTTCTAGCCAAAACGAGTCAAATCAGGGCGTTTTTATCCACTCGGAAGTCGTTTTCGAGGCCGTTTTCACGGTGATTGACAGTGGGACTGAAGAAGGCCCATTCAGTTCAACGATGGCGGTGCTCAAATGCTCAAGCCGCGTTCTCAGCACGGCTTTCGCGCAGACCGTAATCTGCCGCAGGAATCGCTTTTTCCAATAAATCCAGCGTCCGTTCAGTCGCTCCCTGATGTTGTAGGACATGCTTCTGGGCTTTCTGTCCGATTCCAGTGGCCATGGCATTGTCAGACAGGACGCTGGCAAGAAACCTGGCAAGTTCATTCGAATTTTGTACGACGACCGCTCCGCCCTCAGCAAGCAAACCGGAAACGGTGCTGCGAAAGTTCTTGGTGTTTGGCCCAAAGCAAACGGGAACTCCAAAAGCTGCCGGTTCGATCATGTTCTGGCCACCGCGTGAACCCATGCTGCCTCCGACGAAAGCCACCGCAGCCAAGCCCCACCAGCCCGAAAGTTCACCGATCACGTCGACAACAATCACGGAATCCGCGTCGATCAAATGATGCTCTGCGAGTGTTGGTTTGGAAATCGTTTCTGAGCGAAAAATTGGCGTCAAACGGTTAGACCGCAACAGCGATTCGATCTCTCGCTTACGGGATGGATGCCGAGGGACAATGACGAGCCTGAGTTCGGGCATTGATTCGCGAGTTTGAAGGTACGCTTCCACCGCGGCGACTTCGTCTTCGATCTGAGTGCTTCCTGCCAGAAAGATCCGGTGTGCGGAGTCGCAGCCAAACGATTTTGCGACTATGCGGACCTGATTCGTCTTTGGATTGTCGCGCTCGGTTTCAACCCCGTCGTATTTGATGTTTCCTGTGACGCAAACATTTTCGGCGGGGCACCCCAGCGATACAAATCTCTGAGCGTAAATTTCATTTTGCGCTCCGACGATCGACAGCGACCCAAACGTAGGCTGAAGAAGCCATCGCAATCGGTGATAGCCACGAAAGCTCGATTCGCTCAACCTGCCATTGGCAACGATGACTTCGACGCAGCGTGCCTTCGCGATATCAATGAAATTCGGCCACAATTCCAGTTCGATCAGCACGACCGCATCGGGACGAATGCGGTCGAAAGCACGATGGACGGCCCAGCTAAAATCCGACGGCCAAAAGAACACGGAATGCTGATCGCCGAAAAGCTCGCTTGCCCGATCAAATCCCGTTTCGGTTGTTGTCGAAATGAACAGCTTGGCGTTGGGGTGCCTTCGCAGCAGTCCGCGAACGATCGGAATCAAAAGGTGAACTTCGCCGACACTGACCGCCTGAAGCCATATTCGGACTTCCTCAGACGCAGCGTCCTGCGTAACAGTTCG
This sequence comes from uncultured Pirellulaceae bacterium, assembly GCA_964479855.1. GTDB lineage: Bacteria > Planctomycetota > Planctomycetia > Pirellulales > Pirellulaceae > Mariniblastus. The sequence goes on from CAYZPA010000007.1 coordinate 59,067, forward strand.
CACCGGAACCAGGCCAAACAGCTTCTGGGCCCAACCGCGACGGTTCTTGTTTTGAAAAACGAAACGCCATGCCAGCCACGGCATCGCGATGGCCATGATCAACAACCAAATGCCGTTGAACAATAGCTTTCGACATGTCGATCGAAGATTCAAAACAGTCCTTTGTCTGAAATCGCTGGTTGATCAAGCCTGTCAAAGCCAAGCTCATTGTGGCTCATTGTGGCTTATCGAAGCTCGTCGAAGGAAACCATTCTTTAGCAGCCCGCTGACCAGCAACCTGCTTCTTCCTTATCCAGCCGCCTGCCGCATGCAGCAGTTTTTATACTTTTTACCGCTGCTGCAGGGGCACGGATCGTTTCGGCCGACTTTTACATCGCGATTTCGAATCGTTTCCGCTTTCTGCTTTCCACCACCAGAGTTGTCGATCGCGTCCTGCTGTTCCTGCGAAGTTTCTCCGCCTTCAAATTCCTGATGCGATTCAACCGTTTTTGTTTCGATTGCCCGGCCGGTGGTTTCGGAAAGCGTATGGCTGACAAAATCCGCATTCATGTTCTCGACACGGAAAACGAGATCGGTGACGCGTTCGCCAATCGAACCCCACAAGCCTTCGAACATCCGCATCCCTTCGCGTTTGTATTCGACTTTTGGATCCAGTTGGGCCATCCCTCGGTTGCGGACGGCACTGCGAAGGTAGTCCATCGCCAGCAAGTGATCTTTCCATGCAGAGTCTACCACTTCCAGCAGAACCATCCGCTCCATACGGCGGAATTCAGGATGGTAGTGATTTTCGACGATGGCCTCGAGCCGCTCTTCCAGCTGTTCCTTTTCCAGCCGGTCAACGTTTTCAAGATCAAGTTCGTAGTCCAGCGTGTCCTTGAACCAGGCTGCCAGCGACGATGCTGCACCGTTCGCATTTTTGAGCGGAAGTTCCCCCTTGGAAGAAAGGTCTTCGAGCTTTTGCTGCAAAGTCGAGATCGCAGACTGAGCCTGTTTTTGATGGTCGCGGCTTTTGTCGATCAGCAGGTTGGCAACCTCCTGACGCTGAATGTCACGAACATCCGAGAGGCTGACTTCGGAATCGAAGCGACGACTTGCCCAGTCAATTAACTGTTCGCGGTCAAGTCGTCCCTGTGCTCCACCGGTTCCCGGAGTTGAGAACTGGTAGAAGCCAGCCATAACTGGATATTCGGCTTCCTTGTTGTCGTAAACTTCGATCGCTTTGTCGGTCGCAAGTTCCGTGATTTCATCCGCGCTTTTCTCAACGAGCGAATCGGGATCAAGTTCGATGCCAAATTTCGCCTGCAGCCACGTCGTCGCCGTTTTCACTCCGTAGTTCGGGTCGAGCATCTGCTCGGCACCTTCGATTTCGACTTTACCGAGTGCCACGCGAGCTTTTTCAATCAGGTATTCGTCGACTCGATCCCGTCCGGCTTTTCGCAGATCGTGATCGTTTACTTTCAGATTCCAGCGGCTGTTTGCGAAATGCGAAAGTGCCGACCAGCTCCATTCCGATTCGTCTTCGGAGATCGGGAGATTGTCTTCGACCTGAGTCACGATCAGCGTTTCGGCCATTCGTTGGGCTTCGTCGATTGCGGTTTTTTCAGCTTCTTCGGGAGCCAGCTTTCTGAACAGGCGTGGGTCGAACGCATCCACTGAAAGTTGACTTGCCGCCGAACGGGCGAACGAATCACAACCGAAGGAATCGTCCAGGCAAGTTGCAAGATTCGTTTCGATTTGATCCCGAATCATGTCCAGAACGATGTCACGACAACTGGCACCGTCAAGGATTCGCTGTCGGAAGCTGTAAATTCGCTTCCGCTGCTCGTCCATGACTTCGTCGTATTCCAGCAAGCTTTTTCGAATCTCAAAGTTGAACTCTTCGCGCTTCTTCTGGGCGCTGTCGATACGGCGAGAAACCATTTTGCTCTCGATCGGAACGTCGTCTTTGAAACCGCCCATTTCGAGCACTCGTTTCACAAACGGGCCGGCGAAAATTCGCATCAGATCGTCGTCAAGACTGAGGAAAAATCGGCTACTACCGGGGTCGCCTTGACGTCCACAGCGTCCACGAAGCTGAAGGTCGATCCGGCGAGCGTCATGACGTTCGGTGCCGATCACGTGAAGTCCGCCCATCGCTTTGACTTCGACGCCCATCTCTTTCATCTGATGTTCTTTGTCGATCTCGTCAACAAGCGTATCCCAAACGTCCTGAGGAATATCCAGTCTCGTCGCGTAGGTGTCTTGGAGTCGCGCCCACGCCATGTTCTCCGGGTTACCGCCCATGATGATGTCGGTACCGCGACCGGCCATGTTCGTCGCAATGGTAACGGCGCCCAATCGACCCGCCTGAGCGACGATTTCGGCTTCACGTTTGTGGTTCTTCGCGTTGAGAACCTCGTGTTTGATTCCGCGACGGGTCAGCAATTCAGAAAGCAGTTCACTTTTTTCGATCGTCGTGGTACCGACAAGAATCGGTCGCCCTGGCTGCTGAATTTTCTGAACCTTGTTCGGCGAGAAAGAATATTCCTTGCCATCCATCTTGTCTTTGATGACAACTTCCGGTTCTTTGCTGATCAGTTTTCCCGCGTAGACTTCGCCGTTGTTCAGGAACACCATGTCGTGAAGGTGGTAGTTTTCGATCTCTTCCGCAACGGCTGCCCATTTGTGTTTTTCGCTGCTGTAGATGATGTCCGGATGAGCAATCCGTTCCATGACCTTGTTGGTTGGAATCGCGACCACGTCCAACTGGTAGATCTTGTAAAACTCTTCGGCCTCGGTCATCGCCGTACCGGTCATGCCGCAAACTTTATCGTAGAGCTTGAAGTAGTTTTGCAGCGTGATCGTGGCAAGCGTCTGAGTCTCTTCCTTGATCTTGACGCCTTCTTTGGATTCGACCGCTTGGTGCAAGCCGTCGGACCACTGTCGCCCTTCCATTAATCGCCCCGTGAATTCGTCGACGATCACGATCTGGCCATCTTTAACGACGTAGTTCACGTCCCGCGTGTACAGCGAGTGGGCTCGCAACGCGTTGTCGATCAGGTGCGGCCATTCCATGTTGCCCGGCGTGTAGAAGCTTTCCACGCCCGCAAGTTTTTCTGCGTGACGAACGCCTTCATCGGTAAGCGTGGCGGTGTGGTCTTTTTCGTTTACCTGGTAGTGCAAGTCTTTCTTGAGCTGCAATGCGATGCGATTCGCTTCGGCGTATCGGCCCGGGTTGGTGTGAGCTGGCCCCGAAATGATCAAGGGAGTTCGCGCTTCGTCGATCAGGATGTTATCGACTTCGTCAATGATCGCAAAAGCAAGCTTGCCCTGTGATTGTTGGAACCGCGATGCGTAGTTTTCATCGCCGCGAGCCGCCGGGCGCATATTGTCGCGAAGGTAATCGAAACCGAATTCGTTGTTGGTTCCGTAAGTAATGTCGCAGCTGTAGGAATTCTGTCGTTCCAAAACAGGCATGTTTGACTGGATGTTGCCGACCGTCAGGCCGAGCCCCATGTACAGCGGAGCCATCCATTCCATGTCGCGACGGGCGAGGTAATCGTTCACCGTAACCACATGAACGCCGCGACCTTCAAGCGCGTTCAGATACGCCGGTAAAGTCGCAACCAGAGTCTTACCTTCACCGGTCACCATCTCCGCGACGTTACCACCGTGAAGCACCATGCCTCCGATTAGCTGGACATCGTAGTGACGCATGCCAAGGAATCGTTTGCCACCTTCGCGGCAGACAGCGAATGCTTCGGTGAGGATGTCGTCCGTGGTTTCACCGTTCTTGATTCGCTCTTTGAACAAGCGGGTCTGTTCTACCAATTCTTCGTTGGTCATCTTCTCGTAAGTCGATTCGAGTGCCGTGATGGCGTCGACTCGACTCTGCAGCTTTTTCACTTGCCTCGCATTGGAAGAACCAAACAGGTTGGTGATGGTTCGCTCAACATTTCTGACAACGCCAGAAAAGAAGTGCGTTGTGTTGTCCCAGAGGAGTTCCAGTTTTTCCATTTTTATATTCCGGTAACCTGGCGAAATTTTCGGCTGTTCAACAAACAGATCCGTCCGCGTTGGTTCCAATTTTAAGGTGTATCAAATCAGCAACTGCTTCGGAAAGCTTTGATCGGTAAGCAATTCCGAGCATGACAGACCGTCCTGTCAGCAGCTGACGTTTCGTCGTGCCAATTTCAGCATTTTTGCGTGGTTTTCCTGAATACCACAGGGTATCTTGCTGGCGAAAATGGGTCAATGTTGAATGGACCGCCGTTAAACTGGGCCCCATTGATCGATAACCACGGTTTTAATCGCATCGTTGCCATTCAAGGCGGCTGATGTGAGCGCCATTATCGCCGAATCTTCCAGCAAGACATTGCCTTCCCTGTTCGAAATCACTCGCGGGAAGGCTCCGCTGTCGCCGTTCTCAAACCCTTTTCACGTCCTTATTACGTCGCAATGCAAAACCTGTGCCGATGCCATCTGCTGGCAGCTTGCGGCGCTTGCGGCATGTACTGGACGGATAGTCGCGGTTGGTTTCGGGCGGTTCCGTGCTGTCACTGTTTCCCGGTGCTGGCTATCCTGTTTGGTTTCCCGAAACGTTCGACCCGTCAGAAAAGACGCCTGAGTGAGCAAGAAACCAGTAACAACAGACATCCGCGGTAAGCTAATCCTTTTGGGAACCGGAACATCGGTCGGCGTTCCAGCGATCGGCTGCGGGTGTGAAACCTGTCGGAGCGATCATCCTCGCAACAAACGGACCCGTTCCAGTGCGATTTTTGGCTTGCCCGAAGGAAACTTGCTGGTCGACACGTCTCCGGATCTTTATCAACAATTGATTCGGGAAAAAATCGGTATCGTCCATTCAGTGATCTACACACACGAACATAGCGATCATGTGATGGGGTTTGACGATCTAAGATTGTTTCAGTTTTACCTAGGACATCCGGTTCCGATTTACTGCAACCAGAACGTCGAATCACGATTGCGTAAAGCGTTTGACTACGCGTTCATGGATTCAGAAAGCACTCATCCGGGAGCAAGGCCCGCGGTCGACATGCATCGAATTACGGGCGAGCCAATCGATGTGCTTGGGGCGACCGTGGTTCCAATTCCGATGAAGCATGGACCTCATTTTGATGTGTTGGGTTTTCGGGTTGGCAAAGTTGGCTATTGCACTGACGTGAACATGATTCCCGAAACAAGCTTTCAACTTCTGGAAGGCGTCGAGACGTTGGTGATTGATGCGTTGCGATTCGATCCGCACCCAACCCACTTTTCGATCGAAGAAGCGATTGAAGTTGCGAGCCGTGTTGGCGCCCGTCAAACGTGGTTCACGCATTGCGCTTGCAGTTTGAACTACGAAACCGTCGATGCAAAACTGCCGGAAGGTGTCGCGATGGCTTGGGACGGACTGCAGATTGATCTTGTTTGATCAAAGACGGACTTCGAATTGAAGGTTTGAGCTTTGTGAAATTTGAGCCGTGAACAATTCCGGGCGTGCCGAAATCAGGACGCTATAAATCGGCAAGCTAATTCAATCCTATTCCTCAAGAGCAGAAGCTTGCATTTCGCCAGACGTTTCTGTCGACTCAACGACTTGCTCAGAAGGCGACTCGATCACTGGGGCGGGTAGCAGAGGATCGGCTCCCATCGCTTGCCCGGGAACGCGAGGATCATGAGCACCGGTGAAAATTCCAGTCTTGGGATCCCACGCAATGATTTGGCTTACACCGACGTCGTCGGATTCGGCAAGCACCATTTTGTGGCCGAAGGCTTCGACTTCAGCCTGTAGCTGAGAATCAACGGTGTTTTCAACTTGAATTCGATCCGGCGACCACTGGTGATGAATGCGCGGAGCTCCGATGGCGTCTTCGGGCGTCATTTGAAAATCGATTGTGTTGATCAAAGTGCAAGCGACTTGCGTGATGATCTTTGGCCCGCCAGCGGCTCCCAACGCCATCACCGGCTGACCTTCGCACAGCACGATGGTTGGGCTCATGCTCGAAAGCGGTCGTTTCCCGGCGACGATCTTGTTGTTGTCAGCACCAATCAAATCGAAAGCGTTGGGGACGCCGGGCGCAATCGAAAAGTCATCCATTTCGTTGTTCAGAATCACTCCTGTGCCAGGAACGATAACCTTGGATCCAAACGTGGTGTTGATGGTGGAGGTGATCGCCACCCAGTTGCCTTCCGAGTCGGCGGTCGAAATGTGAGTTGTGTGTCGGTCCTGAAAAACGTCTTCCGGATTCGGAGGCTGGCCGTTGGCAAGGACTTTTGTCGCCCAGCCCGGATCGATTCGAGTCGCAAGTTCGTAGCCGTATCTTTTGCTGATGAGCCCCTTGGGAACGCCAACAAAGGCAGGGTCGCCGGGCCAGTACGAACGGTCAGCAAACGCGAGCTTCATCGCTTCGACGACCAAGTGAATCGCTTCTCCGCGACAGTTGCCTGATATCGCCGCCAAGTCAAAGTGCTCCAGCGTGTTCAGGATCTGGGCGACGTGAATTCCGCCTGAGCTTGGCGGTGGAAATCCAACGACGGTGTAGCATCGATAGGTCGTCACGATGGGCTCACGATCGACGATCGAGTAATTCGCGAAGTCAGATTCCGTGATCGCGCCGCCGTTTTCGCTCATCCATTGCGACACGCGTTTGGCGAATTCTCCGTTGTAGAACCAGCTGCTTCCATTTTTTGCGATCGATCGATAGGTTCGGGCAAGGTCCGGTTGCTTTAGTAACGAGCCTGCTGGAATTGGCTTTTGGTTTTCATCCAGAAGTAATCCAGCTGTTTCCGGGAATTGAGCGATCGTGGCTTGTACTTTTGAAATTCGTGAACTGTAAAGCGAGCTGATTTCAAATCCGTCTTCTGCGATCTGGGCTGCTGGAAGAATGAGCTCGCTGAATTTGAGTCTTCCATGTCGAAGCCCTGCTTGCTCCAACGCCATCAAAGCGCCCGGAACAGCGACAGCTTTCGCGCCGGTGCGAGATTGCTGAGGTTGGATCGTCCCGCTTTCGTCACGATAGAAATCCCGATCGGCAGCAGCCGGAGCCGTCTCGCGACCGTCGATCGCATGAAGTTTTCCGTCTGCCGTGCGGATCAGGATAAAGCAGCCGCCGCCGATGCCCGAGTTGTATCCATCAACCACGCCCAGAGTCAGTGCTGCCGCGATCGCTGCGTCTATCGCATTTCCGCCTTGCTGCATGGCCGCAAGTCCGGCTTGAGTCGCTTGTGGGGAAACCGTTGCCACCATGTTTCGACGGCTTTGAGCAGCATTTGGCTTCAGAGGGCGAGAAGGAGGCTCGACCATCCGTTCAACCGCAGGAGCCACATTTGTTCTGTCGGCAGCGACTTCTTGAGCTTCAACGGGGCTCGTGATTTGCGTAGCGGCCAAAAAAAGTGACAACACCGATACGTATTTCAAGGCTCGGGGTAACGTTTTCATAGCTCGAATCCAAAAGTTGATGCTGAATCGATATTCGATCCACAACGGTTCTTTCTGTAAAGGCGGATCGTCCCGCGTTTGTGCTCAAGCGACAGGATACGTTTCTTTTTTGTATCGGTTGCCGCATTTTAATGCAAAATCGTCTTTTGCCGGCGACCATAAAAAGCTGAGTTTGCCTTTCCGACCGAGCCTGACCGATTCCGACTGATGCCCGACTGATACCAATTGTTGATCGCAGCGTGAACCTGTGACAGGTTATCGGGTCTGCGATTCAAAGGTGTTATTGAGCCCGGATTATTCACGATGCGTGGGCGTCGACTTGGAGAAAGCTTGTTTCATTCGGATATTGTTCCAGGTTTGTGGTTTCGGCAAGTCACCCACGACGTGAAATTACGAATTTGCAATAGTTGCCTCCGCGTCCGGAAAATCGATTCAAAGGCAAACCAGACGCCTGTCGTCGTGAATAATTCCGGTTGAATTTGAGTTCGTAGTTTTTGAATGATGACAGGATAATTTTCATGATAGAAATCGATGGCTCTCTTGGAGAGGGTGGCGGGCAGATCGTTCGGTCATCGCTCGCATTGTCGCTGTTGTCCAGAAAGCCGTTTCGAATCTTCAATCTGCGAGCTGGAAGATCCTAGCCAGGGCTCAGGCCGCAGCATCTAACGGCCGTTCGCGCGGCGGCCGAAGTCGGCGATGCGAACCTTTCGGGTGACGAAGTTGGGTCCAGAGAGATCGTTTTCGAGCCGAGGGACCTTTGCGCTGGTGAATATCGCTTCGAAGTACCAACCGCTGGAAGTGCGACTCTGGTTTTCCAAACCGTTCTGCCCGCGCTGATGATGTGCGACGAGGACTCAGAAGCGACCTTCGTCGGCGGAACGCATAATATGCTCGCGCCGCCATTGGATTTCGTGCAGCATTCGTACCTTCCGCAGCTGGCAAAAATTGGCCCACAAGTCGAAGTACAATTGAATCACTACGGGTTTTATCCAGCTGGGAAGGGTGAATTCACCGCCCGGATTAACCGACGGGGTGCCGTTCGCGGTTTGGATTTGATAGATCGTGACAAGCTGCGAAGCCGAAAGGTGGTTGCGATTGTTGCAGCTTTGCCGACAAGCATTGCTGATCGCGAGATTCATCGAGTCGTTCGAAAATTGAATTGGGATCGAGTGCAAACCGAAGTGGTCGATGTTCAGGATCCCGTCGGGCCGGGCAACGTTTTGATGGTTGAGCTGGAATACGAAAATGTGACGACCGTATTTTCCAGTTTTGGAAGCGTCAACGTGCCTGCGGAAAGGGTCGCCGATGCGATCGTTCGTGATATTCGACGCTACGTTCGATCGGAGGTTCCGGTTGGGCCCAACCTTGCGGACCAGCTAATTTTGCCGATGGCGATTGCCGCGCATTTCGAAGATGCCAACGGCTCCTTTCGAACCGGAAAATTAACCCAGCATTCGATAACGCATGCCGAGATCATTCAAAAGTTTTTGGAAGTAGAAGTTCGCTGCGATCAGGTCGGCAGTGAAGATGGTGAATGTATCGTTTCAATTTCCTGATGAATTGGCGTTGGGTGACTTTGCCTGCTGAAAGTTTCAGTTGCACTCTATATTTACGCGCATTCAAAATCGTTCAATTGTAATTAGTCCAGCCAATTGACCAGTGCTTTGAAATCCGGTTTGGGGTTCACGATTCTCGCAGACGCCATCCCGGCTTGCTGAGCCGCCAGCGTCTCGGTCAAGCTCTCGCCGACGAACATGGATTCCCAAGGCGAGCAACCGGCATGCTGAACCGCCAGTGAAAAGATCCCAAGGTTTGGTTTTTGTACGCCGACTTCCGACGACAGGATTGTCAGATGTTCCTCGAATAGTCCGAAATCAAAATCGTCAGGCAAAAGCTTTGCCAGTTGATCGCGGTCGAGGTCTCCCGTGTTGGAAATAATTCCCGTTTTGATCCTTTGATCGCGGATCGCCTGAACGGCTTCAAGGGCTCCGGGTAACCACGCTTTGCGACTGATAAGCGTGTTTCCGATATCAAAAAAGATTGCTTTGAAAGGCATGGAAGTTCCTTGGATTGTATGTGGGAAGTTTGCTGGAGCAAAACTGAATCGCGCAGCAAAACGGGAAGCCGAACAACTGGTTCGGCTTCCCGATTCTGAGTTTCGAGGATTCAGGAAAACGTTAGCTCTTCTTTTCAAGCAGGTTCATGTAATCTGCTGTGATTTGAAGAACTTCGTCGAGGTAGTAATCTCGCTTGATTTCCTTGTTGCTGGAAACCTGTTCCTCGATCGCTTTTTCGTCTTCCTTTTCTGCTCGCAGTTCGCGGCTTCGAGCCAGAAACTTCTCCTGATTCAGGGAAACGGTTTTCAGGTTCTTTTGCCGAACGTACTCGTTGATCTGGCGAATCCGCTTTTCAAACTTTTCGGACTCGCTGATCCGATCAGCCGATCGTTTCTGCAGTGACTCTTTAAGCTTTTCATCGGCGAAACCGTAGCTGCTGTAGTCGGCAGGCGAAATTCGGTCGAAGTCAACTGGGTGATCCAAATCGGATTCACCGACAGGCATCTTGTCGGTGACCGATGGAATAACCAAGTCAGAAAGTACACCTCGTTTTTGTGTGCTGTCACCGTTCGGTCGGTAGAACTGCGAACGGGTAATTTTTAGTGCACCAAACTGGTTGGGAGCATTTCTGGACTGGTAAACAATCTCATTTAGGTTCATGAGAGTCTGAACGGTTCCTTTGCCATGAGTCGTTGTGTCACCAACGATCAATGCTCGTTCGTAATCCTGTAATGCTCCCGCAAGAATTTCGCTGGCACTGGCGCTGAACTTGCTGGTCAAAACGACGACCGGTTTGTCCCATGTGAGTCCGCGTCGGCGATCATCCAATTTCGTGATCGAATTGATCGCGTCCTTGATTTGAACCACTGGACCCGCATCAATGAACAATCCCGTGCAGTCGATGGCTTCCTGCAGGCTGCCGCCGCCGTTCTTGCGAAGGTCGATGACAAGTCCATCCACGTTTTCGTTATTGAACCGATCAAGAATCTTCTTCACGTCCGCAGTCGTACTGCGTCCTGCCGCTCCGCCAGACATGTCCGCGTAAAAGCTTGGTAGTTCGATGACTCCGATGCGATTCGGAGTCCCGTCTGGTTTGACGCCCTGTTCGAAGACTTTGCCTTGAGCTGCACTGTCTTCCAGTTTGATATTCTCGCGGACGATTTCGACCGTTCGAATGTCGACTTCGTTTTCAGATTGAACCTGAAGCCGAACCACGGTGCCCGCTTTGCCGCGAATCATGCTGACGACATCGTCCAGTTTCATGAAGTTGATGTCGATAAATTCGGTGCCATGTTCGGTGGCAAGCTTGTGGTCGAGGCGTTCGCCTTCTTCGTCGCCCTGCCCTACCGCCATGATGACGTCTTCGACGCTGATTCCGCCTTGAGTGTCACACGCACCGCCGGGAACGATGCTTTTGATGACTGTGTAACCTTCGTCGTTTCCGGACAGCGTGGCTCCGATCCCTTCCAGTTCCAAACCCATTTGGATCATGAAGTTTTCGAAAGTTCGCCGCGACATGTAGGACGTATGAGGATCAAAAGAATTCGTGACGGCCGTGATGTACATTTCGATGACATCTTC
>CAYZPA010000007.1:70224-74941 GCA_964479855.1 uncultured Pirellulaceae bacterium
CGGCAAGTTTAATCGCCAGTTCCGAACGTTGATCGACCCGCTTCAGGAATCGCTTATAGATATCAAGTCCAAGATCGTACTTGCCGCGGCGCAAGAGGTCCGCAATGTCCAGTTTGCGAGCTTCAAATTCATCGATGTCGGACTGAAGGAAATATGATTTGGTCGGGTCCAGCATTTTGATGTATAGATCAAACGCTCGTCGCGAGACTTCGTCATCGAGTGGGCGTCGCGAAAGGTGACCCTGTGTCATCAAGCTGGCAACGATGTTGCCGACTCGCTTTTGAGCACGAGTTGGATCGACAATTTTGTCGTCTGCAAACGCGGTCTGGGCCAAGATCCCAAAAAGGCAGGTCAGAGTCAGAAAGCTCGCGATGTAGCCTCTTCCGATTCGACCTCTTGTGGTGGGGCAATTTTGAACTGTCATGAAAGACCTTGATAAGTGTTGTTCAATAGGATGATGGATTGGATTCGTCGTCTTCAGGAAGTGATGTCAGGAGGTGAGTTTCCAATGGAATAAATTTTCGAAACGGTCACATGGCGATGCCAACCGATATTCGTCACTCCAATTAAACCCACCTGCGTCGACAAGGTTTTGAATCTCGGGTCCAGGTACACTGTTTTGCACGAATTCCCCCGATACCGTCGAGGCAACGAATCGGCTAGAATTAGGCTTTAAACCCCTGCTAATGCGGTGGAGGCCGAGTTTAATGTCTATAATCTCTTTCGAATCGTAAGGATTCACAAGAGCTGCGGCAATAGCGATCAGTGCCGACAGCCGGCATCATTCGCGTTGGCGGCAGGGCTCATTGAGTTAATCCAGACAACTGAATTCAAGGAATTCGTCTTGGCCGTGACTGCGTTTTTGATGATGAACTCCGGTGCCAATTCCGGCGCCAGGTTTGAGCTTAGCCCTACCGAGGACAATTTTCTGGGCCGGGATTGGGAGTGCAGGATTGTGCTCAACGATCCTCAATGCTCTCGAAAACATGCCAAAATCTATACGGACGAAGACGGCTGGTGGATCGAAGATAATGGCAGCAGTAACGGAACATTCGTAAACGGCCAGACCGTGCGGCAGGCTCGTCTGGCGGAAGGTAACCTGATTCGGATTGGCGGAAGCGCTTTCAAATTTAGCGAATCCGCTGCAGATTCGCTCAACGCCGAAGAAAGCAAAACCGGCGAAATGCGAGGTCCGGGAGCCCAGACCGTTATTCTGGACGAATCGCTGGACCCGCTGGACACCGGACAGTACACGCTTGAGTTTCTCAATGGCCACGACTGGGGCCCCGATTTTTTCTTTCTGTTTCAATTGAGCGTCAAGTTACTTTCGCAAGAAGATCCTGACGCCATCATTCAAACATGCATGAAACGGTTGAGCGATCGGACTGACGCTTCTGCAGCCGGATTTCTGTGGGTGTCAGAAGACGGGGGCTTGGCTCCAAAAGTCGTCATCCCCAAAGAGCTGGCAGCGGAACTGACGCTCGACCCCGAACTTACCAAACGAGTCGTCGCGCAAGGGCACGCGATTCGTGTCGAGTACGAAACGAAGGGCAACGACAGCTATGCCGATTCAATCTGCGTCCCGCTCAATTCAGACGGCGTTGTCAAAGGTGCAATTCATCTGTACCGAAAAAAGAAACAGTTTCACGACTCTCATTTTAAGCTCGCCTGTGCGATCGCCAACATTATGGTGCGGTCACTTGTGCGAGCCGACAAGCATTCCGTGCTCGCAGCGGACCATTCTCGCCTGAAACAGAAATCTGCAACCTTCGACGAATTGCTCGGCGAGAGCCCAAAGATGCTGGAACTGAAAAACAAAATCGAACGCGTCGCCAAAGCCACCGGCTGCGTGCTGGTTCGCGGTGAAAGTGGATCCGGAAAGGAACTTGTCGCCAGAGCGCTTCACAAAACCAGTCCTCGAGCCGATCGCCCGATGCTCAGCGTTAATTGCGCTGCGATTCCTCGCGACCTGATGGAAAGCCAGTTGTTCGGTCACAAGAAAGGCGCTTTCACCAGTGCCGATCGCGATCACAGCGGCTGGTTCGAACAGGCCGATCGCGGCACACTTTTCCTGGACGAAATCGGAGAGCTTACACTCGAAGGCCAGGCGAAACTGCTTCGAACGCTCGAAGGGCACCCGTTTTTGCCCGTCGGTGGGACGGAAGAAATATCCGTCGATGTTCGCGTGATCTGTGCGACCAATCGTGACTTGAAAGAGTTCGTCGCCGAAAAGCGTTTTCGGGAAGATCTGTTTTATCGATTGAGCGTCTACGAATTATACATTCCGCCACTGCGAGATCGCGAAGCCGACATTTCAATGCTGATGGAACATTTTCTGGAGCACTTTCGAACCCAGCATGGCAAGCACGATCTGACGCTTTCCCCGGAAGCGAAAACGCGTCTGCTGGGTTACCAGTGGCCTGGCAATGTTCGTCAGTTGAGGAACGTGATCGACAGCGCCGTCGTGATGGCCGAAACCAACGAAGTCGCCAGCGATGAATTGGGGATTCGCGATGCGACCGACGGCGAATTTGAAACGTTGCGAATCGATCATTGGGAACGCAAGCTAATCGTCGACGCATTGAAACGGACTTCCAATAACGTTCCTGCCGCAGCGGATCTGCTGGGCATTAGTCGAGCGACACTCTATCGAAAGATTGAGCAATACGGCGTGGTCAGAAAATAGAACTGAAACCAGAGTAGAACTGAAACCAGAGTTTGGCACACTTTGACTTTTTCCCTTTCCGTCAATGGCACGTAAGAACCCACGTCGAAACCTGCAACGGGTCGAGCACGCGAGTCGGCCTGGTAAGCCCGGCGGCTGGATCGTCCGAATGCAGCGGAAACGCGAAAAGATACAACGCTACTTTTCAGATGTTGCTCATGGCGGAAATCGAGGAGCACTTCAGGCGGCCAAGGAGTTTCGCGATCAGCAGGAAGCAGCGACGGAAAAACTGTCGACTGAGGAACGCAGCGAAATCCCGTCGGCGCGGAATCGCAGCGGCGTTGTCGGCGTTCGTTTGCACCGTCAAAAAGATGCTCGCGGGAAATACGAATATCAATATTGGTACTGGGTCGCCCAATGGATTGACGGGCGAGGCAGACGCCGAACGCGATCGTTTTCCATTCATGCACACGGTGACGAAAAAGCCTATCGGCTGGCGTGTAAGGCTCGTCATGATGGTGTCGCCAGTGCCCATCGGTAGGGGCTAATCGATCGACTGATGGATGGACTGCGAAGGCTGTTTGAAAGCTGGATTGACCGCTTGAAAGCTCGCTTTTTACTGGGCCGAAGTTCTAAACCCGTCCGGTCCGCCAGAAATCGGACGACCTTTACTCAGCGGCCAACTTGCCATCTGGAATCCGCGTTCGTGCAACCATTTCTTCAATTTCGAATACTCGTCGTAGCTGTTCGGGTAAACCCAAACCGAAACCGTCGTTCGCCGTGGTTCATGTCTGGACAGAACGTTTGAAAATTCGGATCCTTCTGTCATCGCGGTGTCCACATCTTCGCCAGCACTGAAATTGACGGGCTGGACGATGAAACGTTTGAATCGAATGACGCGGGCGTCGGGATGGTCGCCTCGTTGAGGAGCCACGACTCCCAATTCGTATTGGAGTCGAAAGCCGTCGATCGGTCCGACCGTTTCGCGAGTCACGGATGCCTGTTTGAGTTTTTCCGCTTTGACACGGATCTCGGATTTCATCTGCTGAATCAATTCATCCATAGGGACGTAAGAAATACGCCCGGCGTCCATGCGGAAGTGAACTTCATTCGAAAAGACCGTTTTGGCAATCGGGTTCGGGTAGTGGTCAATCGTTTCGACTTCGGACACGATTCGAGTCGTTGAGATCGCGTTGATTTCTTCTTTGATCGATTCCAGTTCCGACGTCAAACGAATTTCTTCGGATTCCAACTGCAGCTTTTTTTGCTGCTCTTCGTCAAGCTCCTGTTTGCGTTGGTCGGCGATGTCGCGAACTTGAGCCATTTGAGTAAGCATCGCGTGACGTCGATTGATTAACTGGGACGCCAGCTGTTTTTCACGCTCGATCTGCTGATCCAACAGTTGATTGTCGTAAAGCAGTTTCGCTGCCAGCGACTTTGATTTCGAAAGCTGCGTTTCAAGTTCGGCGATTTGACCGCTCAGCAGATCAGAAGGCCCTTCAGCAGAAGGCCCTTCATGAGAAGGCTCGTCGTTCGAGACGACGATCGGAGTCGGCTCTTCGGGAACGTTTGTTTCCTGTTTGGATTTTGACTTTGATTCAGCAACAAGGCTGGAAGTCGCTTGAGCACCAACGACGACGACAAGAATGATCAGGACGCCCACAAGATTGGCGATAATGTCAAGGAACGAGTCCTGGCCTTGGTCGAGCTGTTCGGATTTCATGGCTGCTCCTTCTGCACCGTCACGCCGCTGCCGCGAAGCATGCTCTGCAATTGGCGGAACCGCATTTCGCCACCGGATTCGACGGTCACTTCCAACGCTGGCTTCCAGAACGCGTTCGCTCCAGCGATGCCCCACGAGTCAATTCGCTGCCAGAGAACGTTGATCATTTGGTCAATGTCCCGTGTTGGATTGGCTCCGAACTCAATCGTCACCTGCTTTCCGGAGGCGTCCTTGAGCGTCAATTGATTTGCTGAGCATCGGACACTGACGGGCCGAACGTAACCTGTCGCGCCGATTGTTTGAGTCGGTAAAGCCCAGTTTGCACCGCG
>CAYZPA010000007.1:75041-112043 GCA_964479855.1 uncultured Pirellulaceae bacterium
CACGGCCATCGCCAGGGAAAGTGGTTTGGTCGCCCTGGAAACCCGTTTGCACGAAACCGCCGCGTTGCGAAGAAGCGCGAAGCCCCGGTTGTGATCCCGAACCACCATCACCGCCGAACCCGTCATCGCCAAAGCTGCCGGCAAGCCCACGAGCACGTTTCAGGGCTTGCTGTCGTTGTACGAGGGCTCGTTGTTTTCGTTTCGCCTGTTCAACCGCGATTCTAATTTCTTTTTCCAGTTGCGGATCGACTGTGCCAAAATCAAGCTCGCGATCGGCGCCGACCAACTCGTAGCCGAACTCATCGGCCCAGCTATTCATCGCTCTTCGCGCCAGTCCGTAAGTCTGAGCGCCTTCGGGTCGAACGACCAGCAGAGGGTACGGGCGTTCATCACTTTTGGACAATTGATGTCGCATCGAATAGTTGCGAACGGTCAACAACGCCGCATCGACAGGATTGCCTGTCTGCACTGGATGAAAAAAATCAGCACGCGTTAAGCGAATGTTGTAAGGCTGCAGAACGATTGCATCGTCAACGCATTCAATGAAGACAGGCTGTCGTTTCGTGCCGCCGGTTCCGTGGTAAGGAACGATTGAATACTTTTTCTGTACGATCGTTTTGACGGAGCTTCGTTTTTCAGACAGATTCTCTTTTGCATCGGCAATCTGTTTGCGAAGCTCGTCGATAGATTGAAATTCAATCTGAGAATCAGAGTCCGATTTTTTTTCTTCGATCAGTTTGACTTCAGCAGCCAGTTGTTCAGCCTCCTCTTCGATTTGCAGAATCTCATTTTCAAGATGAGCTCGATAGTCGCGAGCGGCAGCAAGTCGCTTGGTCAGCTCGGGGCGAAACTCCTCAAGCCCCTCAGACTGGATGTCGCGTAAGTCCAAAGCGGCCTGGAGTTCTTCAATTCGATCGCGTTGTTGCTGAATCCGTTCCTGTTCGGCGTTTGCGTCGGCTGCTTTTTGAGCCTCAGCTTGAAGCCGATCCTGAAGCTGGGCAGCGGATTGAGCGGCCTCATCTGCCGCATTGGCGGCGACTTCATTGGCACTGGTCGAAGCAGATTGCACGGCCAGCACCAGCAAAACGATCAGGACTCCCAAAGTGCAGATCAATACTGCCAGAAATGGGAACAGGGAGACTCCAGGCTGCGAAGTTTTTCGACGACGGCGCCTCATGCGGCCCTTTGACGTTTGTCTTTACGACGGAATTTTCCAAAACGATCGGTGAACACGATTTCGGATGGCTGCGATGGCGCGGATGGCTGCGATGGTGCGGATGACGATGATGGAGCTGACGACTGCGATGGAGTTACTTGCGTTGATTTTTGAGTCGTCGCGGCCGGTATGACCAATGGAAGTTCGCGAGCATGAGTCTGACGTGCCGCTGACTCATCTGTCACCGTTTCAGCCGCCGGTGGTTTGGCCTTGGAGGATGCGATGATCATGGGTTCGGAAGTTTTTGAAGCCACCGCTGGCTCGTCGACGGTCGAGTCGGCGTCGAAGATTCGAAGTTGAGTAGCTTGCTCGTTCGTTGGCATTTCCGCGATTGAGTCCGCAGCGGGTTCACTGATATTTTCGTGCGGGAAGTCATCAGTCGAAACGTTGCCGGAGTCGCGGACTGCAATACCTGCCAAATCTGCATCGGTTTCGGCAACAAACTCAAGCTCCAGCAGTGATCCGCTTTCGAATTTAGGTTCGGCCGCGAAAGGAATCGATGAATCCTGCGTTGATGCCGCTTCAGCCGAGGCGACTGAATCGAGAGCTGTCGCACTGGACGCCGTGTCTGGACGGTTCAGCAACTGATTCAGCAGATCGTGTGTTTTCGTCGTGACGCTGATGGCATCCTGTTGTCGTTCGATTGCATGTTTAAACGCAGACGTGTCATCGAGCCCATTGACGATGGTTTTGATGGATTCCGTTTGATGAATCAATTCGTGTTGGTGACGTTCCAATTGCCGCGCGTTGTCGGATAGTGCGACCTGCCATTGAGACCAGCGATGAGCCATCGATTGATCTGCTTTGTCGATCGCTTCGCCCAAATAGTGTGCCAACGCCGCCACGTTTTCGTCCAGCGATTCGGTCAAATTACTTCTGACCAACTCATTCGTTTGAGTCAGCGATGCTGTCCACGCTTGCTCCGCCGCACGAATGCTGTCTCGCCAAATCGACGTCTGATTGGAGACCACTTCGCGAATGGCATCGACCACGTGACTGGTTTCCGAATCGATGGCTCCACCGACCAGATCAAATTGTCTCGCAATTTCAGAACTGGCTCGTTGATCCACAAGACGCAACAGTTGTGATTCGAAACGTTCCACCAGAAACTGGGCGAACATCATCACCATTGACAAAGTCAATGCCAAGGCCGTTGTGTCGAACGCGATGTAAAGACTGCCTCGTAGTCCATCCATCATCTGCTGAAAATCATTGTCAGGACCGACGGCAATTCCACCGAGCGCTTGCGAGATTCCCAGAACCGTGCCAAGGAATCCCAGCATGGGCGTCGCCCAAATCAGAATCCTGACCAATGAGTAGCGTTGTTGTTGCCGTTCGGAATCGATGTCTGAAAGATATTTTAGTTCTTCTTCGATGGATCGAGTCGAACCGTTGCGATAGATCGAATGGAGGGCCTTAACGAGTCTTTCCCAGAGGTAGTGGGAGTGCAAACGTTGCGGCATGTCCAGTAGCAATTGGCCATGATCAACCGCGAGGTCGGAGATCGCGTCGCTGGTGTTCGGTTTGGAGGCTGTCGCCGCCAATCCATTTTCGCTGGACTCGTCGTCGACCTGTGTGTCGCCAACGATCGAATCGCCGGTCATCGTTTCGTCGACCAGCGTAATTTTGCTCTCAGAAGAGAACTGTTGGAAAATGTTCCAGCCGATAACCGCTAGCGACGCCATTCCAATCAGGAACATGCCAACGGTGATTCTTGAAACCGGGTGACCTGTCAAATATCGCAACGCCATTTCGTCAGCGATCGTTTGATTGTCGATCAGGAACTGCAGCCCGAGGTACAGACTGAGCCCAATGCATACTGGCACGACCAGCGACGGAAGAACGGCAATCCAGCTTGAGTTTCGTTTCACTTTGATCCGGACTTTATTGCGGGCATGTTGGATACCAAGGCCTCGTGCATGCGCACGGCAGTCCCCGGGTTATCGTGTTTTTCGGTAGCTCGGGATGGTCGAATTGAGTCAAAAGAGGCCGGACAATCCAGAAATTCAAAACTTCTTACCGGAAGCAATAAACCTGGCTAATCGATACCAATTACAAAGAAATGCTCAAAGTGAAGCCGCGATAGAACGATAGTAAGAGCATCGAGATGAGGAATGGCTTGAGCTTCAAAGCTCGCCAGCCTTGTTGTAGATGCAAAATATCCCAGGGGGGGTAACGCCCGGCTCGGACGCAAGTTCGAGTCGGGTTTTTTCATGCGCCGATGGATCGGTCGACGCGAGATCGGATTTCCGCTCTGCCAAAAACTCGGACCTATCGGCTCGGGCACCATTTCTGCAAGTCACCACTCCCTAAATCGCCATCCCCTAAAACGCCATCCCCATTGGTTTGCCACTCCAATGAATTACGATTGGGAAATCAACATGGAACCCCGATACCGAAACACGCTTGGCAAACAGATTATGGTTTGGTTTAAACTTCTTCGAATCGCCAATTTGCCATCCGCGTTGGCTAATATTTTGGTTGGCTTTCTGCTGGCAAATCAATCGTGGCAGCCGACGACTCCGTTAGTTTTGCTGCTGGTCGCATCTGCGTGTCTGTACTGTGCCGGCATGGTGCTGAATGATCTTTTTGATATCGAAACCGATCGGGAGCAGCGATCTTCGCGTCCGCTGGTGTCGGGTGCTATTTCGGTTCGAAGTGCTTCCATCGCGGGATACGGTTTGCTAATTGCAGGAGTCATTTTTGCTGCGTTGGCTGGATTGGCAGCGGGGCAAACGGCTCTTTCCAATGTAAGTCTTGGCATCGCTGTCCTGCTGGCATTGTCCGTCTGGAGCTACGATGGACCGCTGAAGAAAACGATCGTCGCTCCGGTGGTCATGGGCCTGTGTCGAACTCTAAATATCCTGTTGGGCGCATCTACGGCTGCTGCGATTCCTGGTATTGCGGTTTGGTATGCGGTAGCGATCGGAGTGTTCGTTTGCGGAATCACCCTTGTGGCTCGTCGGGAAGCCGATGCGGAAAAAGTTTCTCTGACGCTTTGGCCGGGAACCGCAACGATGGTGGTTGGCTTATTGCTGGCGATGTTTGTTACCTCGGCTCCGGGCAGTGCTGACAAGATTGACTCGAAGTTTGGCGAGTACTTTTCTCTCCTGATCGCAATTCTTGCGTTGCCGATACTGCGTCGATGCGTCATGGCTTTGGTGGAAGCGACTCCCTCGGCGGTTCAAATTGCTGTCATCACAAGCTTACGAAGCCTGATCGTTCTGGATGCCGCTATTTGTTTGCTTGTTGAAAATGGGCGTCCAGTTTATTCCATTGCTTTGCTCGGTTTGTTGGGAGCTTCTTTTTTGCTGGGACGCCTCTCGAAGGTGACGTAAGCAGGCCGTTTGAAATATAATCAGTGGGACGACGTCACTGAAACGATTGGAACAATTGCCGCATGCGAATTGGCTACAACACCAACGGAATGTCACAGCATGATCTGTTCGAAGGTCTGAAGCTGCTTGCCGAAACCGGTTACCAAAGCGTCGCCATTAACGTCGATCACGGCTTCCTTTGTGCGACCGATACCAATGTCGATTCGAACGTTCAGAAAGTACGCGCGTCGTTGATCGAATACGGCATGAGCTCAGTCGTCGAAGCGAAAGCAAATTTTCTGTTGGACCCGAAAATTAAAAACGCTCCAACATTGATGGATCAGGATCCAAACGGTGTTGAGTGTCGTATGCGATATCTAAAGTATTGCATCGATGTGGCGGCTGAATTGGGAAGCGACTGCATGTCGATGCGGTCAGGGATCAAGCCGCAACAGCTGACTTTCGAAACCGCCATGACACGACTGGTTGACGGGCTGACGGAAGTGATGCTGTACGCGGCTGAACGAAACGTGGTTGTCAGTGTCGAACCCGAACCGGGCATGCTTGTCGATACTTTGGGGCGTTTTGAGCGACTATTGCACCTTTTTGATTCGCCGCGTTTGATGCTGACGTTGGATGTCGGCCACCTGTTTTGCAATGGTGAGCTCCCATTGGCGAACCAGCTCGACCGATGGGCTGACAAAATCTGCAACGTGCACATCGAAGACGTCCGGTCCGGAATTCATCAACATTTACCGTTCGGGGAAGGTGACATCGGGTTCCCGCTAGTCCTGAACGCGTTGGCAAAGTCGGGTTTTGAAGGCGGAGTCCATGTTGATCTATGTGACCACAGTCATGTCGCCGCTGAAATGATTCAGCGGAGTTATCATTTTCTTTCTCCATTGTTAGCTAACGCGAAAGCGAAACGTTTTGAAATCTGAGAGTTCACAAAAGCTGGTTCTTCTAACGGTTCCCGGCCTTCGAAAATCCGACCTGAAACAAATGCCAAACCTTGCCAAATTGGCGGCGCAAGGTTCGTCCGCAGAAGTGCAGCATTCATTCCCTGCGGTGACTTGGCCCAGTCAAGCTGCTTTGTTGACGGGTAAGTCGCCAAGGGATCACGGGGTCGTGGCCAACGGTTTCTTCTGGCGCGACGATCACCGGGTTGAAATGTGGACGGCGTGGAATGAGGTGATTCAGGAACCGCAGATTTGGGATCGACTGAAACAGCATGGTTTGAAATCAGCGGCATGGTTTCCGATGTTGAGCAAAGGATGCGGAGCCGACTTCGTATGCATGCCGGCTCCGATTCATCAGCCCGATGGTAGCGAAGACCTTTGGTGTTACACCAAACCGCAGGACTTTTACGGAACGCTGCTAGAGAAATATGGCCATTTCCCGCTGAAACATTTCTGGGGACCGTTGGCGAACATTCTTTCCAGTAAGTGGATTGCCGAAACGGCGGTCGATTGCGCGACGGAATTTCAACCGGACTTTTTCTATATCTACTTGCCACACCTGGACTACGCAGCACAAAAGTTTGGTCCCAACAGCGAACAGGCAATGCAAGCGGTTGCTGATCTGGATGATTTGCTTGGCAAGCTGTTCGCCGACATGAACGATGCTTTGAACAACCCGACGTGGCTTGTTCACAGTGAATACGTAATTCAGGAAGTCGATCATATCTCGTATCCGAATCGCGTTTTACGCAAAGCCGGATTGTTGGAAGTCCGCGAAGATGAGACCGACCCGGGCAAAGAACAACTTGACTTCGCAAACAGCAAAGCGTGGGCGCTGGTCGATCATCAATTTTCACATGTCTTCGTGAGAGATCGCGATCCAGCGGTCATCGAGCAAATCGTCTCACTGTTCCGCGACGAATCCGGAATCGATAAAGTACTTACTGGAAACGACCGAGCGGAACTTGATCACGAACGAAGCGGAGACGTCGTGCTGGTCTCAAATTCCAACAGTTGGCAAGCTTACTACTGGTGGGATGAGGATCAGGCTGCTCCATCGTTTGCCCACAACGTCGACATTCATCGGAAGCCCGGATACGATCCGGTTGAACTCTGTTTTGACATGACAACGATGTCGGTGCCACTGGACGCGACGCTGATCAAAGGTTCGCATGGCGTTCCTCAAACGGGTGACCAATGTGATGGAGTCATTGTTTGTTCCCAAGCCAACGCGTTACCAAAAACGATGCTGGAGAGTGACGTTTTTCAATTCGCCATCAGTCACTATGACGGCGACGATGAAGTTTAGAAACGATGCGCTTTCGCCGTTAAGACTTTTCCAACTCTGTTTCCAATCAAGTTCAGCCTCAAGCTCAGGATCATCATGTTGCAACGAAAAAACAGTTTGACGATGCTGATTATCGTTTTCAGCGCGTTTGTCTTCGCGTTCCGTTCGAACCTTGTCGCGGCTCAGACTGACGCAAAAATTAGCGTGCCAAAAGTGTTTGGCGAACACATGGTTCTGCAGCGAGATAAAGAAATCGTTGTTTGGGGATGGGCTGCAGAAGGAACCAAAGTTATTGTCACGCTCGCTGAATCGAAGACGTCCATCCGTTCCGATGAAACTGGTAAATGGAAGGCCGTATTGCCCGCCATGCCAGCAGGTGGGCCTCACGAAATGACGATTGCGGTTGAAGGAAACGATCCCGAAATTGTCTGGAAGGACATTCTGATCGGCGAAGTTTGGCTCTGTTCAGGGCAGTCGAATATGGCTTGGACTGTTTCGGCATCCAATAACGCAAAGGAGGAAATTGCGGCGGCGGACCATCCGATGATTCGACATTTCGGAGTGAATCGCGACCAGTCGATCGTTCCGAAGCAGGACTTCGAAGGAACTTGGAAAGTCTGCAATCCCGAACAAGTCGGAAGTTTCACAGCAGTTGGATACTATTTCGCCAGAAAGCTCCACAAGGAACTGAACGTTCCTGTCGGGTTAATCAATTCGTCATGGGGAGGGACGCGTGTCGAACCATGGGTTCCGCCAACGGGTTTCGAACAAGTGTCAGCTCTGGAAAAACTAAGTCAGCAAGTCAAACTTTGGACGCCTGGTTCCAAAGAGCGAAACTCGGCCATCAAGGAACACATGGCTGCGATGGAAGCGTGGATCTTGCAGGCTAAAGAAAATGACGAGTCTTCTTCAGGTCAGCCCATCGATCTGTCTCCGGCGTTTCCAGAAAATTTGATCATTCCGAAAACTCACCAATCGGCGACGAAGCTGTACAACGCGATGATTCATCCAGTGGTTGGGTTGCCGTTTCGAGGAGCGATTTGGTACCAGGGGGAATCCAATCATGTCGAAGGCATGAAGTACTACGAGAAAAAGAAAGCGCTCATTCAGGGCTGGCGAAAAATATGGGGGCAAGGAGATTTTCCGTTTTACTTCGTGCAAATCGCCCCGTATTCATACGGCAACGAATCGCCAACGATCTTGCCGACCTTTTGGGAAGCTCAACAGAAAGTGACGGAACTGCCGAACACGGGCATGGTGGTCGTGTCAGACATTGGAAACACTTCCGACATTCATCCTCGAAACAAACAGGACGTTGGCGCTCGACTGGCCGCCTTCGCACTCAAGAATGACTACGGCAAAAAAGTTATCGCGGGAGGACCTGTTTTTGATTCCATGACCATCGGAGCCGGCGAACTGACCGTCAAGTTCACCAACGTCGGCGAAGGACTAAAATCGAACAATGGGCAGCCTCTGGGTCATTTTGAAGTCGTCGGCAAACGAGCCAGTTTTGAGCCCGCTATTGCAACCATCGAAGGCGATACTGTTGTTCTTCGATCCACCGAAGTCGAAAACCCGGTCGCGATGCGTTTCGCATGGCACAAACTCGCCGAGCCCAATCTTGTTAACTCTGCTGGTGTCCCGCCGTCAGCGTTTCGAGCCGGGAAAGTGCCGTCGCCGCTAAGCGTGGTTCCGGATTTTGATCAGTATCGAGTCGTCTACGATTTTGATTTCTCGAAGCTCGGGAAACGCCCGATCTACACTGAAGACAATCACAAGGACATTGGCAGCTTTGATCAAGTCGCTTACTGTCTCGAATATCGGTTGGCGGATCAGTCGCCGAAATTCGTGTTTGTTTCGATGAAGGCATTCACAAAAGATGCTTCAAAAATTGGAATTCCCACGGTTGCATCCAAAGCCACTTTTCAACAGCCCCTGGGACCCGTCGACATCTTTTCGAACGTCGAAGGCTTGCAGACCGGCATCGGGATCGACGGCAATATTGAATTCTGGCCCAACAACTACAGAGGGGAAAATGAGGCCAAGGTGGAAGGAGCGTCAGACGATCATTTTGATTTCGGCGACAAAATAGGAAAGCCCAGAAATGGATACGGCTCAATGCAAATCCATAACACGCAGGACGCTCAAACGGTCTTCGCTTTTAACCACTGGGGCGCCGAATCGAAAGCGGATCTTGGAATCGGCAACTCGCCCGAAGGCCAGCCGGACTGGACATTCCGAGGCAACATCTCCGATTATCCAACCAAACGGTTGCGAGTCTTCGTTAAGTAGCCTCAGTCGAAGCGGAACCCGTTTGTTCCGGATTGTCCCACTTCTTTCGAGGTGGTTTGGGACCAAGATATTGATAGTAAGTGCACTCAAGGCGACCGTTAAATAGCTTTCGCCGCCGAGTCGCTTTCTGATTGATCAGTTCTTCGAATCGCGGCATGTTGGTGATGATGTACAGCGACCACGTTGGCAATCTTTCCATGATGCCGGGAATGGATTCGTAGAGGCCAAGCAACTGTTCCTGATCTTCCAGTCGCTCGCCGTAAGGGGGATTCGTGACGACGCAACCATGTTCGTGGCTGCTTTGAAGCTGATCAAAACTCTGTTGTTGAAAATGAATCTTGTTGGCGACGCCTGCCTGTTCCGCATGATGACGCGCCAAACCCAAAACGTTGCTGTCCTGATCGTATCCGTTAATCTGCATTTCCGTGTCGGGCCGCTGTAAGTCCATCGCTTCTTCAATCGCTTCGTGCCAACGGGTTGGCCCAATCGTATTCCACTGTGATGAGGAAAAATCCCGCTTGATCCCGGGTGCGATGTTCATGCCGATCATTGCAGCCTCGATTGCGATGGTTCCGGATCCGCAAAACGGATCGATTAACGCTCGGCCCGGACGCCAAACCGTCAAATCAACCATCGCCGCCGCCAACGTTTCCTTGATCGGAGCTTCTGCAACAAGTCTTCGATAGCCTCGTTTATGAAGGCTCGGTCCGGTCGTGTCGATCGTCACCGTGGCGACATCTTTCAACAACGCGATTTCGACTTTGTACAGGTCACCGCTTTCCGGAAGCGCATTGGTGCCATGGAAATGCTGAAGGCTTTTCACCAACGCTTTTTTTACCGTCCGCTGAACCGCTGGCACGCTGGTCAGCGTCGAAAGCCTCGATTTGCCAACCACCGGAAACTCTGCGTCGCGAGGAATGAATGTGCTCCAGTCAAATTCCTTGATCGTGTCAAAGAGGGCGTCAAAGTCCGGACATTCAAACTGCTGAACCTGAATCAGAACGCGGTCAGCGGTGCGGAGCCAGATGTTGGCGCGGCAGACGTCCTGCCAGTCACCTTCAAAATCAATTCGACCCGGTTGGGAGACCTTGGGCTCGTATCCCAAAGCGATAAGCTCTCGCTTCACAAGCGCTTCAAGCCCAAACGCACAGGCTGCCGTAAGTTTCACGTTGATTCCTGGCTGATTGGAAAATAAGTTCGTCGTCGATCAATGATCTTTTGGAAAAAGACAAATTAAAGTCTAACGCTCAGGCCATCGAATTTCCTGCATCTTGATCAGGTTCTGTCTGGCTACTTGCCTTACGGGCCAACAACCGTCCCGCCATTCTCAGAGATCATATCGTCCAGATCGTAAAACAGATCTTCCGAAACTTTGGTCTGGCTCACGTTCAGATATTTAAGGTTCGTCAGCTTCAGCAACGTTTCGGCGCCCTCGTCAGTGATCCGATCGTAGTTTGAACCCGCATGCAGCCATGTCAGTTGAGGCATCTTTTCAAGCATCTTAAGGCTCTCGTCAGTGACGGCGGTCTTGTCAATGTTTAGCCGCGTCACCGAATCAAGGAACGTGATGCTTTCCACAACCGGATCACCAATCTTGGTACTCCAAAAGTTGATGTCTTTGAGGTTGCTCATTTTGACGAAATGTGGAGCCGAAGCATCGGTGACGCCTGGCGAATTCGTTTCGCTTAAATCAAGTTTCGTGAGGTTTGGAAGAGACGACAAAGCTTCGACGCCCGCATCGGAAATTTTCGTGTTGCGAAGAATCAGCGTTTTCAGCGATTTGATCTCCGCCAACGCACGCATTCCTTCGTCGCCAACGTCAGTGCCGAACAGGTAAATCTCTTCCAGCTTCTTCAACTTTTTCAGCCGTTGAATCCCCTCATCGGTAACCTTGGTGTAATTCAAGCCAAGCACTTTCAGATTGGCAATCTTTGCGATCGCATCGAGTGACTTGTCGCTAATCTGACCGCCCCAGACTTTCAAAAACGATAGTTTGGGAAGAGAAGCCAAATCCGCGACCGCCGTGTCCGAGATTTGATTGTCCGTCAAATCAATCGCTCGCAACGTTTTCAGATTCTTTAAATGGCTCACACCCTTGCTCGAAATCCGCGTCTGTCCGCAACGCAGCTGTTCCAATGCCGGAAAAGTCGAAATTGTCTTCAGGCTGTCGTCGGAAATGCTGGCTCGAAACAACTGCAGAAATTTAAGCCGTGGCAATTTTCGAAGGCACTCGAGATCCTGTTCGGTTGGCGAAGAATTCTCAATGTCCAATCTTTCAAGGTTGGGCATCCCGGACAAAATCTCGAACGACTTCGAATCCAGTTTCGGGCCGTTGAGCGACAAACGCTTTAAGCTAGAACAGGGTTTCAGACTGGCGATTAAACCATTGGTGTCGTTTTGAATCTCCGTCAAATCGACTTCATTGATCGAACCAGCATCCGAAAGTGAAACGTAGCCGCCTGCGTTCTCAAGTGCGGCAACCAGTGACGATCGCTCGGCGTCGCTCATGGTGACGGCTGGCTCCGTCGCGGCCGGTTTGCTCGATGTCGACGTTTCGGAAGCTGAATCAGCATTCGGCTGCGGAGCGTCTGGAACCGCCGGAGCCGAAGGGGCCGCTTCAACCGCACCCGTGCTCTCGGCTTCCAGCTTTTCAACCCGTTTCTCAAGTTCTCGCAACCGTCTCTTAAGTCGCAACGGCTCGTAATCGGTTGTCTCGCAACCAATCATCGTGCCCAGAAAAACGGCGACCATAACGCCTACGGTCGCCTGAATCGCGACACGAAAACCGGAACAGTTAGTCGCATTGATGACATGTTTCATGAAGACGCTCTCGGAAGAATGTTTTGCCCAATCGGCACAGTTTTACAAATCAACTACTACGGTAACACGGAAGCCACGAAAATGAAGCCGATGCCGACCACACGATCGCTAGAACTGGAAAATTTTAACTCAACGTCAAGCTTTCGCTGACTGACACAACAGGAATGTTGCCGGTCGACTTTGCGGCTTGGTCGCTTTGTATCCGATGTCCTAAATATCACTGTTTCGAAGATACTGATACCTGGTCAAAGTAAATCATGCATCGATTAAACGACAGAGTTTCGATCGTCAAACTGGCCGTCGCGGTGGCGGCGTATTTCCTGATCTCGTATTCCGGGAATTCATCTCAAGCCCAGCAGTGGTTGCATCCGGAATTGGTTAAGCCGCTTCCGCAATATCAATATCAGGGGTCAATAAATCGATACCCGCTAAGCAGACCCGCACCTGCCGAAAAAGGGATGCGGACTACCGGCCAGGAGTCAACATCGCAGCAGATTCAGCAGCCTACGCAATCCTTCGGACAAGAGCTCGCCGTCAATCCACTCGCAGCAACGCAAAAAGAATCCGCTCCAAGCCGAAATCCCGAGCTTGGATTGAATCGGCAGTCGCCAAATGTTGATCCAAATGTTGATCCAAATGGCAGCGCGACCTCGATGACAGATCAATCGCCGGAGCGAGCCCTGCCACGGACAAACGCAAATCGTCAGCTCGTAAATTCGAACACCAATCCCAACAAAGCTGATTCAAGAAAACGCAAGGCCAAGCAACAGACTCCTCGGCAACCTGAAATCGACTATCGAATTTATCGTGACGTTTCGACCTATCCACTCGATCCCCGCAAGCCCTTCAATCCTTGCACGCAGGGACCGAACTGTGGCTGCGGTCATTGCAAGCTGGTTTCACAATCGAAAAGTGGAATATACGGTCGACCACATCGCGTCAAAGAACCTGGTGGCTACACCTGCGGCAAAAACTGTCCGAACAAACGTCCGCAGTTTTCAGTCTTTTGGCCTCGTCCATTTTCAGCCAAGCTCGACGAGCGTTTTCCGGATGCGGCAGCACGGCGTTATCAGCCTTGCCAGCCAAAAAAGTTAGTCGATGTCTTTGACGGGCTGACCAATTTTCGGCTTATCGACTACCACAGAACGGACAATGGCTACTGTGGACCCGGCTCCGATCCCTATGGCTGCCTCGGGGAAAGCCGAGTCGCCGGGCTTGGTTTCCGGTTGCCCGGCGAATCCGTCAACAACCGTTTTACCCAGTCGCTTGAGGAGTCCCCTGCCAGCATCGTTCGGTAACAAACATGATAACATGTGCAGCATGTCGCACCTTGTTACTCAACCCGGATTATTCACGATGCGTGGGCGTCGGCTTGGAGAAAGCATGTTTCATTGGGGTATTGTTCCAGTTTTCTGGTTTCGACAGGTGACCCACGACGTGAAATTAACGAATTTGCAAAACTTGCCTCCGCGTCCGAGAATCGCTTCAAAGGGCAAACCAGACGCCTGTCGTCGTGAATAATTCCGGCTCAAGTATGTCAGTTAACTTCTGCGCCATCCGCACCGCGTTCGGCAAGTTTTGCAAGCACGACATTACGCTCGGAATGGCATTGGTACAATTTCTTGTAGTTCAGACATCGCTCGCTTCGTTCGGGGCGGTCGTAAAAACCTTCGGTTATCCGTCGCAGGTCTTTCCAATGGAACCCGCATTTCGACTCCTCGGACATGTTGTGTTCCCCAGTTTCAAAACGCCCTCATCTGCATCGTTCACTGTTTGCGTCCCTCGTAGCGAAGCGGCCTTCACCGAACAAAAACGCATCGTTTACCACGAACTCGGTTGGATCGACCTGCATCGCGACTGTTCGGGCGAATTCCAAACCCGGATCAGGATGTCGCTTCCGTCCGACATTCAGGACGATGACAATATCGAAACAATTCGGGTTGCCCTTTTCGATTTCCTTGGCATCAGGGACTCCGCGTCGTGGATGATTCGCCTGTATGCCAGTGAATCGGTCCGATGGATTGAACACCGTGATCCCAGCGGACTGCGGGATACGTCAACCTGATGGAGACTGGACTGGCGATTCAGCGACGGACAACATGGTTTTACGGAGTAAATTGGCTCTGTTTTATTCCCGGATTATTCACGATGCGTGGGCGTCAAAATTGAGAAGGCCTGTTTTGATTGGGGCATCGTTCCAAGTTTGTGGTTTTGACAGTTCACCCACCATGTGAATTAGTGAACCTGCAAAAACTGTCGCCACTTCAGGAGAATCGCCTCAAACATCAAACCAGACGCATGTCGTCGTGAATAATTCCGGTTATTGTCTGGCAGGTGCGAGCCCTGCATGGTTAGCCGTTAGCCGCAGGGCAGTTATCGCGTGTCGCGCTGAGCCTGTAAACGAAATTAGGTATTTGTAATTCACGTAGGATGGGCATTCCTGCCCGTCGTTCGCCGTTGTTGGCTCGGACAAGAATGTCCAAGATACGAGTTTTGTTTTGGCAGCATGCCGGCAGTGCGACCTCGTTTGACGAGCAGGAATTTCTGGCGATCCAAGTCTGATATGTCTTGCCTGAGGGCACACTTCGGTTCGTTGGCAACAGGACATCGCCTTGATTAGAATTTGTCGTAATTCAAACATCGTTCGCTTCGTTTTGGGTGGTGTCGTAAGAACTTTCGGTTGTCAGACATGACGTCTTCCAATCTCATTGATGATGCGATCCACGATCGCCGATCTTGGAAGAAGATCGGTGACGAACTCGCTGCATTACCTCCCGACTCCGACAGTGCCCGCCACCTCATGAAGGCGTACCGCAATGGCTCTTGCCAACCGTGGTTGACAGCTTTTCTGCTTGGATGCATTGGAGACCCAGTTGGCTACGATACCGCTCGCGAAATTCTCCTATCGGACGCAGGCAGTTCCTCCGCAAGCTACGCGTCGGTTGCAATGGCAAAGATGAAGATTGGTTCGGCTTACTCCGATCTTCGCGATGTCTTGATGGTCAATGGCTCGCGCAAAGTTCGCCAAGGGGCCGCCTACGGCATGGAGAAACTGAAACGACCACAATTGCTGGCCGATTTATACATCGCGCACCGCATTAAAAAATTGTCGCGACATTTTGCCTCGTGGCATATCGCACACTGCAAACCTTCCGACCAGTGGCTCGTCGAACGCTTAAAATCCGACGAAGTTGACGAACAAAAGCTCGGCTGCGCCATCGTTGACGCAATGGTGCGTAGTAATACGCCCATGGGCAATCCGGGCCACGTCGTCGCTGCAGTCATTCAATCGTGCCTTTCAGACACCGATCTCACTATGATGTCGTCTCGCCGAAAATGCCTGACGGAGTGGGTCGAACAGTTGGATGCCTAGCTGCCGCTTCATAATCCGACAACATAGTTTTTATGCCAAGCTTTCTGCACACCTTCTAACCTTTGGCAACGCGGGTTGCCTTGGTACAATTTCCGTAACTCAGCCATCGCTCGCTTCGTCGAGAGCGTGTCGTAAGAATTCTCCGTTGTGTGACCTGCCGAATTGAGGGGCCACTCTGAATCCGTTCGCATCACCTGAATCCGTCAGCAACGCATCAAAAACTCAGCGACATGAGAGTCTGCTTGCCACTGTTTCGTTCGCCTGCGGCCTTCTTGCACCCATTTTGGTTGCGTTGGAAATCCTCTACGTGGTTGTATTCATGCGGGCTGGTCGTGAAGACACAACCAGCTTCGATCACTTCGTCGCGTACCTTTTCTTTGGGCTTTGGATTATCGTTCCACTTGTCGGGATCTTTACCGGATTGCGATTTTTGTCGGTTCGTACGTCCGGGCGCGGTTTCCGCAGATCAGTGATCGGACTTTTGCTGAGCTTCTTGTTTCTTGCGATCATGGCCTACGCATATGTCACTCAATAGTCACCAATCGGCCAGCATGGTTTTTATTCTGGGCTCCCTACGTAATTCCGCTCTTTGGGTCGGGCCATGACGTTGGTACGATTGCTCTAAGTTTAGATCTCGCTCGTTTGATCTCGGCGGTGTGTTTAAAGCCCTTCCGTTGACCGCATATGGCTTATCGCTTCGATGACTGCTGATATTGACAAACACCCATGGGTTGTGAATCTGGTGGCACGCTTACGTGCCGACCTTGGAGCGGATGCGTTTGACATAGTCGACCATTGGGCGGACGATCTCGACGCGATTGGGCTCGCCTGTCCACAGAACCATCGAGTGTTGGCGTACGTGTCCACGGGCAATGAGGCGTCAGGTTCATACTCATATGAACTGGAAGTTCCACCAACAGGCGGGGATGAGGTTTACTCGGTTGCCGGTCGATCGTCTGGATGTACGTATTCCGAATTGCTGGACACGCTTTGTTCGCATTGGAACATCGCTCGATAGTTAAAAGTCGCGCGAGATGGTTTCTACCTCGAGGACCTCGGCACACTTTTTAGTTCGTAGTATGGGCTGTCCTTGTTACGATAATACAATTTGGACGACTCCAAACGCTCGTTTCGTTTCATGGCGGCGTCTCACAAACTTTTTGAGCGGAGACTTTACCAATGACTGATGCGTGGCCGTTCGACGATGCTCCAAACACGGCTTGCATCACGACTCGATTTGTTCTTGAAGATGGTGCGCCGATTCTTTTGGTGACTCATGATGAAGGTGATGGTGGTTGGCAGTTTCTTTGTGGCTCGACTAACAACCCAGACGACGGGCGTGTGATTGGTCTCGACTGTGCGCTAACGCTGGATCTGGGGCTTGCTGAACTTGCCGACCTGCCACTTGGCTGGAAGGCTTGGCGTGACTCGCCCGATCACGAATGGGATCGATGTGCTAACGACGTGTAAGCGATGAATTGCAAAAACAAAAAACGGATTGGAGTGTGCCCTGCAGGAGTTTTTAGTGTGGAGATTCCTTTTTGGTGTGGAGGTCCTGGATGAAAGTCGTGGTGACCGTTGGCAATGTGATTGATGTTTCCGCTGATGTGCTGATCGCGACGGCCAATCCATGGCTCAACATGTCGGGCGGTGTCAACGGCGCGATCTGCGAACGCGAGCCTGAAATTCAAGCTGAACTGCGGCAGTATTTGTGCAAGGCTGGTGTTAAAGCGATGCCTGCTGGTACTGTCGTGCGAACTTCAGCAGGTGGTTTGCCGTTTTCATCCATTATTCACGCGATCGCGATCGATCCGTTTTATGATTCTTCAAATGATATCGTTGGGAAGGCTTTGAGGGCGGCTTTTCGTCTTGCGGAGTCGCTAAACGCAAATACGATTTCGATGCCTACTTTGGCAACGGGTTATGGTCCGTTGACGGTCGACGCGTTTGCAAGAGCTTTTGTGGAATCTGTGTTTGGCCATTTCACTATTGAGACCGTCACGATCGTAGTGCGAACCAAAGAAGATGCTGAGGAAATTGAAGCCGTCATCTGCGGTTTGCGTTAACACCAAGGGCGGGCATGAAACGAATCATTACAGTAGGGCGATTCAATGAATGGTGCGAAGTCTGAGGGCGTTGGGGCCGGTTATCGTTTTGGTTCTTCTATTCCCGTTTTGCGAATGCTCGATGAAGCTCTGGCTCGATCGTTCTATGTCGACTTCCTTGGGTTCGAAGTTGACTGGGAACATCGCTTTCGTGACGATGCACAGTCTCCGCTTTACATGCAGGTTTCTCAGGGGGCTTCTGTTTTGCATCTTAACGGACATGCAGATAGTGATTCACCTGTTTGTGAGGTGCGTATCCCGGTTGATGGATTGCAGGCGTACTGCGAATCCTTGTCCGCGAAAGCAATTTCATTCCCGAGTCCTGAGGTTGTTGATCCGCGATATGAGGGTCGGAAGACCGATATAAATGTTCTCGATCCGTTTGGAAATCACTTGGTGTTTTGGTCGCCGTCTGAGCCAGATTCACAAGTCGAATGATGGAGCAGGATGATGTTTTTGAGTGTCCGTCAGCTTAACCGGAATTACTCACGACGACAGGTATCTGGTTTGCCCTTTGAAGCGATTCTCCGGACGCGGAGGCAAGTTGCAAATCCGTTAATTTCACGTCGTGGGCGACCTGTCGAAACCACAAACTTGGAACAATATCGCAATGAAACAAGCTTTCTCCAGGTCGACGCCCACGCATCGTGAATAATCCGGGTTTAAGTCTGAATTTTTATCGCGACACTTGTGGTGAGGCGTTCATCGTATTTTGGATTCGCGGAATGCGATGGCTTCTTTTTTCGTTTTAAACGTTTTGAAGCGTTGAGTGCTGTCTTCCTGCCAAGTTGCAACCCAGCGTCCGTAGGGATTTTTGCTTACTCCGGTAACGCCGGATTTATTGTTGGACGCTTTCTTGCGAGGGCCTTTATGCCACTGGCGTTGTCCAAGCTCAAGCAATTTTTTGTCACGCCAAAGTTTTGCGTTAGCGAGTGATTTTCTGACGCCGCCATCGGAAAATCGGAAGTACTTTGAGTGTTGATGGCCATTCCGGACAATTCGAACGGTCCAGCCATCGATGCCGCGAGAGATATTTAGTTGTTTGCTCATTCGGTTAACGTAACATCGTTAATTTCACCTTTCAACATGGTAATTGCGTAAGTGCTGGATTTGAATCAACCTGATGCGATGGTAGTTTTGGCTTTCCAGGATTCGTTGGAAGCTTCGAAGCACAGTCGAGCATTCATGGTATGAAAAAAGGAGTGAGCTTCAAGTTGAAGCTCACTCCTTTTGGAAATTTCAGTCGACCGGATAGGTCAGTCGGCTGAGAATGTCATCCGGTGTGACTAGCCTTCTTTGGAATCTGAACCAGATGCATCTGCTGCTGGAGTTTCGCTGCTTTCCGCCGCAGGTTTATCCGATTCCATTTTCTTTTCGGTTTCTGAACATCCAAGTGAAATGCAAGAAACTGCCATCAGGAAACAAAACGATAGCTTGGCAAAAATTTTCATCGAGTTTAACTTTCGAAAATGAGTTTGAAGCTGGCTCGGACTGGAGAGAAAACCAATTACTCCCACGATCAAGTCGTCGTAGAGCCAACAAGGGTTGAACTGCTTTTTAAAACAGGCAGCTTCTTGTAAAAGCTGGTTGCATCATTCTTGAGAACAGGTTGTTCACACGTTGCGGAATCATGCAGACTTCAATGTCAATGTTAAGTGAAATACTGCAGCGAAACTATAAGCCAAGCGTCATTTGCGACACAAAATCCAATGAAGTTTGACCATTGAAAGGGTGGTGCCGGAGTTATCGTTGTCGTCGAATCTGGCAGCAATTGCTGATGCCTCGTTTGTCTTTTCGAGGGTTCGATTTGCGATAGCGAGCATTACTCAAACGTAGATTCAATGCGGTGCATTTTCACGATGACCGTATTTATGCGATCTTGATGGCGGTTTGACTGAATTGTTTCGCAAATTTGTTGATCTGGAAAAGTTTGTTGAACTTAGCCGGCAATGTCGCCAAAAAAGGCGTTTCCCAAATCGAATTTGTATGATCCAGCGATGATCGGCAAGTGGAAACAAATGCCCGACTGGTAAGTGAAAAGAATCTTTCAAATTATCGAATTCTTGAGCGGCAGTTTTACAATTGCCTTCTGTTCTGGCGAGTGGCGTCTGTCAAACCAGAGACTCGTACCGATCCTTTCGCGACCTTGTAGTTTACGTCTCGCCAGCTGACTTGCTTTGTGAAAGCTGCTTTCAAAACCGCGATCGGATGGAGTAGCTGCAGCAGCAAAAGGGACTTCAGCTGATCTTTGATTTCAGGAGGCACGGAGTCGCGGTCTCGTAGTACCGATCGTCGTTTCAAAACGGCTCGATTGCCGACTCCAATTGCGAACAGCAGACCCGCGTTGGCGACTTGATAAACGATGTAGGCCAGTGCCACGGATCTGGCAGCGATCAGTTCGCCGCAAAGCAACAGAACGATCGCCAAAATGGGAGCTCCAATCGTTGCTGCTGCAGTCAGAACTCCGTGAAGCAGAACCAGCAGCCAGTCGGGGTGATGAAGCCGTACGGTTAGCAGTTGCCGGGTGATCCATTCGAAAGCTTCGGAAATAGTAGTCTCTTCCCGGTTGTCGACAATGAGGTCAGGAACGCGATGGACTCGTAACCGCTTCCTCTTGAGTGCCTGGGTAAGCAAGGTGTCTTCGCAGAAAGCAGCTGACCAGCGGTTCAGCAAATCGCACTGATCGATAACGTGCCTCTTGATCGCGAGCGAACCTCCCCATGCGATGTCGTAGGCTTGCATCTGAACGATGGCTGCTGAGTTCCATTGTTTGCGAACGATCGCGCCAAGTGTCGGGTTGAAGGGACTGAACCAGCGGTTCCCTGTCGTCGCACCAGTCTCAGGTTGCGAAAGTGGTTCAACAAGATCACGCAACCAATATTGATCCACGACGGCATCGGCGTCACAGAAGGCAACGACTTCGATGTCGTCCGGCAGTTCGTTGACGACACTGACGATTGCCGCGCACTTGTAACTGCAATTTGGTGTCGGCTGAAAGAATGTTAGGTGAGGCTGCGATTCGCGATTTTCAAAGAAGCCCTGCACGACCTCAACTGCCGGATCATCTTCGCTGTCGAACGCGATGTGAAGCTGGTAGTCCGGGTAGTCCTGTCCGTCGAGTTCGGCAAGGCAATCGACAAGGCTATCGTCGGCTCCGCGTAAGCAGAGGACGATGGCGACTTTTGGATCCGCAAGTTCGGGAGCCACGGTTTCTTCGTCGTCGCCTTCGGTGCTGTATCCGGTGATTGAAGATGGCGTGTCGAATACTTTTCCACGCTGTAAGAATCCACAGTAGCCGATCACCAGAACAGTCTGCACCAGAACCAGTAACAGGACGGCGGTGGTCGTAATGATTGCCAACAAAGAAAGCATGTTTATGGATTCAAAGGCTGGCTTTGATCGTTTGGTTTCGCGGGAGAACTGGTGGCGTTCAATGATAATTACGATAAAGATTCGTGCATGCGAATTGCAGTGCGGTGACAGAAACTGCAAAAACTGGCTCAATTGCGTGGCGGAACGATCGTCATAAACGTTACAGTCCATTGACTACCTGCCTGCTTCGCTCCGGCTCCGAGTCACACTTTACAGCGGTGGCGGCATCAGGGCTCGATTGCTTTCCAGCCACTGTCCCAACGGTGTAAGTAAACTTCACCAGAAACGTTAACGGAAAATCGAATCGCTCCGAGTTCGTTTGTTGTGAAAACGGAACAGTCGTGACCACTTCGAAAAAGCTCTTTCTCTTTTGAGCCAACCTTTCGCTTGCCACAGCTGGCGACCACCACCGCCGGTCGACACCATCGAGTAAATCGTTCGGGATCGCTATTCTTACTGCCATGATGAGCGGCGACCAATAAGTCGACTTTTTCAATCGGTGTCCCGAGGACGACATTCATGCCAAATTTTTCCAGGTCTCCCGGTAACAGAATCGATCGGCCTTTCCACGAAACTTTCAAAACGACACTGAGCGAATTGTCTCCAAGCCGAGCCAGATGGTTTTCGAATTGCAATGGTGGACCAAGGAACCGCAACGCCAGGCCATCGCTGATCAGTTCTTGCTCTGTGGATGCCAACTGCGTTCCCGCACCGACGGCTCGAACAGGAACTCCATGTTTCATCAAAGAGGCCATTAGCGTTTTCACAGAACGGGAGTCGTCTTCAATCATGAGTCGGCTCATCCAGACCTCTCCCACCGAGAATCGCGACACCAATCCGGGAACGCCATTGAAGTGATCCACATCCGCGTGCGATATCAGAACCGCATCAAGATGCGAGATGCCTTCATGCCACAAAAGTTCCGCGATCGTTCGCTCGGCTCGAGTAGAACCAGAAAGCGATCCGCCATCGCACAGGATGTTTCTGCCGTCGGGCAGTTTCATCAATGCCGCAGAACCGTGCCTGACATCAATGATGATGACCTGTAGTTCGTGTTCGCTACGCCGCTGTATTTCCGCAATTCTATCGGGCACCAGCCACCCAAAAGCAAACCACGCTGACATCAATAGCAGGTTCCATCTTGCGGGTAAGCGTGTGGTCGGAAACGCCAGGCAAAAGAAAACGCCAACATAAAAAATAACCACGGCGGTTGCGGAAGGGCCCTCGGTCCAGAAATGGGCTTGCGGGATCGAGGCCGCAAAATCAATGACTCGCTGTATCAGCCATAGGCTCAACCCGCAAAAGAATCCGGGGATTGGGGCCAGCCATGGCGTGGTTGTTCCGCAGATGATGGTCGCCAACCCAAAGTACAAGGCCATCGCCATTGGCAATAACAGCAGTGGATTGACAAATGGAGCCACAAGGGCGACGGAATGAAAGTGATATGCGACAAGCGGTAGTCCAATTAGCCAGATCAAAGCACTAACGCAAAATGCAGCTCGCATTTGACGACGAAAGTAGCTCAGCCATTGCAAGGGAGTCGGTCGAGTGCGTGCAATCAATTGTTCGATCGGATCGCTGGAGGTCGGCGGGTAGATGAAATTCTTGCCAACGATTATCGAAGAGATCGCAAGGAACGAGAGCTGCGTGCCGAGGTTTCGAATGTCGCATGGGTTTACCAGTAAAACCAAAAGCAAGGCAGCCATCAGACTACCCCACGAAAGAGAGGTACGTCCCATCAGTCGGGCGACGCACATCACGAAAATCAAAATGGAAGCTCGCAAAACCGTCGGTCGAAACTCCACCAGCCACGCATACGCCAAAACAAAAGCGATGGTGGCGATCAGGCAGTTCCGACGACTCACGAAACCGAAACGATAAAGCAACAGGAAAGCTCCGGCGAGAATGCCAACATGAAGCCCGGATATCGCCAGCAAGTGAGAGGCTCCCGCTTGAAGAAACCGTTGCCGAGTCTCGTACTCCATTTGATCGCGATTTCCCAATAGTACTGCCGCCGCAAATTCCGAGTGCGGGCTTTCAAGGTACTGGTCAAGACAATCGCTGATCAGGCTTCGCATGGATTCGCGAAGTCGCACTGTCCAAGGCACGTCATTCGCGCTTTCGAGGTCGACGTCGCGGATCTTTTGAATGGCATCCGGTTGCGTCAGGTACAAGGACGCAAGATGGCCTCGAGAACGAAAATGGTCAGCAAACTCAAACTGCCCCGGATTCGAAGCGGGACGAAGGCCATACAGCGACCCGACAACTTCGATATCATCTCCGGGCCCGGGTAGAGAATCCTTCAGTTGTTTTGCTGATGGCGTATCAACGGGCACCATCAAGGTGACTTGAAGTTGTCCTCGTGCAACGCACCATTGTTGCAAGTTGCGAACGGCTTGTACCTGCATCACGAACCGTATTCGTTCTCGAGCCGGCATGGTGTCGAGCGTTTCGTTGAACGGAGCGGCGGCAATCAACATCGGAGCCGTGGTGATGGAGCCACGAACGACACAGGAATCAGAATCCTCGTGCAGCGACAGTTTTCCGATTTCGTTGGCGCCGAACCAGTTCCATCGAACGTGATGCCACAATCCACCGCTGGCAAGCAGCATCACATAAAGCAATACGCAAGCTGCTCGTTCCCGACGTAGGCAGAAGCTGAAAATCACCCACAGAACGGGGCAAAGCGAAGCCGTCGCAATCCACAACGTCACCGGCAAGTCAAACCAGAGGTCAACAAGTATGCCGATTGCAAAGCAGGTCGCTACCAAAACCATCGGTTGGTAGCTGAGTTGACGATCGATTTTTGGAGGTTCGAGGATCGACATGAGGCATTGTCAAACAAAAACCGTTAAAGCAGTCATTCCGTGGAAGCGATATCCTTCGCGAATTTGACCCGCTGAAATTCTCCGTCAGCCAGACCGTAGCTTTCGGATGCGATGGAATACTGTTGCGAGAACCATGCTTCGATGTTCGCCTGAGCATCTTTGTCGTAATCGCGGGACGTCGCGAGCGTTCGACCTTCGACGACGTTTCGGATTTCGTAATCGTCGACGACCGTTTCTCCATTTTTTATCACGAAGCGAGGCACAGAGAACATTTTCTCCCGGTTTTCATCTTCGACATAAACCGTAATGTCTGCGTCGGCTCCGACGCCAAGGTGCCCTTTTTGTTCAAGCCCCAGAAGTTTCGCAGGACCGGCTCGAGTAATGACAGCGATTTCGGAAAGTGAATATTCGCGTGTCATATCCTTTAGTGAACAATGCTCCAACACCTTTGGGTTGACGCGATCGAGCATTTCTTCTCGAAAGCTTCGGTCCATCAGCAAGCGAATGATTTGCGGGTAAGCCATGAAGCTGCCGCCATTAGGATGATCCGTGCTCATCACGACTTGCCACGGATCCTTCACCGACAAATACCACTCCAGGCCAATCGCCCATTGCAGGGAATGTACAAAGTTTTTGTCGCGGTAAGCGATCGGTGACACGCCGCATCCTGATTCAAGTTCTGCGTCTGCTGAGAACCATTTTTCGGCTCCGATCTGTTGTAAATAGTAACCCAATGGGCCATCGCCTGTCATGCTCATCGTTTGCCCAAACATGACTTGCCCGACATCGACCGAAATTTCAGGATGCTCGTTGACGAACGCGGCCAAGGGAGCGACTTTCGAGCAAAGCGTCGATTCGGATTCGTCTCCGCCGCCGTAGCTGTGAAACTGGATGTGGGTCAGATGAGCTTTC
This sequence comes from uncultured Pirellulaceae bacterium, assembly GCA_964479855.1. Classification (GTDB taxonomy): domain Bacteria; phylum Planctomycetota; class Planctomycetia; order Pirellulales; family Pirellulaceae; genus Mariniblastus. Next base: position 99,524 of record CAYZPA010000007.1, read on the forward strand.
ATGCCCGCGAGCGACTTCATCGTTTCCAAAGTCGTCGTCCAGTTGCCCGGGATGCCAAGGTTGTTGGTGTGAATGTGAACTGGGTGAGGCAGCTGCAAATGGTTGGCGGCTTTGGTGATGGATTGCAGGATTTGACGGGGCGTTGTTTTGAAGCCATCGATTTCCTGATCGAGGTCCCGCGCGTTGCCGGTGCGTTTCTGCTTCCAAAGTTCCACTCCGCCCGGGTTTACGATTTTGGGCGCATAAGCACCGACTTTCGTGAGCAACCACGCAAGGAAATTTTGCATTCCTTTGTCATCGTTTTCTGCCGAACACTGCATTACGTAATGGTTGTTGCCGACAAGCGTGAAGAAGCCAGCGTCAACGCCCGGGACCATTTCAAAATCATGGTGGGCATGCCTTGCTGCCAGAGGAGAAATCGCGGCATCGAAACAGGTGGTGTAACCGAGTCCCGTGTATTTGTATCCGGTTGTCAAAAGCGACGGGACCGCGCCGCCATGCCCTGAGTGAAACCATTGTCGATCGAACTGGCGACTTTTTTCCAGACAATTCCGATTCAAATGCGGCATCATCATTCTGGCCGCGTTGACTTTGGATCCCGCGATGTGGCAGTGCATGTCGATCGCACCCGCCATGACGATTTGTCCACGGACGTCAATTCGGCGGACGCCATTGGCTTTCTTCGATTCGGAATCGGGTTCTTTGACGATTTTGCCGCCTTCAACCCAAACGTCTGAAATAACGCCGTCGACCGCATTTTTCGGATCAACGACACGGCCGCCTTCGAGGCAGAGATAGCTCATGATGGTTCCGTCAGCGTGGCTTTCGCGGACGCCATTTCCGCTTCTTTTTCTTGACCGGCTCGGCGACAAACTCGTCGTGATCGGCTAGCAGCTTTACGATCGAATCGTCGTTTTTGAATCGATCTTCAAGGTCTTCAAAGACGTCGTCCAGACGAGCATAATTCTCTTCGATCCGGCTGAGTCGTTTAAGGACTTCAGGAGAATCAGATTTGAGCGCCGAATCATCGATCTCGATGCGGATTCGTCGCAATTTGTTTTCGGAGAAAAATGCCATGCCTTTATTGTCATTGGCGGCGTTACCGTTTGCAAGGGCTCGCGAGCTATCACAACCGACACATTCGGCGTGGCTTACCATGCGTTCGCTCTGGTTAAAGTGGCTGTGTTGAGGACAGATTCACAGATGGGCACCCAATTCGCCAGCGTCGATACAAATGATACGGGAAAACATTGCTCAAACGCGGGCCTGTCCTGATAAAATCGACGTCGAGCAATCCTTCAGAACGACTCAAAAGTCCTGTGACTCATGAATAAATCCATCTCAATTTTTGCGTTCGTCACCGTCCTGATTTTGGGTTCTTCACCAGAAGCAATCGAATCGGTTTCGGCTTCGGCGTTGCAAGAGAGTCTTTTCAAAGCTCCGAAACTGGAGCCGCAGAAAACGTTGGGCGGCTTGCAGTTGAGCGACGTTCCCAACGACGATCAACTGGAATCCATCGCTGGTGAAGTTGCATCGCCCTCCATCGCTGGCGAATATTCATCACCAGAGCCGAAAGCCCAATTGCAGATTCCTGATTTGTCGGGTCCCTATGGACCGGTAGGCGAAATTCAGGATGGGACGCGTATGTTCAAGCAAGAGCCGGGATCGACGGCGACTACCGATGAGCCCTCCGAATCCGTTTTAAATCAGAGCCTCCCGAGAGAGTATCGAGCCGAGACCGTTTTTCCAGCGGATATTTTTGCGGACACCAACCGACGGTCTGAACCGGGAAGTTTGCCGGGTGATCGCCGAATGCAGTCCGGTCAAACCTATACATCGCCTTCACGCTCCGTCGTGAAAACGCAAAAGCCGGTCATCAAAAACGATCGACTTGATCAGCTGAACCGTCGCCACGCCGCCTACTCGTCGGCGACGCATGATGTCATCAACGAGCGTTATCCCGATGGTTCGATCAAGATCATGAGAACGACGACTCTCGACAACGAAGGCAACTATCAAAACGACGGCGGATGGTTGATGTTTGATCGTCAGCAGCGACCTATCGCATCCGGAACGTTCGAAATGGGCGCCATGCAAGGCCGCTGGGAACGGATCCATGAAGTCGGTTCCGGAGGCATTTTCGCTCAGAGCCCATTCAATATGTTTCAAGGTCCCTATAAGTCGACAGCCAACTTCGAAAACGATCGCATCAACGGGACTTGGGAACTCACAGATCGATTGGGCAAACTGATGTGTGCGATTTCCTATAAGGATGGCGTTCGAGACGGAATTGCGATTTGGAAATATCCCAGCGGAAACAGGATGCGAGAGGCGACTTTTAAAGCTGGTGTGCCAGATGGTTTCGTGCAGCAGTGGGATGATCAAGGAAAAGTTCAAATTCGGGATCAGTACGTAGACGGACGCAAGATCATTAGCAAAAAGTCCATGTACTCGAATCAAACCGTCGCAGCGGAGAGCGTTTTTCGGGATCGTAAGTTGGTGCTTCAAGGGCGGGATGATTGGTGGGCTGCGAAACCGGCGACTTATGCTGCGGCAGGCGAGCCCGTTCAGCACGGTCAGGTTTCGGAGTGGTATCCAAATCGCCAGCCAAAAATGACAGGGCGCTATTCTAATGGATTGCGAGAAGGCATGTTCACATGGTGGCATCCAACTCACAACAAGAAAGCCGAAGGCAATTTTGTTGGCGGGAAACGGGAAGGTGTTTGGCGCTACTGGCACGAATCAGGCATGAAGCGATCCGAAGGCGAGTTTCGTGCGGATGAGCCTTTTGGTGAATGGCGTGTTTGGTCAGAACAAGGTCAACTAATCGAAACAAAAACATTTCCGGAACAAGAAGACGATCAGGAATCTGAATCGGAGAATGAAAGCCCGGTCATCGAGAGCCCGCAGGACAGCCTGAAAGTCGATCTTGGGAGCGACGATGAAGCGGACGAAACCGATGAAACGGAAGATCGCTCGATGGATGATGAGGGTTTCCGGCTGGACATTGGAGATGCGACCGACGCTGATTCTGCGGAAATGGAATCACTTGAGAGCATTGATGCGGAGCGGATCGATCGCAACGACGAAGGTGCCGGTTCAGCGCCCGCTGATTCGGAGCCCGCTGATTCGGATACCGTTTCTCCGGAAACAGATTCAGGGTCAGGATCAGGACAGGAGTCGACGGGGTCCGCAGAAAGCGATCCGGGCTCCATTGTCGGCAGCGGCGAGGAAACCGGGCAATAGGGTTCGGTGTTTGGTTGGAACTCAGGCGTCGCGAAAGCTGGTTTTCCTGAGTTTTCCGAAGCTAAGGCTGCACGTTGAATCGCGGCTTTCGACTGGCGATCAGCTCCGATTCGTAGGCTCGTCGGACCATTGTTTTGGCGGCCTGAGACTTCGGATCGAAATCGTGAATCTCGATCGAAATCGAATCTCTTGATTCTGACTTCAAGTATTTCGCCAACGAAAGATTGTGCGATTCGTCCAGGTGTTCCTGCATTCGCTTTCTCAGATTTTCTGTTTGGCCGATGTACAGGTAACCTGAAGCGTCTCGGAAAATGTAAACGCCCGGATGTTCATTAAGGCGTTCCGGCTCTGCAAGAATTTCATCGATCGAGTGCAAAGAAACAACGCGACCCCAATCAGCGATCCGAGTGATTAGCTCAGGACGCAATTTGCGAGTCTTCCGCAATCGGAAAGCTGCTTTTCGAACACTGTAGGCATCCAACGAATCGTCAATTGCTTTCGCAGCGTCATCGAATTCCAAACGTAGCTCCGGGTCACACATCAATCGATCGATGGAGCATTGGTGTTTGTCGACAACGCTTCGTGTGACAATCTCAGCGACGTGTCGAACCGGGGTCGTGTCGGTCGAACTGGTTCGCGTTGTTTTCGTTTTCAGCTTTCCAGCCTTACGAAGATTCATCAGCCGCCAGTTCAAGTCCGCTTCTGTTGGGACCGGCTCGTTTTGCAACTGCGGATTTAACTCAGCGAGATTTTCCTTGCACGTTTTCAGGAATGCATCGTTCAGTTCGTTCTGCAGGATCACTTCATCGCTGCTCCAGCCATGATGGATGGACTCGAAAGCCGCCACAATCGCGTCATCGATCAATTGTCGGTTGGACACGGTTTGGCTGGAATTCGCTTTGTCGTTCTTCTTTTCCGGTGCCCTGCCCTGCCCGTAAGTTTGGCTTTCGCACAGCAGGCAAGCAACGACCAAAAACAGGAACGTTAGAATCGGCCAGCGGAGGCTCCCGCCACAAACTTGATTGTTCGAGTTCACGGCAAGCCTACTTCTTTTTACCTTTGGCAAAACCGTCTTTCAGCGAGACGGTGCGATTGAAAACCAGATTTCCTTCGGCCGAATCTTTGTCGACACAAAAGTAACCTTTTCTTTCGAACTGAAAACGGTCGCCCTGCTTCGCTGACGCCAGAGATGGTTCGAGTTTACAGTTTTGCAATACGGTGAGAGATTCCGGATTCAGGTAGTCTTTCCAGTCCTTGCCTTCTTCGACATCGTCCGGCTTTTCCTTCGAGAACAGCACATCGTAAATGCGAACTTCGGCATCGATCGCATGTTCCGCGCTGACCCAGTGAAGCGTTCCTTTTACCTTGCGACCGTCGGGAGCCTTGCCGCCGGAAGTCTCCGGGTCGTAGGTGCAGTGAAGTTCGACGATGTTTCCGTCTTCATCCTTGACGACTTCGTTGCATTTCACAAAGTAGGCGTTCTTGAAACGAACTTCTTTGCCGACGGTTAATCGGAAGTACTTTTTAGGCGCGTCTTCCATGAAGTCTTCACGTTCGATGAACAGCTCCCTACCGAAAGGCATTTCGCGAACTCCCGCCGATTGGTCTTCGGGATTGTTGGTAGCCTGACGCATCTCGGACTGGCCTTCCGGGTAATTGGTAAGGATCACTTTCAGGGGATCCAGTACCGCCATCGCTCGATTAGCAGTCTTGTTCAGATGGTCGCGAATCGATAGCTCCAGCAGCGGCAATTCCGTCATGCCGTTGAATTTTGTGATGCCGATTCGATCGCAAAAGTTGCGTAACGCTTCGGGTGTAACGCCTCGGCGACGCATTCCGCAAATCGTTGGCATGCGAGGATCATCCCATCCGTTGACGTGATTTCCTTTGACCAATTCAAGCAATTTTCGTTTGCTCATCATGGTGTAAGTCAGATTCAATCGAGCGAATTCGACCTGTTGCGGGTGGTGAATGCCAAGTGATTCGATGTACCAGTCGTAAAGCGGTCGATGGTTTTCAAACTCCAAAGTGCAAACCGAGTGCGTGATGCCTTCGATGGAGTCGCTTTGTCCGTGAGCGAAATCGTAGGTCGGATAGATGCACCATTTTTCGCCCGTACGATGGTGGTGAGCATGGCGGATCCGATACATGGCCGGATCTCGCAAATTCATGTTGGACGAATTCATGTCGATTTTGGCTCGCAAAGATTTCTCACCATCTTTGAACTCGCCATTCTTCATTCGTTCGAACAGATCAAGGTTCTCTTCGACGCTGCGATCGCGATAAGGGCTGTCTTTGCCGTCCTTGTTCCAGCCGCCACGATATTCGCGCACTTCTTCAAACGTCAGGTCGCAAACGTAAGCCTTGCCATCCTTGATCAACTGCACGGCCCAATCGTAGAGCTGATCGAAATAGTCGGACGCAAAGAATTTCTGATCCCAATCGAAACCGAGCCAACGAACGTCTTCTTCGATTGCCTCGACGTATTCCGTATCTTCCTTTTCCGGATTGGTATCGTCGAAACGCAAGTTGCATTTTCCACCGAACTGCTGAGCGACTCCGAAATTCAGGCAGATCGATTTTGCATGCCCGATGTGCAAGTAGCCATTCGGTTCAGGAGGAAACCGAGTGTGGACTCGACCTTCGTTTTTGCCGTTGGCGATATCGTCAGCGACGATTTGGCGAACAAAGTCAAGTTTGGTTTCTGGGGTTTCGTTTTTGTCTTCAGACATGGCGGAAAAGCGTCGTTCGAAATGGATTTAATGAATTCGGTTTATAGCGAAAGGACTGTTTTTCAGCGAGATTGGTTCGAGCCGTGTAAAAGCCGCGTTTTGGCCCGGATGATTCACGAGGCGTGGGCTTTGATATAGAGAAAGCTTGTTCCATTGGGGTGAATCATTCCGGCTTAGGTGTTCGCGAGTTTGGCCAAGGCCTGTTCGATCCGTTGGCTTGATTCTTCACGTCCAAGAATCGCAAGGATGTCAAACATGCCGAAACCCGACGGCTTACCGGAAGCAGCGACGCGTAACGCATGAATAATGTCGCCAATTCCAATTTCCTGATCGTCACAAAATTGCTTGATCACGACCTCAAGATTTTCCGGCGTCCAGTCTTCGGTGGCCTTCAAAACGTCAAGGCATTTAGCGAGCAGTTCACCAGCACGTTCGGGTTTGACCAACCGTTTCTGAAACGCTTTCTCGACGAAATCCAGTTGATGTCCTTTTGGAAAAAAGAAGTCATCAAAATTCAGAATGTCGCCAGCCATCACCAGTCGGTCTCCTGCTGCGGTGATGACGGATTCTAAAACGGAAGCAATGTCGCACGGCGGAGGCTCCGATACCAAGCCCGCTTTCTGCAGGTACGGAAGGCACATCGCGATCTTGCGTTTCATTGGCAAGGCTTCGAAGTATCGTCCCTGAAATGCGGAAAGTTTCTGAGCATCGAAACTGGCTTCCGCTTTGACGACGCGATCGAGTGAAAATTTCTCGATCATCTCCTCGCGTGAAAACTCTTCGGTCGAATCATCCAGAGACCAACCCAACAGCAACAGATAATTGTTGATGGCTTCCGGAAGAAAACCTGCCTCGCGATAGAACTCGACCAGCACCGGATTGAAGCTGGCTGGATCGGTCTGCAATCCAATTCGCTCCGCAATGTCGGCGCCCGACTGATACAGTCGCTTGAAGTCCTTGTTGTTCAAGTACTTTTCAATGTCGCGTTTGCTGAGCTTCTTTTTACTTCCGGGCTCGGCCACAAAAGGAAGGTGAGCGTATTGTGGAATCGGATATCCGAGCGATTGTGCGATAAAAATCTGCCTCGGCGTATTGGAAAGATGCTCTACCGCGCGGACCACGTGGGTGATCTGGAAATCATGATCATCAACAACGTTTGCCAAGTGGTAGGTCGATGTGCCGTCGGTGCGCTGAATCACATGGTCGCTCTCAGCAGCCCACTCGAATGACATTTCACCTCGGACGTGATCGACGAATTCGCAAGTTCCCTCGCGAGGCATCTTTAGACGCACGACTGACTTTCGCCCTTCGGCTTCGAACGCAGCGGCTTGCTGATCCGTTTCCGCCATCCATTTGCGACTGTATCGGAATTGCTCTTTTGCCTTGTCCGCTGCTTCGCGTTCGGCAACGAATTCTTGCGACGTTGAAAAATCGCGGTAGGCGTGACCAGAATCCAACAGCTGTTGCACGGCTGCCTGATACTTGTCGAGTCGCTGTGACTGAAAATAGGGGCCGTGCGGGCCTCCGACTTCAGGACCCTCGTCCCAGTCCAGCCCCAGCCAACGGAATCCGTCAAGGATCGGTTGCAGCGCTTCTTCCTGATTCCGTTTCTGGTCGGTGTCGTCAATTCGAAGGATGAACTGCCCGCCGGATTGTCTTGCGAGCAACCAGTTGAAAAGTGCGGTGCGGACGCCGCCAATGTGAAGGTAGCCTGTTGGACTGGGCGCAAATCGAGTTCGTACGGTCATGGATGTCTGAGCGTTTTGCTCAAATGAAGATCTGGGATTGGGCCGCGAAGGGAGCCGCAAAACATCCCATCATAACAGTGTTTTGACGATTGTTTAGCCGCGTTGCCGGATTCTGTTTAGCCGTCGTTAGCCTGCAAGTCGACGCTGGCAATAATCTGTGGCGTCGTCGAAGCTAATGAGCTCCTGCCTGGTTTTTGGATATTTTCGGAACCACGCCATCACGATCATTTGCAGGTTCATCTCCATCAGATTGGTCGGGAGTCCGAGGTTCTGATTCCGGATCGTGTCAAGCTTTTTCACTGCGGATTCGAGTCGCTTTCGATCCTGAGGTGCTGCAGCCGATCCGATCAGGCGACCACCGCGAAGAACCAGCCACAGCTTGCGACTGCGTTTGCCTTTGATTGGCAGGACGCCGTTGAGCGTTTCCTGTGCGACTTCCAATTGCTTCAGGCGTCTGGAGAGCCAACGAAGATTCGTGAAGTAATCGCGCAAGACCGCGGCTCGTTCAAAGTTCTGTGATTCGGCAGCCGACTTCATCTGCTGTTGTAGTTTATCCAGCACTATTTTCGTTTGGACGCCGCCCAGCAGAAAGTCCATCGCTTTTTGGACGTTGGACAGGTAGAGCTTGCGATCGCAAAGCCCTGCACAGGGACCCGGGCATGAACCGAGCTCGTATCGAATGCACTTGGCCGAAGCAGGATCGTCAAAAAGTCGAAGCTGCTCTCCAAATGAAAACTTGGTTTTGTCAGAACAGTCGCGAAGTTGGAAAATCTGATTGGCACTTTCAACAGCGGCTCGCAGATTCCCGGTTCCGGCAATTGGCCCGATCGATAACGCAGCATTGATCGGAATGCGGCGAGCAAAAAAAACGTTCGGTGCGAGTCCCTCGCTAACGCAAAGAAAGGCTGGCTGGCGTTTGACTGGCTGGCCCTGTGTGTTGAATTCCGGACGCCATCGATAGATTAATTCCTGCTCCCGAATCAGTGCCAACAGTTCATGAGAAACAGGTTCCCAGACAAGACGATGGCTGTGCTGTCGGATGCGAATGACTTTCTTGTCGGCTGGAGTCTTCGCGAAGTACGAAAGGAGTCTCTTGCGAAGGCATTTGGATTTTCCGACGTAGCAAATCTGGTTATTGTTATCGAGCCAGCCGTAGACGCCGGGCGAAACGGGGCACTTGTCGTGCAGCATCGCTCGTGCTTCCATTCGATCGGTCGGGATCTTGACGTTGAAAAGAGCTTCTCGCGCGGCGGCGGACAGAATCGATGGGCCAAACCCTTCGAATTCCATTGTCCTTTTCTCGACCAGCGCGGTCATGTGCCTCTCCATGGCTGTGAATTTTTGAAAACGATCTACCGTAAGTTGAGCCGTTTAGGCGATAGCCTCGGTTGACGATACTTCACGACACTTCAACCGGGCCTTTTGCCGGCTGTCGCCCAAGCGGCTCATTAATTCACGGCCTCTCCGTGGCTTGTTTTGATTGGCGGCGACAGCAGTGTCGCCAGTGTCTCGATAGGGAGAATTGTGGCAACTTTTGACGGTGATGCCAAGTTAGCGAGTTTAAGGTCCCTCAATGCTGGCAAGCTCTGCCGTTTTTTCCATTTATGCTGTCGCAAAAATGACCGCGTAAAGTCGAGCGAATTGGGTAGTTGTCGCTATTGAGCCAATTTTTCAATCGCGACTTTTTTTTCAGTAAAAAACTCACGACGGTCGAGTTGACTTGTCGATGATTGTGGTGGCTGGGATGGGAATCAACTGAGCCAGCCAAAGGGCGGGACACGGACCGTTCCGCATCAGGATAAAGTCATGGCATGACGACGGAGCGACATGCCATGACTTTTTTTATGCGCTGAGATCCGCCCATCGAATCGAAATGGGCCAACGGGCTACTCAGGTAGTAACGTAGGCACAGACTTTCGCCGTCAATCCGCCTTTTTATCTGTCGATGCGGAAGGGTTGGTCTCAGTATCGGAGTTGGTCTTGGTGTCCTCAAACACCGACGTGTCCAGCAAAGACTGCAAGAACGGTACGTCGTCGAGTTGCTCAAGCGTGAACAAGCTTCCTTTCTTGATGGGCTTGTTGACGGAATACCAGTGGAATTCGTCTTCGCGAGCAATATCGCATTTGTAACCGTCTGTTCTTTTCCCTGTCAGGTTGAAGTGTTCGTGAGTCAGGTTCTTTCCAGACTTTGGCAAGACAACGCCGTTGATTTCAATCCACTTCATGGTTCGATTGTGTGAACCAGTCACTTTCCAGTCCGGAACAAACTCACTGCGAAACATTGTGAACGAAGCCACTGGCATCACCAACTGTGTGTCGTAAGTCAAATAATTTTTGGTTTCAGCACCATTGCTGTATTTCTTTGTCTTGGACCAGAACTGATACTCCTTTTCATTGATCCATTTCGCGCCCGCAACGTTTTCTCCACCCTTCTCAATCCTGTCGACCGACGATTTCCAAAACCGTCCATCATCATTGATCGCATAGCGCCGAAAGTCTTTGAATCCGACTGGCCCCGCTTTCAACACAAGTTCGTGGCCTCGCAAACCCTTTGTTGAGATCGTCGACCTTTTGCCGTTTGAAAACAAATGTGCTTTTTCATTGTCGGAACAGTCGATGTAAAATGCAGCCATGCGTGTCCGCGAAATTTGCTCGCCTTCGGTTTTTTCGCGAAAGTCCGTACCTTCGACTTTGTATTCCCGAACGCCACAGAAATATTCGGCTTCCAAGTCAAAAGAGAACCTGTAGAGGATTGTCAAACGTGCGAGCATCCCCGTGATGCCGGCTTCCGTGGTTTCTGTCGTGTCGATCGAATCGACTCGTTTCAGCATGCCTTCATATTGTTCGATCGCACTCGCGTTGACGTCTTCAAACGCCAGCATGCTTCCGACTTCTTCCGCAGTCAGCAAAGGTTTCTTTGTCTGTTGAGCGTTTGCGCCTGACAGCGATATGGTTATTGCCAGAAGAATAGCGACGACGGTTTTTAGTTTCAACATTTTTCTCTCTGCGATTTAGAAGGGGCCATCGACTGGGTCAGCCTCGGGAATGTCGTTTGGTACCTCAACCCCAGTTCGACAGCCGTTGACCGCGTCGTAGTCCGGCGTATCAGTCCCGTCATTAGGGTCGGGATCAATTCTGCAAATCTTCAGACCGGTACCATAAGTTAGGTCTGGGCCGCAACTGCATATGTAGACAGTTTCGCAGTTCGTCGTGGTTGGTGTGATGTCACGAAACCCATTCGCCGGTCCATCCCCGCCTTCATCAAGAATGTGAGCGGAAGTGATCCACTGGTATCCTTGAGATCCCGGAAAAGTTTGACGATCACCGCACTCGTAGAGGCCTGTTTGTGGGTTAATGGAACAACCTCGCACGGTTGCAGTTGTTCCGTCAGGCAAATAGACGGTTTCAATCGTCCCGCAGGGCTCGCTAGCTGGCCAAGAGTCAGAGCAGTCGTGAATTTCCATAATGTAACACTTTGGTCCCATGTCCGGGTCAACGCCCGCTGGGTCTTCCAAAACCTGTGCAATAAGCGACGGGCTACTCAAAAGTGCCCAGCAAAAAATAAGAATGCTAGTCTTTACCTTCATTTTCGATATCCCTTGGATTCGTTGAAAAGATGTTTAATTGTTTCGTAACCCTTCAGTTCCCTGAAGTGCTTTCGGGCAATGCTGGCAGGATTCCAGTCCGATTGTACTCCGCCAACGCGTCGAGAATCGTATTGAGCGGATGAAGCTTTCTCAGCTTCAGCGTTCTAAACACGCTCATTAAAACCGCCTGAGTCGTCGCACCCTGCTCGCTCTGATTCGCGTAACTCATCTTGCGAATCATCACCGCCGGACGAATCGCACGCTCGGCCGTGTTGTTGTCCGAAGCCACATCGTCATACCACATAAATGTCAACAACTCATTGCCGTACTTCGCCAAACGCTTCGCCAATCGACGGGCGTCAGCGTGCTCCCAATCCTCCATCGCCACCTTCGCCAAGCGACCCTCAAGCCGGGAAAAATAAAGGTGTCAGGAGCCTATTTGCCGTTTTGGGCAAGTTTCTTTGGTCTTCCCCTCGGTCTCAGTGTAATCTCCAGGCCCTGCTGTTTGGCAGTTTCGGCAACCCAATCCTGATTGCCAAAAGGACATCCTCGCTGGATGCAATTCTGCAGTCGATCTTTCTCTTTTTTGGTAATCGGCTCATTGACTCGGTCAGCCCAGCGCCGAAGCCGTTTTACCGGCCATGCTGAAAGCTTAATATCTGAGTCACCGCCACACCAATTCCAGAGACTGCCCCAGCGATAGTCTTCTGCACAATCGACAATACCTGCGGTCAAAGCGTTTCGTTCTACGTAGCGACAGACCGTGTGAAAATGCTCGTCGTCCTGAACCGGAAAGCTCTTGTATCTGCCCTGATACACATGTCCGTAACCGGTCGTTTTGTTGTGAGCGTGATATCGCTGCGTGTGGGTCATCGTTACCCAACCAAGAAATGCAGACATCGCCTTGTCTTCCTGGGGCGAAAGGACCATGTGCCAATGGTTGCTCATCCATTGATAAGCGATCAGATCGACAGGATACTTCTCCAGCCCCACTTTGATGACGCGCTCGAATGCTTCGAAGTCACTGTCTTTGAAGAAGATATTGTTGCGTGCGTTGCCCCGATTCAACGCATGGTAGATTTGGCCAGCAAAGTCGGAGCGGAGTGCGCGGGGCATGACAGGAATTCAGGAGCCATTGGAAAATCATCAGTGTAAACAATTTCGCCCACCCTGCCAATTAGGCTCCTGACACCTTTTGACGATTTTC
>CAYZPA010000008.1:0-108883 GCA_964479855.1 uncultured Pirellulaceae bacterium
TTACTTATATTCGCAATTGAGCACCGTGAATTTAAATTCGCCGCCGTCCTGTTCGACCTTGATATTCGTTCGGCGAACGTCTTTCAATTCACGGTTCGAACTGACAAGGAAATCATTTTCAATGCTGGCGATCAAACTGCGAGTCGCCTGCGGATAGAACTGTACCATCGCCACGCTGCTGTCCGCCGGAGCACCCGCAGCCTTCGCGATTTGAATGTCCCAACGTTTGAGTCGCGGTTTGACGTGAGAAAACTGCAGGGTCTTCGCTTCATTGTCTCTGTTCGATGGCGTTACATTGACTCGGCCGGATACGTCACTGATCCGCCAAATGTCTTGGGGCGACAAAGCGACCACGCCGATCTCGATACCGAACGCGTCCAGCAATTCTCTGTATTCCGAGATATCATCGACTTCGTAGTTAATTTTCCATCGCTTGTAATCCGGAATGCCCTCGCCCGATCCTGCCTTACCACCTTCACGACTACCGTAGCCGCCGCCTTTGCCCATCACCGCCGAATCACCGCTAACGTGTTCCGAATTGGCCTGGATGGAAGAAACCGCATTGGTCACCGCTTCCAACGCCTCTGCCAAGGCAGGTGTTTCAATGTCCGGGAAATCCTCAACACCGGGATCCAATTCATCGTCTTCAAAACCTTCTGGTTTATCGTTTCCATCATCACCGGGGTTTTCCTGATTGAATGGAACCGCGACTTTGTTGTCGAAATGGAATACGGTCGTCAACCAAATCAAAAACAGGGTCGCAACCAGAAAACCAATCAGCATGATCAACGCGACCAGGGCCGCGCTGAGTCGGTCGTAGGCGCTGGTCCGTGATTGGACGCGGTCAACAGGTCTTTGAATAATGCTCATGTTGTTTCTGTTTTAAAATTCAACTTTGTAGTTCAACGATTTAGGTATTCGCCGTCTGCTGGTTCGCAGCGAGGCAGGGGCTGCCAACCTTCGTTACTCAAGCAGTTCGGCGTCGGGCCGAATAGCCAAAAACCATTCCGTCCACAACCTTTTCAGGCGAATGAACTCAGCCAAATTGTCTTCGCGATTCCCTTTTGGGACATAGCGAAAGGTGTCAAATTTCCTGCTGATTAAACGCAGGCCATTGTGAGCCTCAAGACAGACTCGTTCATCCGGATCACCCATCGCGTACAGCAACGCCGGCACGTTATCCATGTCCTGCTCGCTGGCAAGGAATTTGATCGCGATCATGCGGCGGTTGAAATTTTTCTCGCTGATCATCGATTGCAAGAAAGCCTTGATCTCGCCACGTGATTTATTCCCGGATGATTTGAATTCCTGAATGGCCCGCTTCATCGCATCGTTCAGTTGTTCCAGTTGACGGTCGTCGAGGTTGTCATCCGCCAGAGCGCCCATCAACTCGCCCAAGCTTTTTTCAGCATCATTACTGATGATCCGGCCGCGTTTGTCCTGGCGGATCTCACCTTTTCCGAAACCCTCTCCGCCCAGCAATTCCGTTGTCGCTGGCGGTAGCGAGATCACTTCGCTGGCTCGAACAAGGAACAGTAACGACAGAGCCGTTGCCGCAACGGGCCCCATAGTTCTTTCCTGAGCCGTGAAGCTGCCGTTTTCACCCTGCGATGCAATCAGAGCATCAACGCCGTTGTCGTACCAGGAAACGGTCGCTCCACCCATTCGGCCATCGGCCTGTTCTTTAAAGTACGCGTATCTCTCGAAGGCATACATGAAGTAAGCGCTCCATGGCTGCGACGGCATGCGAAAGTTTGCCTGATACCAAGCGTTGCCTCGACTTTTACAATTCGCCAACGCCGTTTTATCGAAGTCAACGATCGGGTCTTCTCCGCGAGCCCACAGCGCCGCCATTTCTTTCTTGCCTTTGTCGGCAGGAGGAATGTAGATCGAAACGTTTTTCGGGAAGCCTTCTTCAAGCGTATTGCTCAAGGCAACTTTTTTCACTCGTCGCGATAGATTCAACATGTCCGCCAAAAGGTAAACGGAACTTAGCGAAGCCGAGTGAATTGAATTGGTGGCGTTGGAAGACGCTTGTCCTTTTTGGGGGCGATAGTTCCAGGACCCATTTCCCGCCTGGTATTGAACGTAAAAATCCAGCAGCTTTTTGGGGTATTCAGGTTTCAGCGGAATTCGATGTTGGTAGGCGATGTAAAAAGCAAGCGCCGCGAATTGTCCCTGCGAAGTATCAGGGACCTGTTGACCCTTGTAAGTAAACCCACCGTTTTCCAATTGTCGCGAAAGCATCCCATCAAGGATGATTTGGACTTCTTTTTTGTATTTTTTCGAGTCGTACTCAGCCAGTGTGATCAGAGCCAGGCAGGGAAAATACATTTCCTTTCCGTCAACGACCTGTTCCGATTTCGCGCGAGCCAAAGCGGCGAGTTCTTCGACAACAGGCTTGATGACGGGATCGTCAAAGGGCACTGTGCCGCTGTATCGCTTGTGGTACTCAATCAACGCCAGAGCGCCGATCGTTTGGAAGCCGATTGAGCCCGCTCCCGGGACGCTGGCCTCGAGGTACTCGGCACAATTGTCGGCGACCTCGATTACCGCCGGATGCAGAGGATCTTTGTATTTCCGTTGAGCCTGACACGGGTCGTTAAAAAAGCTGACCCATACGAAAGCGAATGCCGCAACGACGCAGCCCATTTTTCTGGCGGACGTAGGATACAAAATGCTCACCCCAGCAATTAGATTTAGGCATCGAAAATCGCGGCCATAGACTTAAAAATATAGTTTTACCACGCGAAACTGTCAATTAAACCCGGATTATTCACGATGCGTGGGCGTCAAAATTGAGAAGGTTTGTTTTGATTGGCGCATTGTTCCAAGTTGGTGGTTTCGACAGTTCACCCACGAAGTGAATTAGTGAATCTGCAAAAACTGTCGCCACTTCAGGAGAATCACCTCAAACATCAAACCAGACGCCTGTCGTCGTGAATAATTCCGGTTAAATCGCGTTTTTAACCCATTGTCATTTCGGTTAGCTTAAGAACTGGATTTGTAGGCGAATTTTTCCATAGGGCACCATTCATGGGCACCTATCAGGCAAATTCAAAACTAAAATTGAGCCACCTACGTACAGTCTTCAGCAGACAGCAGTTCCCACACAACGATCTTTTTGAAGAATCGGCAGGTTACAACGCATGAAAAACTTTTTTCTGATATTGGCCGCGAGCTTGGCAACCATTGCCGGTTGCAACAACTCGGTGGCTCAGGATCCTTCGAAGGGGTCTTTTGATATTCCGAAGACTCAGGTGCAGAAACAGCAGAAATCTGGCCAAGCGACAAAAAGCCAGTACACGACCGGAAAACAAAAAACGGCAAAAGCCGAAGCGGCAAAGGACGAAAACAAGATGGAAATTGCGACTTTCGGGGCGGGATGCTTTTGGTGTGTTGAGGCTGTTTTCCAGCAGCTTGACGGCGTCGAATCCGTGATGCCCGGATACATGGGAGGCCAGGTTGAAAATCCGACTTACAAACAGGTTTGCACCGGAACAACCGGGCACGCCGAAGTGATCCAGATCAAGTTCGATCCCAATGTCATTTCTTTTTCAGAGCTTCTTTACGTGTTCTGGAAAACGCATGACCCGACCACTCTGAACCGCCAGGGAGCCGATGTTGGGACTCAATATCGCAGCGCGGTCTTCTATCACAACGATGAACAAAAGGCTGCCGCTGAGGAAATCAAAAAGAAGCTCAACGACGAAAATCATTTTGGTCTGCCAGTCGTCACCGAGATTTCTGCCGCATCGAAAATGTACGAAGCGGAAGACTATCACCAGAATTACTTCAACGAGAATCCCGGCAACCCATACTGCCGAAACGTGATTCCTCCAAAACTGGACAAGTTGAAAAAGTACTTCGGTGACAAACTGAAATCTCAGTTCAAGTAGACCGCGATTCCGCGTCGTGAGCTTCGATGAGCTTCGATGATTTTGCGAACGCAAATTGGACAAGCGTAAATTTGAAAGCACGCAGCTTGCGAGCCGATTGGATTTCACGGCTTCATTTCGCCGAATCCAAAAACTGCTGGCACTTATAGAGGAAAGTTTATTCTGCGTTTAGTGTTGCCTGATCGTCCACAAACGGCGGTCACCAGCACGAATGCTAATTTTTCTATGAAGCGAAACACCGTTTACAGGCCTCGAATAAGTTTTCTTTATTCGAGGCCATTTTTGTATCTGGTGGGGGCGGTTGTCCAATTCTGGGTTCAGGGCCACGATGCTTTTGGAAATCGAGCGATACCGTTTCGAATCGATATCGAAACCAAATCGCTTTCGTTGCAACGATCGATTCCAGTGTGTTCGAAGAAAGTCTGTCATTGAAAGAACCAGACTGACATCGAATTTTGAATTTGGGCTTTGTGAAGAGCCTTTGACCCTGATGAGACCAAAGATGATCATTCGAAACGCGATGAAACTGACGATGTTGATTGCCGCTGCATCATTTGCCTGCTGCAGCGGAGACGGACTTCAAGCTCAACAGTTGGGCTCAACTGGCTGTGCCAGCTGTGGAGGAAATACCGTCAACTTTGTAAATTCGACCAACGCGGTGATAACCTCATCCCCGATCGTGTCGTCGCCAATCAGTATGCCGACTCAATCTCCATCGGCGATCTATTCGACGCCCGGCTATGAGACTTCATCGACGACCTACCCTGCGGGAACTTTCGCGAATGCGACGGTATCCGGCAGTCCAATTGTTTCAAATCCTGCCGAGACATTCACATCGGCAGCACCGGCCTATTCGCCATCGGTGGCTTATGCTCAACCGATCTATCGCCCGGCTCCGGCGACCTACGTTCAACCTGCCTACAGTTCGGCGCAGCAAACTTATACTGCTTCCGCAACCAGTTTTAGCCAAGCCAACGTGTCTACAGGTTTGGCTCAGCGGAAAGCCCGGCAGGCGGCCCAAGGTCGGATCCGGGGCCACATCGGCGGCGGGCTCGGCGGAGCAAAATACGAAGGCGTTGGCTGGTCCAGTCAGTCTGCCCAACAGGCGATCCAGCAATGCTGTTACTGGGGAACGCGTCCAACGGCTCAGATTGGAGTCAGCCGAGGCGCCGATGGCGTTTGGTACGCTTGCGTGCTTTACAACTGATGAAACCTGAGCTCATTGTGTAACATGTGGTCGTCAGCATACAGAAATTCTGGCGGCCATTTTTTACCGGAATTATTTACGACGACAGGCGTCTGGTTTGGCCTTTGAAGCGGTTCTCCCGACGCGGAGGCAAGTATTGCAAATTCGTCAATTTCACGTCGTGCGTGACCTGTCGAAACCACAAACCTGGAACAATACCCCAATGAAACAAGTATTCTCCAAGTCGACGCCCACGCATCGTGAATAATCCGGGTTTTATTGAAAGCAAAGAATCGATGCCAAAATTTTCCGTCAACGTGCCTCACCAAATTCAACGAGGTGAAGCAGTCGAAAAACTCAAGACGTTCATGGAAGCTGCCCGGAAGGACTCGCCGGTCGAGCTATCGGGGATCGAGGAAACGTGGACCGAAGACGGCAACCTTGATTTCGCATTCTCTGCGATGGGATTTCGCATTGCCGGAAAAATGCTGACTGAGCCAGAACAGATCTCCGTTACAGGTAGTCTTCCATTTGCGGCGCTCCCGTTTCGAGGAGCACTGGAAAATCAACTGGCAGAAAAGATCCGCGAAGCGATCGGCTCCTGAATCGATTGGAGCCTGATTTCTAACCCCGGATTATTCACGATGCGTGGGCGTCAACATTGAGAAGGCTTGTTTCATCGGGGCATTGTTCCAAGTTTGTGGTTTCGACAGTTCACCCACGAGGTGAATTGGTGAAGCTGCAAAACTGTCGCCACTTCAGGAGAATCACCTCAAACATCAAACCAGACGCCTGTCGTCGTGAATAATTCCGGCTAACAAACGAGCGCACTAAACCAACGCTTCTTCGGATTCGTCAAACGCTCTGCGATCCTTGGGGTGCCACAACGGCAATCCCATTTGAGCGCGATTCGCAAGCGTGTCTACTTTCTCTTGAGTTCCAGGCAACGCCAAAGTTGAATCGAACTTTTCGTTCTGTTTAAAACATGGCTCGTAATCCCACTTACCTTGACGGATCGCTTCCAAAACCGACTGTGACACGGGTGGCTCCTCGGTGAGAACTTTGCTTTGGCCTACGTGCCGGCATTCCTCTTCCATGAATACCCCATCGTGGGGCCTTTGAAGTTCCGTGTCAAACTTTTTTGCGGCAATCAACGTAACCGCTAAGTTCAGCTTATGAGATGCGACGCGAGAAACTACGCTTCGTTCAGAAACAGCGGCTTCAAATGGCGTTCGTAGAGGTTCTCTGTGACGTTCTTTGACACGATTTCTTCGTACTTCTTCAGCATGTTCAAATAATCGTCTCCAGCGAGGGCTGCGATCTTGTAGCCGACATGCAGTAACTGGCGGACCGAAGAATTGAAATTCGGATCGCTCGGGATGTGGCGAACGATAGCGACGAATTTCTCGGAAGACCACTCATTGACCTCTAATGGGGCAGGCAGTTTCGATTCGTCGATGTCGATCACGGTCGCATAGGGCTCGCAGAGAGCTTCCCGTTTTTCGAAAGCCTTGGCGTAGACATCCTTTGCCATCTCGAGCCCTTCTCCTCCGGCTTCGGCGAGTCCGATGATTTCTTCCAGCCACGTCGTTCCGGCGGTCTTGATGTGAAGGCCAGCACCTGTCCTGGCAAGGCAACGAGCAATCGGAGCGTAGATCGAAAACTTGTCGCTGCCAGAATGCACGCTAAGTTTCAGATTCTCTGGCAAGCCGAATTCTTTGACTGCGAACGCGATCACTGCGAGGTCATCGGAAAATTCCCGCTCGAATTTTTCAACGTCGCCAACGTAGTCGACGCCTTTATTGAACCGACCCGTGAATTTGGGAGCCACCGTTTGCAACGGCACTTCGTTTTGAGCCAAAGCGGCAAGGATGATCAACAGTTCGACGGGCGTCTGTGGCGAATCCGTTTCGTCCATCGAGACTTCCGTGATGAAGTCTTCGTCTTCCTTTTTGGATTTGATGTAGCGATAAATCTCGGCGGCCAACAAGACCGCTTTCAGAAACTGCTTTGCGGTGGCCTCCATGGCTTCCCTGGTGATCACGACCGGTTCCGGGATGCCGTCGATGGTGTGCGTTCCGATCAGCTTTTCATTCGCAGAAATAAAAGCGTTGAGTTCTTCTTCGCTGCATGGGGTACCGATGTCGTCCGCAACGTCCAGCGTGAAAAAATTGCTACTGGCGAGGAATCGATCGACCGTTCCGAGGTTGATATGGTCTGCGTCGACATAGTACGATCCCGAAAAGCCGAGTTTTTTCACGGCTTCGTCGGCGGCGTCGCGAATGCTTTGCGGCTCCGTCCCGATCGTCAAATGCTCTCGATTGGATTTGTTCCAGACAGGGACAACGTCGAAACCATGTTCGTTGATTTTCATGACGGCGGCCAGCTGAGCGGCGGCTTGATGAGCAAAACGGTCGCCAACGCCAAACGAAAACTTCTCAATCAATCGCATCGAACTCTCTCTCTAACTGATCCGGAATTATTCACGACGACAGGCGTCTGGTTTGCCCATTGAAGCGATTCTCTGGACGCGGCGGCAAGTTTTGCAAATTCATCAATTCACGTGGTGGGTGAACTGTCGAAGCCACAAACTTGGAACAATGCCCCAATCAAAACAAGCATTCTCAATTTTGACGGCCACGCATCGTGAATAATCCGGGCTAAAAGGGCTGATCCCGGCCGATATCGCCTGCATGACTAATCTGCTGACTGTCATCGTGAACGGTCCGTATGATCGAGACGTGGGCTGCAAAAATCCAGCGGTATTGTGCAGCCCGGCCATCGTTTCGGGCAATTTCATCTCGATCGTGACGGTAAGCTGACTATGCAGTTTCCGAAATGCTGGTCCAGCATCGCATCGACAGGCATGGCCATTGCCAAATCGCAATGTCGTTGGACAATGACCCGAGCTCATTCGTTTCGTGAATCAGATCAAAAAGGTTGGAACCTTGAAGGCAGTTTCCTTTGACGCAGAGAAATCGATCAGCGTGATTGATATCGAAGAACCGGGCTCCCCTCTGGCTGGTGAAGTCAAAGTCGCTGTCCACCGCGTCGGAATTTGCGGAACAGACACGTCGGCGTGGCTGGGGAAATTTCCCTTCTTTCAGTTTCCTCGAATTCCAGGCCACGAATTGGGAGCTGAAGTTCTGGAAGTCGGCGAAGGCGTGACGAACGTTCAAGTCGGCGATCGTGTCAGCATCGAACCGTACATGAACAATCCCGAAAGCTACTCCAGCAAACGAGGAAAGCCAAACTGCTGCAACGATTTGCAGGTGATCGGCATCCACTCCAACGGCGGAATGTGCGAACGCGTCAACGTCCCGGCTCATAAGCTACATCGAAACAACGCGTTGGCTTACGATCAACTCGCGTTGGTTGAAACGCTGGCCATCGGATGCCACGCGGTGAATCGAGCCAATCCGAAACCCGACGATACGGTTTTGATTATTGGAGCTGGCCCGATTGGCTTGACCGTTCTGGAATTCATTCGGGTTCGCGGCTGTAAAATCATCATTGTCGATCTGAATGAAGATCGATTGGCGTTTTGCCGAGACAAAATGGGCGTCGAACACACGGTCAAAGTGCAATCCGACGGTAGTCATGCCGAACAGGTTGAGGCGTTAACCGGAGGCGATTTTTGCGAAGTCGTCTTCGACGCGACGGGACATGCCGGAAGCATGGCGGCATCGGTTAACTTCGTCGCATTCGGTGGCACACTGGTTTTCGTCGGCGTGACCTCGGACGTAATCAATATTCACCATCCCACCATGCATCGTCGCGAGATGACTCTAATGAGCAGTCGCAATGCGATGCCGGAGGACTTCGGTGAAGTCATGCGGTTGATGGAGAGCGGGCAGGTGGTGACCGATCCGTGGATTACCCATCGTTCAACGATGGAGTCGCTTTCTGGTGATTTCCCAACATTTCTGGACCCGACAGCCCAAGTGCTCAAGGCGATGGTTCACATCACGGAATAAATTCCGCCAAAATCCGACCGCATCCCGTCCGCTTATAGAACAGTACTGAAACAAGGAGCATCCAATGATTGTCGATTCCCATCATCATTTCTGGGACCGGTCGATGGCCCAGTTCGATCATTCGTGGCAGGATTCGGACGAGCATAAAAAGATTTGCCGCGACTTTTTGCCCGAACATCTGGCTCCGCATCTCAAGGCGAAAGGCATCGACAAATCCGTATTCGTTCAGACGCAGCATAACGTTGCGGAAAACGACTGGGTGCTTGGGCTGGCAGAGAAAAACGACTGGATCGCGGGCGTTGTTGGCTGGGTCGATCTGGCAAGCGACGAATGTGAATCGCAAATCGAAAAATACAAGTCGATGGAAAAGTTCGTCGGCGTTCGGCACATCACGCAGGGTGAACCGGACGACGACTTCATCGTGAGCGAGCCAATTCTGCGTGGCTTGGGCTTGTTGGAAAAGCACGACGTCGCGTTTGACCTTTTGTTTTTCGTGAAGCATTTAAAACATGCGGCAACGGTCGCAAAAAAGTTTCCTGAACTGCGACTGGTTATCGATCATCTTGCGAAACCGGTGATCAAACGTGGAGAGATGAACGGCTGGAAAGACCATTTGATCGAAGCCGCCAAACTGCCCAACGTGCACTGCAAGCTTTCGGGCATGGTGACCGAAGCGGATCGGGAAAACTGGAAACCGGAGGACCTGAAACCTTACGTTGATCTGGCTCTGGAAAATTTTGGTCCCGAGCGATGCATGTTTGGTAGTGACTGGCCTGTCTGTGAGCTTGCGGCCAGCTACGAAGAAGTCTTTGACGCTCTGGTTGACTGCATCGGCGGTCTTTCTGCCGACGAAAAGTCGCATGTCCTTGGCCAGACCGCGATTGGCTTCTATCGTTTGAAGGTTTAATCTTCCGGAGCGATCTGGATTTCAGCAAGTCATTCAAAGAAGCGAATTTATGCTCTGGCGCAGCGTCGGTCGAAATATCCTGTTCAAGTTTCCAGCCGAATGGGCTCATCATTTTTCGATGGGCACTTTCTCTGGTGTTTCGGCGCTGCCCGTTTTGCCGCGACTGATGCGAGGGCACTATTGCGTCAAAGATGCTAAATTGAACACGACCGTTTTCGGTTTGGATTTTGCAAATCCGATCGGTTTGGCGGCTGGCTTTGACAAGGACGCCAAGTGGTTTCCGGAGCTTGCTAATCTTGGCTTTGGTCATGTCGAAGTCGGCACTTTGACGGGGCAGGCTCAGTCCGGTAATCCGCGCCCACGTCTGTTTCGCTTGCCGGCCGATAGCGCGATCATCAATCGCATGGGTTTCAATAACGAAGGTGCCGACGCCGCAGCCAAACGCCTTGCCAAAACAGCCAGATCGCATCCGGCTGACGTGCTGGGAATTAACATCGGGAAAACGAAAGTCGTTCCGGTGGATCAGGCGACTGAGGATTATCTGTTCAGCTTCGAGCGGCTTTTTACGTATGCGGATTACTTCACCGTCAATGTAAGTTCTCCTAACACGCCGGGACTCCGGACGCTTCAGAATCGTGAGCCGTTGATTGAATTATTGAGCGCTCTTCAGAAGCGAAATTCTCAGCTTGCAAGCGATCACGAGATCGATCGAAAGGCAATCCTTTTGAAAATCGCACCTGATTTGGGCGAGGGACAACTGGAAGACATCGTGTCGATCGTCAAAGAAACGAAACTGGATGGCTTGATCGCCACCAATACAACGATTGCACGCGACGGATTGAAATCGCCAGACGTGATGGTGAAAGAAATCGGAAACGGCGGGCTCTCAGGAGCACCATTGACGATGCGAAGCCGCGATGTCGTCGCGAGAGCGTTTAAGCTTGCCGATGGCGCGTTTCCAATCATCGGAGTCGGCGGCGTGATGAATGGAGAACATGCTTGGCAGATGCTTTGTGCCGGAGCCAGCCTTGTTCAGTTGTACACCGGTTTCATTTACGGCGGACCGTCGATCGTTCGTGACATGAACCGTACGATCTTGCGACGAATGAATGAACTAAAGGTCTCGTCCGTCGCTGAAGTCGTCGGACGAGACGTGGATTAAAATTGCCGACGCTCTACGCTACTGCGATCAGTTGCGTTTCAGCCATCGCTCTGTTGGGTGTCGTTCCATCAGTCATTGATCACTCTGGTGTTGGAGATGGAATCATGCCATCCAACCGGATGATTGCGGTCACCAAACAGAAAAGAAAACGGTTCAAAAGGAATGTACCGGCACAGGGTTCTGCCCAGAATTTGCCCGGTGGTTGCAGGACCGCCGTGGTGAGCGGAAACGACTCGAGTTCTGGTGAGCATCTTGCCGATCGTTTTTCCGGTCGCGATTTCCAAAATGGCGAAATAGAGAAAGACGAAGATGGAGCTAACCGCAATCGCTAATAGCTGCACCTGAAAGATGGCGTCTTGAGTAACCCCACCGCCTACTGCGACCGCCGCACCGATTGCCATGCCGACAATGTAGCTGATGCCCGTGAGCAGGATGCGATCCACCAGATAGTTAATAAACCGTTTGTTTTGAGACGCGATCTGGCTTTCCGATAGGCTTCGGCTTGGTTTCGGCGGTGCGGGCGTCTGTTGAGGCGGGGAGTATGGATTTTCGCTCATGAAATGTAGGACCTAGTTGGATTTGGGAATCGGATTCGACCTTGAAAAGGTGATGGTTTAAGCCCGGATTTTTCACGAGGCGTGGGTGTCGAAATAGAAAAGGCTTATTTCCCTTGAGTATTGTTTCAAGGTTGCGGTTTCGACAGTTCACCAACGACGTCAAACTGACGAATTTGCAAACTTGTCACCACTTCAGGAGAATCGCCTTCAACGGCCAAACCAGACACCTGTCGTCGTGAGTCATTCCGGCTAATAAAACTCTGGAAACAGAATAACAGATAAGTACGAACGAATGTTGTGAGAAAAGCGATACGGTCACCGCCCGTTTTGAAGGCTTTCTAGAAATCCAGTCCTGGCAGAGTTGTCTCTGGCATTGAAAGCGATTCCGATTCGATGGAAGCCACCGGGAACGAGCAATAATCCGCCGCGTAGTAAGCGCTCGGACGGTTGTTTCCACTGCGACCGCAACCTCCAAAAGGAAGCCTGCCAGATGCGCCAGTAGTTTGTCGATTCCAGTTCACGATTCCGGCGCGAATCTGATGGATAAATTGACGATAAAGATCCTTGTTATCTGTTAGAATTCCGGCCGATAAACCGTAAGAAGTGTTATTCGCTTCTTTAATCGCGGCATCGAAATCAGGCACGCGAATCAGGCTTAGCATGGGGCCGAAAAGCTCTTCGTCATCACGATCCTGCAAGTCCGTCACATCCAGCAGGCCCGGCGAAATCAAAGCATCACATCCGCGATGCGACGCCATTTCGATGATCGGTTTCGCGCCGCGTGCGATGAGTGATTTTTGAGTCTCCAGAATGTGACGTCCCATTGCTGACGAAATCACGGTTCCCATGAAAGGTTCCGATTCGTCATCATTAAAGCCGAATGTCACCTTGGGGATCATGTCCGCAAGCGTGTTGATGAATCGATTTGATTCCTCACTGTCAATCACGATCAACCGCCTCGCACAGGTACAGCGCTGGCCAGACGTGAAGTACGCTGACAGGATTGTTAGGTAGGCCGCGGCTTTTAAGTCGGAGGCCTGTTCCACGATCAATGGATTGTTGCCTCCCATTTCTAGCGCCAGAATCTTTTCTGGAAACGCAGCAAACGCCTTGTTGAGTGCGGCTCCCGCATTGCTGGAGCCGGTGAAAAACAAACCATCAATTTGCGGACTGGTAGAAATCGCCTGTCCGACATCGCGTCCGCCTTGAACCAGGTTGAGGACTCCAACGGGTAGGCCAGCCTGTTGCCATTTTTCCACCATCCAGGCGCCGACCGCTGGCGTCTGTTCGCTGGGTTTGAACACGACGGTGTTGCCCGCGAGCAGTGCTGGAATGATATGACCATTGGGCAGATGGGCGGGGAAATTAAATGGACCAAGAACGCCAACGACGCCGTGCGGTTTGAATCGAGTAACCGCTCGATCGGATCCCATGTCGAATGATGATTCGCTTCGGCGTGTTTTTAACGCATCAATCGAAATGGCAACCTTTCCGACGACGGCGCCCGCTTCTGTACGAGCCTCCCATAAAATCTTTCCGGTTTCGGCCGCGATCACGTTTGCGAGTTCTTCCGCAGAATCCTTCACCAGCGACGCAAATTTTTCGACGACCTCAATGCGGTTCTCGACGCCCTGGTCCCACCATGGCCCAAAAGCTGACCGGGCTGCTTCGAACGCTTTTTCGACTTGAGCGGTAGATGCTTCTCTTGTCGAAAAGATGCAACGATCATCCTGTGGGCTCAAGGATTTCAGTTCCGGGCCATCTCCAGCGATCCATTCATCACCGATTCTCAACTCTGATTTTACGTCAATCATTGTTTTTGCTTTCCGATTTCATTGATTGGATGTCGCAGGTTTCAGGTCAACGCTGCGTACTGCATCGCCCTTTTTTAATTCAAGCCGCAGGGCCGTGATTTGGTCAATCGTGGCCAGTCCGTTTTCCCAAATCATGTCGCCAAGGCAGGTGCGGAAATCGAGTCGCGAGTTGGAGATGATCTGCAATTTTCCATTTTCGACCGTTTCGGAGATGGCTCCAACGGTGCCCGATTGACTCTCGCGGACGGCGCGAATTTCTTTTGCCGCACATTCGACTGTTGGTCCGCCATCGAAGATGTCCACCAGGCCTCGATTCTCAAAACCTTCTTTTTGCAACATCGCCAATGCGGGCTGAGTGTTATTGTGAACCTTGCCGATGACATCCTGAGCGTCTTTTGGGAGCAGCGGAATGTAAATCGGATGCTTGGGCATCAAGTCACCGATAAACTTTTTCGATTTACTGGTGAGCGTTTCCGCTTTTGGGAAATCCATCTGAAAGAAGTTTGAACCCAGCGCCGACCATAGCGGCGATACGCCCTCGTCGTTAACGACACCACGCATCTCGGCGATGACTTCTTTTTCAAAACGATCCGGGAATTCCGCCAGGAAAAGGAACCGGGACATGCTTAGCAATCGACCGTGACCTCCACCCCAGTAGTCGGGCGAAAGGAACAGGCTGCCAATCTCGGTTGGCCCGTCATGCTGGATATGGAGGTGCAGCGTGTCGATCTCTTTGTTGACATTCAGCTCTTCGGATCGGTGTATCGATTTCTCGATTCGATACGAATACATCGGTTCGTAGCCACCGGTTTTTGAATAGATCGAACAGGTACCAACAAGACGGCCGTTGTTCAGGTCTTCCATCACAAAAACGTAAGGCTGTCCTTGCGGGCGAACGTCTTTCTGCCGAAACGAATAAAGCGATCGCTCGATCCGGGACTCAAGTTCTTCTTTGGAGATTTTTAGTGTCGTCAGACCGTATTCGGATTTTTGAATCAAATCAAAAAGCGAATCCAAATCTTCTTCACGCACGCATCTTACGATCAGCATCGGAGGGCTCGTCGTTGGTAAGTGGGTTCCACGTCATGCTGCAAGCGGCGTCACTTGCGGAATCAATGGTGGCAAAACACGAGATGGCCGTGAATTTCAGTTTGCGAAAAATTGAGCCATCTCTGAATCCTGTTTCATTTCGGTCAGGACGTTGTCAATGATCTCGCACGCCAAATCGATGTGAGTTTCCTCGACGCAGCCAAGCGGCATCAGGAAACGAAGTCGAGACGGATTGCCTCCCGCCATAAACGACATCAATCCGGCTTTGAAAAGACGCTTCGCCAGGTGCCCGGCGGCTTCAGCGGATCCATCGAGCGGCGTCAGCGCGACCATGCCGCCGAGTCCATGAGGTCCTGCGATCGTGCCCGGATGTTTGGCCGCGACCTTTTTCAAACCGGCGACAAAGTGATCGTGTAGCCTTTGATTTTTTCCATCCGCGCCGAAGTTTCCACTGTCGATCAATCCATTGACGATCGCGAGTGCAGAATTGATGGCCATGGTGCTGCCAGTGAAAGTCTGACTGATTAGTCCGGGTTTGAACCGGTATTCATCGGTGAACAAGGTCGCACAGACTTGCGAAATTTTCCCGATCGTGACGATGTCGACTTCCTTGTCCAGCTCAAAATGTTGAAACGCGTAGGGGCGAGTCGTTCTGCAGAACGTCTGCACTTCATCCGCGATCACACAGATGTTTTGCGTTTTCGCGACCTCGATTAACGCTTTGAAAAACTTCGTGTCGCCCGGATAATAGCCACCTTCACCCTGGATCAGTTCCATCCAAAGCGCTGCGTATTTTCCCGGGTTTCGATCCAGAAGATATTTGAAGTGGCTGACAGCGATTTCGGTGCTGCGGACGGGATCATCTTCTTTGAAGAACGGGATGTAGTCGACTGAAATCGTGTCCGGCAAACCGACGCGATATTTTGCTTTGTCGGTCACTTGAGCCAACGCCAGAGTTCGTCCTGCGAAGCAATGCGAGAACGCGACGACCCGATTGGCAGGATGATTTTTTTGAAACGCCATCTTCAATGAGTTCTCGTTGGCCATCGCTCCACTGGTCGACAGAAAACAATGGTTGAGCGCGGCTCCAGATTCGTTCGCCGTGTCCGTCAGCAGTTTGACCAACTGGTAACTTTCGTGGTTCTGCTGCAGGTTGCCTTGCATGACCGTGTCGGCGACGGAACTATCGACAGCGGCTTTTATCAAAAGAGGATGGCTGTGACCGTAGCCATGCACACCGATGCCGGTGATGAAATCCAGCTTCACACTTCCATCGCCAAGTTCGACGAACGGTCCATTCCCAAGCCCGCTGGAGAGGTAGGGGAAATAAAGGTTGCCGTTGCGAATGCCTCCGAATTCCTCGAGCGTTTTTTCGTAGTCGGCAGCCAGTTCCGGATTGGGCGACTTGATCGTTGCCAGTTCGGCCTGGTGTTCCGCGACCGCCGCCAAGATCAGTTCTTTGGCTTGCTGAAGTCTTGGATCGGATTTGAGTTTATTGGCTGCGAGGAGGTTTGCTTTGTCAGTCATCGTAAATCCAGCTCCGGAACGGAGTGCGAAATTGGTCAGAAAATCAGTGGCGACACAAGAGGCACATTCTAGGTTCGCAAAACATCAGCACCAGCGGTTGACTACTTGGGTCTCACTCTCTTTTCGCCCGGATTATTCACGATGCGTGGGCGTCGACCTGGAGAAAGCTTGTTTCATCGGGTTATTGTTCCAAGCTTGTGGTTTCGACAGTTCACCCACGACGTGAAATTGACGAATTTTCAAAACTTGCCTCCGCGTTCGGAGAATCGATTCAAAGGGCAAACCAGACGCCTGTCGTCATGGACAATTCCGGTTTCGATAATGCAAATTCAGTATGCGGTCGCTCGTTATGCCCCGAAAGTCGGATTCAGCCTTCTGTCAGGTCACAGATCTTGCTAGACATGATCGCATGACCGGGAGTCGCCCCAAGCACTGCTTTAACGATCCAGCGAGAGTCCCTGCGTGTTTGGGTTGGGTTTGAGGCGATTCTCCTAAAGCGGCGACGGGATTTCAAATTCGTCAATGTCGCGTGCTGGTTGAGTTGTCGAAACCACAAACTTGAACAATACCCCCAATGAAATAGGCCTGCTCCGTTTCGAAACTCACGCCTCGTGAATAATCCGGGTTGAATTGAACCGTTCGGCTTGAAAAAATGGGGAATTCAGTTGATATTTCCTAGGAAAGAGCCAAAATTGAAACTGGTTAGCCTTACAAGATTTAGCCCCATGAACCGATGAAAATACCCAAAAACGGATTCACGCTTGTCGAGTTGCTAGTTGTAATCGCAATTATTGGAATTTTGATTGCAATGCTTCTACCTGCAGCCCAGCAGGTTCGCGAAGCAGCACGACGTACTCAGTGCATGAATAACCTGCGACAGGTCGGCTTGGCAACGATGTCCTTCCACGACGCTCAGAGAGCGTTCCCGCCGTCTCGCCTGTCTTCGGACCAAGACGCTTTGTTCTGGGAGCGATACGACGGAGCGGGTTCCTGGTTCGTGAGAATCTTGCCTTTCGTCGAACAGAATAATCTCTATCGCGAATGGGATCTGACGGTCGATTACGAAAAGCAAAAACCGTCGGCGATCAATTCGCCCGTTAGCACTTTTCTGTGTTCGACGCGTCATTCTGGTGACAATGCGCTTTCGCCAAGCAAGTTGCTCATCTCTGGTGGAGGTGGGGCCGGCGGAGGCTGTGGCTGAGGTGTTGCACCAACCTTCGTCGTCGGCGGAGCAACGGGTGATTACGCGGGTAATCACGGAGACCCTTCTCCAGGGTTTACTGGAGCAGGTACAGACTACAATTTCCCAGGCAACGGCACGGGTGTGATCGTGACGGCCAAAGGAATCCTCGATCAAAACGGCAGTCGTACTGGACGCTGGAGAGATCGGATTACGTTCGCGTCAATTTCAGATGGCAGCAGCAATACGTTTTTGGCGGGAGAAATGCACATTCCAGATGGCGAGCTAAATCGAATTCCATACAACGGCCCGGTATTCAACGGCAAGGAGCTTGTTGCTCATTCTCGAATCGGCGGCCCGGGCGTGCCACTGCTTTCTGGAGCCGATGAGGCCGGACCCGTTCTCGGTTTCGGAAGCTCTCATCCCGGTACATGTAATTTTGTGAGAGCCGATGGAAGCACTGGTTCAGTTTCACTGACGATGGATACCGTCGTGCTGGCCAACTTGTGCCACCGATCGGACGGGGAAGTTACCGTTGAGTAATCTCGTCCTGCGAATGAGCATGCTGATCGCAATCGGTTGCGTTTCCGTTTTCGCGATCTCGGGCTGTTCGCAGGGACCGCCGTTTCATGAAGTGTTTGGCGAGGTCGTCTTTAAAAAGGATGATTCGCCGGCACAATTTGGATCGATTGAATTCCGATCTGAATCCGAGGAACGTTACATCGCTCGCGGCACGATCCAAAAAGACGGCTCTTTCAAACTGAAGACGGGCAACAGCAACGGTGCCTACGAAGGATGGTACACGGTCGTTATCGTCCAAGCCGCCGGCAACACGCGAGCTCCGAAAATCGCTCACAACCACGGACTGGACGTTGCCAAAAAGTACGCTGATCATCGCACGACTGATCTTCGGGTCGAAATTACTGCAGAATCAGCAGAAGATTTGAGGCTCGAAGTCGACCACGAAAAACGACGCTAATTGGACATCCTGTCCTTTTAGTTTCAAGCACCTTTTCTCTTTCGGCACGTTTTGCCGTTCTTGGTGATTGCTTTCGCACGCCGTCGTCGCGAATCTCTAACCGGCAGAAGCGAGTATTCCGCATACCAGCCCAATGACGACTCCGATTAGTAGGAAAACGCCTGCGGTTACGATCAACGTCATCAGCGAAAACACGGTCTCGTCGGGCAAATGCCCGGCCGCGTTGTATTTCCCGCTGACCGTCGTTGGGATCGGAGGCTTGGATCGCATGAGGTCGCCACCAGAGCCGTTTTCAGTCACCGAATCATCGCCAGAGATCGTGGCATGAGTGCCGCTGGCATCCGAAATTTCGGTCATCGCTAACTCGGCCACATCCATGTTCGGATCAGTCGCCTGAGCATCAATCGAAGAAGGCGACGTCCACCGTGGACGTTCGTCAAGATCCTCGTCGCGCAACGGACTGTTATCTTCTGCCCACGGCGAGAGTCGTTCTGCGACTTCGGAAGCGGTTTGAATCCGTTGCCGCGGATCCTTCTCCATCATGTCGCTCATCAGGTCAACGAACTCGTCGCTGACTTCTTCGTTGAAGCGTCTGGGATGCCAAGGCGTTTCTTCCAGATGACGTTTCGCTTTATTGCGAGAGTTTCCACCCGGGAACGGAACTTTACCGGTAACCGCGTAGTACAACGTGCAGCCAAGCGAGTAAATGTCACTGGCGCTGGTGATGTGGTTTGGGTTT
The DNA here is from genome assembly GCA_964479855.1 of uncultured Pirellulaceae bacterium. GTDB lineage: Bacteria > Planctomycetota > Planctomycetia > Pirellulales > Pirellulaceae > Mariniblastus. The sequence goes on from CAYZPA010000008.1 coordinate 18,978, forward strand.
TTGATCTGTTCAGGAGAAAGATAGTCCGCCGTGCCAACAATTTTGCCGACACGAGGATCTTTCGGGTCCTCCAGATGAAAGGCCAGACCGAGGTCGGACAGTTTTGAGATTCCATCTGGTGTCACAAGGATGTTGCCGGGCTTGATGTCGCGATGGATCAAACCGCATTTGTGAGCTTCCTTTAAGCCTTCGGCCGATTGTTTGATGATGTTGGCCGCTTGGTTGACCGTCAGTTTGCCCTTGGTTCGCACCAGTCTCCGCAAGTCCGTTCCAGGAACGTATTCGACGACAAGGTACTGCACGTTGCCGTCTTCACCCGCGTCAAATGCGCGAACAAGATTCGGATGATCGAGCTTCGCCTGGGCTTTGATTTCCCGGCGGAAATTCTCGATCGCTTCAGGGGTCGTCTTGTGAAGTGGTAAGACCTTGATCGCAGATTCTCGTCCGAGCAGTTCGTGAACGGCTTTAAAGACTTGGCCCATTCCACCCTGGCCGATCCAGTCGGTAATGATGTAGGGACCCAGCGTTAGCTTGGTTCTGCCGCCCAGCAGTTGATCTGCCTGGTATTCCGATAGAAGCTTCATGCTGACCAATTGGCGAGCGAGCTTTTTGTCGGTAACGTCCCTGGGATCTTTGATCTCTGGCTGAGTTTGCACGACTCGCGCGATCGCTCCACGAACCTGTTGTTCGGTGACGAGTCCGCTGGCTATCGCCGCGTCGCGAAGTTTTGGCTTAACTCGGCTCATACTGTGCCGCAACGTTTAAAGGAGCGACTCGCAAATGGTGGAAGTTGGCTTGACGAAGCCCCGTGGCCTCAAATCATAGGTTGAAACGGGCCAATTTCCAACGTTCTGGAACAGGAGCTTGAAATAGTTGCGCGATTTTGAGGGTGGGATGGGTAATTTCGAGCGTTTTGGAATGCAGGGCAATTCCCTCACCGCGAAAGGAAGCTTTGCTGCCGTATTTTCTGTCACCGCAAATCGGAAACCCCGCATTTGCCAGCTGACAACGAATCTGATGCTTACGACCGGTATGTAAGTTGATTTCCAAAAGTTGCTGCTGCCCGGAAATGCCGATGCGTTTCCATGAAAGTCGAGCCTCCTTGGCACCGGCGGGAATCCGGTTCAATGAAATGCTTTTCTGCTGGACACATCGCATTCGCATCGCCGGTTCGTCTTTGAACATCAAGTCGTTCAGATCGCCGGATGGCGCGATGACTTCAGACGGATCGTTGGCGGTCACGATCGTCCAATAGGTCTTTTGCGTTTTACGATCCTTGAACTGTTTTGTGAGTCGCGCCGCGGCCTTTGATGTTTTGGCCAGCACGATCACACCGGAAACTCGAGCATCCAAACGGCTGACGATCCCAAGGTAGACGTTGCCCGGTTTATCGTACTTGTGCCGCAAAAATTCTTTCACAAGCGTCACAACGCTGTCTTCGCCAGATTCGACTCCCATCGTAGCAAGGCCAGCCCGCTTGTTGAGTACCAGCAAGTGGTTGTCTTCGAACAGGATTTCCTTTTCCGAAATTGGAAGTGTTTGCATTTCGCAGTACCCGGTTTCACAGTGCCTATTTTCGCGTAATGCGATCGACGAAGTGATCTTTGAAAGCGTCGAGGTCTTTCCACGTCATTGCGCATCGAATCTTGTTGGCGGATTCATCAATGACCGTCATGCCATCGTCGGTGACTCGAACCGGCAACGTCTCCATCCCCAACAGTTCTTCGGAAAAAGCCATGTAAACGGCGACGACATCGAACAGGGTCGAACTCTGTTTCGTCGGATCGGGAATGGATTCTAGCCACGGAACCCGTCTAAGCCATGTGTAATAATTTTCCAACAACGCGCGAATGCCTAGTGTGTGAGTTTTGAAAACTTTTTGATACCGCGGTCCATCCAGTTCCACGATGCCGCAGGTATCAAGCGGAGAGATCGAACACTCCCACGGTTGAGCGAAAGTTGTCTGAAGCGGTTTGACTCCGTATTTTACATTGGCTTCTGCGGCAGGTTGGTCGCTTCCACCGTATCCTTTGCGAATCGATCCATGCATCCCAACGAAGCGAGCTTTCTTGACGATCGAAGGATCCTTTTTCAACGCTGCCTGAACGTTTGGTACCGTCCCGACGCAGATCAATGTCAATGGGTCTTCCGATTGCTGGATCGTTTCGATAATTGCGTCCGCCGCGTCGGTGTAGACCTTACCTTTGTATGAATCTAATTCGTAGCCGCGAACCCAATCCTGTTGGTTGTCCAAGCCGTCGCCTCCTCCGTGGCTTATCGCGATCGGAATGTCGCTGCGTCCCATCTCGTCCAGCAGTTTTGCGATCAACGTCGCCCGGAATTTGCCTTTGCCTGAGTCGCCTGCGATTAGTTTTACGTCCAGTTCAGGACAATTCAGCAGATAAAGCAGTGCCCACGTATCGTCGATGTCGCTTCCGATGTCCGTGTCAAAGATGACCGGAATTCGTTTATTGGCCGTTTTCAGCAAGTCAAAACATTGCTGGTGGGTGACGACGTCGAAGTCAGATTCGTCGCTTCCCGAAGAGTTCGATTCTTTTGCGGAAAGCGTTCCACCAAGAGTCGCTGCGGCGGCCGCAGAAATACCCGATTTCAGCAAATTGCGGCGGTTTAGAATTGAAAATTTATCGTTCATTTGACGACTCCAAAACATGAAGTGGATTGACCGGCCGATTGGTCCATTAGAGCATATTCGACGTCGCATGAATCAACCCGAACTCTGATTTCAAACCCGGATTATTCACCATGCGCGGCGTCAAAATTGAGAAGGCTTGTTTCATTGAGGCATTGTTCCAAGTCTGTGGTTTCGACAATTCATCCACGACGTGAATTGGTGAATCTGCAAAAACTGTCGCCACCTCAGGAGAATCGCCTCAAACATCAAACCAGACGCCTGTCGTCGTGAATCATTGCGGTTAAAACCGTGATCGTCACAAAAGAGATCTGTTGAGCGCTGATGCAAAACTTTGCAGCGTTTGCGAGGCATACATCCGTTTCACCGCATGTGGATTCAGCCACACTTCCGGTTTGCGATGGCGATCGCTTATGATGATGATTTCCAATCCATTTCTGGATCCTTTTCGCGATGAAACCTGAATTGATTCTCGCAAGTCAATCTCCACGTCGAAAACAATTGCTCACAGAAGCGGGCTTTCGTTTTCGCATCGATGCTCCCGACGATTCGGTCGAGAAAGCCGGGCTCTGCAGCCGTTGTTCGCCTCAAGAACTGGTGATGCAAGCCGCTTTTTTGAAGGCAGCCGCAATCGCGAACCGCAATGAATCGGGATTGGTTCTGGCCGCTGATACCGTCGCGGTTTGCGGATCAGAAACGCTCGGCAAACCGACCAGTCGCGAGCACGCAAAATCAATGTTGGCGCTGATGTCGGGAAAAGAACATCGGGTGCTTACAGGAGTCTGCCTTCGATTTGCAGGCACCGATCGACTGAAGACCTGGTTGGAAGAAACCGTTCTGACGATGGACCAACTGTCCGAAGAGGACTTGGAGCAATACCTGGACACCGATGACTGGATTGGCAAGGCCGGCGCATTCGGATTTCAGGACGGCTTGGATTGGGTCCACATCAAACAGGGGCTCGCATCAAACGTTGTCGGTCTGCCGATTGAGCGATTGCCCGGGTGGTTTGCCGAAATCGGCTTCGACGATGTTGCCTCTATAAAATGTAGCGACTGAGATCCTCATCCTCGACAACTTTTCCAAGCCGCTCCGATACGTAGCCCGCGTTGACCGTGACGGATCCGGTCGTCATGTCGGGAGCTTCGAAGCTTAGTTCCTCAAGCAAGTGTTCGAGGATCGTGTAAAGTCGTCGAGCCCCAATGTTGACGGTTGTTTCATTCAGTTGCGTTGCGATCCGAGCCAGCTCTTTCACACCGTCGTCGGCGAACTGCAAGGTGACGCCTTCAGTTTCCAACAGCGATGCATACTGACGCGTCAGGCTGTTTTTTGGCTCAGTCAGAATGCGAACAAAATCGTCTTCTGTCAGATCGTCCAGTTCGACGCGAATTGGAAAACGACCTTGCAGTTCAGGCATCAGTTCGCTGGGCTGATTCTTATGAAACGCACCAGCCGCGACGAACAGGATATGATCCGTGCGAATGTAGCCGTGTCGAGTCTTCACCGAAGTCCCTTCGACAATCGGAAGCAAATCGCGTTGAACGCCTTGCCGCGAAACGTCGGCCGATTTTGATTCGGTTGCAATGACCTTGTCGATTTCGTCAAGGAAAATCATGCCCTCGTTTTCCGCCAGCTCAATCGCTGTCGCGTTTACCTTTTCTTCATCCATCATCGCGTCACACTGCTGTTCGAAAATGATCTTTCGAGCGTCACTGACTTTGACTTCGCGACGTGATTCCGATTTGGGCATGATTTTTTCGAGCATACCCTGAAAATCGCCGTCCATCTGATCCATGCCCATTCCACCGATCATCATTGGAGATGATTTTTGCTGAATGGAGACTTCGACCTTGCGGTCTTCGAGTTCTCCGTCTTGCAGCATCTTTTTCATTTTCTCGCGAGTACGATCAAACGATTCGTCGGGCTCCGGTTTCGCCGCGTCTGAGAGGCTGCCGGAAAAAGCGTAAGCTGACGGCGATGGACAGAGTAGTTCGAGTATTTGTTCTTCTGTTTTCGCGTCTGCTTCTGGTTTGAGCCGCTCTTGCTCGCCGGTACGCACGATCGTGATCGCATTGTCGACCAATTCACGAACCATGCTCTCCACATCGCGTCCGTAGTAGCCGACTTCGGTGTACTTGGTGGCTTCGACTTTGATGAATGGCGAACCGGTAAGCTTGGCAAGCCGCCGCGCGATTTCCGTTTTGCCGACACCGGTAGAACCGATCATCAAAATGTTCTTTGGCGATACTTCCTGACGAATTTCTTCTGGAAGTTGCTGGCGACGCCAACGGTTTCGCATCGCATTGGCAACAGCACGTTTCGCAGCCGCCTGCCCGACGATGTAGCGATCCAGCTGTTCAACAATTTCACGAGGTTTTAAAGATGGCATGGTTTCAGGATTCAGGTTCGATGTTGTTTGCGGTTGATTCAAAAAATGATTCATTGTTTCACGTTCGGTGACGCAATCGTGTTGCGGTATGAATCGCGGTAGCAAGTCAGTCTATTGATTCGACCACGATGTTGGTGTTGGTGTAGATGTCGATTCCGCCGGCGATCGTAAGGCTCTCGCGAACAATCTCTTTCGCCGAAAGGTTACTGTGTTGTTTCAAAGCTCTGGCTGCCGCGATGGCGTAGTTGCCGCCAGATCCAATTCCGGCAATTCCATCGGTCGGCTGAATCACGTCACCCGTGCCGCTGACCAGAAGGATCGTCGATCCATCGGTTGTCAGCAAAAGTGCTTCCAGCTGCCGCAGCGCTTTATCCATTCGCCATTGTTTGGCCAGTTCGGTGGCCGCTCTGGCGATGTTCTTTGGCGAATCTTTCAGGAACGACTCGTATCGCTCCATCAAAGCGAACGCGTCCGCGCTGCTGCCGGCAAACCCGACAAGGACTTTGCCGTCTAGCAATTTCCTGATTTTCATGGCGTCGGATTTCATGACCGCGCTTCCGAGCGTCACTTGTCCGTCACCGCCCATGGCGACTTGTCCGTCTTTTTCAACTGTCAGAATCGTTGTGGCGTGAAATTTCATTGAGAAGATCAGCGGGAGTTCGGTGTTAATCCCGAAATTGTAAGCGGTATCGTGGATTGAACCATGGGCAACGTTGGCACATGGAAGTCATTTAGCGACCTGCTCCAACCGCGCGCCGTTCTGGAATTCGACGCCTGCAGATCGAAGCGTTAAAACTGCGGGCAAAGTTGAATCACTGAAGACCAGTCAGAGCCCCGTGAGAGAACGTTTCGCGGAAATTGATTACGACTGCAACTGCTTGAGCGATTCTTTGGCGTCATCCGCCCATGGACTCTTGGGGGCCAATTCCAGAAAAGCTTTCCAGTGGTCGATGGCTTCTTCGTTCCTGCCGCGTTCGGTCAGTAATTTTGCCAGATGAAAATGAACGTCCGGGTAGTCTTCGTGCTGCTCCAACGCACCTTCAAAACATGAAATCGCCTGGTCGGTCTGTCCGAGTTCCATCAAAACGCAGCCAAGACTGGCTCGAGCTTCGACGTAAGAAGGCTCGAGTTCCACCGCGTTGTAATATCGTTCGCGAGCCGCTGAATAATCACCGTTTTGGTAAAGCAATTCAGCGATACGAAAAGAGATCTCTGCCGATGGTCCTACCGAGAGTCCGATGGTTCGATAGCAATCGATAGCCCCTTCCACGTCACCTTCATCTTCCAGATCGATCGCCAATTCGATCAATTCATCGGGCTCCAGTATCGTTTGGTCGGACTGTTGTAGCTCGAATGATTCCGGAAGTTCAGCGTCGCTGGCGTGAATCGAAAGCAACGCGGGTTCATCGTCGTCGTGGGTGTCTTCTTCTGTCGCCCCAAAGGAAAGCACCTGTTGTCCGCCTGGTTCAATCAAGCCATCGCCCTTTCGCAGTAGCACTTCTTTCCCTTCGACGATGATGGACAACTGAGACAGCGGACGATTGATCGCACCATCCTGTTCAGCGATTTTTGCGAGCTTTGATTCAATGGCTTCCGGAGATTTTCCGGCCGCAATCAATCTTGCAATTCGTCGAGCCGAGGCGACTTCTTCAAAATCAAAATACGGCAGCTTTTTGAATTGACGTAGCGGGCGAATGAGGCCGCGTCGATGCCAACGACGAATCGTAGAAATCGACACCGACAGTAACTCCGCCAACATCGCAGGCGTGTAAAGACGCCCAGTGCTGGTTTCCGGTTCGACGAAACCGAGCGACTCCCAGAGTTTCGTTTCGGCGATACTTTCGGGTTTGTGGGCACTCTGTTTAATGGTCGGAGCGAACTTTTGCGTCTCGGCACCCAGGACGATCAGGTCAAGATCAGGATCCGTTAGCTCAACCAGCTTTCCGCCTTTCGATTCGATCAACGAGCCGAAGTCTTTTCGATTCATCCCTCCAAGCCGCCCATCGATCGCCACGTGTTTTCCGTAGACAACGGAAACCTCATGCAGTTTTAGCGGAATTTCAGGGTGAGTTTCAGACATATCGCAGCCGTGCGAATCCAGCGGAGAACGTTGACAGAAAGTTCAGATCCTAGCGATCGCGATTATCCTTGCGAAGTCGCAAAATCGCCGATGACGCTGACTTGTGCTGAGTTTTTTAACGCTGCACCAATCAAATCGCTTGTGCAACGAAAGGGTTGGGTAAGCTTGACGATTCTTCGGATTCGATAGGTAGTGTCATTTCGCAGATAATCGTCTCGCCTGTCGAATCGTTGTCGAACGTTTGGCCGGTTTTCGGGTTTTGGATGTCCGAGTCCTTCGATTGGTTCTTGCTGTCGCGTTTCTCGGAAACCTCAAACGGAGCGATTTCTCCTCGCATCACTTTGACATCGCGTGGAGCAACGATACCGAGTCGAATGGTGTTGCCGCTGATCTTCAGGACTTCGATGCGAACATTGTCACTGATGACGATTGACTCATTCTTCTTTCGTGAGAGTACCAACATGGTTTCTTCCTTGATTTAAAATCGTACTGCTGAGGTTGTCATTCAATACCCAACCTCTTCACTACTACTATTCGCGTACGGCGTGACACATTAGGTCACTCTTTCGTCGAAAAGTAAAAAAGCAGTAAAAACCTCGGGAAAAACAGGGTGCTGGCAGAAGTGAACCTGCAAGGAATCGTGCTCCAGCACACGTTGGGGCAGGCAGTCATCGCAATTGCAGGTTAAAAGCCATCCAATGGACGGAGGAGAGCGGCCGAGGTCGCAATGTCCTCGGCGGCAAGCTGAAATTGGAGGGACGTTTCGCACAATTGCAAAACGATTCGGACTGGCATTGGTTTGTGAAGGAGCTTTCGGCTGCCGATTGGGTGAGCTTCATTCAGGCTCCGCCGAGTCCGGGGATGAAGGCGGAGCATGTTTCGGAGCCTGTTTTAAAGTACCTTGCTCGCTATCTTTCTGGTGGTCCGATCTCGGACGGTCGAATCGTGTCGACCGACGACACGAACGTGACCTTGACGGCTCGGGCTGGCGAGGTGACTGGCGGCGAGCGTAAGCAAGTTCCGGTGACGCTTACGCAAGTGGAGTTCGTACGTCGCTGGTGTTTGCACGTGTTGCCCAGAGGTTACACTCGGACTCGCCGTATCGGCGGTTGGGCCAACACGAAACGCGAGGCCTACCTGGAGCTGTTGGCGAAGCTGCTTGATGCGGCGGGGGCTCCGCTATCCGATCAAGCCACCGAGTTCGGTCCTTTCGATGATTCGGCTGATGATCTATCCGCTGATTCGACGGAGGACACCAACGGAGGCGCGTCAGCGGAACGGCTTTGCAAAGGCTGCGGCTGTTGGTTGATTCCGCATAGCATGACCGAGAAGCCGAGCTGGTCGAGGGTGATGGATTCAAGTCACCTTCCTCGCTGTTATCAACGTCACTGACGGAACATCCGGCCTTCAGGTTGCCACCAAAAATATGGCAGCCGCTTCTGAAATCGATTACGATAAGGCGTAACCAAGTCGCTTCGAGCGACAAAGTTCAACGCACGATCTATCCGTGCGCCCAAACGAAATCCAAATTGTGAACGTGTCCTCGTGGCACACGGATAGATCGCAATTCGTTATCCGGCTCGCTGAATGTCATGAAAATCCGATTCAGTCTCCGTCTCTTCCTAGTTGTATTTACCTTGGCGACGGTCTTTTTCGGACTTCGTTACAACCAGCGTGCGAACATCAATACGGCAGCACGTAACGTTCAACGATTGGGAGGTACCGTACACCTCAACTGTAAAAAACCTAGAATTGTCTCAGTGCCCAACCACGTTCGCAATGTGGTCTTCCAGGTCCCAGTGCCATACACCGTTACCCTTCCCGATGGATCGACTGAAACTAGAACGAGGATCGAAATTGCCGGTCGCAATGCCGGCTACACGATTCAAATTGACGAGATTAGATTTGCGGCAGGAAATCCACCAGATTTCAGCATTGGCTCATTCCTAACCGGTTCAAACTCGGACATTGCAATTGCCGCAATTTCAATTCCTGCGATATCCGTAGACTCTGATCTGGTTGATTCCCTAACGAAATTGAATGGTCTCACGGACATTGTGCTTTGCATGGACCAGAACTTTTTTGGCGTCGAGGCCTCCACCAGAATGGATCCCAAAACAAAAACAAAGGAATTAAAAAGGCTGGGCAAGCATCTCGGTGATGCCGTCAATTTGCTGAAATCCCGATTGCCAAACATTAAAATACACCAAAGGGGATTGTCGAATCCAACTTGACGCTGGATAACGTTTGAGCGGTTGACTTCGCGGGTGCGAGGGAGTCAGGTTGATCGGGTTGGGAGTCTCTTTGAATGTTGGCGTGTGATGGTTCTTTGACGCCCGCGGGAGCTCAAACACTTTGTTAAAAAAAAGCCCGTTTTGGCTCTCACGCGTTACACTTGCTGCTGTTTTGTGTCTGGATTTTGACCACCGCGCAGCATGAAGGCTTTTGGCCGCTGGCCCTGAGTCCGTGGGTACCTTCTATCGCGATTGCTAATTTACTCCGACGCTCACGCGGCTCGGCTCACCTTACGAGGCTCGCTTCACGCGGCTTCGCCTACGCGACAAACGATCCGGCGGACGCTTGAAAGATTTCTGTCGAATCAGTTGGTTTTCACTACGCACGGGCGCAGTGCTTCAGCGGAACGGCTTTGCAAAGTCTGCGGCTGTTCGTTGATTCCGCATAGCGTAGCCGAGAAGCCGAGCTGGTCGAGGGTGATGGATTCAAGTCACCGTGCTCGCTGGTATCAACGTCACTGACGGAACATCCGGCCTTCAGGTTGCCACGAAATTCTGGCGACCGCTTCTGAAATCGATTACGATAGAGCGAGACCAAGTCGCTTCGAGCGACAAAGTTCAACGCACGATCTATCTGTGCGCCCAACCATAACCCAAATTGCGAACGTGTCCTCGTGGCACACGGATAGATTGCAATTCGTTATCCAGACTAAGGAAAAGCAATCTTCACGAACGATCTGGAGCCTTGGTTTTTCGCAGTTATTGCTACACCCATCGTGCTTGTGTTACTCCTTCATGTTTTCAACGCAATCTATCGGGACTTCACCGAGCCCGAGTGGATTGCACAATCTGGCATTATTGAGGAATCGGCGATTCTGCGAGGGCATGACAGCATCCATGTTACGATTCGCTACAAGTTTTACGTGCATGACCAACCGTACTGGGGGAACGATTCGGTTTGGTGCCGCGATGAAACTGACGCTGCGAGAAAACTGGAATCCTACCCTGTTGGCGTGAACGTAGATATAGAATTTCACCCGAACGATCCGGAGACGCAATCCCGACTTGCGGCATGATGCCACCGATGGACTCTCTTGGGCCTCGGCGAGAGGGTGATGATTTCTATCTAAAGTAAGTACCATTCGGGTATCGCTGGCTATCGCCTGAAAGCCTAAACGGCTGGCATCAAAATCTCAAATTGGAATAAATCAACAAGTCGTTTCGCGAGCGGATGTTTCCAAGGCCTTCGGATCCTTCGCTGGTGTGTTTGCGGGTCGGAATCGTGTTGAAACAATTCGCGATTTTGAACCGTGCGAAAGTGGAAGAAAGTCGAAGGTAGTCGAACTTAAAAACCGTTGTCGAGGATGCGATCCATGTCTGGAACCACCATGTCGGCAAAATCAGTTCGGAACACTCCAAGGCAAGGTCGTCCCTTCATTGCGTCTACTTTGATAGGCGCCGAGACAGGTACCTTCATCGTTTGCATCTGTGATTTTGTGTAAAAGCCGATTAAGCGATGGTTGCTGGCTCGCGAGATGACCAGTCGTCGACCGCTATCTTTTGTCTGGTCGTTTTCACTGGAAGCGACACCAAAAACGGCTCCCATGCTAACGATCGGAACTGGAATGTTTCGCCACAGAACGTAGCCGTCAAAGAACGGAGAGCTCAATGTTGAATTGACTTCCAGTCGCGTGGATAGCACTTCTACGATGGCGGCAAGTGGTAACGCAAAAACGTGTTCGGCGTCTTTCTGGGAAATGTCATCAGGAACAAAAGCGAGAAGCTGTCCGTGGCCTCGCCCCGGTTTCGAAGTCGAAGCTTCCGATGGCTGGGCTGGCCGATCTGAAGTGTGATTGGCTCGCGATGGTTCATAGGATTCGGTCGGATTGACCTCGCGTCCAATGGCAACCATTGGGTCAAAGATCAATTTGAGTGCACCGTTCGGATCGTCTGAATCGGGTTTCAGGTTCAGAATGCTGCTTACCAAGCCCACGTCGTCGGCGCGGTTGGCGAATTTTGGAATTGGATGAACGTTGGCAGGGTTGATTTCAATTGGTCGCGAAACACTGTTGACTTTCAACATCGAAACGGAACCATCATGCTCGATCGCGATAAGTGCCCGTCCAAGGCTGCCGTTCTTGGGCTCGAATCCGAGGTGTTTCTGCAAGCTGTCGACCAGGGACACAACCGGGAATTCACCGCTCGGCGTGACGACACTGTCAGAAGCTGCCTCGGATTGTTCACGAGACAATTGGAAAACGCCTGCGAGATGTTTCGTTTCCATTACCAATTCGTGACCACCCGCATCAACGGTCACGACCATGTTGCTCTTACGCGATTCGATCGCGAGCGGCAACGCTGTGCCCAGAGGTGTTGATTGAGTTGTCATTGACATGTTGTGTTCCTTTTAACCCGGATTATTCGCAAGGCGTGGGCGTCGACATGGAGAAGGCTTGTTTCGTTGGGGGTAGTGTTTCAAGTTTGCGGTTTCGACAGTTCACACACGATGTGAAATTGACGAATTTGCGACACATTCGCCATTTCAGGCGAATCGTAACACAGGGGAAACGAGACGCCCGTCGTCGTGAATAATTCCGGTTTAAACAAGTGCCGGTTTAAAGGGTTGGTTATACGCCTGCAAGCTCGCGATGGGAGGCAACCATTTGGTCGATCAGGTCGATCAATTGATCTTCCTTGAACGGTTTAACAACATGCTCGTTGGCTCCGGCTTCTCTGGCCATTCGTCGGTGCTTCTCCCCGGCTCGTGACGTGACCATGGCGATCGGAGTCGTCTTGAATTCGCTTTGACTTCGAATCCGCGTGATCAATTCAAGTCCGTCCATTCGAGGCATTTCCATGTCGCAAAGGAAGACGTCGGGAGGCGTGTCGGCAGCGGCCAATTTCTCGAGCGCGTCGACCCCGTCCTTGGCATCCAAAACATCCCAGCCGTGTGAGCGAAGAAGGTTTGAGGTGACTCGACGGACTGACAGAGAGTCATCGATAACCATGGCCGTTTTGCGTGATGTTTTCACGTGGTCTGAATGGCGACGGAAGTCATGTTGGATCGTTGTGGTCGCTTTCTGACCGCACAAATCAGCAGGGTCAAGGATCGGGATGACGGTACCATCACCGCTGACCGTCGCACCGATGTAGCCGGGAACTTCACGCAGATGATCGCCCAAAGTCTTGACCACGATATCCTGACCGCCGCAGATGGCGTCAATGGTGACCGCAACTTCATCGTCACCCGTTCGAATCAAAAGGCAGGCTTTCGAGGTTTCGAACGTCTCAGATTCGGATCGCATTTCAAGGTGATTCGCAAGGTCCTTTAGCAACAACATCCGGTCACCAAGGTTGATCATCGGATGAGCGCCGACTTGGGTAACTGTCTTTGGATCCAGACGCATGATTTGTTGGACTGACTGCATCGGAATCGCGAACTGATGTCCACTGGATTCGACCAGCAGAGCACGAGAAACCGCCAAAGTGGTTGGCAGATGAATCGTGAACACCGAACCTTCACCCGGTTTGCTGTCGACGTGAATGGTTCCTTTAAGTCGCTGAACCGCTTCGCGAACGACGTCCATGCCAACTCCGCGGCCAGAGACGTCGGTCAGAGAATCTGCGGTGCTGAAGCCGGGAAGGAAGATCAACGAGTGTAGTTCTTCTTTGCTTAGCGTTTGCTCTTCTTGAACGAGGCCACGTTCGATGGCTTTTTGGCGGACTTTTTCGAGGTTGATGCCGCGACCGTCATCAATCACGCGGATGGTGACTTGTGTGCCCTGGTGAAGCGCTTCGACTTTCAGCTGTGACCGTTCTGGCTTGCCAGCTGCGACTCGTTGTTCCGCTGTTTCGATCCCATGGTCAAGTCCGTTGCGAATCAAGTGCAACAGCGGGTCAGTTATCTCTTCCAGAACTGTTTTGTCCAGCTCGGTAGATTCTCCGACGATTGACAGGTCGACTTTTTTGCCGAGCTTGTTCGAAACGCTTCGAACCGTTCGCTCAAGCCGATTGCTGATGTTGCCAAGCGGAACCATGCGGATGTGCATCAGGCTTGACTGGGCATCGCGATTGAAACGTTGCTGACGTCCAAGCAGTGAATCAAAGTCGCCGTGCAAGTTGCGAAGTTCGGACGTGATGACGCCGACGTCGTTCGTGGCTTCGGAAAGTGAACGAGCAAGGAGGTGGAAGTCGGTATATCGGTCGAACTCGAGTGAGTCCAATTCCTCGTGGCCCGAGTTGTCCAAGACGGCTTTGATACGATTCACGCCCATGCCGTTGTTGCGTCGTGATCCTGACTGAAGCGCGTCCACGCTGTATTGAGTTTCCACTTCATTGGCGACGCTGCGAAGGCGGTCCAGAGAAGTATTCATCTCGTCGATTCTGTCTTCAAAATCGGCAAGGCGTTGATTGAATGCAGAACGATTGACGATCATTTCGCCAACAAGTGCAACGAGCGAGTCGATTCGATCGAGCGGAACTCGGAGGTACTGCTGTTGCTGGCCGGTTCCACTTTTTGCCTTAGCGGTTTCTTTCGCGTCCGGTTTGGCGTTTGATTTTTCGTCAGCTGGAGCCGTGTTTTGTGGCTCAGCCGTCTCTGTTTCTGTTTGTTCAACCGCCGTTGGTGTTGTTGGCAACGCTGGCTCGATCGCCGCCGCTGTTTCTTCGACGGGTTCAGCTGGAAGCGACGCCAATTCGCGTTCGAATCGGTTGTGAGTCTCTGCCAGTGAAATAACGGTTTCTTCGAGTTCGTAGTCGCCAGCGGCGAGCTCGAAAAGAAGTTCTACTGTTTCGTTCAGCAACTGAACCTGTTCATCACAAGGCGTTTTCGAATTGTCGGCAAGGCGATCGAGAAAGCTTTCAACACGGTAGGAAAGCTTGCTGATGCCCATCAATCCGACGGCTCCAGCGGCTCCTTTAAGTGTGTGAGAAGAGCGGCGAATGTCCGCCATGGCTTTGGTGTCGGCATTGTTTTCGTTGAGCTTCGACAAACCCATGCTGATTGCAGAAAGGTGCTCCTGAGCTTCTTCTTCGAAAATTTCTGCGAGTTCTGGTTCGATTTCGCTGCCCGATTCAAGCTGCTCAAGGATCTCTTCGAGTTCGACTTCAACGACTTCGGTAGCCTCGACGGTCGCATCCGGTTTGTTGTCCGCTGCTGGTGCATCGACTTGTTCGGCTTCCGTGGCTGGCTCAGTTTCTGAATTTGTCTCGGTTTCAGAATTCGATTCTGATCCAGATTCAGTTTTTCCTGACAACAGTTCCTGCATTTGCTCTTCGTAGCTGGTGTAAAGCACGACGAGCGTTTGGGCGGTTTCTTCGAAGTCAATTCCCGGATTGTTCAGGTCTTCGATCTGGTCCGCGGTTGTCAGCAGGAGTTGCAGTTGGTGTTCGGTTGGCCCGATCTTGTTGTCGGCCAAAAAATCCAACAGGTCTTCCATGCGGTGTGAAAGACGGGTGATGGCTTCGAAACCGACGGCACCGGCGGCGCCTTTAAGCGTGTGGGACGATCGGCGGACGTCGCCGAGTGCTTCCAGATCGTTAAAGTTGACTCGTAGCCGGTCGAGTCCATCGTAGATATTTCGCATGTGCTCTTCAGCTTCTTCGCTGAAGATTTCCATTAGTTCTTCCGGCATGTTACCGCCAGCACGAAGTTGCTGTAGAACCTCGTTGATGTCGACGTTGCTATTGGAGGACATGTTTTATTCCTGTCGAATTCGCGCGGAGTAAGTCCGATGAGCGATTGGCTCTGGTCGGACTCTCGACACGCGTTGTCAGAGTGGTTGGATGGTGGCGGAGTGGAGCACGAAAGTCAAAGATCTCCCGAACGACACTGACGGCTGAATGCAACCGTCAGTGCTGGTTCGGTAATCTCTGCCGTAGGCGGTTACGCCTTTACAGTTGTCGCAGCGTCTTGCGAAGCAGCGTTCATGGCGGCTGAGACTTCAGCGATGTCATTGATGACATCTCTTTCAGTCTCTGTCGCGTATTCAAGGTTGAATCGCGAAACTGAGTCACCCAACTGGTTGGCCAGCGTTGCCAGAGAAGTAATCTGCTCCGTCGCAGAACGTGATTTCTCGGCCGACTGTTTTGTCGTCGAAGAAATGTCGTTCATGGTCGTCGCAATTCGCGTCGCTGCAGCGGCCTGTTCAAGAGCCGATCCGGAAACCTGCTTAATCGATTCTTCCAGTTGCTGAGATACTTCGTTAATTTCAGTCAGAGTTTGACCGGCCTGAGTCGCCAGCTGGGAACCCTCGACCACCTCGCGTGTCGCTTCTTCCATGTCCGCGATCGCTTCAGAAGTACCCGTTTGAATCGCTTTGATCAGCGTCGAGATCTGCTTTGTCGCGTCCGTTGAACGCTCAGCAAGACGCTCAACCTCTTCAGCAACAACAGCGAAACCTTGACCGGCGTCACCCGCCATCGAGGCCTGAATCGAGGCGTTAAGGGCCAGAATTGAAGTTCGGTCAGCAATGTCAGAAATCAGCTGAACGATCTCGCCGACTTCCTGAGAAGACTCACCGAGACGCTTAATTCGTTTCGACGTTGCCTGTACCTGTTCACGGATGCGGTCCATACCTTCAACCGTGTTTGTCACCGCCTGGTAGCCTTTGTCAGCCGTTTCACGGGCTTTCTGAGCGACCTGTACCGAGTTCTCAGTCTGTTTCGCAACTTCCTGGAACTGACCGGTGATTTCAAGTACTTGCGTCGATGTTTCTTCAATCTGTTTCGCCTGAGAATCGTTTTCCTGCGAAAGCGATGTCGAGGCTTCAGCGATATCATCGGCAGATGACGTCACCAGGTAAGTCGCGTTTTGTACCTGCTGAACAATCATACGCAGCTGTTCGGTCATGTTGTTAACCGAGCCAGCAATTTCACCCGTGATGTTGTTCTGAATCTGAGTTTTAACACCAAGGTTTCCGGAAGCGATCATTTCCATCTCGGCAACCAGAGTCTCAATCGAACGCTGAACGTCCTGACGTTGCTCGTCCGACTGAATTAGAGACAGCGTCGTATCGCTCATCGCGTTCAAGGCTTCCGCAACATCGCCAAGTTCGTCGCTTGTAATTTTTTCAGCACGAGCGTCGAACATACCGATACCGACCATGCTGAGCATGTCTTTAATCGAAGCCGCCTGACGAGCGATACCACCGGCCACGAAGTAAATCGATAGACCCCCGAGAACTGTCGCAAGTGCGATCCAGAACAGACCCGATTGAGCAACTTTAACGAACGTCAGTGGACGACGTACTTCTTCTTCGTCAATTTCCGACATCAGAGCCCATGTGATTGGTTCTGCGTGTCCTTCAACGCCTTCGTAAATCGTAAGTGGAGTCCATGCAGAAAGTACGGGTACGCCACGGTAGTCGTCGATTACTTTCAATCCAGATTCGCCTTTGAGTCCCGAGCGTGTTGCTTCAGTATCGACTACGAATTCCGGGTTCATCATCGTGTTAGGAGTGAAACGCGAGTCGTTTCGAAGCAACAGGTCAGTACCTACCGCGTATGTTTCGCCAGACTCACCCATACCAGTACGTTCTTGCATGATGGCTGCAATTTTGTCTACCGGCATCTGGAAGATCGCGACGCCAACTTTTTTGTCGCCGTCGAAAATAGGAGACGAAATGAAACTGGCAGCATCGTTGTAGGAAGGAACGTAAGACTCGAAGTCAACCAGGAAAACGTCATCGGGAGACGTCGCAGCCGCGGCCAATTTGAAAGCCTTGCCGAAGTTGGTATCGGCGTACGGACCTTTTGAAAGTGAAGTCGTGAAGTCCAATTCTTTGTATACCGAGTAGACAATGTCGCCCGTTTCGATATCGCAAAGGAAAATATCGTAGTAACCGAATTTCTTCAGGTAGCTTCTTACAACCGGGTGGTACTTGCCGTGCAATTCGCTGTATTGAGTTGCGTCGTTCGCTGAGTCAAGATTTTCTTTTTCGCCCAGTGGATTCGGGTTGCCCGCGATGTACTGGTACTGAAGATAAACAGAATCCAAATCCAGGGGATTGAATTGCTCTTCTGTCGGTGCTGTTGCGCCCTTGTTCTTTTCCGCGAACTTGGCTCCAAATTCATCGGTGTAGTAATCGCGAAGTTTGGCTTGCATCGCAGCGAGCTCTTCATCGGTGACACCGGCTTCCGTACGTGCAGTTCGCTCTGCTTCCGGGAACGCCTTCATCGCTTCGACGATGGAGATGTCTTCGCTGAAAGTTTGAATCTGATTGTCAATGAAACCGAAATAGTCCTTCACCTGTTTGGCTTTAATCGTCTTGATCGCCTCGAGCTGGGCGAAAGACTTGTCGAAAATACCGGTCGAAGTTGACTGGTACATCGAAATGGCGACGGCAAACATCGGCAGGAGGCCGACGACGACGAGCAGAGCGATCAGCTTTCGCGAGATCGTCTTACTCATAAAACGGATCGGAGCGAGATCCGACAGTTTTGAGTTGTTGGACATGGAGGTTTCCTTGGTTTGTTCTGTAGTAGATGGTTGAGGTTTGACAAATTCCCGAAAGGGAAATCGTTGTCTATTTGTGATGTACGCCGTTGGGGCGGACCAGAAGTTTGCTTACTCTTTGGTGAACGAAGCGAGTTCGTCACAGCCGAGCAAGCGGTCGGGATCGATCAGGACGGTGGTCGTCTGATCGGTCACTGCAAGACTGTTTGCAAAAACAGCCATGCGATCCGATAGTCCCTCGAGAGGTCCCCGCTCGCCGCTCAGGTTTCGGATACCAAGTACCCGATCGACAACCAGTGCAGTAGACGCATCAAGACGCTCGCTATGGACAACGATAATTTTTTCACCAACGGATTGCCGTTGGTCGGTCAGCCTTAACAGTTTTCTGAAATCAGTCACTGAAAGGATTTGACCACGCAAGTTTGTCACGCCTCGCAACCATGACGGCGTTCGCGGCAGAGTAGTGACTTTTCCGCAACGATCAATTTCCAACACTCCGTCAAGCGGAATGCCGTACTGCTGATCGCCGACTTTAAACACGACATGACGCGGGCCAGCGTCAGTCCGTAGTTCTTTTTGGAATTCGTCTTCGTTCTGGGAGTTCAATTTTGGTTCGGCTGGGCCGTTGCCTTCGATGGCCGAGCTGATTTGTTCCAACAAATCGTTGAGCCGCGTTTGCGGTGCTTCTTCGGTTGGGCCGGGTTCGGTAGCGGTTTCCGCTGCAAGTAGATCCTGTTCCGCATCGTCCTCGGCAAGCCAGTTCATCGCATCATCGCCAAACGCCGCCAACAGTGCTTTCTGCACGTCAGCGTTGAGCGGATCATCAGTTGAAGAAGCGGTTGGATTTTCCGACATAGAATTGGTTGCTCTGAAAGTGATTTAGTTTTGCGATGGAGTGAGACCGATCATGTCGTTGACGGCGTCAAGCAACACTTCAGGATCGACGGGTTTGGCGAGAAACAGGTCGGCACCCTGTCGTTGTCCCCAGACGCGATCTTTTTCCTGATTTTTTGCGGTCAACATCAGGATCTTGATGGCAAGTTCCGGGTCGGATTTCACGCTGCGGCAAACTTGAAAACCATTTTTCTTGGGCAAGACAATGTCCAGCACAATCAACTCTGGGTGATGTTGTCTGGCCTGCTGCAACGCTTCTTCACCATCCGCAGCGGTAATGACGTGGTAGCCATTTTGTTCAAGGATGTCAGCGATTTGACGTCGCATGGTAGGGCTGTCTTCAACAACCAAAATTGTTTGAGCGTCTGGCATTGGTATTCCTGGCGAAGAACGATTCGAGAGAACGAGATGGGTTACCAGGATGTCTTAAACTCTTCCATAAAGATTGCTGTGCTCTGTTCGATCATCTGGCCTGTTTCTGATTCGAAGCCGACGCTTGCCGCAGCCTGTTGCAGCACGGTGACGCAAGCCGCCAACAATGATTCGCCCAGATTGTCATAGGTTTGCCGAACGCTTGCATCGCTGCAGGCCGGCTTGCCCAACAGGTTCTTGATTGCGAAACCCCAGGACCGAGTGTTCAGTACCTCTTTGTGAGCGAGGCTTGCGTAGCTTGCCTTTTGGATTGCATCGCAGGCTTTCTTTTGTCGCTCCGGGTTGAGGAACTCTTCGCCAAACTCGAACAGAACTTCGAGAAGTCGATCGGTGTTCTCGGCAGCATTTTCGACATGGCCGCCCTTGGCTTCGCGAGCGCTGGCAACCTGAATTTCGAGCTGCGAAATGAGGTTGATGCAACCGAGTTCCAATTCGGCCTGGCTTATCGCAGGCGGTGCAGCAGGTTTGATGTTTTGAGTATTCATGGTTCGTCTGAAACTGAATTAATCGTTTTGTTTGCAGAAAAAAGAGCCCTCGAACGGAGTGTTTACCCCGATCGGTGAAGCTCCTTAATTTGCGTAAGTCTTCGTGTAGCGTCGTACCTTGTCGATCAAGTCAGCTGACTCAAACGGTTTTGTGATGTAGTCTTCGCAGCCGTACATTTTGCCTCGGAGCTTGTCGAAAACCCCGTCCTTGCCTGAGAGCATTACCACTGGAATGTCCTTGGTGCGATCATGCTTTCTGACGAAACGGCAAAGCTTGTAGCCATCAAGTTTCGGCATGTTGACATCTGACAGGATGATGTCGGGCATGTTCTCGGCGAGCAATTCAAGTGCTTCCAGGCCGTCTCCGGCAGTGATGACTTCGAAGCCTTCGCGAGTAAGGGTCATCGTGACCAGCTTTCGAATTGTTGGGCTATCATCGACAGCCAGAACAAGCGGCTTGCTGGGTTCGTTTGATTGCGATTCGAATGAGCTGGTCGATTCGAATGCTGATTGGGTGTTGCTTTCTTGTTCCGGGGCAGTGTCAGCTTGAGCTTCCGCTTCGACTTGAGCGTCGGCTTCGACTTGAGCGTCGGCTTCAGTTTGAGAATCGGCTTCAGTTTGAGCGTCGGCGTCGGCGTTGGCTTCAAATTCGGAGTCAGTTTCAGAAACGACCTCGGCTTGAGTGAACTCTTCGACTTCATCGCACAATTCGGCGACTTCAATATGAAGATCGGCTTCCTCGTTCGGCTCTGCTTCGGCTTCAGTTTCAGTTTCTGTTATGGCTTCAATTTCCGTTACTTGTTCAGCAGCAACTTCATCGCATTCCGCGTTCAGGCGCTCAGAAGTTTGAAACGGCTCCAGCAAGACCTCTTCTTCGTCTGCGGACTGTTCTGATTCCGCGATTCGGTTCGCTTCAGCTTGTTGTTGTTGACGCTCCGCTTCTTCGACGGCCAATTGTTCAGCAGCGGCTTCTTCGGCAGCCGCCTTGTCAGCAAGTCGCTGTGCTTCGGCTTCGGCCTCATCGGCCAATTGTTGTGCCTCTTCCGCCAAGCGCTTGGCTTCGGCTTCGTCCGCTAGTCGCTGAGCTTCAGCTTCTTCGGCAAGTCGCTGTGCTTCAGCTTCTTCGGCCAGTCGCTGCGCTTCTGCTTCCTGTTCGAGTCGCTGCGCTTCAGCTTCTTCGCGTTCCGCTTTCTGGTGTTCGCTGTCGACCTCGGTAGCCAACGCCACAATACCGTTGACCCAATTGAGGCCGTGCTGGGCAAGTTCGTTTTCAGGATCCTGATCCAGTGCTCGATAGATGGCTTCTTCCATGGCGTTTGCAGAACCTGACGCCCACGCTTGCAATAGCCACGACTTGGTCGAGCTGGCATCAGAATCGGAGCTGGATTTTGAAACCTTTTCAAACTGCTCGAAACGTTCGTTGGCGAGGATGGTTCGAGACATTTCGGCGAGTTGTTTAAGGTGATTTTTCATTCTGAATGTCTGTGTGGAAAAACTTGTTGCGGGCAGAAGTGAGTCGACAGGCTTATAAGCTGAAAATGCTGTCCGCCTTCTCAGGCGTCTGGCAAGGCGAACAGGTGTGAATCGAGCCGTTCAGCGCTATTTTTGCTGGTACTGATCGATGCCTTCGTCTTTCCAAACGGAAAGAGTTTTGCTGTCTGAGTCGGCGATTTTTACGCCAATCGCATTGACGGGATGATCAAACTTCTTTTGAATTTCGATCCAGTTCTTCCGAACGTTTTCTGGAATTGGCATTGGGTTGTCCTTTAGAAAGTGAGGGTCTGGCCGCAAGTTGGCCTCATGGAAATATAGATTTTGTTATTGGGTGGGGCGGACGTTTGTTTCGATAATTTCGCCGCCACTAACTACGGAGGTGAAACTTTCGTAAAGATCCGTGAGTTCGTTAAAATCGGATCCTTCCGCATCGATAGGGCCCGCGACCGCGATCGACAGATTTGCCATGCCGGAGAGGAGGACTTCGCATGCGATTTGCCGAATGTCTTCAATCGAAACGGCATCGATCTCTTCTAGGATTTTCTCGTCATCGATTCTGGTGCCGAAGTGGAACTCCTGAGTCGCGATGCGCGATACTCGGTTCGAGATCATGTCCGTTGCAAGTCGACTTTGGCTGCGAACTTTCATTTTCGAAGTCCATAGCTCTTCCTCATCGATTGGCTCCTGCCAAAAAGCAAGGTTCATCAAGTGAGTTAAAATCAGGGTCGCGCCGCGAACAAGATTGTCAGCGGAGGTTGCTCCCGCGATCATCAACGCGCCGCCCCTTCGATAGGAAAGTAGGCTCGATTGGATGGAATAAACCAATCCGTTTTCTTCACGCAACGATTGGTACAACCGCGAACTCATTCCTCCACCGATCAGGTTGCTCAGCAGATGTAGTGCATACCGGTTCTTGGCTGAATAAGCCGGCGCGGGCAGTGAAACAGCGAAGCTGCACTGCGACGTTGGCATCGTTTTTATTCGCACTCCGCCGGCGAGCTTTGGAGGTGATGAGGGTTGCTCCAGTCCCTGCCCTCTCAATGTCCAAAACGCATCTTGAACTTGCTCAACAATTGAGTCGTGTTCCACGTCGCCAGCGGCAGCAACAATAATTCTGTCCGGTGTGTACTGGCGAGAAATAAACTGGACGACATCCGAACGGGTGAGCGCTCGTACGGTTTCAGTTGTCCCGGTGATGGAATTGCTGAGTGTGTCTTCTGGCCAGAGGTTTTTTTTGGTCAGGTCGAGTACAGCTTGATCCGCTGAGTCCGTGTATCCAAGGATCTCCTGGCAGACAACTTCCTTTTCTCGAGCAAAACAGTCTTCTGGAAAACTGCTAGCAACAAGGATGTCACCCAGCAGGTCCAGTGCGTAGCTCGTATAGTCCGAAAGGACGTGCGAATAAAAGCAGGTGTAGTCCGGGGCAGTGAATGCTCCAAAGTATCCCCCGGCGGAATCGATCAGCAGCGCCAATTCTCGTTGGTTTCGCAGAGGCGTGCCCAAGAAAACCGAGTGTTCGCACAGGTGGGCAAGGCCTGATTTCTCTTTTGGCTCATTTTGAGGACCCGCGTCCACGAGAACGGTAATTCCCGCACTGGCACAGTTGACGGCTTTTTCCGTAACGACGCGAACACCGTTATCGAGTTGAGTCCAGTTTGTTTTGGGGGTCGCCAACACAGTTCAATGCCATCCGGGCTATTTGAGTTTCAAAGCGGCCCGGCAGATAGTTTTCCGAGCTTGGATATGTAGCTCGCAAATAGCGACAAAAACAATTCCGCCGACTTAAATGTCTGGAAAAGCGTTTCGGGATGAAAAAGAAGTTGTGTTTGGCGCGACAATGGCGCTAATTGCGGCGGTAGGGGCGCCGGCTCGATTGATGGGGAATTGCCTATAAACCCTGATTATTCACGATGCGTGGGCGTCGACCTAGAGAAAGCTTGTTTCATTGGGATATTGTTCCAAGTTTCGTGGTTTCGACAGTTCACCCACGACGTGAAGTTGACGAATTTGGAATACTTGCCTCCGCGTCCAAAGAATCGTTTCAAAGGGAAAACCAGACGCCTGTCGTCGTGAGTAATTCCGGATAAAGTTTTTTTCGATTCCCAGCTGCAGAGGGCTTCTGGGCCAAGACGCGCCTTGTTCCTGAATTTGCGATTGAGACAGCCTGTTTGCGATCGTCTTTTGTCTGAGCGTTTCCAGTGCGCCCGTTAGGCTTGGTTTTATTAAAGTAATTCCGTCGTTGAGTCGTCAGGATGGCGAGGTGGGATGGAGATTGGTTTGAGAGATTCTGATGAAATGGAGGGTCTGGCTGGCTTTTGCTGGCAAACTGCTATTGCATCAAGAATTGACTTGCGGTCGCATTTCGGAAATCCTTGGGGAATTTCCTAATTTCACCGTTGACGGTCTCCGAAATCATCTTTACATTTTCCGGCTTTCCCAGATGTTATTGACTGGGACACGATTTCTACGCCTTCTGGTTGCCGTCGCGGTAAATTGCGACCTTCCGGTGACCTCGCCAGTGTTTGCTTGCGATTAAGGTACAGCCTGACGTTTTAGGTTGCTTTGGTGGTTTGGTTGTGTCTCGTCGCTGGGGTTGATGCCAGGATTGCCCGAATTGGGTATCTGTTGTTTTTTGGAGAGACGCCGCGTGGCTGGTAATCACGAAGTAATCCGTATCCGAATGGAAGCTTACGATCACTCGATCTTGGATCAGAGTGCTCAGGATATTGTGGATACTGCGAAGCGGACGCACTCGGAAGTGCACGGCCCGATTCCATTGCCGACGCGGATTGAGCGATATACTGTTCTGTCTGGTCCGTTTGTGAATAAGAAGGCAAGGCATCAATTTGAGATTCGGACTCATAAGCGCCTGATTGATATTGTTCAGGCGACCGCAAAGACGATCGAGGCTTTGAATAAGCTTAGTCTTCCGGCGGGTGTGTCGATCAAAATTAAGGCGTCGACAAAGTAGAGCAACTGTTGGTTTGGTTGCTTGCTCTTGGAATAGAACATTAGCGCCGCTGGCGATTTAAATATGAATGGAAGTCGCGGGGACAAGGGTTCTGCGGTCATTTGATGGCTTCGGGATTGCTTCCTCGGCGATGGTCACTGAAACACAAGGCGATAGTCATGGCAAAAGGCATACTCGGCCGCAAGGTCGGGATGACTCAGGTATTCGATGCGGAAACCGGGGTCGTCAAGCCGGTAACGGTAATTGAGGCGGGTCCCTGCAAGGTTTTGCAGGTTCGTACTCCTGAGGTTGATGGCTACTCGGCTGTTCAGTTGGGTTTCGGTGAGAAGGCTCGTCCGTCCAAGGATCGTCGTTCACGGCAGAGTCAGGCGTCTCGTGCAGAGCGCGGGCATGTTGCTGATATCAAAAGCAAGCGGTCGCAGAGGTTGGCTGCTGAAGGCAAGCTTCGCGAGAAGGCGAATTGCGAGCCTGCGAAGTATGTTCGTGAGATTCGTGGTGCTTCCGAGGTTGAGGTCGGTCAGGAAGTCAAAGTTGATGTTCTTGCTGAGGTTGGGCGAGTTGATGTCCAGGGTGTCAGTAAGGGTCGCGGTACGGCTGGCGTCATGAAGCGGCATAATTTCTCTGGGCAGCGTGCGTCTCACGGTGTCAAGAAGTGTCACCGGCACGCGGGTGGTACCGGGATGAGTGCTTATCCTAGCCGAACGTTTAAGGGGAAGCGAATGGCGGGTCGCTACGGGAATGCTCGTGTGACGGTTCGCAATCTTAATCTCGTGAAGGTTGATGAAGATAATAACCTGTTGCTGATCGAGGGTGCTGTTCCCGGTCCGAACGGTGGCTACGTGCTGGTTCGTGAAACGAACATGGTGAAGTAGTTTTAGGTTTGGTTCGTTTTAGCAATTTCAAAACAGAAGTTTAGGTCACTGTCATGGCGAGTTTGCCAGTTTATGATGCCGCCGGCAAAGAGGTCGGCAAGTACGAGATAAGCCCAGAGGATATTTCGGCGACGGTCAACAAGCAGTTGTTGCATGATGTTGTCGTGATGTATCAGGCGAGTGCTCGTCAGGGTACGCACAAGACAAAGAGTCGGTCGGAAGTGGCTGGTTCAGGTAAGAAAATGTATCGACAGAAGGGCACGGGTAATGCTCGTGCTGGTAGTCGTCGCAGTAATATCCGTCGCGGTGGTGGGCATGCTTTCGCAATTCGTCCTCGCGATTATTCGTACCGTTTGCCGCGTAAGGCTTTGCGGTCGGCGACGCGGATGGCGATCGCTGGGAAGATTCGCGATGAGCAAGTTGTCGTGATTGACAAGCTGGAGATGGAGTCTCCGAAGACTTCGGCTGTTGCCTCTATGTTGAAAGCGATTGGTTTTGAAGGTGTGACGGCTTTGATTGCAACTGCCGAGCCTTCATCGGTGGTTCATCGTAGTGTTAGAAACATTCAGGGTGTTTCTGTTTTGCCTGTGGGTGATCTTAATGCTCTTGAGGTTTTGAAGCCTCAGCGTGTTTTGTTTACTCGGGAGGCTCTTGATCAATTGAAGCAAGGTGTTCAGTCGAAGGCACAGCCTGCGGCTGTGGCGGCTGGCGACGAAGCTTAGAACAGGATTTGTTGAGCCATGGGCACAAACGTAAAAAAGCAGAACACAGATATTCCTCGCAAGGGGCCGAAGCTTGAGCCGCATCAGGTGATTATCAAGCCGATGGTTACTGAGAAGGGTGTGTATCAGTCAAATGAGTTGAATCAGTACACGTTCCGCGTGAACGTGATGGCGACCAAGACTGAGGTCAAGCAGGCGGTTGAGGAGCTGTTTAAGGTTAAGGTCGAGAAGGTTGCGACGCAAAACCGCAAGGGGAAGCCTCGCCGTTATCGTTTTACGATGGGCAAAACCAAGGCGTGGAAGAAGGCGATTGTAAAGCTCGATCCTGAGTATCGCATTGACTTCTTTTAAAGCAGGGCTGTAACGGAATTTTTGACCGGTGAATCCGGAGTAGATAATGGGAATTAGAAAATACAAGCCAACTTCGCCTGGGCGACGTGACGCCAGTGTTAGCGACTTTAAAGAGCTGACCAAGGGTGCGAAGCCTGAGAAGTCGCTCTTGCGTCCGCTGAAAAAGCACGCGGGTCGTAATAACCAAGGTAAGATTACGGTTCGGCATCGCGGTGGCGGTCACAAAAGATTGTATCGTGTGATTGACTTCAAGCGAAACAAAGATGGTGTGTCCTCGTTTGTTGATTCGATACAGTACGATCCAAACCGCAGTGCTCGTATTGCATTGTTGAAGTACAAGGATGGCGAGAAACGTTACATTCTGGCTCCTGAAGGTTTGAAGCAGGGGCAGACAGTTGAGAGTGGTGCGGATGTTCCGCCGACTGTTGGGAATTGCCTGCCGTTGAAGAGTATTCCTCTTTCGACTGTGATTCATAACATTGAGATGCGTCCGGGGCAGGGGGCGATTCTTTGCCGTAGTGCCGGAACAAGTGCCACGCTTATGGCTCGTGAGGCGAATTGGGCTCAGATTTCACTCCCGAGTGGAGAGATTCGGCGGATTCCTTCAGCCTGTCGTGCGACGGTTGGTCGGGTTGGTAATTCGGAGCACAGTTCTGTTCGCTTGGGTAAGGCGGGTCGTAGTCGCTGGCTTGGGCGTCGCCCGACCGTTCGCGGTACGGCGATGAACCCGATTGATCACCCGCACGGGGGTGGTGAGGGTCGTACGAAGGGTGGTCGTCATCCAGTGAGTCCTTCCGGTAAGCCAGCCAAGGGTGGTCGCACTCGTCAATTGGCGAAGGCTTCCAATGCGGCAATTGTCCGCCGTCGTAAGTCGAAGCGTTACGGTCAGCTGAAAGTCAAATAGTAGAATTCACAAATGAGCAGATCACAGAAAAAAGGGCCTTACGTCGACGAGAAGCTTTTTGCGAAAGTGCAAAAGGCGGAGGCGGCAGGGTCGAAAGAGCCAATCAAGACATGGGCTCGAGCTTGTACGGTTGTTCCTGAGTTTATTGGGTACACGTTCATGGTTCACAATGGTCGTCAGCACATGAAAGTTTATGTTACCGAGGAGATGGTCGGTCATAAGCTTGGTGAGTTCGCTGCGACGCGAACTTTCCGCGGGCACGGCGGTAGCAAGAAGAAGTAAGTTTCCGGAAACGGTTGCAATTAACGCTTGAGAACAAGTCATGGCATTTCAATCACAATTACGATACGCGAAAATTAGTCCTCGAAAGGTTCGTCCTTTGGCGGATATGGTTCGCGGCCAGTTCGTCGACGAGGCGCTTGATATCCTTCGGTATCAGCCTCATCGCGGCGCCCGAATGCTGGAGAAGACAATCAAGGCAGCTTTGGCGAATGCTCAGGATCCTGAGCAAAACCCGGGTCGCATTGTGGATGAGCATCGTTTGGTGGTGTCAGAAGCTTGCGTTGACGGTGGGCCGATGTTCAAGCGGGTTCGTCCTCGTGCTCGCGGTATGGCGATGATGATTCTGAAGCGTCAGTCTCACATTCGTGTGAAGCTGGAAGAAGTTTAAGTAAGTCAAACGAGTTAATTCGGTCGGTAGCGGCCGCAGAGCGAGAACATTATGGGTCAAAAAGTTAATCCTGTTGCTTTCCGCACCGGCGTCATGGAGACATGGAAAAGCCGTTGGTACGCTTCGAAGGGCGAGTTCGCGGACTTCCTTTTGGAAGACAACAAGATTCGGACGTTCATCAAGAAGCATCCGACGCAGAACTACAAGGCCGCAGGAATCGACAAGATTGAAATCGAGCGGACTCGTGACGAAGTGAAGGTTACGCTTTTTGTCGCTCGTCCCGGTTTGATCATCGGTAAAAAGGGGCAAGAGGTCGAAAGGCTTCAGAACGAAATTCAAAACCTCGTTGGTCGTCGGATCAACTTGAAGATTGAAGAGGTTTCGCGGCCAGATATGCAGGCTCAGTTGGTCGCTGAAAAGATTGCTGAGCAGCTTGGTCGTCGAGCGAGTTTTCGCCGGACGATGAAGCGTGCGGCGGAAGAGACAATGGATGCGGGAGCCAAGGGGATTAAGATTCAGTTGGCAGGCCGGCTTGGTGGAGCTGAAATGGCTCGCCGTGAAAAACAGATTGTAGGTTCCATTCCGCTGAGTACGATTCGCGCGAAGATTAGCTACGGCTTTACGGAAGCGTTGACGGCTCAGGGCCACATCGGCGTTCAGGTTTGGATTAACCAGGGTAACTACGGAGAAGAAGACAATGGCTCAGATGCCAAAGCGGGTCAAACACCGAAAGGTCCAAAGAGGTCATATAAAAGGTAATGCTACTCGAGGCAACAAAGTTGTCTTTGGTGACTATGGCCTTCAGGCCCTTGATCCCGGTTGGCTCAAGGCGCAGACCATCGAAGCTGGACGTATCGCGGCTCAACAATATATTCGAGGCGAAGGTAAGCTCTACATTCGTGTTTTCCCACACCGGTCGATCACTTCGACTCCGTTGGAGACGCGGATGGGTAAAGGTAAGGGTGAGCCTGAGTACTGGGTGGCTACGATCAAACCCGGAACCATTTTGTACGAAATCGGCGGAGTCAGTGAGGCTCAGGCAAAAATTTGTTTTGCCCGTCTCGCTCACAAGATGCCGTTCAAGGTGCGAATGGTGAAGCGTTTGCCAATGTAGTCGGTGCGGTTTCCGCTATTGATAAGGCGGCGCATGCAAAATTAGTTAAAGACGTTAAGAGACTGAATCATGGTTAACATGACTGACATCCGGGAGATGGACGAAGAGCAAATGGAAGCGACTCTGAAAGAGTGCTATCAGGAACTGTTTCGTCTAAAAGTGAAAGCCCAGACGGATCGTCTGGATCAGCCTTCTGAGTTGAATCGAAATCGTAAGTTGATCGCGCGAATCAAAACGGTTCAGTCTGAGCGCCGGAATGCGGCAGCGGCTGAGGCCAAAACTTCGGCTTCGAGTGCGGACGCTTAGTCCAAGCGGAATATTTGTAACAGGTAAAATAAGATGCCAAAAAGAGTACTGATTGGTCGCGTTAAGAGCGACAAGATGGCCAAGACGCGAGTGGTCGAGATTCCTCGCATGGTGAAGCACCCAAAATACAAAAAATTCGTTCGGGAGCGCACAACCTGTTACGTTCACGATGAGGAAAACGAATCGAACGAAGGTGATACGGTCCAGATCGTAGAAGCGGCGCCGACGTCGAAGAAGAAGCGTTGGCAGTTGGTCAAAGTGATCGAAAAGAGTAGCGAAGTTGACGTAGTGGCGATGCGTGCTGCTCGGAAGCAAAAAGAAGCTGAGACACAGAGCGCCGAAGGTAGCTCGTCGTAGCGAACTGTCAGTGGTTGTATTGATTGCTTTGCAAAGATAAAGAACAAGCGAAACACAAATGATTCAGCAAGAAACAAGACTTCAGGTAGCGGATAACACGGGTGCCCGTGAGATCATGTGCATCAAAGTTCTTGGTGGTTCTCGAAGAAGGACTGCCGGTCTCGGTGACGTTATCGTGTGCAGTGTCAAGAGCGTGATTCCCGGTAGTGACGTCAAGAAGAAGTCCATCGTGAAGGCTGTGATTGTTCGTTGCAAGAAGGAGACACGTCGGTCTGATGGGTCTTACATACGCTTCGACAACAATGCCGCCGTACTGATCGACGCTGACAAAAACCCTCGTGGCACACGTATCTTCGGCGCTGTCGGTCGTGAGCTTCGTGAGAAGAACTTCATGAAAATTGTCAGCCTTGCCAACGAAGTTATTTAAGCAGCTTTGAACAGAATATTTTGATGTTTAGGTCTATTTTCGACCAGGAAAAACAGAGAACATGATTCCGCGACTGAAAAAGAAATACGACGAGACGATTCGCTCTCAGATGGGTGAATTTTGTGGCCGCAAGAACATTTTAGCGCTGCCCAAGCTTGAGAAGATTGTCATCAACATGGGCGTTGGTGAAGCGGTTCAGGACAAGAAACATTTGGCCGACGCTGTTGAGGCGTTGACTTTGATCGCCGGTCAAAAGCCGGTGGTCACATTGGCTCGTAAATCGATTGCGAATTTTCGTCTTCGAGAGGGTCAGGCGATTGGATGTAAGGTCACGCTTCGGGGTGATCGCATGTTTGAATTCCTTGATCGACTTATGTCGTTCGTACTGCCTCGTGTTCGCGACTTTCGCGGCGTGAGCGAAAAGGCTTTCGACGGTCGTGGAAATTACAGTTTGGGGTTGAACGAGTATCTGGTTTTCCCGGAACTCAACCCGGATAAATTTACCCGCAGCCAAGGTATGAACATTGTGTTCGTGACGTCAGCGCAGAGCAATGACGAGGGGCGGGAACTGTTGCGTCAGTTTGGGATGCCGTTCAAAGATCCTTCCAAGAAAGACTGATTCAGGTCAGTTTGAAGTTTGATTGAACGACGAATCCTTTAACAGCAAACACTAAGAATTTTTATAGGTTGTCTTGTGGCACGTAAATCGAAAATCGCAAAAGCGAATCGAAAACCAAAGTTTCCTGTCAGGCAGGAACGTCGCTGTAAGTTGTGCGGTCGTCCCCGTGCGGTTTATCGCAAATTCGGTATTTGTCGTATTTGTTTCCGGAATTTGGCCGATCGTGGCCTGATCCCGGGTGTCCGTAAGTCAAGTTGGTAAGAGAATAAGGAACCATCATTATGATGACTGACCCAATTGCCGACATGCTAACACGCATCCGCAATGCAGTAAGTGTAGAGCGTCCCACCGTTGAGATGCCAATATCGAAAGCAAAGATCGGTGTCGCTGAAGTGCTCAAACGAGAGGGCTTCATTTGGGACTGGAAAGCCGAAGAAGGCGAACCCGTCGGCCAGCTGCACATTGATTTGAAGTACGGCAACGCTGGCGAGAAGGTGATTCGTAAAATCAAACGCGTCAGCAAGCCGGGATGTCGAGTCTATTCGAAGTCGAAGGACCTTCGTCCGATCCTCGATGGTATGGGGATTTCGATCCTCAGCACATCGCGGGGAATGATGAGTGACCGCGAAGCTCGTCAGCAGAAGGTTGGCGGCGAAGTGTTGTGTCAAATTTGGTAACGCTCGTCAGTTAGAGCGAACTGCGAAACAGTATTCAAGAAACGCGTCGAAAGTACGAATCATGTCACGAATTGGTAAAAAACCGGTCCCGATCGCAGATGGCGTGAAGGTATCCGTTGCCGGTAGCCAGTTGAATGTCGAAGGCCCGGTTGGGAAGGTCAGCTGTGAGCTTCGTCCGGAAGTCAAAATTGAAGTTGACGAGGCGGGCAAAGAGGCTGTTGTTTCGCGACTTTCCGACGACCGGGTTTCACGCGCGATGCATGGTCTGACGCGTGCTTTGTTGAACAACATGGTGATTGGCGTCAAAGAGGGTTACGAGAAGAATCTCGAGCTTCAGGGTGTTGGTTACGTTTGCAATCTTCAGGGGAACGTGCTTTCGCTGCGAGTTGGTTTGGCGAATGAACTGAAGAAGGAGATCCCTGCTGGTCTTGACGTTACCTGTCCCGATCAGACCCACATTAAAGTCAAGGGTTGTGATAAGCAGAAGGTCGGTCAGTTCGCTGCAGAGGTTCGAGCACTGAGGAAACCGGAGCCTTACAAAGGTAAGGGCATCCGCTACGTCGGAGAGCAAGTGAAGATCAAGCCTGGTAAAGCGGCGAAGCAGTAAGAGTTTGTCGTGGCTTGTTGATCAAAC
Source organism: uncultured Pirellulaceae bacterium (assembly GCA_964479855.1). Taxonomy (GTDB): domain Bacteria; phylum Planctomycetota; class Planctomycetia; order Pirellulales; family Pirellulaceae; genus Mariniblastus. The sequence goes on from CAYZPA010000008.1 coordinate 50,715, forward strand.
GGCCTCGATTCCACAAAACATACGAATATATTTTTCGGCGTCGCCTCCTTGTGTTTACAGGGTTGCGACCAGAGAACAAAGCGAGACGATCCGGTGCAACATCAAAAATCACTTAACAAGCAGCGTTGGCGTCGAACCAACCGGGTTCGTAAGAAGATCCGTGGCACGGCAGATCGTCCACGTTTGTCCGTTCATCGAACGAACAAGCACATTTACTGTCAGTTGATTGACGACGATTTGGGCAAAACTCTCTGTTCCGCGAGCACGCGTGACGGAGATTTGGCAGCAAAGATCAAAAACGGCGGCAACTGTGACGCGGCGAAAGTAATCGGCGAGGCACTTGGTGCCAAGGCGATCGCGGCAGGCGTCAAACAGGTAAAGTTTGATCGCGGACAATTCAAGTTTCATGGTCGGATCGCGGAATTGGCAAAGGCCGTTCGTGACGCAGGCGTTGAATTTTAAACATTGAGGCAATGTTTCAGACATTGAGGTAATCGTGGCGAAGAAGCAACGAGAAGACAGAAAAGACAAGAATCCCGGCATCATTGAACGCACGGTGAAGATCAAGCGTTGTGCGGCTGTTGTTAAAGGTGGACGACGATTTAGCTTTGCAGCGATGGTTGTTTGCGGTGATGGCAAAGGCAAGGTCGGCTGGGGCTATGGCAAGGCGAACGAAGTTCAGCCCAGTGTCGAGAAAGCCAACAAGCAGGCGATGCGTACCATGGTAAACGTCCCAATGGTTGACGGCGCGATTCCGCATCGTGTCGATGGCCGTTTTGGTGCTGCGAAAGTCGTGCTTCTGCCAGCTGGTCCCGGTACCGGAATCATCGCCGGTTCAGCGGTTCGTGCCGTCTGCGAAGCTGCTGGCGTAAAGAACATTTTGACCAAAAGTTTCGGTAGCAATAACCCCGTTACTTTGGTTAAGGCGACGATCGACGCACTTCAGAGCGTCCGCACCAAAGAGGACGTTGAACGTCTGCGAGGAGTAGAACTGTGAATATTCACGAAGTTAATGAAGGTATCACGAAGTACAAGAAGCGTAAGCGGCTTGGGCGTGGTATCGGCTCTGGACTTGGCAAGACCTCTGGCCGCGGCCACAAAGGTCAGCGTTCACGTGCTGGTCACTCACAGCATCCAACCTTCCAGGGCGGTGCGATGCCGATGGTGCGTCGCGTGGCCAAGCGAGGATTCAACAACAAGTTTGCTCAACGCATCGGCGAGGTTAACTTGGCGGATCTGGAGTCTCGGTTTTCTGCCGGCGATGAAGTGACGCCAGCGACGCTTAAAGAGAAAGCTCTTGCCAATTACCGCTACGATGAACTCAAGGTGTTGGGTAAGGGTGAGCTTTCAAAGAAGTTGACTGTTTCTGCTCATCGGTTCAGCAAGTCGGCCAAGGAAGCGATCGAGAAAGCCGGTGGAACTTGCGTGGTTTTGGAGACCGCCAAAGCCGTTGTAAAGAACAAGATGGGCTCTGTGAAAAATAAGAGCTAGTTATCCGGAATTATTCACGACGACAGGCGTCTGGTTTGCCCTTTGAAGTGATCCTTCGGATGCGGAGGCAAGTTTTTCAAGTTCGTCAGTTTCACTTCTTGGGTGACCTGCCGAAACGACAAACCTGTAACAATAACCCAATGAAACAAACTTTCTGCATGTCGACGCCCACGCATCGTGAGTAATCCGGGATTATTGCTGCCGTGGGCGAACCCGGCGCGACAGGACATCTCTTAGCCGGTGTCGTCAGTCTTCAATCCGATGAATCGTCGTCGAAGACTGGGGACTCCGGCTATTTTTTTAAAAATGTGACTCAATTGCTTGCTGGGAAATCCCTGCAAATCGAGGCTTGGAAACTGCAAGTCAGGCCTCAATCCGTATTGAAGGAATTCGACAAAACGTGGACAATCGTCCCTTCGAATCCACCCATTTATTTCGCGATGACATCAGCGTTATCACGGAACACAAGGCAAGAACATGCTTGAGAAGCTTCGAATCATTTTCACTATCCCCGATCTTCGCCGTAAGGTGCTGCTGACGCTTGCTCTGTTGGCGGTTTATCGAGTCGGATGGCAAATTCCACTGCCGATCATCGACCAAGCCCAGATCGCAGAATTCGCCAAGAGCATGTCTAACGAGACGCTTGGTAAATTCTTCGAAAAGGTCTCCGTGTTCAGTGCCAGTCAATTGACTCAGGCGACGATCTTCGGGCTTGGCATCATGCCGTATATTTCGGCGTCGATTATTCTTCAGTTGTTGGGAACGGTCTACAAGCCGCTCGAAGACCTGAAGAAGGAGGGCGAAGCCGGCCGGAAGAAGATCACCGAGTACACCCGTTATCTGACTTTGGTGTTGTGTCTGCTGCAGAGTGCACTTTATCTGAAGTTCATATTGATGGGCTCCAATTACGAAACGAACCTCATTGCCAACGATTTTGAGACAGGAGGTTCGCTTGGCTACTTCTGGCAAGCCACCGCGATCTTAATTATGACGGGAGGAAGTATCTTCCTGATGTGGCTTGGGGAGCAGATTGATGAATATGGAATCGGCAACGGAATCAGTTTGCTGATTATGGCAGGGATCGTCGCCCAGATGCCGGGTGCACTTTTTGGCTTGATCGCGAACGCCTCATTGCGGCTCGAGGGCCTTAACTATGGCGGCACGGTGGGGCTGGAGAAAATTCTGCTCCTGATCATCATCTTTGTGGCAGTCGTGGCCGGAGTTGTATTTATCACTCTGGCTCAGCGAAGGATTCCGACTCAGAGTGCCAAGCATGTTCGGGGCCGCAAAGTTTACGGTGGAACTCGTCAATACATGCCGCTGCGAATCAATCAAGCTGGTGTTATGCCGATCATCTTCGCCCAATCGCTTCTGATGTTGCCGCCGGTACTGCTTAGCGGTGCAAGTAGTTGGATGGGCAGTAGCTTCGTTGCGAGGTTCATCCAGAACATCGGGAATGCACTGCAGGACTATTCGTCGATGCTTTATGTTCTGGTGTACATCGCCATGATTTACTTCTTCTGTTATTTCTGGACTGCGATCACGTTCAATCCAAAAGAAATTTCAGACAACCTGAAAGACAGTGGAACCTTCATTCCAGGCTATCGTCCTGGGCGGCGAACGGAAGACTATCTGGAGAAGGTCCTTGAGCGAATCACTTACGTTGGAGCTGGTTTCCTTTCGTTGATCGCGATTGTGCCGACGATCATCACGGAAACTCTTAGTGTCGACTACATGGTCGCCAGCTTCTACGGCGGTACGGGGCTGCTGATCGCGGTCAGCGTTGCATTCGACCTTGTACAGAAGATCGACAGTCACCTCGTCATGCGAAACTTCGGCGGTTTGCTGGAAGAGTAGACGCTGCTTAGTCGCATCGATCAATTGATCAGTCAACTGGAATTATTCACGACGACAGGCGTCTGGTTTGATGTTTGAGATGATTCTTTTGAAGTGGCGACAGTTTTTGCAGATTCACTAATTCACTTCGTGGATGAACTGTCGAAACCACCAACTTGGAACAATGCGCCCAATCAAAACAAACCTTCTCAATTTTGACGCCCACACATCGTGAATAATCCGGGGTCAAAAGCCCATGTCATTGCTGATGGCATGGGCTTTTTTCGTTGAGTTGGTGGTTGGGTGTGGTCGTCCTTTTCAGATTCGGGCGAGAGTAATTCTACCCGTCTTGGAGTTGTTGTTCGCGGCCCTTGTCAGGCCCTTGTCAGGCCATTGTCAAGCGTTGTTTTCGCGGAGAGATCTCGCGAGATTTACAGTACGCTTTCGACGGGCGAAAGGTGGTTGAGGATGATCTGATCTCTATCGCGTGCTGCAGATTTCGACCCTGAGCTGGAGAAGCAAGAAGTGAGCCGCTGGCCGTGAGCTGGCGGAAAGGCCTCGGGTGCGTATCCTCTGAACTCCGAGGACTAAAGCTATGGTGGCGTCATTTCTCGGTAGCCGATGTCGCCAGACTTCGGGCCGACGTGATCAAGCGTGAAATTTGGCGAGCTTGTTGATTTATTCCAAATCGAGATTTTTATGCCAGCCGTTTAGGCGTTAGCCTCGGTTGACGAAACTTGAACCAAGGCTATCGCCCAAACGGCTCAATAAATCGACAAGCTCTGGCGAGCCCAGCTACGGCAAGGACGATAAACTGAGCCGTTGGCCATAAGGCCTCGGGTGCGTTGCGGAGGTTCCCGGATCTCATTTCAACCCGGATTATCCACGAGGCGTTGGCGTCGACATGGAGAAAGCCCGTTTCATTGGGGTGTTGTTCCAGGTTTGTGGTTTCGGCTGTTCAGCCAAGACGTGAAATTGACGAATTTGCAAAACTTGTCTCCGCGTCTGGAGAATCGCTTCGCAGCACAAACCTGACGCCTGTCGTCGTGAATAATTCCGGTTCAAACGGCCATGAATCGTTCACCTGCGTCCTTGGAACCGGTTGCGCAGGACAACAATTTCTCACGATTGACCATCCCTGCTCAAACCACCCGGCCGCTCACGCGACTCGGCTCACGCCGGCCGCGACGCTTACGTGCACCGGCCGCTTGCGAGAGGCGAGTGCGGAAAAGTCAAATAAGCTGGTAATGGGTATCAAAACGAATAGATCAGACAAACAAAAAAGCCTGTCAGGACAGACCTGACAGGCTTTCGATCAAAAGTAGACTTTCGACGCGCGAATTAGTAAGTCGAGTAATACGCGTTGAGCCATGCCAGTCGGTAGGCAAGCGTTGCGACGAACTCGTTATCGAAGTCTTCATCGATGATGTCGCCCAGTTCGGCAAAATCTTCGGCTCGTTCGATGAAGCACTGTTTGCCGCCGTTTGCGATCGCATAGGCGATTTCGTTGTCAACAATGCACTCGAGCACGTCTAGCAACTGGTCGATGATGACGTCTGCTTGTGGATCGTCGACCCATTCGAGATAGGCAACCGTGTACGCCGCACCAATGAACATCGATCCGCCGTAAACTGAAAGTCGATTTCCAGAAGGCTGTTCCCAAAAGTCATCGTTTTGCATCCATGTAATGCAATCTTCAGCGGCGGCAAGGTAAGCTGCATCGTGGCCTGTCGACTGATCGAGCAAGGCTTGGACTTCCGCTTTGACGTCGCCGAGTTGCTCGAAACAGGTTTGCTCTTGTGGTTCACAATCGCCGAAGGCGAGCTGCCCATTGATAACGAAACCAACGGTCCCGAGTTCACCGTTGAGTGAAAACTCGAATTTGGAAACATCAATGTTGTCGTTATTGATCCAGCCGAATTCGAGGCTTTCAGTTCTGCCATCTTCGTTCGTCGAAGCGATAGTGTGTGTTTCGACGACGGTATTGCCTTCGAAAACGCTAAATACAATCTCCGATCCCGGAGGTCCACCAGTGCTTAGTGGAAAGCAAACGCCTTGGAGCGTGCCCAGCACTGCTGTATTAGGGGTAAACGTAATTGGGATTCCGACACCGAACCCAACAGCTGGAGTTCGGGTGGCGTTACCGAAGAAGATAACGTCGTCATCGTTTCCTGTCTGAGAAACCGTGCCCCATTCCAGTTCTTGATTGTTGGGGATGGGAGTCAGAAAAATGTTGTCGCCGGCTTCGACGGGCTGTCCGTCGGCGTCTTTCAACGCTGCGAAATCGCTGTCACGCGGGCTGACGCACACGGCAGCTTCCCAGCTCTCGCAATCGCTGAAGACATCGCCTTGGCCAAAAGTGAATGAGGGAGAGGCAAATAAAACGAACAGTGGAATAAGTTTGTAGAGGAACTGAGGAAGTTTGTCTTGTTGCATAAATTGCTCCAAAATGTCAATCGGAAGGTGGCTGAATTACCATTACCAAATTGTCGTCCGGAGCTTTCGGAAAACAAGACGTATTTATTGCAAACCATTGCACTCAATTACCATCCCGGATTATTCACGATGCGAGGGCGTCAAAATTGAGAAGGCTTGTTTCATTGGGGTATTGCTCCAAGTTTGTGGTTTCGACAGTTCACCCACGACGTGAATTGATAAATCTGCAAAAACTATCGCCACCTCAGGAGAATCGCCTCAAACATCAAACCAGACGCCTGTCGTCGTGAATAATTCCGGACCATGCCACTGAGCGATAAGGAATTCAGATCCGCAATCGGCGTTTCAATGGTGGAGTCGTGGAGTCTAGCGATAGCCAAGGCACAGAGACCACTCGTGGCGTCCCAAGGTCGACTACTTGCCGTTCCATTCTTGCGGCGTGATGACGCCGTCCCGATTTTTGTCTTTCGAGTAGAACTCGGCGACCATAGAAGCAGTCCATTTAGAAGAATATTCGGCCATTTCAATCTGCCCGTTCCTGTTTTTGTCCTTCGAAGTCAGTTGTGGGCGAGGTTGATTGCCGGCGGCGGACTTGGTGGATTGAGTCGAAGCTTGTTCATCGTTTTTCGAATTCCCAGAACCATTCCGACGCTGTCCTGCTTTGGCGAGGTAGCTGTCAAGTAATTCTTCACGGGAGATACGCTTGTCTTTGTCGGTGTCGGCATCCTTCGAAGGTTTGTTTCGCATCGCCTTGATTTCTTCGCGGTTCAGGTATCCGTCTTTGTCTTTGTCCTGAGATTTGAAAATTCCATCCACATATCTTTCGTAGCTTTTACGTACGTCGCGACTTTTGCGATCGGTCGAATCGGTTTTCTCAATTTTCGTAGACCGTGACCAACTGGATCTCTTTTTTAAGTCCTTTGAATCCGTTCGGCTTTCGCGTCGAGAACGCCTCTTGCTGGTTTTCTTTTCGCGTTTCTGGTAACGAACGAGCAATTCATTTCTGCTTAGTGAGCCGTCTTTGTTGGTGTCGCTCTCTTTGGGAGACGGGTCGCCCCACTTGGCGGATTTGATCTCGTTGGAATCAATTTTTCCATCCCGGTTCCGGTCATAATTTTTCATCGCCCAGTCCGCCATTTTTTTTGCATCATCGCTAAACGACGTACCCTTTGGAATTGGGTTGCGTTCCGCATCCGTTACTTCGAATCTGCGAGCCGACTGTTCCTCTCGATCAACCGAGAAGCCAGGGGAAAGTGACCTATTGGAGTCATTTGAATTTGCACGTTCCTGTTTCTTCTTTTTGATCTTGGTTGAAAATGATTTGATGTTGATCGACTTGGAAACATCGACGCCAGCCTTTTCCAGGAATCCACGAGTACGGTCATCGGGGATTTCGTCCGGTTCGACTTGGCCGTTTTGGTTTCTGTCCAGCCGAGTCAGAAATCTTGACACATCGAAACCTGGGCGTTTGCTATCCTGAGCCTGCAGTTGTTCCGCAGGCGAAGCGACAAAAAGCAAAGCAAATGTGATCAGGGCGAAATGGAAACGGCGCATATCTTTCTCCGGATTGGACTCAGGTAGTTTAAACGCCAAAGACCCTCGAATGTTTCGCGTTTGTGCACTTTCCTGACCAGAACAAAGCACGGGTCCCGATATCGCCGCCTGTTTGGGAAATGCGGCTCTGGAACGAAGAAGAATTAGCAGCGAACGACCGCGCGGGGCCGTCCCGTCTGGCTCACTTGGTCAGGATCAACTTACCCATGCGGGTGCGTCTGAGCCGATAAATCTGGCCCCCGCATTCGATCCAAATTTCTTCGCCACAGCGAGCCAATTGTTCGAAAGGGATGATTTTCGGCATCCGATCTGCCATATCTCCCAGATCTGTGCCCGGAAATTCGTCATCGCTGCTGGAAGACGTGTTCGCTGGTTCTTTGGGCATGGGGCAAGATGCTCGAAATGAGTTGAAGATCTTTTGAAACGTGCTTGAAAGGTCGACGAATCGCCGCTATAGTCCCTTCCTGAGATTAAATCTCAATAACAATCTATGTTGTTTCCGACGACGCAGCAAGCCATCAGTTTGACAGGCCCGCCCTTTCTCCTCTAGCCAGCCACGCTCGGAAACCATTCGGCGAATCGAAGTGAAGTGTTCACGCGGGGCGCCGCGTGGAATTTCCATTCTTTTGAGGAGAAGTGAAGATGTTTCCCGTTTGTAAGTGCGCCGAAGATGTGGCATTAAGTTCTTTAGGCCGGATTATTCACGATGCGTGGGCGTCGACCCGGAGAAAGCTTGTTTCATTGGGATATTGCTCCAGGTTTGTGGTTTCGACAGGTCACCCACAACGTGAAATTGACCAATTTGCAAAACCTGCCTCCGCGTCCGGAGAATCGCCTCAATGGGGAAACCAGACGCCTGTCGTCTTGAATAATTCCGGTTTAGATCGCAACAATTTTTCAGCGTTCAGGCGAAAGCGGACTGCTGCGTTCACGCTCGTTGAGTTGCTGGTTGTGATCGCGATCATCGGGATCTTGACTGGAATGCTGCTTCCTGCGGTTCAGCAGGTTCGCGAAGCGGCTCGTCGAATTTCCTGTGCCAACAATCTTCGACAGATGACGTTGGCGACGATGAATTACGAGTCTGCCCATATGGCTTTTCCGGCGAGCTGGTTTCCTGCGGGCGATCCGGAGACCGGGAACGTTGATGGCTGGTCGGTTCAGGCTCAAATTCTTCCGTTCATTGAGCAAGCCAATCTGTACAGCGAGATTGATTTCTCGGTTAGCTACACCGCCAATCCGCCAGTCGATTTGGGCGGGTCGCTTCAGGCGCTTCCATCAGCACGCGTTCCAACCTTTCTTTGCCCCAGCGAAGTCAACGATCGTATTCGAATGAAAAACGGGCAGCCCTATCACTATCCATTGAACTACGCGGCCAACGCCGGCGAGTGGTTCGTGTTCGATCCGACAACTGGGAACACCGGTTCGGGGGCCATGTTGACGAATCGTCAAAACGGCATCGCTTCGTTTTCTGACGGCACCAGCAATACGCTTTTCTTTAGTGAAGTCAAAGCTTACACGCCTTACTTTCGCAACGCTGGAATTTCGGGGCAGCTAACGAAGCCCGTCACGCCGGGAGAACTGGTGGCTCTCGGAGGAGAATTTAAAACCAATTCCGGGCACACTGAATGGGTTGATGGACGAACTCATCAGACAGCATTCACGGCGACTTTCACTCCCAACACAGAAGTGCTTTACACCGATTCTGGGACGGGAGCGGTTTACGATGTCGACTGGACGAACATGCAAGAGGGGAAAAGTCAAACGGCGTCGACTTACGCCGCAGTGACCGCTCGAAGTTGGCATAGTGGCGGCGTCAACACTGGCCGCGCCGACGGTTCGGTGAAGTTTTTTAGTGAGGATGTATCGCCGGGCATTTGGACCGCGTTGGCAACACGCAACGGTGGCGAGGTCGCTAACGAGTAGCGTTTGATCGCGTTTACACGATCGACAATTGGATCAGCCAAAGATCGCTATAGGGCAAGCTTTCGAAAGAGAGTTTGCCTTTTTCTTCGGCGTTGCGTGGCCGGGCTTTTTGCCCACCAGCATCCCCGAATAAAATCGTTCACCTGTCTATTCCCCAATCCGAATTGGAAAGAGTGCTTGCCTACTTTCGGCATTCAATCGGTGTTTGATTTCGTCATAGCATTCGATACCGAACGTGACCGTAGACGAATCACTGGTTCCTCGCTTGCTGACGTTTTTCGCGGAAGAATTCCGTCAGAATCTGCCCGCACTTTTGATTCATGATGCCGCTGACGACTTCGCTGCGATGATTAAGCCGTTCGTCCTGTAGCAATTGAAAAAGTGATTCGACGGCGCCGGCCTTGGGGTCGGTGGCTCCGTAGACAACGGTGCCCATTCGGGAGTTCACCAAAGCGCCCGCACACATGGGGCAGGGTTCGAGTGTAACGTATATCGTGCAATCGTTCAGTCGCCAATCGCCCACGGCTTCGGCGGCTTGGGTGATGGCCAGCATTTCGGCATGAGCCGTCGGGTCTTTCAGTTGTCGCGTCAGATTGTGAGCGGCTCCGATGATTCGTCCGCCGCGCTCAATGATGGCTCCGACGGGAACTTCGTCGATTTCTCTTGCTGCTTGAGCCTGTTCGTAGGCTCTGCTCATAAAGTGTTCGTGGGGAAAAATCTCGAAGTCCATTTTGAAACTGAGCCCAAATTACTTGTGGTGGCGCGAGCGATTATGTCGCGTGTGATGATAGCGAGTGTGTCGCGTGTGATGACAAATAGCCGGTGGTAATCGGCTGCGGATAGCTGGCCTGCTTGCGACCGGTAGCGGTCCGATCTAAAACAGATCATACTCGATATTGTCAACAAAACTTCCACACAGGAACAGAAGCACATGACCGCGAAGCTAAAGTTGCACAACGCGATGTGGCCCGGACTCGTCGGCAAGGCCAGCCAGGGAGGCGATGAACCAGACATTGACCTCGACACGATGCTGGACCTGACTGCGAACGCGCGGGCGGGAGAAGACAAATTCGATGGCGTTGATCTGTTTCTGTTTCATCCGCACGTGGATCCGGAACTGGATGATTCCGCTTTGCAAGCCTTGGCCGACAAAGTCGCTGGAAAAGGGCTCAGCGTCGGTTCGCTAGTGGCTCCAATCTGGGGTGGCACGGTAGGCGGACCTGCAATGGGCACCGATGAAGAGCGTTCTAATTTCTTGAAAGCCGTTGAAGTCGGCTGCAAAATTGGTTCACGTTTAAAGGAACACGGTGTTCGCAAGAGTGGCGTTATTCGAATCGATTCGGCTTCGTCGGTTTCGGAATGGGCGAAAGACAAATCGGCAAACACTGCCTTGATTGCGGATACGTTCAAGCAAGCGGGTAAGATTGCTGCTGACCACGGCGAACGTTTGGCTGCCGAGGGCGAAGTTTGCTGGGGTGGGATGCACTCGTGGAAAGACATGCTGGACCTTTTGGAACAGGTCGACATGCCGGGCGTCGTCGGTTTTCAGGCAGACTTGGCTCACACCTATTTGTACCTGCTGGGCGTCAACGCGCCTGAACACGCGGTGCTCGAAGAAGGCTACTCGGACGAACAGTTCTGGGGCGCCTATAAAACGATGACTGACAAACTTGCGCCGTGGACGTATGACTTTCATGTCGCCCAGAACGACGGAACGGTTCACGGGTCAGGCGATCACGAAAAAACGGGACGCCACTGCCCTGCCGATGATGCCAACGGAAAACTGGATATCACTCGATGTTCGAAGTACTGGCTTGATGGTGCGGCGAGTCGCGGGATTGAACACATTTGTTGGGACGGTTGCATGTTCTCTAATGAGAAACTGATGCAGCAGGAAACATGGAATACCATTCTCGCAGCGATGGTCGACGTGCGAGATTCAATCTAGTTTGAAAGTGATAAAATCAAGATGGCGAAACCACTAAACATCGGGATGATTGGCTACGGCTTCATGGGCAAGGCGCACTCCAATGCGTACCGCCGGGTCAGCAATTTTTTTGATCTTGAATACCAGCCAATTTTGAAAGCCGTGTGCGCACGCAACGCGGAAGCGGCTCAACAGTTTGCTGATAAATGGGGCTACGAGTCGGTCGAAACGGATTGGAAACAGTTGATCGCTCGTGATGACATCGACGCGGTAGACATTTGCGTTCCCAATAATTTGCACAAAGAAATTGCGATCGCCTGCGCCAAGGCCGGCAAGATGATCCTTTGCGAGAAACCAATCGCACTCAACGCCGAAGAAGGCGAAGAGATGTGCGCGGCGGTTGAAGACGCCGGTGTTGCGAACATCGTTTGGTACAACTATCGCCGAGTGCCCGCGGTCACGTTTGCAAAGCAAATCATCGAACGCGGTGATCTCGGTCGGATCTTTCACTATCGAGCCAACTTTCTTCAGGACTGGACGATTGCGGAAGACTTGCCGCAGGGAGGAGCGGCACTGTGGCGACTGGATGTCAACGCGGCTGGCAGTGGTGTGACCGGCGACTTGTTAGCTCACTGCATCGACACGGCAATTTGGCTCAACGGTTCGATCAACAATGTTTCCGCGATGACGGAGACGTTTGTCAAAGAGCGAATGCATACTGAGACCGGCAAGGTTGAGCCTGTCGGGATTGATGATGCTTGTGCGTTTATGTGCCGATTCGAAAATGGCTCGATGGGACTGTTTGAGTCAACGCGATACGCGCGAGGTCATAAGGCGCTTTATACTTTCGAGATCAACGGCGAACACGGATCGCTCAAGTGGGATTTGCATGATTTGAACCGGCTTGAATATTTCAATCACAAAGACGTTGGAGACGTTCGCGGTTGGCGGAGTATTCATGTCACCGACGGCGATCATCCTTATCTTGGCAACTGGTGGGTGCCGGGATTATGCCTTGGCTATGAGCACAGTTTTGTTCATCAGGTCGCCGATTTTTTGAAGGGGCTCGAAACAGGCACGCCAGCGGGCCCGACGTTCCGGGACGCGTTGGAGACTCAGAAAGTTTGCGATGCGGTGCTGTCCAGCGGCAAAAGCGGGCAGTGGACCGGAGTTTGACGGATCGTCATTTGCAATTCGCATTCACGTTCGCAATTCGAATTTGTAAATCGCATTTGTAATTCAAATTTGCAATTCGCAAACCGTTGATGCGTGTTTCGAAACGTGAGCTCATTTGATTCGGTCGCGATAGGTTTTTCGCCAGTCAAGACAGTCGCTGCATCCTGTTTCAAAATCCCGACAGACATTGGGGCGGTGTAAGTGGTTTTTGCAAAGCCGCGTTTCGGTGTCCAACCAGATGCAAGGACCGTCGAAGGATTCCAGCGTTCCATCGTATGCAGGTCGCTCGTAAGTCTCGATGTAATCGAGCAATTCCTGTTTCAGGTTTTCGGGAAGCTTGTGCCACCACGATTCGCCGGGGTGTCCTTCCAGTAACGCTTTTTTTCGGTTCGGATCGGCAGCCGCTTGGGCAGCCAATTCAGGGTCCGACGCGATCTGTTGTTCGCTAAGCGGGGCACGAGGCATCACAAATGCCGGGTAGCCCATGTGAAAGCAGCAGACTCCGCAGCCTTCGCATGAAATGACTGGAAGTTCTGAACCTTGGTCGGAGCATTCTTTTCTGGCTGTCACGGATATCGAAAATTAAGTCTTGTTGGCAACGATTGTGAATCGCGGATAAACTTTGGAACTCAAGTTTAAACCACTTTCGACCCGTAAGGTTAGCCGATGTCCAATCCCAAGAATGATCGACGTGATTTTCTGAAAAACTCTGCTCTGGCGACAACCGCCGCTTTGACGTCGACGTTGTGGACTCCAGAACTTGCAAGTTCGATCGAGGCTGCCGAGACAACAATTTCTGAAGACAAAAAACTTGGTGTCGCTCTTGTCGGCCTCGGTTCGCTTTCTACGAACCAGTTGGCACCCGCGCTGCAAAAGACCAAACGTTGCAAACTGACGGCAATCGTTTCAGGTACTCCTGCCAAACAGGAAAAATGGTCGAAGCAGTACGGAATCGCCAAAGAGCATATCTACGACTACGAAACGTTTGATCGGATCGCGGATGATGATGCGGTTGACATCATCTACGTCGTTTTGCCGAATTCGATGCACTGCGAGTATACGCTTCGCGCGGCCAAAGCGGGTAAGCATGTCTTTTGCGAAAAGCCGATGGCGATCTCGTCGATCGAATGTCGCCAGATGATCGATGCGTGCAAAAAAGCAGAACGATTGTTGGGCATCGGTTACCGCTGTCAGTTCGAGCCGCATCACTTGAAGTGCATCGAAATGGCTCAATCGAAAAAGTTTGGTGATATTAAGTCGATCGTCGGGGGCTTCGGCTTCAAGGCTGGCGACCCCAAGCAGTGGCGATTGAAGAAAGCGTTGGCCGGAGGCGGCCCGCTGATGGATGTCGGGATCTACACGTTGCAAGCTTGCCGCTATTTGACGGGCCGTGAACCAGAGTTGATCACGGCAACCGAAACCAAGACGGATCCTGTCAAGTTCGCCGAGGTGGAAGAGACTTTGGCGTGGACGATGAAGATGGGAGACGTAACTTGCAATTGCAGCACCACCTACGCTTTCAATGGTATGAACGAGTTTCGAGCTTACTGCGACAAAGGCCATTTTGGGCTTGGGCCGGCTCACAATTATTCAGGAATCAAAGGAAGTTCGTCCGAAGGGTCGATCGAGTTCGAACAGACGGATCATTTTGCGGCGGAGTTGGATCACTTTAGCCAGTGCATTCAGGAGGGAACCGAGCTGCGCATCCCGGGTGAAGAAGGCTTGCGAGATGTGCTGGCAATTGAGGCAATTTACAAAGCGGCGGAAACTGGAATCGCGGTAAAGCCAGAGGCGGAATGAGCCAGCGGAAACACTTTCGCCGACAGGCCGCGATAAAGGCGTCGTTCCTGTCCTGAAAAATTCTTCGTTGCTGCGTTGGACAATCGATCGGTTTAGGCCTACCGTCACCGACTTTGATAGCATCCAATTTTGTCTGCGGCTGGCGTCGTTTCTTGGGTGGAATCACGTTAGTCTGTTGTCGGCCCAATATCTGGATGCCAGCAGTTTACCAGCGTTTTTGGTAACTGTTGCCGGTCTTTCGCTGCATGTTTCAGGTTGAATCCTTTTTGAAAAGAGTAGTTCCGTGAACGTCGCTTTGTCACCGCTGGATCGAGAGGTCCTGCGACATTTGAATTACACGCTCGGTTACCTCAACGAGGACGTAGACTCAAACTATCTTTATCGCGCTTTGGCGATCGCCGTGCGAGATCGCCTGGTTGAAAACTGGGCCAACACGAAAAACCGAATGGAGGAATCGGACGGTCGGCGTGTTTACTACATGTCTTTGGAGTTCCTGATCGGACGTTCGCTTTGCAACGCGATTCAAAATCTCGATCTGGACGAATCCGCTCGGGTCGCCGCACATCAATACGGAATCGGATTGGAAGAGCTTGCCGAAAGCGAACATGATGCCGGGCTCGGCAATGGCGGACTCGGTCGGTTGGCAGCCTGTTTTCTGGATAGCTGCGCGAATCTGGAGCTTCCCGTGGTTGGATACGGAATCCGCTACGAATACGGCATGTTCCACCAGCACATTGAAGACGGTCGCCAGATCGAAGATCCAGATCACTGGCTCCGGGACGGAAACCCATGGGAGATCGAACGCCCTGAAGATGTTCGACGCGTTCGCTTTTACGGGCAGACGTCTCAAAAGATTGGTGCTGACGGTCGCGTTGGTGTCGAGTGGGTCAACAGTTATGACGTTTTGGCGATTCCTTACGACATGCCAATTCCAGGCTACAAAAATGGCACGGTGAACACGCTGCGTCTGTGGAAAGCTTCGGCGACTTCGGCTTTTGATTTGAACGAATTCAATGCAGGAAGTTACTCCGAAGCCGTCGCGGCAAAGAACAGTGCTGAGCAGATCACGATGGTTCTTTATCCGAACGATTCGAGCGAAAATGGAAAAGAGCTACGCCTGAAACAACAGTATTTTCTTGTTTCATCCAGTCTTCAGGATGTTCTGGCGAAGTGGGTTGAAAAACACGGGGGTGACTTTTCTGAGTTCGGTGAGAAGAACTGTTTCCAGCTCAACGACACGCATCCGGCCTGTGCTGTTCCTGAATTGATGCGGCTGCTGATGGATGAGCACGGTCAGACTTGGGACGATGCGTGGGATATTACAACTCGATGCATGGCATACACGAACCACACGCTGCTACCAGAGGCTTTGGAGCGATGGTCGGTGAGACTATACGGCAATCTGCTGCCACGGCTTTTGGAAATCATTTACGAAGTCAATCGTCGGTTCCTTGAAGTCGTCGCGAAAAAGTTTCCGGGCGATGTCGAGCTTCAGCGGCGGGTTTCGTTGATCGAAGAAGGGCATGATCCGCACATTCGAATGGCCTACCTATCGATCGTAGGAAGCTACTCCGTCAATGGAGTCGCTCAATTGCACACGGATTTGCTGAAGTCGGGTTTGTTCGCTGATTTTTATCGAATCTGGCCCGAGCGATTCAACAACAAAACAAACGGAGTGACTCAGCGTCGTTGGCTGGCTCATTGCAATCCGGCGTTGCGTGATCTGCTGAATGAATCGATCGGCGATGAATGGCAAAAGGATCTTAGCCACATCAAAAAAATCGAATCGTTCTGCGACGATGCACAGTTCCGCGACAAATGGAAAGCGGTCAAACGTAAAAACAAGGAAGCGTTGGCCAAGTACGTTCAGTCGACGACCGGAGTTGAATTCGATCCTTCATTCCTGTTCGATGTTCAAGTGAAACGAATTCATGAGTACAAGCGTCAATTGCTGAACGTGATGCATTGCATTCATCTCTACGATCGAATCATGCGTGGCGATACCGAGGGCATGGTCCCCAGATGTGTTTTGATTGGCGGCAAAGCGGCGCCGGGCTACCACATCGCGAAACTGATCGTGAAACTTATCAATAACGTTGCATCGGTTGTGAATTCGGCTCCGGAAACGCAAGGCTTGTTGCGGATGGTGTTCTTCCCGAACTACCGTGTCTCTGCGATGGAAGTCATTTGCCCGGGCACGGACTTGTCAGAGCAGATTTCGACAGCCGGCAAAGAGGCGTCCGGCACCGGCAATATGAAATTTATGATGAATGGTTCGTTGACGATCGGTACGCTGGACGGAGCCAACATTGAAATTCGAGAGAAAGCGGGCGAGGAAAACTTCTTCCTGTTTGGGCTCGATGCGAAACAGGTTGTTGAAACTCGAAAAGACTATCGTCCTAACGAGATCATCGCGGGTGATCCGGAAATTCAGCGGGTGATGGAATTGCTCGAAAGCGGGCACTTCAACGAATCTGAACCCGGTTTGTTCGATATCCTGACTGCCGGTCTGCGAAATGCTCAGGACCAATGGGTGACGATTGCCGACTTCCGCAGCTACATCGATGTGCAGCGTGAAGTCGGAGAACTTTATCACAATCAGGACTTCTGGAGCCGGATGAGCATCATCAATGTCGCAAACAGCGGTTGGTTCTCGAGCGACCGAACGATTCAGCAGTACGCGGATGAGATTTGGCGAGTCAAAAGCCTGAGCCATTAGTGGCCGATCTTGGTCGCGAGGTGCGAAATTTCGGTAACGGCTGATTGAACCTGAACTGAACCTGAACTGAACCTGAAAATCTGAATTTCTATCCTGACGCCGCTTGTAAATGTTTATCGCTTTGAGCGTCGCAACAGTCCAGCGATTGCGAACATGCAGATGATGGCTGCACTGGAAGGTTCGGGGATGGCAGTGGTGCCGAAACTGACTCGGAAGTCGTCGGCAAAAAAACGGCCATCGCCAGTGTTGCCCAGAGTATCCGTTTGCAGCACCGCGTTGACGCGAGTGACAAGGCTCAGATCTGGAAGGTCCGTGCTGTCGACCGTGTAGTCCATGTTGAATTGCTGATAGTTTGTCGCCAGTGAAGATGGATTGACCGGCATCGCCGCAAGATGCAAAAAATTGTCGTCGGCGTCAACGAATTCAAGAGCCAGAAGTATTCCACCGGTCGGCGAATCGGTGGCGTCTGCTGCGAGCCAGATGCTCACGGAGAATGCGTTGCCATATTCGATTGGGCCAAAGTTGGCGGGGTTCAAATTCACACCGGTGCTGGTTCCACCAAACCCGTTTCCGCCACCGTTATTGCCAAGGTCGCCGAAAAAGTGTTGTGATCCGCTTCGAGGATTCGTTGAAAGTAAGCCCGAGTGTGATGCGTCCTGATCGCCGAAAGTGGAAATAAAGTCCATTGAAATGCCGGCTTCGAAACTGTGTTCTGAAAGGGTGACCAGGTCCGCGTTTGAGCTGCCGGTGCTGAAAGCGAGGCACAACGCCAGTAGGATGGCCGATTTGAGAACACTGTATTTCATGGCATGATCCGGGATTTTGAAGGCAATCGATTTTGAGACGGTGACATCCATTGCTATCGTTTGCCCTACCGGAGAACTTGCAGTCAAAAGTCAGCGGCTTCCCGACCGGAAAATTTGATCCAATCCGAAGAATTTCGCTCGCCGAGACCACGCGGGAGTGGGTTTGACCAGTGTTGGGAGGGCGCGATTCGTGTGTTTGTCGGTCGAGCCGCAAAAAGGGGCTCGAAGTTTGGTTTTTTGGTCTGGTTTTCGTTGCCGCAATTCCGAAAAAGCCCTTTAACTGACGGGCTTTTGCCCCTAGAATCCCGAATTCGAAAATTCGAACACGTTATTTACGGAAGATGGAAGACTCATGTCTGCCAACAAAATGAAGACCCATAAGGGCACCAAAAAACGATTCCGCATTACAGCAACCGGCAAAGTCATGCACCGTGCCTCTGGAACGAGCCACCGCAATGTTCGCGTTTCGCAAAAGCGAAAGCGTAACTTGCGTGGAACACGTCCTCTTGCAACTTGCATGGAAGCGTCGGTTAAAGCTGCTCTCGGAAAGTACAGCTACTAGTTCAGATAACCCATTGAGGCTTGTCATTTGGTTGCTGCTTTTTCACAAGCGATTATCAATTTTCAGCCTTTTTTAATTAAGGTCACTCGGAACTTTCACTTCCAATCGCCAACCCTGAAAATCGGCGATTTAATTTATTCATGCTCTGTCGGGGCGAACAACTTCGCGGTTTTTCGCGAGGCCTCACTGGCAACAACAGGACTCTGAAATGCGTACAAGAAAAGGTGCAGCTCGCACCAAGGCGAAACGTCGTCTATTCAAGAAAACAAAAGGTTATGTTGGCGGTCGTGGTTCGCTGACTCGCACCGCGAAAGAGACGTTGGTTCGTGCTGGCGTATTTGCGTTTCGCGATCGAAAAGTCAAAAAGCGTAGCTACCGTCAGCTTTGGATCACTCGTATCAATGCTGCTTGCCGCATGCGTGACATGAGCTACAGCCAGTTCATGCACGGCGTATCGAAGTCCGGCATCGAACTTGATCGCAAATCGCTTTCTGAAATCGCGATCTGCGATCCAGATGGTTTTGACACGATCGTGGCTGCTGCGAAAGAGGCGCTCGCGGCTTAGGACTGGAAGTTGCAAACAACGATTGTGAAACATTGAAAACTCACTTTTTCTCTTGAAAAAGCATCGAACAGTGTTGATTCTGAACGCAGGTTGTTTGCACTAGTCGCCATACCATTTTGACAATGAAAAACGGGAAAGCCTGACCTGTCGGCTTTCCCGTTTTTTTTCATCTTCATTTTCTGAATCTCCACCTTCACGTAAGCCATACCTATGTCACTGGAACAATTCGTCAGCGATCTAAAGCAGCTTGTTGAGGACGCGAAATCCGCATTTGGCAATGCTTCGGGAAACGAGGAACTGGACGCTGCCCGAATTGAATTTCTGGGAGCGAAACAGGGACGATTGAAGACGATCCAGAAGTCATTGGGCGGCATTGATAAAGCGGACAAACCCGTCGCTGGAAAAGAGCTTAATGCAGCCAAGTCTGCGATTACCGTTGCCTTCGACGAAGCAAAAACTCGATTGGGTGCGGGAGCCGCAGGAGATACCGTTGACCCAACTTTCGACCCTACGTTGCCGGGAACCGAGTTTCGAATGGGGAATCTTCATCCCATCACCCAGACGATCAATGAACTCAAGGACATCATGGGGCGATTGGGATTCACCCACGCCGAGGGTCCCGAAGTTGAAGACGACTATCACAACTTTAAAGCGTTAAACATTCCGGCGTCGCACCCGGCTCGTGATCCACTTGATAACTTCTACCTGCAGTTGGCTCAAAATCAGGCGGATAGTGCTGGGCAGGAACTCAACGATGAAAATCCATTACTGTTGCGTAGCCAAACCAGCACGGTTCAAATCCGAGTGATGGAAATGACAAAGCCGCCAGTGCGTATCTTTTCACTGGGTCGAGTCTATCGTCCTGATACGCCAGACACGACTCACTTTCCGATGTTCCATCAGATGGAAGGTTTAATGGTCGATACCGACGTTACGTTGGCGGACCTGAAAACCGTTTTGCAGCTTTTCGCAAACAGCTACCTTGGTTCGGATGTTCCTGTCCGAATTCGTCCTTCGTTTTTCCCGTTCACCGAACCCAGCGTCGAGGCCGACTATTTTTGGAACGGGAAATGGGTCGAATTTGGCGGTGCAGGAATCGTCGACCCGAACGTGCTGGCGGCTGTCGGGTACGACACTGACGCGGTAAGCGGATTTGCATTCGGGTTGGGTGTGGAACGCTTGTGCATGATTCGTCACCAGATCACGGACATTCGTTATCTGTTCACCAACGACGTGCGTTTTCTGCGTCAGTTTTAGAGTTTCAATTTGGCTGCCTGCTGTCGGCGAAATCTGAAATCACGTTGCGCTTTTTTAATTCATCACCAAAAAACGAAATCCAATGATTGTCTCCTGGGACTGGCTAAGCCAATACGTTGATCTGAAGATGAGCCATGATGAACTGGTCGATCGTTTGACGATGTCCGGACTGAATCACGAAGGCACCGAAGACGTTGGTGGCGACAAGGCAATTGATCTGGAAGTCACCAGCAACCGTCCCGATTGTTTGGGGCATCTTGGTGTGGCTCGTGAGATTGCGGTTCTGTTTGAGCTTCCTCTAACTATCAATGATCCGCAGCCTCCCGTGACTGATCGTTCGGCGAAGGACTACTGCAAGGTCGCGATCGAATCGGAACATTGTTATCGATACACCGCTCGCCTGATCCATGGCGCGAAGGTTGGCCCGAGCCCGGAATGGATGCGGAAACGCCTGAACGCGATCGGGTGCGAATCCATCAACAATGTCGTCGATTGTACCAACTATGTGATGTTCGAATGTGGTCAGCCGCTGCACGCATTCGATTTCGAAAAAGTAAAAGACGGTCAGATCATCGTTCGCAATGCTCGCGACAAAGAAGAATTCGCAGCAATCGATCACAAGACTTACACGCTCGACAAATCCATGTGTGTGATCGCCGACACGGAAAACGCAATTGCTTTGGGAGGCGTGATGGGTGGGTTGGATTCCGAGATTACGGAATCAACGACGGAGATCCTTGTTGAAGCGGCTTATTTCAATCAGCTGTCGGTGCGAAAAACGGCTCGATGGTTGAATCTGCAGAGTCCTTCTTCATTCCGTTTCGAACGCGACATCGATTCAGCCCAGCTTGATTGGGCCAGTCGTCGGTGCTGCGAACTGATCCTTGAGACGGCAGGTGGAGTACTGCTTCAGGATGTCATTGACGTTGGGCAGCCAGTTGCGACGCCACCTACGATTACGCTTCGGCTTTCCCAATTGAAACGGGTTTTGGGAATCGATATCCCGGCGGATTTCGTGCCCAAGGTTCTGGCGGAGCTAGGATTGGACGTTGGTGAAGTGACGCAGGAGTCCGTGACTTCTGTCGCTCCATCGTGGCGAAAAGATCTGACTCGCGAGATCGATTTGGTCGAAGAAGTTGGGCGAATCTATGGTTTCGATAAAGTGCCCGACGATGCGCCAGTGCCGATGGCTTCTTCCTACACGCCGAAGTCCGATCGTGTGCTGGACAAAGTCCGTAACGTGCTGACGGCTGCCGGATATAATGAAACGATTACGCCCAGCCTGATTCCCAAGAAATGGTCGGACTCGTTCAGCCCGTGGACGGACCAGCCAGCCGTTCGAAGTAGCCAGCCGATGCTAGGCGTTTTGGAAAAAGCCAGTCAAAACATTGGATCGGTGGATCAGGTTCGTCGCTCTCTGGTGCCAAGCTTACTGGAAGTGCGGCGGATCAATGAAGCACGATCGAATCAGGATATTGATATTTTTGAAACGGCGAAGGTTTACCTGAGCGTCGCTGGCGAACCGATTCCTCACCAGCCGACGATGCTTTCGATTGTCACAGGGCGAGACTACTTTCAGTTGAAAGGTGTCGTCGAGGCGATTCTTCGACGCATTGATCCGGCGGTCGAACTGTCGATCGGAAAATGTGATCTTGAGCTGCTGGATGTGAATCGACGTGGTGTTTTGATGTGCGGCGAACAGCGTTTGGGCTGCATCGGCGAGATTTCGTCAGCGGGGCGAAAACTGTACGGTTTGCGAAGTGCGACAGCAACGGCTGAGCTCGATCTGTCAGTTCTGGAATCGCTGGCCGTGTTGATTCCGCAGCATGTTGACCAAAGCCCGTTTCCTCCGATGGCTCGCGATTTTAACTTCGTCGTAGAAAATTCCGTCCACTGGGCTGATCTGGAGTCTTCCGTTCGCGATAGCGGCGGGGAACTGGTTGAGTCGATTCTTTATCGTGAAACTTTCCGTGATCCCAAGAAAGATGGCGAAACGAAAAAGCGAATGCTGCTGTCGGTCGTGTTGCGTGCTCAGGACGCGACGTTGACGGGAGATCAGGCGGACGAAGTCTGCAATCGGATCATCGAAACCTGCTCGAAAGAGCATGGAGCCATGTTGCTCGGTTAGCCGAATTGCAAGCCTCAATTGGTTTGCAGTGCAGTAGCCCTTGAACGGCCCAGTGCTTTCATCACGCAGGTCGGGCGTCCGGCGGGCATCGGTCGCCGCTATCGAATGGACTCGTCCAAATCTGGAGACTTCCTGTTGGCTTCGTCGCTCGTGTAATCAGAAGTCTGCGACTTTGGCTGAAACATTCGTTTTACGATTCCCGGGATCCGATGACGGAAGAAATATCCTGCCGCAATCAGAACGACCAGAATCAAAGCGACTGTTGTCGGAGTTGGAATGAACATCCTGCCAATGCTGGTCAGGAAGGACACCAACTGAGCGATCAACAGAATCGTGACGAGCCCTAACAGCAGGTTTACCTTCCATTCCATGGAACGTAAGCGGAACTCGATCGGAGACGTTTCCTTGTTGCCAGATTTTCGAAAAAGTCGAATCATGTTTTGCTTTGTTGGAACTGATTGACTGTTGTTCTCTAATGCCACTGTTGTTCTTCAATGCAACTTTTGTTCGCGAACAACTTTGTTGCATGCGGGTACCCATGTCCTTCGTGAATGCCGCAGCGATATTGGAATGCTTCCCTGTTCCAGATGCAAATCGCCGAAAAAGCGTGCTGAAATCCAAATTTCCAGGGTGAAAATCGCTGCAAATTGGTTAGACGCTGCCTCGCATCAATGCCTGGTTCTGAAAATCATTGATCGCTTCGACCATTTCGTCCATCGAGGCAAACCGGTCCTTGGGTTCTTTCTCGATCGCTTTCAGGCAAATTCTTTCAAGTGTTGGCGGGATGAAGCGATGCGGTGCTGCTGTGCGCGGCGGCATCGGTTCGGTGTTGATGACGTTGTTGAATGTTTCCTGAATCGTTGGTCCTCGAAACGGTTCCTTTTGCGTCATCATCTCATACAGCACAATTCCCATGCTGAAGACGTCGGTCCGTTCATCGACAAGCCGGTGGCCAAGAACCTGTTCCGGAGACATGTACAAAGGTGTGCCGCCGCGATCGTTGCCACGTTGTTCATCGCCTTCGTTTGGCATGCCCCAGACTTTCGCGACGCCCCAATCGATCAATGTGACTTCGCCAAACATGCCGACGATGATGTTTTCTGGCTTAATGTCTCTGTGGATGACGCCGCGTGCGTGAGCGTAACTTAATGCGTCGCAGACCTGAATGAAGATGTTCAGCAAACGCGTCAGGTTGAAGTGTTTTTCGATGGATGGTTCGCGGTTGTAAAGCCCGACAATGATTTCGAAAAGGGTCTGGCCTTCGATTTTCTTCATCGAGAAATACCAATGGCCCTCATCGTCTTGGCCGATCTCGTAAAGCGGAGCGGTTGCCGGGTGTTGAAGTTGGGCGGTGATTCGAGCTTCACGCAGCAGGCGAGCCAATTCCTTTTCGTAATCGGCCACGTCGGAGCGAAGTTTTTTTAGCACAACGGGTCGGCCAAGGTTTGTGTCTTTGCAGACGAACAGTTCGGCCTTGCCTCCGGCTTTCATCGGGGCACATTGAGTGTACTTTTTGTACGCGTTGGTGAACTCTTCGGGAGGGATTCCGGAGACGTCGGCGGCAAAGATCATGGACAAGTTATTTCGCATCGCGATCTCCGAATCAACTCAAACGTATTTCCCAAACCAGAGAATGCCTAGCGCACACGCTTCGCCTGCAGTTGCAGGATGAGGCTGTTCCAGTCGGCTCCCGGTGAAGGATACTCGGCCACGACCTCAATTTCGACTTTCTTCAACAGTCCTTTTTCGGCGGCTTCGATTCGCTCGTTGACCCAGTTCGGCCCTTTGATCGCCAGCACTTTTCCGGCTGCGGGCCAGACTTCTTCCAGCCACAGGCAGATCTTGTGCAACGGTCCAACCGCCCGAGCCGTCGTGTAGTCGTAGCTGAAATCCTGCAGCAGCTTTTCAGCTCGCTGATTATGGATCTCAATTTCCAATTCGATTTCTTTGGCGATCGCCTCCAACATCGCTGCTTTTTTGCCAACGGAATCGGTGAGCGTTATTTCCAGGTCCGGCCGCAGGATTGCCAACACCATTCCGGGAACGCCTCCACCGGAGCCCATGTCGAGAACCGTTTTACCAGCCGGAATCAGTCTTGAGACGGCAATCGTGTCGACAAGATCCCGAGAGACAAACTTTTCGTAGGTTGTGTGACGGGTCAGGTTCAGCGTTTCATTTGCTGCCCAGAGAGCGCGGCAATATTTGACGAGCTGGTCGTAGATTTTTTCCTCAGGGACGGGCAGGCCCATCTCTTCGATCGTTTCTTTTAATTTACTCATGTCGGATCAGCTAAGGAAATATCGGGTCAAGTGAAAGAAAATTGGAGCCGCGAAACAGATCGAGTCAATGCGATCGAGAATCCCTGCGTGGCCCTGAACCAGAGAGCCGTATTCCGAAAGGCCACGGTCGCGTTTGATTGCCGACATCGTCATGCTGCCCGAGGACGCCATGACGCTAATCGTCAACGCCATCAACGCGGCTCCGTACCATTGAAATGGAGTGATTTGGAAAAGAGTTAGCCCGATCCCAACGATGGCGCTGCAAATCCCGGCACCGATGAGTCCTTCCCAAGTTTTGGTGTCGTTAACTGAAGCCGCAATCAGATGCTTTCCAAACAGGCGATCCCAAACAAAATGAAGCGAATCGCTGACTTGAATGATCACCATGAAAAACAGCAAAAGGCCCGCCGGACTGCCATTCCACGGCATCTTTGTGCCCGGATCCGTCGGGTTCCACTGCAGCAGCTCAAGGTTCAATAACGCTGGTGCATGACTAAGAGCGTAAACGCAAATCAATAAGCCAAATTGAATTTTGGCGGTTCGTTCAAGGAAACGTTCTCTGTCTCCTGTGAATGCAATGCGGGCCGGAATAAATAGCGACGCGTAGACGGGAATCACGACAGTAAACAGGTCGTACTGATTCAGGCCGATCAGGATATATTGCACTGGCGTGAAGCCGAGAAAGACCCAAAAAAGCGTTCGGTGATCTCCACGTCGAGTGGGAGTCATCGTGATGAATTCACGAAGAGCCCAGAATGAAATCAGGCCAAACAGAATCACCGTTGGGATTTTTCCCAGCAACAGTGCGACCAGCAACACAAAGCAAATCATGAACCAGAACTGGACTCGCTGGTTAAATTTTCCAACGATCGCAGGATCGAATTTCGATTCGGGCTGTCGTTTCAGCAGTTGTCCGCCGAGCGTCAAAATCGCAAGCACGCTTAATACGACAGCGATAAGCAGGCCTGCAGAAGCGTTCAGCAAATTCTGGCTGAGCTTCGACGAGAAGAAATCAATTAGGTTGGGGATAAATTCAAACATGAACCCGTAGTTCCTTGAACGGCGTCTGCCGTCAGGCAATCGGTCGATAATTTGGCAGCGGAAGCCTACAAGAAGCCTCGTCTGCGGTCCCAGATTCTAACGACATTGGTGCCGGTTTGGGACCCGGTATAATCGGAGTTTTTCAATCAGCGAACCGACTTAAACGAGAGCGAAAGACATGTGAACCGGTGAATCTGTTCAACGGATTTCAACGATCAAAGAGCCCGCGGAAAAGCAATCGGAAGAGGAAAGCCAATTCATGAAAAAGCCAACTCATCGCGAAGCGGCTTTTTTCAATTTCGTGTTCGAATTCATTGCCGCGAGAAGAACCTACTTTCGCGTCTGTCACTCTCGCACTTGCCACTTATGCGTTCGCGACCTCTTGCAGCATTTCTCTAAATCGCTTGAACAAATATTGGCTGTCGTGCGGACCAGCAGACGCTTCAGGGTGGTACTGAACGCTGAACGCTGGCAGAGTCTTGTGTCGGACGCCTGCGATCGTGTTGTCATTGATGTTGTAATGAGTCACTTCCAAACAGTCAGGAAGAGAATCAGGCTCCACGCAGAAACCGTGGTTTTGTGAAGTGATTTCGATTTTCTCTGTCGCGACTTCCTGAACCGGCTGGTTGGCTCCCCGATGGCCAAACTTCAATTTGTAAGTCTTCGCTCCGCAAGCCAGCGAAAGAAGCTGGTGCCCAAGACAGATTCCGAAAATTGGAACTTTGCCAAGCAGGCCCTGAATCGTCTCGATCGCGTAACTCAACGGTTCCGGATCCCCGGGACCGTTCGACAGGAAAACGCCGTCAGGTTTGCAAGCAAGAACTTCGTCTGCGGTCGCCGTTCCGGGAAGGATCCGAACCTTGAAGCCTTGGTCGACAAGGTGCCTTGCAATATTCTGCTTCATGCCAAAATCGATCGCGACGACGGTGGGCGAATCGCCTTCGAAATCATGTGTGTCGCTGCGAAGGTCCCACCACTCGCTGAGCTGCCCGTCCCAATCGCTGGGCTGTTTCGGTAGCACTTCTTTGACAAGGTCGCGTCCCACCAAGCCGGCACTGTCTTTCGCGATTTGTGTCAATTCGGCGTCGTCAAGCGTGTCCGTAGAGATGACTCCCTTCATCGCTCCTTGAGCACGCGTTCTGCGGACGAGCGCTCTTGTGTCGATGCCCGAGATGCCAACGATTCCGGTTTTCTTCAGGTAATCATCTAAAGTGTCATTGGAGCGAAAATTACTGGCGATCTCACTGGCGTTGCGTACAACGAATCCGCTCAGATGAGGCTTTGTGCTTTCCACGTCTTCCGGGTTTACCCCGTAGTTTCCGATTTCCGGGTAAGTCATCGCGATGATCTGGCCGCAATAACTTGGGTCCGTCAGAATCTCCTGATAGCCAGTCATTGAAGTGTTGAAAACAACTTCTCCGGTGGTCGTCCCGGTCGCACCGAAAGACCATCCAGTGAACACCGTGCCGTCCTCGAGCGCGAGCTTCGCAACCTGAGTTTGAACTTGATTTGAATTCATGATTTCCGCAAAACGAAAAAGGATCGTGGGCTTCGTAGAGCAATCTTACACGAGCCCACGTTTCATAGAAGGGCTCGAAAATTCGAGCTCGAGCCTGCCCGTCAGCCGATGCAGCCCCTACCAGTGGTACAGCTTAACATCTGACTTTGCGTGTTGTGACGGCTAAGCCCATTGTTGTTTCTTTTTGTTCATAAGTTGCCTTGTATGGTCGATATCACAAATGGCTGTGGGTCTCCGAACGGGAACTTGTTCCCAATCGGACAGCCAAACTGAGAAGGGTTCCAGTCGCGGCGAGCTGGAGCCCTTCATTTTTTTTGCCCACACTTCTTGCTTGATCGTGTCTGCGAACGCTTACCACGCGGTTTCCTAGCGGATCTTTCTCGTGCCCGTCTGCAGCTTCTTAGTGGCGGACACGCACAATAGCGACAAATACGCTCTCGCAGATCGAATTTCTTTGCGTAGAATCAGGGTCGAGAAAAGCTCGTCACTTGAACAAAACTCCGGAGAATTCCTTGTTTACTGGGCTCGTTGAGGAAAAAGGCAGCTTGATTTCAGTTGCGAAGTCAGGTTCCGCCGTCGGAGACACCTCCGATTTGGAAATTCGCGGAGTTTTAACCAGTCAGGACGCCGAGATCGGTGATAGCATCTGCGTGAACGGATGCTGTTTAACGGTCGTGGCGATCGACGGTCCGAACATGACTTTTCAAGCCGGTTCGGAAACGCTTGCCAAAACCAATTTGGGGCGTTTACAGCCCGGCGATTCGGTCAACCTCGAACGAAGTCTTGCAGTCGGTCAGCGAATGGGCGGTCATTATGTGACCGGCCATGTCGATGCCGTTGCCACCGTCGCCAGCCGGGAAGACGACGGCGAGTGGGCTAACTTTTGGTTTAAAGTTCCTTCCGAACTGACAGCTCAGATGGCCAATAAGGGTTCTGTCGCGATTGACGGAATCAGCCTGACGCTTGTCGAAGTCACCGAAAACCAGTTTAGCGTCGCCCTGATACCGCACACGCTTGACGTAACGACGCTCGGTGATCGCGGAGTCGGCGACCAAGTGAACATTGAAACTGATCTATTAGCGAAGTATGTCCAACAACAACTCAAACGAAACTGAATCCGCTTCAACAGAAGCTGACCCGTGGGCACGCGCAAAACAGGTCGCGGCCGAAAAGAAGGCTGCGATCGAGGCGGCGAAAGCAGAGCCCAGCCCATGGGAAAAATCTGCTTCGAAGTCCGCTGCTGCCGCCAGTTCGGCCAGTGATTCTTCTGCCGATCCGGTTAAACAGGATGGCCAAGACGTTGGTCCAGCCGGTGCAGGGTCAGCATCCACTCCTGCGGCCAAGACTTCAGACAAGCCCGACACGAATCCTGATGGCTCGCCGAAGAAGGTCAATCGCCAGACCGTTTCCTATCTTTCAAAACGGTTCGAAGAAGTCGGCTTGAATCCGAACAAGCGTCATGGGCAGAATTTTCTTGTCGATTTGAACCTGATCCAGATGATCGCTCGGTCGGCCAGTATTGACTCAAACGATGTTGTCCTTGAAGTCGGTACCGGGATGGGGTCGCTGACGGGGATGCTCGCAAAAAATGCGGCTCAAGTCATCACGGTCGAAATTGATGCCTACCTTTACCAGATGGCGTCGGAGGAACTTGAACCATTCGACAATATTTTGATGCTGCAACAGGATGTCCTGAAAAATAAGAACCAGTTCGATGACAACGTGATCAATGCGATCAAGGAAGCGATGGCCGTCGATCCGAACCGGACTTTTAAACTGGCCGCCAACCTGCCTTACAATATCGCAACACCCATCATTGCGAATTTACTCCGCAGCGAAGTCATCCCTGCGGCGATGAGCGTCACGATCCAGAAAGAACTTGCGGATCGCATCACGGCCAAGCCGGGTTCAAAAGATTACGGTGCATTGAGCGTTTGGGTGCAGAGCCTGTGTGATCCTGAGCTTGTTCGAGTCATGCCGCCACACGTTTTCTGGCCGCGTCCCAAAGTGGATTCTGCCATTTTGAAAATTGTGCATCGACCTGAAAAGCGTGCGAAGATTCCAGACGTGGATTTCTTCTACGCATTCGTGAGAGCGATGTTTTTCCATCGCCGAAAGTTTATGCGGAGCGTGGCCGTTTCCGCTTTCAAGGGCCAGCTTTCCAAACCACAGGTTGACGAAGTTTTGGCCGCTGCCGGGCTCCGACCTGACGCGCGAACGGAACAGTTAACCGTGAAGGAAATGCAAAACTTGTGCGAGCTTTTCCGGCAGAAGTTGGTCGTGGTGCTTGGCGAAGAGAAGCCGAGATTGGCGAATCAGGGCGGCTGATCGGCCGGCGTTTGCTTGCGAGGGCGAGTTCCAAATTCAGAACCTATTCAGGGTCTTCGGTTTCGGAATCTTTCTTTTGATCTGCGATCAATTGTCGTTGTCGAGCGTACTCTTTGACCATCGCTTCGCGTGCTTTGTCGTCAGTCCGTGCGATTTCGTTCAATCCAACAGAAAAGAAGTCGAACATCGCGATCCCCATGATGCCGACCAGCATCAACAGAATGATACTGACAAAGATCGCCATCGTCCGCATTTCATCGACCGCGTAAATGCCACCCAGCATGATGCCCTGTGACGCAATCAGCGAACTTGCGATTGCACGTCGTCGATATTTTCGAGTCTCAAAGCCAATTTCTCGAGGCGTATGCGGCGTTGAATAGACCTCGTCCAGGTTGCGCTTTAAAGCAAACAGCGAAAGCACGCCGCCAGAGAACGAAGCGATACCCAGCAATAGCGAGAACGTTTTGACGTTCGGGCTGAGCCTGAAATACGTCTCCGAAACATCGACAGGTTCAGACAATAGCATTGCCAGTTCAAAAAGCATGGTACGGTTCCACTATTTCTGTTGAGCGGTTCTGGCTGACGCTTTCGAACCGGTTTTCTTTTTCTGTTTGCTGTTCAGAGCCTGCATCTGGCGACTCCATTCAAGCAGCACCATGCCGACTTTACCCAGCGAATCGGCTGAGCATTTGTCGATGGTGTCTTGCGTGGTGTGCCAGTATTGGTTTCGGAAACGGGGATTGGGGTAGTCAAAATCAATGATGTCGCAGGTCGGGATTCCGGCAATCTCGTTGAGTGGCAAATGGTCGTCGCGAACGGCATGCCCTTTTTTGATCATGAACTCTCGTACTTTCAATTGCCTTGCCACGTCCCAGATACTGCGAGTCAATTTTCGGGCGTATTTTAAGCTGTTCGTTTCTAGCGGCAGTTGCAAGTCAGCGTCGCCAATCATATCGACGAGAATGGCGTAGACATATTTTACGTCATGTCGTCCTGCCGCGTACTGATTCGCGAAAAACTGCGAACCCAAAAACATCGGATCGCGTTTGGCAAGGAAAACAAATTCCTCTCCGTCGAAGAATACAAAATCGATTCCGTATGGACCTTCCATGTTTTGGATGTGCCTTCCCAGTTCACACAGCAATGCGGCTCCCGAACCACCATCGTTGGCGCCGATAAAGACTCCTTGCGGATTCACGGGATCGCGATCGGGGAAAGGACGTGTGTCATAGTGGCAGCAAAACATCAGACGTTTTTCTCGTTCTGGATGCCAGCGAACGATCATGTTTTGAAGCTCGGCCAGATTTCCAGTCCGAGGATCATTCACGTTGAAGCGTTGATAGGTGACCGATCCGCCAACAGATTCGAAATGACTCTGAAGCAATTTTTGCTGCGCGACCATTCCTGCCGTCGCGCTGATGCGAGGGCCGATTTCGCAGATGGCTTCCAGATGAGAAAACGCGAAATCCTGATTGAATTTGTCCGCCGCTTTCGCGGGAGTTGATTTGGGGTCTTGAAGGCGGTCAGACGCACGTTGATTCTGTGCTGGCAATTGAATCTGCCCGGTGCCCTGAGTCTGCTCCGTTCCCAGACTCTGCCCCCAAGTCGGTGGTTGCCAGAAAGCCAATGCCAGCGCGATTACACCCAGAACATGCGAGACTTTCGCACGACACGCCTCACGCTGGCAACCATATTGAAAAAGCAACATTCTGAATCCCTGAATGAGACGTTGTTTGTGGGACCGGTTGACCCATTGCATCCATTGCGGTCTCTGAAGGGAGCGATTGTAATAGAATCTGCTGCAAATCCGAATTCAGTTCACCCCACCAAATGCTGAAACAAATGAAATTGCCCAACTTTTCGCATGTTTTGGTGCTGCTTTTGCTGTTTGTCGGCCACGCCGCTAAAGTTTCGAAAGTCACCGAAGTCAGCACTGTCGAACCATTCTCAATCCCCGCCATCAGCGGAAAAGATGACGTTGCCGTTTCAAAAGATCCCAAACATTCGTTGACGGTTTTGTGTTTCCTTGGAACAGAATGCCCGCTCGCGAAACTCTACGCTGGTCGACTGCAACAATTCAGTGATCAGTTTCAGGAAGTTCGTTTCATCGGCATCAGCAGCAACGTGCAGGATTCGGTTGATGAAGTCGCCCGATACATTGGCGACAACGAAATCTCATTTGAGTTTGGGAAAGACTACGACAACATCGTCGCAGACCAATTGGCCGTCACAAGAACACCCGAAGTCATCGTTTTCGACAAGAAACGAAACATCGTTTATCGAGGACGAATCGACGATCAGTACCTGCCCGGCGTCGCACGAAATTCGGTGCAGCGACATGACCTGAAGCTCGCGATCGAACAGTTTCTCGCAGGCAAGGCGGTCGAAGTCGCTGTCACCAAACCCGAAGGCTGCCTGTTGGGGCGGATCCGTAAGCCCGAGGCTGGAGCAACCGTCACGTTTGCGAATCAGGTGTCGCGAGTATTGCAACGGAACTGCGTTGAGTGTCATCGCGCTGGCGAGATCGGTCCTTTTTCATTGGAGACCTATGAGGAGTCCGTTGGCTGGGCGGACATGATGCTGGAGGTCATTGAGGAAAAACGGATGCCGCCATGGCACGCCGATCCTTCAATCGGTAAGTTCGCTAACGCCAGAGACATGCCCGAATCTGATAAACAGATCCTGAGAGACTGGGTCGATCAAGGGACTCCGATGGGAGACGTTTCTCAATTGCCTGAGCCTTACGCAACGGTCGAAGGATGGCGGTTGCATCGGCAGCCCGATCAAATCGTGGAAATGCGAGGCCGTCCTTTCGAAGTGCCCGCCGACGGCTCTGTTGAATATCAGTACTTTGTGGTCGATCCAAAATTTACAGAAGATCGCTGGGTTTCGGCGGCCGAAGTCGTTCCCGGAAATCGATCGGTGGTTCATCACTGCATCGTGTTCATTCGCCCGCCTGATGGAATTCGACCGCGAGGCGTCGGTTGGTTGGCGGCGTACGTTCCAGGTCAAACGCCATTGGCGCATCAGCCGAATCAAGCACGGTTTGTTCCAAAAGGTTCACGTCTCGTTTTCCAAATGCACTACACTCCCAACGGAACGGCTCAGACTGACCTGACAAAGATTGGACTTGTTTTCGCCGATGACGCGGAGGTCGAAAATGAATTGGTGACCGTTATGGCGCTTGATCAGGGCTTCGAAATCGAGCCTCACGACGAATCGCATTTTGTGAACATTTCCAAATCCAGATTGCCGCGAAATGGACAACTGCTGTCGGTGTCACCGCATATGCACTATCGAGGCACAGGCTTTGAGGCGTGGTATGTGAACGATGCGAATGAGAAAAAGAGGCTGCTGAACGTTCCGGCTTACGATTTCAACTGGCAGCATCGATATGAGTTCGCTGACCCGATTCCATTGAGTTCGATTCGTCGACTTCATGGCAAAGTTGAATTCGACAATTCGGCGGGCAATCCTTTCAATCCGGATCCGAGCCAATTTGTGACTTGGGGAGATCAGACTTGGGAGGAGATGGCGGTTGGCTTTTTTGATCTGGTGGTTCCGCGCGTCGATGGAAAGGCTGATCCGACGATCGAGTCGCAGGAGATCGTTGATCGAAGACGCTTTCAGAAAAACGATGACAGAGAAAAGAAAATTGATGAACTGGTAAAACAGGTTTTCAAACGTTTCGATGCCAATCGTGATGGCGTGATCGAAAAGGACGAAGTGCCACGATCGGTGGGTGCTTTTGGTTTCTGGAGGTTCGACACCAACGGCGACAAACAGCTTTCCAGCGATGAAGTTCGCAAGCAAGTCGAAAGTCGATTGAAATAGAGAATCGACAGTTCACCGTTTCGTCGCAGCAAAAACGACTCCCTGCGAACCTTCCATACTATCCCGTTGGCCTTTTTCAATCGCGATCGATTCATCGATAAAAAGCAACGATCCAACAACTAACTGGCGTTTCGCTGCGCTATTTTTCGCACGCTCTTTTGACGCTTTAACACAGATTCAGGCAGCTTTCGATGCAGCAACAATTTGGCAATGCGACGGGTTGGATCGTCAGTCGCCCTCTGCTGACATTGATCCTTCTGGCGACGGTCACGGCTTTTTCGTGCGTCGGGCATTTTTCGCCAGACCTGATTTGGGACCTGTTTCGGCAGAGCAAATCGGTTGAGCGAATCGAATCGCTGGACACCGAAGCGAGGCCTGACGTCGATTCGTTTCAGCTTCAATCTCATGTAGTGCTTGTCGCCCAAAGTGATCGGTTCTTCTCACCTGACGGTGTCGCGGCATTGCGATCCGTCGTCGCAGAGCTTGAAAAGCAGGACTACGTGCAGAATGTGACTTGGGTCGAAGATGTTCCGGGGCTGAATATTTTTGGCTTGCCGGAGCCCATGTTTCCGCGACCCTCTGCCTCCCCTGCCCTCTACGGAAAAGCAAAACAGAAAGCTCTTTCAAACCCGTTTCTGAATGGCCAGTTGTTGTCCAGCGACGCAAAAACGATGGCTCTGATGATCAATCTTGATTTTCTGTTCGTCGAAAATGACCAGCAATGCGTGGAAGGAATTCGCCAGATTGCAGAAAATGCGGCAAGCCAATTCGACGACATTGAAATCGAATTTGGCGTCACCGGAAGGCTGCCGATTTATTTGAGCATGGCGGAGCAGCATGACGCCAACAATTTCTTCTTTCAGTTGGTTGGCTACAGCGTCATCTTTATCATGAGCATGATTCTGTTTCGCGGATTGATTGCCGTTTTGGTTTTGGGGCTGGCGCCGGCTCTAGGCGTGTTTTGGACGTTGGGCTTTGTGGGATTCCTGGGCTACGAGGACAATCCCTTCATTGATGTCGTACTGCCGATTCTGGTTAGTCTGGTCGGGCTAACCGATGGCGTGCATCTTCTGGTTCAAATTCGCAAACTGCGAAGCGGAGGACTGGAGTCGCTCGAAGCTGCTCGCGAAGGGCTCGCTCAAGTCGGATTGGCATGTGCGCTCACTTCGCTAACGACTGCGATTGGATTCGGCTCGCTGATTCTGGCTCGGCACGAATTCGTACAACAGTTCGGAGCCAGTTGTGTGATCGGAGTGATTTGCTGCTTCATTGCAGTCATCACGGTCATTCCGCTGGCCTGTTCGACTCGAATTGGAAATTTCATTCAGTCCAAAAACAAGACCAGCCTGATCGACCAGAATCTTTCTAAAATCTCAGGCATCATCGATTTCGTGTTGCCGCATAAAAAGCTCGTCAGCACCATCGCGATCTTTTCGACGATTGCTCTAATCTTGATCTCAGCAACCTTGCGACCTGACGAACGACTTTCGAGTGCATTGCCTTCCAATAGCGAGCCCGCGATTGCGTTGAAGAAATTGGATGAAGCAATGAAGGGGCTCGAACGCAGCGATGTTCTGGTGCGTTGGTCCGACAAAGTGCAGTCGGATTCTCCCGAAGTGATGCAGGTCGTGACCGAGATTGATGAATTGCTTTTGAAAGAGGATCTAATCAGCAAGCCGCTTTCGATTCGAAATTTGGTGGATGCGCTTCCTGGAGACGGACCGCCTGAAGAGCGAATGTCGATGCTGGAACTGTTGTTGCCGCCGTTCAAGCGAGCGTTTTACGAACCTGAATATCGTTATGCGAAAGTCAGTTTCCGTTGTCGGGATCTGGGGATCTGGCAATACAATCCTGTGTTCGTTCGAGTGCTGGATGGGCTTGAGGGAATTGCAGACCGGCACCCTGAATTTGAACTGACGCCCCAAGGAGATGCGTTTGGACGCTGGGAAAACGTGTTCAAAATTGTGGTCGATCTGGCGTTCAGTCTGGGGACGGCTTC
This sequence comes from uncultured Pirellulaceae bacterium, assembly GCA_964479855.1. Lineage (GTDB taxonomy): Bacteria > Planctomycetota > Planctomycetia > Pirellulales > Pirellulaceae > Mariniblastus. Next base: position 85,895 of record CAYZPA010000008.1, read on the forward strand.
GCTGATCATTTTCGTCGTGCTCGCCCTGGTTTATCGCTCGCTGCGGATCGGTTTGATCTCGTTTGTGCCGAATCTTTTTCCGCTGGCCTTTGCCGGTCTGTATTTGGTCGTGACGGGACAGACGCTGGAAATTGTCGCCGTCTGTGCGTTTACAGTCTGCCTTGGAATCGCGGTCGATGACACGATTCACTTTCTGACCCGGTTTGAGGAAGAGCGTCAAAATTGTGATTCTGAAGATGAAGCGATCCGAAGAGCCTTCACGGGCGTCGGAACCGCCCTGATCATGACAACGGTCGTTTTGGTTTCTGGTTTTGCGACGGTGCTGATGAGCGATTCACGCGACCACTTTATTTTTGCGTCGATGGGTTCGATTACGATCGCCAGTGCTCTGTTTGCCGACCTTGTTTTTCTTCCCGCGATGCTATCGTTGTTCGTTAAGCGGAATTAGTTTTCGGTGAAAGTACTTGTTTTTGAATTTATGACGGGAGGCGGTGCCTCCGATCAGCATCCCTTTGACGAATCGCAAATTGAATTTCTTCGTCAGGGCGCTTCCATGCTGGAACCGATTGTTGAGGACTTTGCAGCAGCGGGGCACGAGGTGACGGTGCTGTGTGATGCAAAGCTGAAACAGAATTTGAAATTGCCAGCTTCCACGAAAACGATTGAGGTCGCCGAGGAAAGCGACTTGGAGGCTGCTCTTGTGCGGGCGGCAGAACGTAACGAAGCCGTCTTGCTGATCGCGCCTGAGTCCGAGGGTTGCCTTGCAGGGGTTGCTCAATGGTTGGCTCCGTTTGCGAACAAGCTGATCGGCCCCTCGCGAGAGTTTATCCAGCTGACGGGTGATAAGTGGCTATGTTGGAAACATTTACGAAACGCCAATGTGCCGACGCCAATGACATGGCGATGCGACTCGACCGAAGACGTTGGTGAAATCTACGCGTTGGCAATCACTGGCCAGGTTCAATGGCCGCTGGTGGTCAAGCCGATTGACGGGGCGGGAAGCGAAAATGTTTCGCTGGTGCACAGCGAAATAGACTTGGAGGATCTGCGATCGCGAGAGATCGACAAGCCGTTTTTGTTGCAGCAGTACATCGACGGAGACGCTGTCAGCATCGCTTGTATCGGGGCGAAAGATGGTTTGGTTGAGTTTCTTGAGCCCGGTTTTCAAATCTTCGATGCGAAGCCGTTCGGAGTCCATCAATCGACTCGCTTGCCGCTGCCGATTCTGCTGAGTGGACGAGCCATCGCGCTGGCGAGACTTACCGTGTCGGCGCTGCCTCAATTTCGGGGGTACATCGGGATCGACATGGTGCTCGGTAAGGAGCCCGCCAACGATGCGATCATCGAAGTTAATCCTCGGCTCACCACGTCTTACAAGTATCTAAGACAATTCCATCCGTTCAATTTGGCAGACAGAATGTTGCGATGATGTTCGATCAGTTTCTGTCTGAACACCTCTCGACTTCAGATCGAGGGCATCGCTAACCCTGCTTTTTGCCCTGCCCTTCCAATGACGAAAGCATGCCGGTCACGAAGCTTTCCGAATAGCCGCCAATGAAACACCAGATCAATGCTTTGCCCGCATCCTTAACGGTTTTCGGATTTAATCTTCGAAGCTGTTCCCATGCCGTAAGAGTCGGTTGAGCGGTTTCTCCATCGGGTAAGCTTGTACCCGGATCAAAATTGGGGAACAGGTTACTGACCAGCAAGCCCTGACCGCCTTCGCCAGAAACGATGCCAGAGATCATCAGAAAATAGACGACCGTTGCGAGTAACGATCCGTAAAGGATTGGGGCGATGGTCACCGTGGTGGAGCCTGAAATCATGTAAGTTGGAATCGGAGCGTTGGTGGTCACCTTCCGCAGCAACGCGATGCTCGCACCGAACCCGCCACCAAAAAACGCAAACCAGAACAGCCCGATGTTGATATTGCTGGCTACGATTCCCAGAATCGAACAGACAATGATCAATATCAATTGGATGCGGAGCACTTTCCGCAAAAGTTTTTCACGGATGGCGTGGTCGGGGTTTGGATTTGCATTTGGATTTGGATTTGGAGCTTCAGGTTGCGGCGTCATGGAATTCCTCGTGTGGACAGAAATTCAATGATAGTCAGAGAGGCTTATTCTTTCTTGGGATTTAGATCGAAAGCTACATCAACCTGGATTATTCACGAGGCGTTGGCGTCAAAATTGAGAAGGCTTGTTTCATTGTTCCAAGTTTGTGGTTTCGGTAGTTCACCCACGACGTGAATTTACGAATTTGCAATACTTGCCTCCGCGTCCGGAGAATCGCTTCAAAGGGAAAACCAGACGCCTGTCGCCGTGAATAATTCCGGATCAAAAGTTCCATCGGAACGCATGTCGCATCTCTCAATGCGTTTTCGTGAAACGGCGAAGCAAAGCTGCGACACGTGACGGCGATTCAAATACCAGCACGACGCGCCAGCCAGCTTTCTTGTCTCGATACGCACTCGATGACATGTCGTGCTGGTGTTGGCTGGTTACTTTGAATCTTTGCGGTAGTCGCGTCGTTGTCGTGAGCTGGGGATGCCCATTTTTTCCCGGTACTTGGTCACCGTACGACGAGCAACATTGAAGCTCATCGTTTTCAGACGATTCATGATCTCAAAATCGCTCAACGGTTTCGCTTTGTCTTCCGCGTCGATCAACTTTTGCAGTTCAATACGGATCTTGTTGTAAGTAACATCTTCGCCGTCATCGGTTTGAGTGCCCAGCACGAAGAATGATTTCAGAGCGACGATGCCTCGCGGCGTTTCAATGTATTTGTCGTCTACCGCTCGACTGACCGTTGTCAGGTGAACGCCAACCTTTTCCGCGATCTGTTCCATCTTGAGGGCCTTCAAATGCTCGGCGCCTTTGTCGATGAAATCGGTTTGGTGATCAAAGATCGCCTGGGCGACGCGTAACAGGGTGCTTCGTCGTTGCTCGATCGATTCGATCAGCCACTGTGCCGACGAAATTTTGCCTTTGATGAATTCTTTCTCGTCAGCGGTCGCTTTGCCAGTTTTTAGCCGTTCGCGATAGTAACGGCTGATGTAGAGATTGCGAGTCGGCCCTTCCTCCATTTTGACGATCCAGTTGCCGTCGTCGTCCTGTTCGAGCCACAAATCCGGTTTCACCGCCGCCGCAAAGTTGTCCGCGAATTCGCTGGCCGGTCGGGGATCGAGTTTTCGAAGTTCGTCACGCGCCGCGTAAATTTCTTCGATCGTCATGCCCGTTGCTTTTTCGATCACTGGCAATCGGTTATGCATCAGATCATCCAGGTGGTCGACGATCAGTTTGTGGACAGAATGATAGTTTTCGATGTCCAGTGTCAGTTGCAGCAAAAGGCACTCTTTAAGGTCCCGTGCACCAACGCCTTTGGGGTCGCAGTCTTGCACGTAGGCCAACGCCGTTTCTGCGTTATCCATGTCTTCTTCCGAAGCGTCCAGCGGAAGCAGATCGGTCAGGCTCGCTTTGAAGAAGCCGCCGCTTTCGGCCGAGATCGCAGAAACGATTTTTTCGCACAGCTTGAAAACCGGCGGTTCGATATCACGTTCGGACAGCTGGCTCATCAAGTAATCCTGCAACGTCTCACTTCGCGTCGTGACGTTGGCCATCATGTCGTGTTGCCGGTCACCGCTTTCCTGAATCCGATTGGACGAGACTCGGGGTTTATCGTCAAAGTGATCGGGAACGTCCTGAGCAAGGTTCAGCAGCCGTTCAAAATCGTCTTCATTATTGTTGCCTTCTTCGATGACCAGTTCTTTCTGGTCAACGTCCTTTTCTTTCTTCTCTTTTTCGTGCTTTTCTTCGGTGGGTGCTTCGGGGTCGTTCTCGTGCTTTTCGAGAATCGGATTTTCGATCAGTTCTTGCTCGATTTTTTCTTCCAGCTCAGCCGTTGCCATCCGCAGAATCTCCATCGACTGGATCATCCGTGGAGCCATCGTCTGCGATTGCTTCTGGGTTAGATGTTGTCCGTAAGAGAATCTCATAAATGGAAATCAGTTCAGGATTGGGGAGTGTCGCGATGTTTGAGTTTAGCATTTTCCAGCCGCGCGGGACGATATTTGTTCGATAGCAGATCGAATTCGCCGACCGGTTTTTGAGACTCTGACAGTTTGTCTCGCTAAAGTGGTTGTCTGCCAGACATTGCGTCAGACAGGATTTCTTTGTTGGTGTATTCGAGGATGCTTCCGGTGGTGATTCCCCTGGCGAGCCGCGTCAGTTGCACGTCAAAATCTCGTAGCAAGTTGCTGATGTACAGCGCCGTGCCGTCTCCTTCGACGGTAGGGTTCGTCGCCATGATGACTTCTTTGAAACTTCCTTTGGCGATTCGGTCGACGAGCAATTCGATGGTCAGTTTTTCGGGGCCGATGTTCTCTAACGGTGCGATTCGACCAAGCAGCACATGGTACAGGCCTCGATAGGTTCCTGACTGCTCCAGCGCGATCAGGTCCCGGGGTTGTTGGACGACGCAAATCTGAGTCTGGTCGCGTGTTGCGTCCTTGCAGATATTGCAAAGTTCACCTTCTGCGAGGTTGTAGCAGACGTCACAGTACCGGACGTTTTCGCGAACGGCTCGAATTGAATCGGCCAGCTCGAACGCTTCGGTGTCGGGGACTCGAAGAAGATGGTAGGCCAAACGTTCCGCAGATTTTCGACCGATGCCGGGTAAGCGAGACAGCTGATCAATCATGTGGCTGACAGATTCGGAGATATCGCTCATGGGCTCAGGACTTTTAAAACGTAACGACAACCGATAGCAATCGCATCGAAGCCGGATAGAAACCGAGTATTTTAACCACAGTTCTCAATTCCAGAAACGTCCCCAACGGCATCAGCGGAAATACCCTTCCTGAGGCGTCGCATCGAACTTGTTCCGCTCTGGAGCCCGGTTTTTGGCTTATCAAGAGATCTGGTTTTGGATAAGGTAATGATCTTGAAAACCGTACTCTTTTTCTCCATGGCTCAACTGTAGCAATCATGAGCGACGCACCAGAAAACAATCCACAGGCGACTCCGAATCAGGACACTCCAGCGGCAGCACCCTCCGCCGAAGCGATCGCTCAGGCGAAAGCCATTCTTGCGGCTGCTGAAGCTGCGGCTGCGGAACAGAAAACGCCAGAGACGCCAAAGCCTGAATCGCCGACCAGCGAAGTTCCCGCAAGCGAAGCGGCAGTCGCCAAGAGTGAACCTGTCGCGGCAGTTTCTGAGAAGGATTCGGTTGAGCCAAAGTCGGTTGAGCCAAAGTCAGCTGCTCCAGAAACGCCAGCGCCTGCGGCAACACCAACGCCAGCGGTTGCACCTGCGGCTGTATCAACTGAACCAACTGCGACACCAGCAGCAAAGCCAAAAGTTCAAATCGGTTCACAGCGAGACGTCGCCAGCAAAGCACCGTCCAAACCGGCGGCTGTGCAGGCTGCTCTGGCCAATCCGGTTAAACTGGATGCTCCCGGCGCCGTTCCAGAAGTCGAAGTCCCGACCGCAAAGATCAATTCAACTGCGGGACTGACTGGAAACATCGACGACGCGATCGAATCTGCTTTGGCTGGTTTGTCGATGGACAGCGTGCTCGAGCAGACTCAGGCTGCCAGTGAAGAACTTGAAATTAACGCTCGCGTCACCGGCGTTGTGACCAAGATCCACAAAGACAACGTGTTCTTCAAACTCAATGGGCAGTTCGAAGGCGTGGCGGCGTTGCATCACTTCAAAGAAGAGCCGTCGGAGAAAGACGTTCTTGAAGTGATCGTTCGTGGACTCAACGCAGATGATGGTCTCTACGAACTGAGCATTCCCGGTTCGGTCGTTGGCGTTTCAGACTGGGAAGAAATCGTCGAAGGAAGCGTCGTCGAAGGCGTTGCAACGGGTTCCAACACGGGCGGTTTGGAAATCGCGATCGGCTCCATCAAAGGGTTTATGCCGATCAGTCAGATCGATCGTTTCCGTACCGAGGACATGTCTCCCTTCATCAATCAGAAACTGCAAGCCGTCGTGATGGAGGTCAATCCTGACAAGCGGCGATTGGTGCTGAGCCGTCGAGCCATCCTTGAGCGTGAAAACGAAGAGAAACGTAAAGCGCTGATGGAAGAGCTGGAAGTCGGACAGCTTCGCGATGGAACGGTCACGAAACTGATGGACTTCGGTGCGTTCGTTGATCTTGGCGGTGCGGAAGGTTTGATCCACGTCAGCAAAGTTAGCTGGACGCGAGTCAAACATCCGAGCGAGGTGCTTGAAGTCGGCCAGAAGGTACGCGTCAAAGTCGAAAAGATTGGCGATGGACGTATTTCCCTTTCGCATCGCGATACGCTGGAACACCCGTGGACTTCGGTCGCTGGGCAGTTCAAGGCGGATGATGTGGTCAAAGGGAAAGTCACCAAAGTCATGGATTTTGGAGCGTTTGTTCAGCTTGCTCCAGGCATTGAAGGACTGGTTCATGTTTCGGAACTCGCCCACCATCGCGTGACTCGTGTCAGCACGATCTGCAATCAGGGCGACGAAATCGATGTGAAGATTCTTTCGATCGACACCGAGAGTCAGAAAATGTCGCTTTCGCACAAAGCGACTTTGGCGGCTCCGGCTCCGAAGGCTGGCGATGGCAAAAAAGACGAACCAGAATTGCCGGATTCGCGCGAACTTGTGGTACCGGCTTCGGATCAGCCTCTCAAAGGTGGCACGAATAATCCTTCTGGCGGCGAGCAATTTGGCTTGAAGTGGTAGACGTGCGATCGCACATTGCAACCTACATAAAAGCCCGATGCGCCTGCGAGTGAACGCGACGAACCGTGTCCGAACTTCCATCTGATTCTGATTTTGCGAAATCGATCAAGCAAACGATGCTGGTCGATGAGCACTGGTTGCGTTCGACCCGTCGTCGACTGAAGAACGAGCTACGTTCGGAGCAAAAGCCTGCGATCGAAAAAGTTGACTCGTTTTGTCAGCGGTTGGAGTCTTCGAAGCAGCGGTTTGACGTTCGTTCGGATTCGCTTCCCAAACCAGATCTGGATGAATCGCTTCCGATCGCGATGCGGGCCGACGAAATCACCAAAGCGATCCGTGATCATCAAGTCGTCGTGATCAGTGGCGAAACGGGTAGCGGAAAATCGACTCAACTTCCTCTAATCGCCTTGCGGGCTGGCTTCGGTGTTCGCGGAGTCATCGGCCACACGCAGCCGCGTCGAATTGCTGCCCGAGGCGTCGCGGCGCGTCTGGCATCCCAGATTGGTTCGCCGCTGGGAAGCGATGTCGGATTCAAGATTCGATTCGATGACAAAACGGGCGAAAAGACCTTCGTCAAATTAATGACCGACGGGATCCTGTTGGCCGAAACGCAGTCGGACCGATTTTTGAATCAGTACGAAATGATCATCATCGATGAAGCTCACGAGCGATCGCTGAACATCGACTTTCTGCTTGGCGGGCTCAAGCGGATACTGGAAAAGCGAAAAGATCTTCGGCTGATCATCACTTCGGCGACGATCAACACGCAGCGATTTGCGGATCACTTTACGACAGACCCGAACAATCCGGTTCCTGTCATCAATGTCGAAGGTCGAACGTATCCGGTAGAGATGCGTTACAGCCCGCCCGAAAATTTGGAAGATCCGACTCAGGAAGTCGACATCAATGAACATGTTGTCCGAACCTGTCGCGATTTGGTTCGCAGCGAAGACGGCGATATTCTGGTGTTCCTGCCGACCGAAGCCGACATTCGCGGCGTCAGCAAAAAGCTAAAGGGGGCTCTGGGAGCATCGCGAATCGAAGTTCTGCCTTTGTATGCGAGGCTGACGACCGGGCAGCAGAACGAGATCTTTCAGCCCAAATCAAATCGACGAATCGTGCTGGCGACGAACGTGGCAGAATCGTCAATTACCGTTCCGAGAATTAGCTGTGTGGTCGACACGGGGACGGCTCGGATCAGTCATTACGCGGCCAAAAGCAAAGTCCAGCGTTTGCCGATCGAAGCGATATCACAAGCTTCAGCAAATCAGCGCAGCGGTCGATGCGGTCGAATTGGGCCCGGCGTTTGCGTTCGGTTGTACTCCCGGGACGACTATGAGTCGCGGCAAAAGTTTACGACTCCAGAGATTCGCAGAACGAACCTTGCGTCGGTGATTCTTCAGACTCTGAATCTGAAACTGGGGGCGATCGAAGAGTTCCCTTTCATCGATCCGCCTCGCATTGAGGCCATTCGCGACGGATATAAAACTCTATTTGAAATTCAGGCTGTCGATGAGCGACGCCGATTGACACCCGCCGGTCGTAAGCTCGCTCGATTGCCGGTCGATCCGCGTATCGGAAAGATGATCTTTGCGGCGGACCAGGAGAACTGCATCGCGGAAATGCTGATCATTGCGACGGCGCTGGAGATTCAGAACCCTCGACTTCGACCCGCGGAACGCCAAAAGGCAGCCGATACCGCCCACGAACAATTCGCTGATGAACATTCGGATTTCCTTTCGATGCTAAACATCTGGGATTGGTATCACGAGCAAAAAGAAAATCTGTCAAAAGGTCGGTTGAAGAAAGCTTGCGAGCGAAACTTTATTTCGTACAACCTGATGCGGCAGTGGCAAGAGATCTATCGGCAGCTCAAATCGATGGTTCAGCGCGAAGGCCTGAAAGTTCGTTCGCGAAAAGACGACTACGATGCGATCCACCGCAGCTTGATGACGGGGCTGTTGTCGGGAGTCGCGATGCTGGGCGACAAACACGAATACACTGGATCGGGTGGAATCAAATTCAATCTGTGGCCCGGTTCGGATGTGTTTGGATCGAAGCCGAAATGGATCATTGCGGCTGAAATTGTCGAGACATCGAAACGCTATGGCCGAACCGTCGCGAAGATTTCGCCTGGTTGGATCGAGCGTCTTGCGGGTCACTTGATCAAGAAGCGTCACACCGACGCAAGATGGAGCAAGAAGCAGCAGTCCGTTATGGCGTCCGAACATGTGAGCCTGTTCGGGCTGCCGATCGTTGCTGGAAGAGCGGTTCACTATGGTCCGATTGATGCGGCTTCTGCTCGAACGATCTTTATTGAAAACGGGCTCTGCGGCGACGAATTCGAAGGCACTCCTGATTTCTACGTGCACAACCAATGGCTTGTCCAGGAACTTGAGAAAGAGTCGGCAAAAACTCGTGACCGCGAATTGGTGATCGATCCATTTGTGGCTCCGGCTTTCTACGAACAACATATTCCAGAGGACGTTTACGACAACCGAAGCTTGCTGCAGAAGTTGAAATCGGATCCAGCCTTGGACCAACGACTCCGGATGACAAAAGCAGACTTGCTGCCCGGAGCCGAACTTGGGCAGTCGAAGGAACTGTTTCCCGATGAAGTGCAAATCGGTTCCATGGAAGTGCCGATTGAGTACAAGTTTGCTCCGGGCGACGCGAAGGACGGAGCCACGATCCGACTGCCGGTCGAAGGCATTGGGCAGCTGGATGATGTGCAAACGGGTTGGCTGATTCCCGGGCTCATGAAATCAAGAGTCATCGAACTGATTCGAAGTTTGCCAAAACCGACGCGACGAATGCTGGTTCCTGCTCCTGAAACAGCCGACCGTGTCGTTGCAGAGATTGAGTTTGGAAAAGGTCGATTTACCGAAGCGGTCGCGCGCGAGCTCAGCAAAGTGGCCGGTCGCCCGATCGCTCCGTCGGAGTTCAAGTTGGAAAAACTCTCACCTCATTTGAACGTTAATGTAGAGGTCGTTGATGCAGAGGGAGAAGTCGTCGCTCAAGGTCGATCGGTGACTGAGCTTCGGTCACAGTTGGGATCCGATCACGTTTCCACCATTGTTGAAGTTCAGGATGATGCGTGGTCGCAAAGTGGACTGAAAGAATGGACTTGGGGCGAGCTGCCCAAAGAAGTCACGATCGCGCGTGGGGCGACTCAGTTGGGAGCCTTTCCTGCGATCATCGATCAGGGCGAATCGGTCGGGCTGCGATTGACGGATTCGCTTGCGGCGGCGGAATCCATGTCGCGTCAGGGGCTGATTCGGTTGCTACAAATCGTAAACCGAAAAGCGATCAAGTCTCAGGTCAACTGGCTGCCGGATATTGACAAACACGCTTTGCTGTTGTCACGATTCGTGCCTGCAAAGTTTTTGAAGCCGGGACTTGCGGACTTGATTACACGTATTGCGTTCGTCGAATACGAAAAACTGCCTCGGGACGAAGCCGCTTTTCAAACACTCAACGCCAATGCGATCGAACGAATTTCCGTCGCGACTCAGGACGTTGCGAAGTGGTTGCCAAAATTTGCCGCTGCCGCTCAGTCCGCCGACCTTGCGTTGGGAACGATTCCGAATTCGCGAGGTTCCATGAAAGGCGACATTAAACAGCAAATCGCTTCATTGACTAGCGAAGGATTCCTCGGCGAAACAGCGTGGGCTTGGCTGAAGGAATATCCGCGTTACTTTGAAGCCATTTCTCACCGAATTGGAAAGATCTCGACCGTCCCGATGGAAAAGGATCGTGAATTGAATGCGGAATTGGATTTCCAATGGAATCGCTATGTCGAATTGAAAGAGCAGCAGGCCGCGATCGGCGTTGTCGATCCTGAACTTGTACAGCTGCGTTGGATGGTCGAAGAGTACCGGGTTTCATTGTTCGCCCAACAACTTGGAACCGCGGTGAAAGTTTCATCGAAGCGACTGGAAAAGCAATCCGATAAAGTTCGTCGTGTCTGACGGATTCGTAGTGCCCAATCTGATTCGGGCCCAATCTGATTCGGACTCAGTCGGTCTTTAAAACGGGCTTTTTTAGATTGTCCTCGCCGTTTCGATCAATCAACAGCGAGTTCGGGTCAACGCCAGCAAGTGCTGGTTCTTCGTTGACAACAAACGTGTACTTTCCTGTTGAATCAGTGACATGGATGCGCTCGCGGTGAAGCGTCTTTCCGAATTTGCTGTTAGATTCGGGTTTCGCGAAGGCTCCAATTTCAATCCAGTCGTTGATAGTGACTTCGTTTTCTTTACCATCAGATTCAGCTCGAAACTTTGCAAAGTCGACTTCGATCGTGACTTCGTAGTGGTCGTCATCCATTTTGCGATACTCTGCCGTTTTCGTGCGGTTTTCGAACAGCGTGATTTCTTCGAACAGGTCCTTGAGTAGTCCTCGATGCTCGACTGGTGTTTGTTTCCTGATCGCGTTGATCAAGTCGATCGATGTGGGATACGGGCCGCTGTTGTAGGCAAATTTGTCGACGACGGATCGCAGGGCGGCGTTCAGCTTTTCTTCGCCGATCGTTTCCTTCAGATGGTACATCGCGACAGAGCCTTTGTTGTAGTGAATGTAGGCTTGGCCGAATTCAACTTTTTGCAATGGTTGTTCTTTGCCTTTTTCACGACTGCGACCGCGCAGGTAAGTATCCATCTCGTACTTCAGAAACTTTCGCATCATGTCGCGTCCGTATTCCTTTTCCATCACCATCAAAGCAGAATATTGAGCCAGCGTTTCAGACAGAAGCGTCGCACCCTGCATGTTGGCTCCAAGGACCTGATGAGCCCACCACTGGTGAGCCATTTCGTGGGCGACGACGTAGAAGACCATGTCGATATCGTCATCGTCCTGTAGATCTGCAATGAAACCGATGCCTTCCGCGTAGGGCATCGTGCCGGGAAAAGCTTGGGCAAAGTCGGTCACTCGAGGATACTCAATGATGCGAGCTTGCTGGTGTGGGTAAGGACCAAACGCTTCGGAGTAATATTCCAGCGATTTGCGAACTGATCGCAACATCAAATCCACGTTCCATTTGTGATCCGGATGGTAGTAGACTTCGATGTCGACGTCGTTCCACTTTCGCATTGCGATTTCGTAGCGAGCAGAAACGAACGAGTAAAAGTTTGCTGACGGTCGACCCAGTTTGTAGTGAAAGTATTTTCGGCCGTCCTCTTCCCATGATTTTTTCAAGGCCCCTGGAGCGATCGCAATTTGGTCAGCTGACGTGCTGATCACGGTTTCGATGTCGACCCAGTCACTGTTAGCGCTCAGGTAACTGTTTTGGCGCGCCTCGAGATTGTCAGGATCAAGCTGCGGAATGCTCGTTTCAGTGAGCTCAAATTCCAGACGGTCCTGTAAATCCTGAATTTCTGCTCCACGCTGGTAGCCGATTTGCGGAGTGATCATGTTGTTCAAGAACGTTCCGTTCTGCACAATTTGCTCGACAGAAACGCGGTTTTCAAAACCTTTCGGCTCGTAGCCGACAACGAACTCCATCTTTCGCTTTTGTCCTGGAATCATCGGTGGATCGACCGCGTAAGTGAATACGTCCAATTCATCGTCGTGCTCAATTTCCCTGGCTCCCTCGATTTTGATCTCATGATCGTATTGCGAGGATGCAACGACCATGATCGTTTCGATCGGAACGTCTTCTTTGTTCTCAATCGTTTGCGTGCCCCGCATTTTCAAACCACGCGTTTCGGGAAAGATATCGATGTCGTAGCGAACAGCGACGACTCGTGGTTGCGGCAGGTCCGATTTGGGTTTGAATTTCTTTTCGTAGTTCGCTTGGGTTAGTTGAAGCTCGTCCTTTGATTGCCAAGTGTTTTCGACGAATGTGTTGTAGTAGATCCACCCACCACAGGCGACGAAGCAAACAGTCGACACGATGGAAGCCATGCGGACTCCGCCAGTCCATCGCGGAATTGCCGCGACGATTCGGCTGCCGAAGCCGCGTTCTTTGCCTCGCGGCCACAGTAGAACGGTTGCGATTCCGATCAGTGACGCGGCCAGCAACCAGTAGCTGCTAAACCATCGCAATCCCGTCGAATAAGGAGCTCGCCCGAACATGTCGGAATACCTGTAGCTGGGAAGGCTTGAATACTGAACCATGTTCGAATTCACACCGAGCAAAGACCAGCCGACTGCATTGGCGATCACAAGGGCGATGAACAGGAAATAGCCGATGTACTTGTTGGGCGAAACGACGTGGCACAGGATCGCGAGCGCAATAAGGCAGATCATGGAAACCATGTCCAAAACCAGCAATTCCTGAACGTAGACTACTAATTGAAAACTGAAGAAGCGCGAAATTAGCTGGTAAAATACACCACAGAAAATTCCAGTCACCATCACCATGACCGCGATCACAACCAGCGCCAGAAACTTACTTCCGTAGGAAAGCCATGTTTCTGTCGGCAGTGCGTCCACGATCTCGTCCAGTTTTGCGTCTCTTTCTTTCCAGACGAACACGCCAGCGTAAAACGTGATCAATGCCAGTTGAAACTGAAACAACGACTCTCGAACAGATTCGACCATCAGAAAGGTCACCGGCAGTGACGACAGCCCGAACGAGAGCGTTGATCTAACTGAAAACGATGCGAAAACGCTCAGCAACGCCCCCACGATGATGCAAATGAAAACCGGGCTTCTGGCGGTCGCCCAAAGTTCAGTCCATGTCATGCGAAGCAACTGTTGAGCCCGTGCCATGAATCCAAAATGTCGCTGCGTCGTCGGAATTTCCGTTGTGTGGAACGGCGTTGCAAACGAGTCGGAAACACTCGTCTTGATCGTCTTCATGAGATGGCCGATGAATCCGGTTTTGGTCTCAAATGAGAACTTCCAGCAACCGGCTGCAAGGAAAATAAATCCTACCGCCACCCAAAAAATACGATTCCACAGAAGCACGCCCGTCAACGTGACAGACTTCAGCGACTTTTCCGATGCCGTCCAATATTTTGTCGTGTTGGCCAAAGCGGTATCGCCGAACGGATCCGCCATCGAAGCCAGCCATTCGGTTGAAAGCGTTCCGATCAATGCCCCCGACACCGACAGCAGCACCATCAGTCCAAGGATGCCAAGAAACGAAGCCAGGGTGCTGCGGGTCCAAACTGCAATCGAAAACACAACGGCGGCGACAAAGAATGTGTTCGGGACCGCAATGATCAGGATGCTGGACAAATGAGCCCACCAGTTCGTCGGTCCCCATGCCAGGTCAGGACTGGTCGCTTTCGCGATAAAGATCGCCAACGACGCACCCAACATCGGAATCAAAGACACGAGCGTCGCCGCCGTAAATCTACCCAGTAAGTAGCTATATTTGCTGATCGGTTTGGTGAAAATCAGCTGTTGCGTGTTGCAGGCAAACTCTCGAACTGCGGCGGAATTGACGAACGCGGTCACCATCAGGCAGCCGAAAACAGCCGTCATCCCATAAACGCGATGAATCACGAATGAGGAATTTCTCACCGCGTTGCTAAAGAAAATCTGCTCCATCAGTGGATCGTCAGCAACCATGACGCTAAATAGAAGCAGGGTCAGAACGGTCAGAAAAACCCAGACCATCATTGCCTTGAGCCAGTAGACAACTTCGAAGGTAAAGAAAGTTCGAAACATGTTGAACGCAATTGGTGTGGGATGCCTGAAGGGAAATGGATAACTCGATGGACGACGCTAAACCCGATTAGTCACGATGCGTGGCGTCGAAATGGAGAAGGCTTGTTTCATGGGGGTGTTGTTCCAAGTTTGTGGTTTCGTCAGTTCACCCACGACTTGAAATTGACCATTTTGCAAAACTTGTCGCTACTCCAGGATGATCGCCTCAAAGGACAAACTGGTCGCCTGTCGTCGTGAATAATTCTGGGCTAAACCGCTTCTTGCGGCTGGGCGATCTGGGTCATTGAGAAATACACGTCTTCCAGGTCTGGCGAAACGGATTCAAAACCGTCGCCAGGATCTGAATCGCTCAGCACATGTAACAATGGTCTGCCAGCGACAAGTTTTACAGAAAGGACGTTATGCTGTTCGCGGAGACGGGCAAGTTCATCTTTGGTGGCGGACCGTTCCCAAATTTTCCCTTCCAGTTCTGCAACGGCTTCTGCGGGTACACCGTCAAAAACAACTTCTCCCTGATTCAGAATCGCCATGTTAGAACAGAGTTCCTTGACGTCCTGCACGATGTGCGTCGAAAGGATGACGATTGTGTTTTCACCGATTTCGGCAAGCAAGTTGTAAAAGCGATTTCGTTCGTTGGGGTCCAGACCAGCAGTCGGCTCGTCAACGATGACCAGTTTGGGATTGCAGAGAAGAGCTTGGGCGATCCCAAAACGTTGCTTCATGCCACCAGAGAATCCAGCGACAGACTTAAAGCGATGTTGATAAAGGTTGACTCTTTCGAGCATCGCTCCGACAAGTTCTTTTCGCTCGCGGCGATCCGTCACTCCCTTGAGCGTCGCGATGTGGCTGAGCATGGAGCCCGCTGAGGTCTTTGGGTAGACGCCGAACTCCTGAGGCAGGTAACCCAAAAGCTTTCGCACTTCGGTCTTCTGATTCAGAATGTCGAGCCCATCCAGTGTGGCGATGCCCTGGTCGGGCTCTTGCAGTGTCGCCAAGGTCCGCATCAGCGTCGACTTGCCTGCTCCGTTGGGCCCCAGCAGGCCATACATGCCGTCGGAAATGGTAAGAGAAACGTTGTTCAAGGCTCGAACACCGTTGGGATAGGTCTTCGAGAGTCCGCTTATTTTCAATTCCATCACACGCTCTGGTTCAACTGCCGCAGTTTGTCAATCAGCCGGACTATACAAGTTAGCGGATCAACTGGTTTCACCAATTGTGTGCGGCGAAGTTGATTAGCGAAAGATATCCAAAAGCGTTCGTCGTTTAGCGGATCGGCGATGCGATTTCGTTGGTGAACGGCCGTCGCGGTTAAGCAGCGGGAGTTTTGGTTTTGTTGCTGGCGGGTCCGCCGATGGCGGGGCTGCCGTTGGCATCGGCGGATTGTTTCCGGGCCGCATCTGGTCAGGTGTCAGCTTCTTTGGCGTTTCTCTTCGAGGCGCGTCCATCTCCTCCATCAGCTCTTTCAGGCTTTTGATTCGCATCTCTCCATCTGCCGCCGGATTCGGTTTAGCATCGCCCAGTTCGTCCTCGAGTCTCGATTGAGCTGTTGGATCCAGCGATTCCAGATTGAAGGCTTCGTCAGAGTCCGTTTTTGATTCGTTATAGCGATCATCACCGCCGTCAACTCGAAGCGATTTAGGATACGCTCGAATTGGACGCTGGACGCCGAGCAACGTCGGCGCGATCGAGCCGTAGCGTTCTTCGACGAAGCGAATGCCGTGAGTTTCCAGAATGGAACCGGTCTCGTTTTCGATGTTTGCCAGTTCGGTGTTGTATTGCGTGATCGAGCTGGCTTCTTGCGAAACCGAGTTTCCCCAATCTGTGATGGCTTGCAGCACGTTGATGAACTCGCGTCGCCCAATACGGAATTCCTGCGCCTGGATTTCATAACTGAGCCGAGCAGCTTTTCGGACTTCTTTGAACGCTTCGTATTGCAGGAAAAACTGATCGATGTTGCGATAGTTTAGCGTTAGTTGGTGGACCATCTGATGAATGCCCTGTTCCAGGTTCCTTTGATCCTGCAGTAAAACCAGCTCGCTACGCCGAAGTGCCGCACGATCTCTTCGCAGCCCGAACGGCACCGAAAAGTTGACTCCCAGATTAAAGCCAGCGAACCGCCCGCCGTCGTTTTCCAAGAATGCGCCGTTTGGCATTTCGCCGCTCAGTCCGTCCCAGCGATAGTTTGCAATCCCATCAAACTGAGGCTTTGCAAAATTGTCGGCCTGTCGAAGCTGTTGACGATCGGCTTCCAGAATGAGCTTCAATTCAATGATGTCCGGGCGATTCTGTTCGGCAATGGCGACGATCTCGTTCCAGTCGAAGTCGATCTGCTCGAGCACCGGCACCGAGGTCGGCACGATCAGCCGGCTGTTGGACGGTGGCAGTCCGAGTCCGTTTCGAAGTGCGGTTTCTGCAAGAATCATATTGGATCGGGCAGAGATCAAATTCGCGCGAAAGCTCGCCAGTGCAGAAGCCGCTTGGGCGACATCGGCGATGTTGGTCCGTTCGGAATCAAAGCTCTCTTTCGCTCGTTTGTATGCGAATTCAGCCTGTTCGATTTGCTGCTCGCGAGCCCACACTTCGACCCGCGCCGCAACAAGGTTCCAGTAAGCCGCGATGACGCTGCGGACCAGTTGCTGGACCGAGTTCTTGAACTGAAAGAAAGACCGTTCCGTGTTGATACGAGAAATAATGATCGGTGTTTGATTGGCGTCGCGACCAAACCCACGAACAAAGGGCTGTCGCAAAGTCATTTCGACGAAAGAACGATACTGCGGTTCAAGCGGAGCGAATCCGGGTTCGAAATACGATCCCACCGCGTTGACGTTCAGGCCAACCGTCGCTCCATTGAGCGTGCGTTTTTGTAAATTCAACGTGGTGTTGATCGAATCTGTGCTTGAACCGCCAAGAATCGCTCTGGTCGGATCGCCGGGGTCGAGCGTTGCGAATGGCGTATCGGACTTGTTCATCGTGGAGGTCAAATTGAATGTCGGGTCGAACACCGCGAGCTGTTCGTCGATCGAAACGTTCGACACGGCCACGTCATAGATCGTACGTCCAGTTGTGGTCGCAAAGTTGCCTCCGATGACACGGATGACATCGGCATTGCGAATTGCGATTTGAATGGCTTCGTCCAGTGAAAGCGGCTCCGCCTGACGGTCTTCTTTCAAGGCAACGGTGAACGGGATTTCGCTTGATCGAATCGCCGCAGGGCACAATGCCGACGCGTCTCGAACTTCGATGTGTCGCTGTTCCGGACAAATGTCGATGATCTGGCCGTCAAGCAATTGCGGCGTCGTGCAGCCGACGAGCATCAATGCCAGAATCAGAATGTTGGGTTGCCAGGTCATTTGCCACAATCGAATAGATTCGCTAGCAAACGTCTTGCAGGCAGGGACTACCTGTGACGCCAGTGCCTATCCAATCGGAAATGACCGTGGCGACTATTGAAAGGAACAGTCCAGTCGCACTGGTTTATTCGTCGGCTTCGTGGGCTTGGTAGGAATGTAACGATTCTAATGCTTCGTCGAAGTTTTCGGTGTCGCAGACGACGCTGCCGTCGCGAAGCACGATGGTACGCCGTGCGTTTCTGGCGACTTCCTGATCGTGCGTGACCAGAATGACCGTCAGCTTTCGTTCCTCATTCAGCTGCTCAAACAGTTCGATGACCTCTCGACTGGTTTTGGTGTCAAGGTTTCCTGTCGGTTCGTCACCCATCAGGATTGGCGGTTCGTTGACTAAAGCTCTGGCGATTGCGACGCGTTGTTGTTGCCCGCCGGAAAGTTGAGCCGGATGATGGTCGAGTCGATCGCCGAGCCCAACGAGTCCAAGAAGTTCGCGGGCTCTGTCACGACGTTGGCGGGCCGTGACGTTCTTTGAATACAGCAGCGGAAGTTCAACGTTCTCTTCGGCGCTGGTTCTGGACAGCAAATTAAAGTTTTGGAAGACGAATCCGATTTTCTTGTTGCGAATATTGGCGCGATCGTCAAGCGTCATGTCGACGACTTCTTCCCCATCAAGGAGATAGCTGCCGTCAGTCGGTCGGTCGAGACAACCGAGCGTGTTCATCAGAGTCGATTTGCCAGAACCCGATGGACCGATCAGGGCAACGTACTCGCCGCGATCGATTGTCAAAGTGGTATCGCGAAGCGCATGCACTTTGATTTCTCCAAGATCGTAGGTCTTGGTAACGCCCTTTAGTTGAATCAGCGACAACGACGGCTCCCGGAAATTATGTGAGGAAACGCACGATAGCTACGCTTCGGGCGAAGGTCAATCGTGCAAGCTATGCCTGTCCGCAGCATCAAAAGACTTACTCGATGGTCGATCGCAGGTTTCGAAAGTGAAGTAATTTAAGGCGAAAGCAAACTCGCAGCGACACAAGTGGTCCGGCGGTGTGTTAAAACGGGCACTTGACCGGCATGTCGCTGGTTGCTCCCCCCCCTAAATTAAATGAGGAATTCGTCATGTCGAAAACATTCTCTCTTCTGGCGACCGTTGCCGCAGTGGCTTTGTTGTTTCCAAATTGTGTTTCTGCTCAGGAAGGTAGTAAGTCGAAAAACGAACAACGCACCCAGCAGCGTGGTCAGAACGGCCCGCGAGGCCAGGAAGGTCGACGTGGTGGTCGGCGAGGCGGACCCGGCGGAGGAGGTGGTGGCATGGAACGCATGTTGGCTATGTTGCCGATCATGAAGGCTCTCGATGTCGACGGTAATGGTGAACTTTCTGCCGAAGAAATCAAGAACGCAAGCCAATCGCTGGCTTCTATCGACAAGGATGGCGACGGCGTTTTGAAAACGGCTGAATTGCTTCCCGATTTGTCAGCCATGGGCGGTATGCGCGGTGGTGGCCGTGACGGTGGACGTCGTGGTGGAAACGCCGGCGGTGGACAAGGGATGGCGGAACGCATGGCTCAGATGGACACCGACAAAGACGGAAAGATCAGCACCGAAGAAGCTCCCGAGTGGATGAAAGGTATGTTCGATCGTTTCGATACTGACAAAGACGGGTTCGTCACGTCTGAGGAAATGACGGAAGCGACCAAGCGCTGGCGCGGAGGCGGCGGTGGAGCCTATGGCGGAGGCGGCGGTCGCGGAGGCCAGCGTCCGAAACGTCCTGCCATGGACGACAAGTAGTCGCATCATTGCAGGCTTGAACCCAACTTATTCATCACCAAAAGGAGTCTCGTATGCGGGCTCAAATTTTATCTTTGTTCGTTGCACTGTCCTGTTGCGCGATCGTGACAACGAATTTACACGCTGAAGACTGGCTTCGATTCCGAGGGCAGGATGGCAGCGGAGTTTCGGCAAGCGATACCTCGTTTCCCGAGGAATTTGACGATACAAAAAACGTCAATTGGAAAATCGAACTTCCGGGTGCGGGAGCATCTTCTCCGATCATCGTTGGTGATCGAATTTTTGTCACCTGTTACAGCGGGTACGGCGAAGAACGTGACAACCCGGGAGAAATGAAAGACCTGAGGCGGCATGTTGTCTGTTTCAACAAGTCAGACGGTTCGAAAATCTGGCAGAAAGATTACAAACCGGAAGTTGAAGAGGATCCGTTTCAAGGAATGGGAGTTCCTGAGCACGGTTACACTTCCAGTACGCCCGTTTCAGACGGTAAGAATGTCTACGTCTTTTTTGGAAAGTCCGGAGTTCTTGCGTTTGACCTCGACGGCAAAGAGCTTTGGAAAACCAGTGTTGGCGAAAACTCAGGGCGAATGAAATGGGGATCGGGCGCCAGTCCGGTTCTTCACGAAAACGTGTTGGTTGTTAACGCCGCAGACGAATCGGAATCGCTCGTCGGATTGGACACGAAAACAGGAGAAGAGCTTTGGCGCTGCGACGGTATCGCGAACGTCTGGAGCACTCCGATTGTTGTCGGTGAAGGCGAAGATGCTTCCGTGGTTGTAAGTGTTCCCTACGAAATTTGGGGTTTGAACCCAAAGAGCGGAAAACTTCGTTGGTACACCACCAATGGTGTTCAAGATAGTTCTGTATCGGCCAGCCCGATGCTCCACGGTGACAAAGTGATCGCAATGGGCGGTCGTTCCCAGACAGGTGTGTCCATTCGTACGGGCGGCAAAGGCGATGTGACTGAATCCCATACGGAATGGTCTGGGAAATCAATTGCCAGGATCATGACTCCGATCGTTTACGACGGCCATGTGTTTGGAATCTCGCGTGGAATTGTGACTTGTGTCAGTGCGGAAACTGGCGAGGAAGTCTACAAGAAGCGTTTGCCGGCGACCGAAGGTGCTGCTCCAGCACGTCGAGGACCGAGCAGCAATTACTGTTCACCTGTTGCAGCCGATGGCAAGATTTTCCAGTTCGCCAAAGATGGAACCTGTTATGTCATCGCTGCTTCGGAGAAATTCGAAGTCCTGGCTGTGAACAAGTTTGCAGACGACGGCAGTGAATTTAACAGCACGCCCGCGTTCTCAGACGGAAAAATGTTTGTTCGATCGAACAAGTATCTTTATTCGATTGGTCAATAGTCGAAGCAAGAACGTTTTCGACCCGGATTATTCACGATGCGAGGGCGTCGACCTGGAGAAAGCTTGTTTCATTGGGATATTGCTTCAGGTTTGTGGTTTCGGCAGGTCACCCAAGAAGTGAAACTGACGAATTTGCAAAACTTGCCTCCGCGTCCGAAGAGTCGCTTCAATGGGGAAACCAGACGCCTGTCGTCGTGAATAATTCCGGTTTAAATGGCGAGCCGCGTTTGTGAACGTGAGCTCGCTTTTTTATTGTCTGCGCAGTGGCGTTAGCGATCGACTTTGTTGGCGCGGCGGTGAAAGTTCACCTCATGTTCACTGATGATGCGGTCACCGTTTGTATCGATTAGATTAGCCACGTCGTTTCGAATGGCATTTTCGGCCGTGTTGACAGACTTTTCGAGGCCAACAAGAAAAGGAATCGCAAACGAGGTGGTGGCTTCGTCTTTGCTTTGTCGCTCGCTGACGTGAGATTCAAACATGTTCCTCGCGTTTTCGGTTTCGAAAACCAGCGGACTGAGCGGCTCATCCTGGCGAATCACAGAATGGTTCGAATGTGACAAAAGGCAGCCCGTTGTCGCAGCGCATGCGATGGCACACAATGCAGTGATGAAAAAACGTCGATTGTGTCCGCTCATGATCGTGTTCCTGTCGTATGTCTTTCAAACCATCCATCTTCAACCCTGACTGGGTGTTGGTTACCAAAATTCTGACAGGTTTCGCAAGGTGATTGTCGACCGGGCGTGCCAGCATTGGCTTGGAACGCGGGTGAATCAGGGTTTTGTAAGCAGGAACGACTTATGGGGTTATGATATTGAGCGTTTGAATCAGGAATTAGTCGCATGACCCATCAAGAACTCGGTTATCTGAAAATGCGTTTCCTGAAAATGCGTTATTTGAAAACGTGTTATTTGAAAACGCGTTTTGCGAAAATCGCCGCTTGCGCATGCTTGCTGCTGGCGGGATGCGAACCAACCGCTGTCGCGCCAGCTGTATCAGAAACGAGCTCGTTAGAGTCGAGCTCATCGGAATCGGGATTACAGGAATCGAAATTGCCGGAATCACGATTGCCGGAATGGCATTCGTCTGAGACCACGACGGAAATGGTGGTCGCCAATGGCGCGTCGCCCAGTGATTCTTATACGCAAGCTGAATCGGCTGCTTTGACTGCGTTCCTTCCGCTGTTCGATAGGCTATCGGCGAAAGGATTTGTGCCGACGCTGCGATCGGGTTCGACGGGCGTCGGTTACACCCTCGAAACGATGTTGGACATCGAAGAAAACAATTCTCCCGGCGGCGATTTCTTGGGTATGGAATTGAAAGCGTTTCGAGACGCAGACATTGGGCTCGACGATGCGGAGAAGATGAATCTGTTTCTGAAAGAGCCGAAGTGGATCGATGGCTTGCGAGCGTCTGGTCGAGTCGAAAAATATGGCTACGTTGATGACAACGGAAGAACGGCTCTTTATTCGACGGTTACGATCGAGCCGAATTCGCACGGTTTTTGTTTCGCCGTGGAACCAGATCGTTCACGTGTCTGGTTGGATTTTCGTGGGAAGCACGTCGCGTATTGGACTCAATCGATTCTGCAAAAACGACTCAAGGAAAAGCATGCTGAAACCGTGTTCGTTTCTGCTCGCAGCAGGGGGAAACGGAAATCGGAACAGTTTCATTATGTCGGAGTCACATGGTGCAAAGACGCGTCGGCTGATCGCTTGATTGAGCTGTTGCTGGAAGGTGATGTCATGTTGGAGCTTCGAATGCACTTGAAGGAATCGGGAGCGACTCGAAACCATGGTTCTGCGTTTCGGATCAAGCAAAACCGTATTCGGGATCTGTTCGAAATATCGAAGCAGGTTCGACCGTAGTTGGCCTTCGACCGAAGTTTTTACATGGCAATTCTGCCAAAGCGCGTGGTTTGAGGTTTGACATTCGAGCTGGAGTTTCATGTTCTGCGAGATAAGCACTCGTAAATTCCGCAATGTGTAGCGTTTCGCAATACCAGCCCGACGCGCAAGCGAGGGATTCGGATTTCCTCGGGGATATCCACTCGCTTGCGAGCTTGTCGTTTTATTCCAAATCGAGATTTTTATGCCAGCCGTTTAGGCGTTAGCCTCGGTTAACGACGCTTCAACCGGGGCTATCGCCCAA
>CAYZPA010000009.1:0-106678 GCA_964479855.1 uncultured Pirellulaceae bacterium
TACCCCAACCAAATACATACTAGCCACAGTTAGTTCATCATCAAAGGACGCGAAATGACAAAAGCAAAAACGATTAAATATGGCGATGAAGATCTTGTCTTAACACCAAGCGAAACGCTCGTTGCTATTCCAAATACTGCGCCCAACCAAGCCATACCAGCAACAGCAGCAATGGCGGAAGTGTCCGGGGCAGAAGAAGTAGTCCGGCTTGGTCCCTACCGCATTATCTCAGTAGCGGCGGCACCACAGAATGCGGAGGTGACCGTATCCAGATTCAACGCCGCAGCTACATCCAATGCGCCGTTGAACCAACAGAAAGCAACTCGCGTCTATCACACATCTGACGATGGTGTGCCATTTGTTCCAAGCGGTGAAATTTACCTTGAGTTCAATGATGACGTGGCTATCGACATAGTCAACGGCTTACTTCAGGAGCACGGCTTAGAAGTACTCAAAGAGTCTGGGGAAAAAGGGGTCGTGGTTCGTGGGATCAAAGACGCGGTTCAACTTTGCGCGGAACTGCAACAATTGGACAGCGTTGCTGTTGCTGAGCCGGAGCTGATTACTGCCGGACAGCTGCGACTAATTCCAGCCGATGCATTGCTGGAAGAACAATGGCATCTCGAGAACAAAGGAAATGCTGTCGGACTCGAGGCTGGCGCTGACTCGAGGGTCGTCGCTGCATGGAAAAAGTTAGGCAACGCTGGTAGTTCCAACGTCGTCGTCGCCGTCATTGACGACGGTTTCGATGTTGGGCACCCAGACCTCGGCCCTGCCAGTCGAATCGTTGCACCATTCAATTTCGAGAATGGAAATACTAACGTTTCGCCACAAGTCAGCGGCCCAAACACTCTCAATGCGCCTTATGGAGGCGACTGGCATGGTACAGCTTGTGCTGGAGTCGCAATCGGACGGAGCGATAGCGATGGAATTGTCGGTGCGGCGCCAAACTCACGCTTCATGCCGCTTCGATGGAACCCATTTATTACCGACAACTACATTGAAGATTCCTTTGGACATGCCAAGGACAATGGAGCGGACATTGTCAGTTGTAGCTGGGGAGTTGCAGCCAACGTGTTTCCCCTAAGCACTAGAATGAAGAATGCAATCGCCGACTGTGCGAGGAATGGGCGAGGTGGACGTGGGTGTGTCATTTGCTTTGCCGCTGGCAATAGCAATCACGACATAAACAATCCACCTCTCACCCTTGACGGATTTGCGATTCACCCAGATGTTATCGCTGTCGCTGCTTCAACAAGCGTCGATACGAAAGCGAACTATTCGAGCTTTGGTGATGAAGTAAGTGTTTGCGCTCCCAGTAGCGGCGCTGGTGGACGCGGCGTCCTTACAGCGGATGTGCGTGGCCAGTATTCCTATCAGGGAAATCAATACTTCAGTGGTTATGCACCGAGCGAGTTCACCAAATACAATACGACTTACCTGTTTGGCGGAACGTCAAGTTCATGCCCGTTGGTCGCTGGAATATGTGCGCTGATGCTATCCGTCGATCCATCTCTTACATCTATAGAGGTGAAACAGATTCTGGAAACGACTGCAAGAAAAATTGGTGACCCGAATTCCTACGTCAATGGTCACTCCATCTACTTCGGTTATGGCTGCATCAATGCAGAAGCTGCGATCGATGCTGTGCTCGTTCGAAATGAAACCAAGAACATAACGTAATTTGTTGAGCCAAGACGAATGGCATTGCGATCGCAACCTGTGCGTTTTGGGCGCGCATTCGGCGTTGCTCAGCGTCGTTTCATGCCTGCCAACTGATGGATCGGTTGGCATGCATTTCTTATTCTTGAAACCAGGAAAAGTATTCTTATCTGACAAATAACAGGGGAAAGCCGATTTTAAAAATTCTGATGCCTCTCAAACCACTGCAATGATTTACGTTCACAGATCGCGCAACTAGCTCGCACCAATTTTTGGGACAGCTAGAATCAGGACTCGCAGCTTGGATTCTTGACGCGTTCTGCTTGCTCGATAAGAAAAGTTGGGTTCTGAGACAGATGTGAGTAGACTTGTGCAATCATGTTCGTGTTCTTGTGCCCCATGAGTTGCGCAAGGACGATTGAATCGACTCCGTTTGTCAGGCCGTGGGTGGCATACGAGTGACGTGTACCGTATGTACCGTATGCGATGACGCGAAAGCCAACTTTGCGGGAAATTGTCGTCAAGCGACACTTGATAGCATCCTTTGTCCATGGGTTGCCGCGAGAATTGAGAAAGAGTTTTCCAACAGGACGCTTCTTGATTAATCGTTCGAGGTTCGATTTTGGTTCAGGCGTCAAGAAAATGGCCCGAGGCATCTCTCCTTTTGATTCGTTGGACACCATCAAGCAAACGTTGTTATCCAAATGTACATGACTCGCCTCTAAGTCACGAGCTTCCTTGGGTCGGCAGCCTGTCGACCAGAGAAAATCCAATAGATCGATAAAACCGTCTTTTACGTGAGCACGGATCTGATTCCATTGCTCAATGGAATAGAAAACTTCACGCCGTTGACGCTTCGGTTTCTTGATCTTGGAAATCGGCGATCGATGGATATGGCCCTGCTCGACAGCCCAATTGAGCATCCGGAGTACAGTGCTGATTGCGTCGCGCTTGGTCGTAGACGTCCAACCAGTCTGAGCATCAACCCATTTGAGCAAATGATGGTTTTTCAGTGCAGCGACTTTCATCGCCTTGCCAACACGCTTGATGAATTGTTTAAGAAAGCGAAGCTGATTGTCATATGTGCTCTTTGAACGGTTTTGCTGGACCCAATCGAGATAGACCTGAGACAACCCATAGAGTGAGTGAATTTGGGCAGAAAGATTCTCGCGATCCAGCATCAGCTCGTGAAATTTCCGATGGGCTTCGTCCCTGTCCGCACCAAGGGTGATACGTTTTCCATCGATAGGCAAACCCAACGTTTTTGGACTTTGCGGTAGTAGGGCTTTGTCTGGCGTGGCATGCCTTCCTCCGTAAAAGGGTACACATAAAGGGTACTCACGAAGGATGGTTCGGCTTTTTGCCCCAAAAGGCAAGTGGACGATATTGGACTTGAACCAACGACCTCCTCGATGTCAACGTGCGAGCGTGTTGATGTATCTTAAAGCAATCGCCTCTGCCCCTTACCATGATTGAAATTCCCAAATTTGGGACAGGGTACAGGAACCGTTTCGGTCATGTAGATCGTTTTTCCACCTGCTGATTCATGTATTTTGGGTCAAGTGAAATGTGTTGATACGTCTCCATTAGCATCTTCACGTTTGTGTGCCCCATCAGTTCGGCAACTGTCAACGGACTAACTCCATTCTTCAACATGTCTGTTCCGTAGGCGTGGCGGAAATCGTAAAGAGCGACAGTTCGACCAACTTTCGGTTTCAGTCGATCAAACCTGTTTGCGCATGAGTTGGGAGTCCATGGTTTCCCCTTGGTGTTTCGAAAAACGGGCCCCTCTTTCCGAATGTTTGTGTGCTTTTGTACAATTTCAAGTGCTTTATTCGTAAGGTGAATTACCCGCCATTTTGGTCCCCTTGCTTTGGGGTTTTTGATCACTATGCGCATATTTGATACATCTACATCTGCACGCGTAAACCGCAACGACTCTTGAGGCCGGCTCCCTGTCTCCCAAGAAAACACGACCAGATCATAGAACGGATCGGTTTCGTCAATGTTCGCCAAGATTGCATCGTACTCTTGCCGGGTTAACGGCGTGTCACGACTCTTGGTTTTGGGTTTCTCAAGAAACTGTACCGGGCTCGTTTGCAAGTAACCCTGTCTTACTGCCCAGTTGAAGCAACGTTTGATGGTGGTCACCATTCCCGCTTTGTAAGTTGGACCCCAGTTTGGTTTACCGTCTAGCCATTTCTGAAAGTGAAACGGTCGAAAATTTGAACATTCGATGTTTGAATTCTCGTCTACGTACAACTTTAACCGTTCTCGGTAGAATCTGTATGTGCCCTTGGCGCGATGGTTCAATGTCCATTCTAGAAACTCGTCCATGACATCAAATACTGTGAGTTTGTTGGGCTTGATTGGGGCCGCCATCAATTCATGGAATTTTTGAAAGGCCTCTTGTTTGTTTCGGCCGAGGTTGTGTCGCGTTCCTTCGACGGTTACGAACCATGATTTTCGATCTTTTCGATACCATGGTTTTGGTGTGCGTGCCATGTAGTTGCTCCTTTTCTGTACCCGTTCTGTACCGTACTGGTCGCGGGAATCTTAGGAGTGCCGCGAAACGCGGCAAGTTTTCGTTTTCGAAACTTGAACTGTTAATCCGTTTGTCGCAGGTTCGAGCCCTGCCGGGGGAGCTAAAGCACTGATAGGAACATTGGTGCATTGAGACGCAAAGCCTTCGTTATTACGAGGGCTTTTTGCGTTTAGGTCTTCGGCGGTTTTCTTGCCTTCATTGCACTGAGCTGTAGACAGGTCACCAAGCAGCAGCAAGCTTGCTGTGTATTTGCTGTGACACCGCCTGAAGGGCAGAAATCGCTGACGCTACTGCTCCTTCCATAAGGCAAAACAATCGCGTGAAGATTGACTTGAGCGGATGCGAAAGAGGCTCATCGAACAAGGCAGGCATGGTGGGTGATGCATAGCGTGTTGACCATGAACCGTCTTTATGGCTTCAACCGGAATTATTCACGACAACAGGCGTCTGGTTTTTTCTTTGAAGGCATTCTTCCGACGCGGAGGCAAGTTTTGCAAATTCGTCAATTTCACGTCTTGGGTGACCTGCCGTCGTGAATAATTCTGGTTAAACTCCGGTTTTTCAGGGCCAAAAGGCGCACCAGCCGGATCGCACCCTTTGACAGGTATTTATCCGTGTAGAAAAAAGTTACGCTGTACACGCTGGTTCTCTTTGCGAGACAACCCGGGTCGACAGATCACCCCAAAACATGACAAACCTAAGAGACTAAATATCTATCTGAGCGAACGACCATGGCGTCTAAATCAAAAAAACAAAATGCCCAATCACAAGCACGAAAAAGAAAGAGAAAAGAAGAAAAACGCCGCAAGAAAAAAATGACAGCAGCAAAGCTTAAAACAGCTCGTAGATCAATCGGGCAGCGACAACAGGAGCAACTAAAGAGCTTGGTTCCAGTTGCATGGATCGGCGAAAATCAAATAGACGTCGCTGTCTTTGATGCAGCCGCATTTGCGAATCTCAATGCCGAACAGCAGAACGAAGTTGCGTGCGTCAAGGAATCTCTGCGTTTGATTGAATGTGGCAAACCTGATCAAGCCAGCGAGGCAGTCGGCACGATTCCGCGGAAAAGTGAATTGAGCGACTGGCGGTTACTTATTCGAGGAATTACTTCCTGGTTGGACAATGACCTTACCGCTGCTGACACGACTTGGAGCCGACTCGATATCGCCCGTCGTCCTGCGAGAATTGCTAGAGCTTTACAGCTGGCTCACCGAGAAGATTTGACCGAATTGGCAGCGGGTAAAGTCACGAGTCCGGACCCGACCGGTGGCAGCATCTCGCAAGCGGAAACGACCGTCGTTGTGCCACCTCCGGACCACGAACTGCTTAAGGCGGCAAGAATCGTCAGACGCAGGCGAATTGATCGGGCTGCGATTAAAATTGCGACCGCCGGTTTGAATCAGAAACTTGAGTACGAAGACGAAATTCCGGATTCGACCATTACGCCCAAAAAAATCCAATGGCTGCGAGAATTTAGCAATGACTTTCGAGATCTTGAACCGAACCTGGTCCGAGCGATTGAAATTGCAGCACTTGATCGCGCCGCCGACCAGCCTTACACCGATGTATTCGACGAAACGATCAATGCGTTTCGCGGGCCCGCTCACGACCCGCGAAATTTGTTCCGTGCGTTTCAATACTGGTTGCAAGATGAAGACGACGAGAATCCTGCCCATGCTTTTTTGCATGAGTATGTCACGAACGATCTTCCGTCCAATGAACAGCTTTCCAAGCCCCTTCGCAATGCGATGATTAGTACCATCTGGCTCAAAGAAGCGGCCTTTGAATTGGAGCAACTCATAGCAGCCAGATCACCGTTCGGTTTTGCGTATCTCGGTGACCTCAACGGTAAGCCAACCCAAAAATCAATCCGTGATAAATTCCGAAAATCAATCAAAGCCTATCCTTTGAACGAGCCAGCACACAAGGCTTATGTTGAGTCGCTCAAGCAAGATGCTAAAGGCGAAGACCTGACGAAAAAGCAACGCGACCAGGCCACCAAGCAACTGACCGAGGCGATGAAAGAGTGGTCCAAAGCGATTCCCGCTGCGCCGCAGCCACACACTTACCTGGCCGAAACACTGCTGGAAGCCGAGCAGTTTGAAGACGCCGCCCCGCACATTCAATGGATTATCAACTCGCGTCCCGAAGACCCACGTTTGAGAATTTTGCCCTGGAAATCAAAGCTATTCGAAGCGATGAATCTCTGTCGTCGCAAATCAAACTTGTCACTGGTTCCAGGCGTTTTGGCAGAAGTCGAATCGATGTGGCCACGCTGGCTGTCGGCTAAATGGTTGCCTTATTTTACGGCGGCTTGGTTGCTCCGGTCGGGCGACCAGACGGAATTTCAAAAGCATCGCGAAATCATTTACAGCTCCGGGGCGGTCACCCGTGATTCCCTAGCCGATGCCTGCATGATGCTTGGTGCGGCACAAACGATGAAAGTTCCTGCCGCTGATTTGAAACCACTTCGGCAGCCTATCGACTTGGCCGTGAAAAATGTCAAACAGCTGAACACGGATGAATTGCTGAGCGCAGGAAGTTTCTTTTGGGCAATGTACAAGGCGAAAGTATTTTACCCAGCATTCCGAATGCACGGAAGCAAGTTTGGTCGCGAACTATTAAACCGCTTCAAAAGCGACTCCAGATTGTTGAAAAAACATATCAACGAGCCGCAGTTTCAACAGTCTGTGTTCTGGTTTTCTGAACACCGATTTTGGGGCGACGGATACGAATCAAAAATGCCGCCATCGTTCAGGAAACTTGTCACCAAGGACAAGTGTATGGCTGCGGCTCATTTAAATGGCCAGATTAAAATCCGCTTTGGAGTTCGGAATGAGCAACTTTTAGAAACTTCCCAATTTTTGAGGGAGGCCATACGCGGCGAATCGGATCCGTTTTATCGTTTCTGGTTTGCCGAACTTGCATCTGCCGCTGAAGAAAAGTACCACCAGTTTGAAGCCGAGAATGAGTTTGAAGGCTTTGGTGAAATGTTCGGCAGGATGTTCGGGCAATTTTCCGAAGACAATGGCGAATGTGATTGCGAAACCTGTCGAGCCAAGCGGGCACATGCATCAGCACGCGGCAAGCAAGCAAAAACACCTGAACAGGAGGAATCGAAACAGAAAGAAGATGATTGCCAAGCGAGTCTGTTTTAACCGGAATTATTCACGACGACAGGCATCTGGTTTGATGTTTGAGACGCATCGTGAATAATCTGGGTTTAACCGGAATAATCCATTTTTGAACAGCCATGAATCAAAGTCCATCTCAACACGATCCATTTGTAATTCTCGGAGTTGACAGCAATGCTTCAGAACAGGAAATTCGTCAACGCTATCTGGCTTTGATCAAACTCAATCCGCCCGAGACGCACCCTGATAAGTTTCGCGAAATTCATCAAGCCTACGAGTCGGCCAAAGACCCGCTGAATCTCGCCGAACGTTTGCTCGCGCCGCCCGGGCAAATGCCCGAATGGAACGATGTTATAGCGCAACAGGAAAAACAGCCGCCTAACCTAACCGCCAAATTGGTGATCGCGCTGGGTAACCGTTCGCCGTCAAAAGGCGCCCCAAACAACGAACGAATAGATACTGCCCATGGATGAAATCTCACTGAACGATGATCCCAAACTGGAGGCGCACAATGCGGAACCCCAGTTTGGGTTATTGGACGTTGTTGAAGCGTTCACTGCGATGCGTCACGAATGGCGAACGCAGTCCAAACAAAATCGTGACCTGGCCCAATCCATGCAGGCCTCCACAGATTTGTTGACAAGCATCGAATCGACGCTCGATCAGAAACTCGCAGCCACAACAGGCGATCGCAATTTGAGAGATTTTATCTCGCTAGTGATCGACCTCGATATCAGTTTGACACGGGCAGTCGAAGCGACTTCCGAGAGAGTCGTTGAAACTGAAAAAACAGAACGACTTGCCAGCATCCGCCATGCATATGAACAATGCGGTTTCTTCGGACGTATACTCAGCCGCAAACTCTACCAGCAGATCGTCGATGAACTCCAAAACGAGTCACGTGGCAAGCCCAACCCAACGATCGAAGGCGTAAGACTCGTGCTCAACCGTTTACGACGAATGATGTCCCAGCAAAATTTGACTCGGGTCGAAACCGTTGGCAAGGCCTTTGACGGTGAAACGATGAAAGCCATTTCCGCAATTGAATCAGAAAACGCGGACTCAGGTTTCGTCGTTGAAGAAATTTCCCCTGCTTATTTTCACAACGGCCAGCTGGTTCGCGTCGCCGAAGTCCGCGTTGCGAAATGATTCAGACATTACCAAAACTTGTGGCAATCCAGACGATTGAATTGCGATTTCAACCCGGATTATTCACGATGCGTGGGCGTCGACATGGAGAAAGCTTGTTTCATTGGGCCATTGTTCCAAGTTTGTGGTTTCCACAGGTCACCCACGACATGAAATTGACGAATTTGCAAAACTTGCCTCCGCCTCCGGAGAATGCCTTCAAAGGAAAAACCAGACGCCTGTCGTCGTGAATAATTCCGGTTCAATAACCAACCACCATCACTGGCTATCAACAAGAAACGAAAACAAATTATGGACAAAACAGAAAACGGGCCAATTGTTGGTATCGACCTGGGAACAACCAACAGCGTGGTCGCCGGCGTTGTCGATGGCAAAGTGATCGTTTTGTCAGAAGACGATCAGCAAATTTACCCATCAGTCGTTGGCTTGGACGCAACAGGGAAAATGATCACCGGTAACGTCGCCAGAAACCAACTGGCTGCTTTTCCTGACCGGACGATCGCTTCGGTCAAACGCAAAATGGGATCCGATGAAAAAATCAATCTGGGAGACCAAACTTTTACGCCACAAGAAATCAGTGCGATGATCCTTCGCCGGCTGCGTGATCGAGCCTCTCGCGTACTTGGCCAGCCCGTAGAGCGTGCGGTGATTACTGTTCCGGCTTTTTTTGACGAAAATCAACGGCAAGCCACTCGCGAGGCCGGCTTGTTGGCCGGTCTAAAAGTTGAACGAATCATCAACGAACCGACTGCTGCGACGCTTGTTTATCACGCCGACAGTCAAGAACAAAGACACATTGTCGTTTACGATTTTGGTGGTGGAACGTTCGACGTATCGGTTGTTCGATTCGAGATGGGCGTCGTGGAAGTTCTCAGCAGCAAAGGTGACACTCAGCTCGGTGGCGACGACCTCGATGAACTTTTGCTCGATCATATCGCCAACGATTTTTACACGCAGCACAAAATTGATTTGCGAGACGACTTGACGACTCGCTACCGATTATTGCAAGCCTGTGAAGCAGCAAAAAAAACGCTTTCTGAATCAGCAACTGCAAAGATCGCCGAAGAGTTTATCGCTGAAAAAGACGGCAAGCCGTTGAATTTGACGTCGACGATCACGCGCAACGATTTCGAAAAACTAATCCAGCCGCTTGTCGATCAAACCCTAAACAACGTGGATGCGGCGTTGCGTGATTCGGGATTGTCACTCGACAACATCGACGACCTCGTTCTCGTCGGTGGCTCGACTCGAATTCCTTTAGTCTCGCGTCGACTGAGCGAAGAACTGAAACTGGAGGCCAGCCGCGCCGTTAATCCTGACTTGGCGGTTGCCCTGGGTGCTGCGACACAAGCGGCGATGTTCGATGGACTTTCGATTGGTCCTGTTTTGGTCGACATCACCGGCCACACATTGGGCTTGGAAGTAATCAGTGGTTTCAACGGATTTTCGCCTCAGCTGGCCTTCTCACCCATCATTCGTCGCAACAGCCCACTGCCGGCAACGTATGAAGAAGTCTATTCGCGCACCCATGAAGAGCAGGACAAAGCTGAAATTCACGTATTACAAGGTGAAAGTTCCGTCCTTTCTCGCAACCAATCCATCGGCCGGTTCATGCTGGATCTTGAAACAGGCAGCGACATTTCAGATGAGATCGCTGTCAGATTCGATTTGACCCTCGATGGAATTCTGAAAGTCACCGCGACCCAGTCAGCCACGGGTAAAAGCCAAGAGCTCATTATCGACAACGCATTGAGCGAGTTTCAAGGACAAAATCGTGAGCAAGCCGAAGCTCGGCTAGGGTCGATTTTCGATTCGTCGGACGAAATTCTGGATGATGCCGATTTACCAAAACAAGACTGGCAATCAAACCTGCCTGATTCCAATTCGCCAGTTCCCAATATTGGAAAATACCCGGCTGCCGCAGCGATACTGGAACAATGTCAATCCATTTCCGGCATTTCAGCTGAAGACGTGGAAGACATTCGGTTAGCCACCAAAAACCTTCGAGCTGCGATTGCCAATGACAATGCAGTTAAAGTCGCCAGTTTGTGCGAAGAATTGGATGACATCTTGTTTTACATTCAGGGCTAGATCCGATTTTGGAATCAAGACTGTAAATTACTCCAAGAGTTTAGCCGGAATCATTCACGACGACAGGCGTCTGGTTTTCCCTTTGAAGCGATTCTCCTGAAGTGGTGACAAGGTTTGCAAATTCGTAAATTTCACGTCGTGGGTGAACTGTCGAAACCACAAACCCGGAACGATACCCCAATGAAACAAGCTTTCACCAGGTCGACGCCCACGCATCGTGAATAATCCGGGTTTAAACTGACGAAATCGCGAGGTTCTTATGAATCAACCCACGAACAACCTTGGTGACAACCAAGACCCTGCCCAGCGCGACAGCAATGATCAAGTTTCCTCGCCACATTTTCAATGTCCGACCTGCCGCGCACGGCAACCGCTACAAAGCCAATGTCGCCGGTGCCGCTCTGATTTATCGTTGGTTGTCGCCGCCCATCGCCGTATCGCATTCATACGAGAACAACTCGAGCAAGCGACCGAAGACTCGCCTCAGCACAAACGATTCAAGAAAGAGTTTCAAATGCTTGTCGGAATTGCATCCATCAACAACACGCAAAGCCCTCCGGGAGCTCAACCCAAGGGAGTGGGGGTCAGCCATTGCAATCGAGTGTGTTGACAATGTTCCGCAAGTTTACAGTTGCAGATCTAATCCCGGATTATTCACGATGCGTGGGTCGACATTGAGAAAGCTTGATTCATTGGGGTATTGCTCCAAGTTTGTGGTTTCGACAGGTCACCCACGACGTGAAATTGACGAATTTGAAAAACTTGCCTACGCGTCCAGAGAATCGCTTCAATGGGCAAACCAGACGCCTGTCGTCGTGAATAATTCCGGCTAATCCGCGGCGGCATTGGTGGAGCTCACGTTCAGCTGATAAAGATGACTTCTCCAGCCCACCTGCAGCGGATTATTGTTGGCCGCATGCATCGAATCGATCGTCTCGTAAGCCGAATTTCGCATCACGCTGCTGACGGTATCACGCTCAACAAAGAACAGCGACGAATGGAACGCCGGATGGAAGTAACGCCGCATGTTGAAACCGTCCAGCTCGTGAACATCCGTTTGAATCGGAGCCGTTTGCTCAACGTCCATTCGATACGGATGCTTCCAAATGACCGTGTTCGGAAAATTCGCCAGCCAGTTGCCGCCGCTATCGGCAACGACTTGCCGTTCCCCGATCAAATTTCCTGCCTTGTCATAAATCTTCAGACTCAACGTCGTGCCCGGTTCTGCCAAACCACTAAAGATCGGATCGACCGGCAACGGCTTGTGATGCCGCGCCGAATCGCCGTACTCCCATCCATAAATCGGATCCTGAGTTTGCGAAATCGTCACCGCAAAATTGTTGAATGAATCAAACGCGAACACGAGCACACCGTCTTCGACAGTCGAAGAGTTATTGTCCAACCGCTCTTCAGGACCGTTTGTTCCGTCGTCGGTTACCATTGCGGTATTCGTGATGACATTGGCCAGCGGGTCCTCTACCACGAACGGAATATCAACAAACACGGTCAGCGTCCGAGTATCGCCGCGACCATCGAGATCGCCCACATCCCAAACCAGCTCGCCGGTCGACGGGTCGTAGCTGACGTTGGACGGATCGTCAGTCGTCACATTGAATCGGTCAAGCACCGAAACAGGAATCTGATCGGTAACAACAACGCCCGTGCCGTCCTGGTCGCCGATGTTGGACACGCGAATTGTGTAGAAAAAGGAATCGCCAACCATCGCCGTTTCAGTCAGGCTTGATGTTTTCTCAATCTCGTAGTCCGGCACCGCAACGAGGCTAACTGGGTCCGTCGAAGTATTGTTTGACAAGACTGGATCTGGCCCGTGATTTCCATCGTCAGTGACGGTCGCTGTGTTGTCGAACGTCGTCAGCAAAACGCTGACCGGATCCTGAACCGTCACGGTAACCTGCAGCGTCCTGTTCCCGCCAAGTCCGCTCAAATCTCCGGCATTCCAAATCAGTTGTCCTGTCGTTGGATCGTAGGCAACATTCGCAGGGTCATCGGTTATCACAGAAAACCCATCGAGCACGTTGATCGGCAAATTGTCTGTCACGACAACGCCAGTTCCGTCCATGTCACCATTGTTAATCACAAACAGAAAGTAACTGAAAGTCGTGCCCGGCGACGCAGGTGCTCCCGCCAGATCATCCGTTTTGATAATCTCATATTCGGGCGTCGCGTAGTAGCCAAAATCAGCATCGACAACCGTCTGCCCATCAGCCAGCGTCACATCAGTTTCATGATTCAGTGTGCCGTCGCGATCAACCGTCGCGAAATTGCCTAGCGCCGCCGGAAGGTCAGTCGGTTCCAGCGAAATTCGGTAGTCACCTGCGATCAGATTTTCGAACAGATACTCACCGTCAGCGTCGGTTGTCTGCGTCCGCGTCAAGTCGACCGTCCCGTCGCCATCGACATCGATTTCCAGCGTTACCCGTACGCCCGGAATCCCGTAGTCCCCCGTCGCTCCAAACGCTCCTCCGTCGCCAGTCATGTCAAAGAAAACCGTGTCTCCGATCGAGCCCGTTCCACGATAGCCAAAATCCTGATCCTCATCGTTCTCACCTGGGATCAGGTTAACGGTCGACTGATTTCCGCTGCCAACTCCATCAGAATCAAATGTTTGGACCGTTCCTGATGGTTGAACGACGCGCACCACATGGTTGCCAGCAGGCACTCGCTCGAACAGATAATTGCCGTTTGAATCCGTGGTCGTCGAAAGCGTCAGCTCAGCAGAACCATCGCCATCGAGATCAACATCAAGCTCAACAACGACGCCTTGCAGCCCAATCTCATTGGCGTCCTGAGTCGTGTTGCCGTTCTGATCCCAAAAAACCGTGTCGCCAACCGAGCCGGTGCCCGTATAGCCGAAATCAACATCGAATCTGTCGCCACCACCAATCGCAACATTAGAAGTCCCGTCAATTGCCGCCGTCGAATCATCGACTTCGGCCGTTCCCGAAACACCGCCAGGCAGATCGGTACTGGCAATCGTTACGCGGTATTGGCCATTGAACAGATCTTCAAACTCGTAAACTCCATTCGCATCAGTCGTCGTGTTGTAAACAAGGTTGTCGGCGGCTGTTGAGAAGTCACCATCGATTCCGGCATAAGTCAGCGTCACGCCGATGCCTTCCAAGCCCGGTTCTCCCGAATCCTGCACACCGTCGCCGTTGGTATCGAACCAAACGAAGTCACCGAGACCCCAAAGGTTCTCTCCGAAATCCTGATTCGTCAAACCCGTCAACGGTAACGTAACATTAAGGGTATCCGGCGTCGTGCTGGAGTACTCAGCCGGATGAATTTGGCGAATCACATAATCGCCAGCAGGCAAGTTGCCGAACCGATAGTCACCTGTGCCACTAGTCAGCATCGAATCGATCAGCGTCGTTCCTGTCGAGTCGTACAGCTCGATCAAGACACCGCTGACTCGATCATTTTCGCCCGGATCAAGTCCGCCATCCCGATCGTCGTCGACGTAAACGGTTCCCGAAATCGACGTTCCACGTTCCGCAAAATCGTAGCCCGTTCCGTCGTCGTTGCTGACAAGGTTGATACCCGAATTGACATCGTTCGCCGTCACGTCGCCATTGGCAAGCGAACCATCGGAGTCAATTCCGTCGTTGTAATTGCCCGGTTGGGTTTCGGTTAATGTGTAACCTGACGCGTCGCTCGGCCGCAATCCGGCGATCGAATACGTTCCATCCGGGTTAGTCAGAACAGCAACGTCGACCGAGTTTCCAAGATCGTCCTGACCGGTCAATCGAACTTGCACACCGCCGATGCCCTGCTCACCAACCTGCTGAGTGCCATCGTTGTTGTGATCGCTGAAGACCGTTCCGCGAATGCTGGCTGCCAACAGTTCACCGAAGTTGTTTTCGGTTCCATCGGTGTCAGAAGTCACATTGATGCTGCTAAAGACATCGTTAACGCTGGCGTTTCCGCCCGGCGTTCCAATCGTATCGATACCATCCAGGTAACCGGCGGGCTGCGACTGAGTCAGCGTGTATCCGCCTGCGCCTGCTGGTCGGAGATTGGCAAACTGATAGAAACCCGCTCCGTCAGTTTGCGTCGATCGGTTGACTACGTTTCCAAGATCATCAACACCGGTCAGCGTGATCGTAACCAGCTCGATTCCCGTGTCACCAACGCGACTTCCATCGTTGTTACTGTCGTGGTAAACGTAACCCGAGATAACGGACTCGACGACTTCGCCGAAATTGTAATCCGTTCCCGTATCGCCCGCTGCGGCATTGATGCTGCTGGTCACATCATTGACCGAGCGATCGCCATTGGCCAACGAACCATCGGCATCGCGTCCATCCACATAGTCCCGGCCCGATGGAGCAGGATTCGTCGGCGGCGCTTGCGAGATCGTGTACTCGCCCGGCCGCAACCCATCAAACGTATACGAACCGTCCAGGTTGGTCGTCACGGTCACTGGCGTGATCGCACCCTGGTCATCGCTTCCTAAGAGCGTGACTTCAACGCCGCCGATGCCGACTTCGGTGACATCTTTTATTCCATCATTGTTGGCGTCATGCCAGACGAAACCGGAAAGCTCGGCTTCTTCCAGTTCGCCGAAATTGTTATTCGTTCCATTGGTTTCGGCTCCGGTTGGCAAAACGATATTCGTAAAGTCATCATTGGCCGAACTGTTTCCCCCTTGCGTTCCGATCGTGTCTGAGCCATCGAGATAGTCTTTGCCATTGATCGCCGTCGTTGGCTGCGTTTCGGTGATGCGATACGTTCCCGGTCTCAGGTCATCAAAAAGGTACGAACCATCTGCCAGAGTTTGCACCGTCGTATCAACCGTGTTCCCCAAGTGATCGACGCCTCGCAAACGAACATCGACTCCAGCGATGCCGGACTCAGCCCCATCAAATACGCCATCGTTGTCGGCATCAAAGTAAACGTTTCCAGCAAGGCTGTTGCTGCGAATCCGAACACTGTCGTTGTCGGTGTCACTTCCGTCATTGTCCGGATCAGGGTTGTCTCGTTCACCTGGAACCGAACCCTGCAGCGTGGAAGCGTTCGTAATCGTGGCCGTGTTGACCAAAGTCGAATCGACCGCAACAGTATCCAGCAAGTCAAGCGTTATCGTAAACGTCACCGCATCACCGGCCGCAATCGTGCCCCCTGCGTAGCTCAACAAGCCGCTTGCCGAGTTGTAGTTCGCGGTAAAGTCAGCCGGATAGGCGGCGCCAGAAACTCCGATGCTGACGGTGCTTAGATCGTAGTGAGCCGAATTGATGGTGTCTTCAAGTCGAACTTCGTACGCATCGCCAAGCCCCGTGTTTTCGATCAAAAGCTCAATCGTCAACGTGTCGCCCGCATCGGCAAGCGGTTGAATAATGTTCTTTGTGATCTCCAAATTGGACTCGATCACGTCGACGTCAACACTATTGGAAGCCTGTGGCGTCGTGATGGAATCGCCAACGATATCGATTGTCGCGGTGTTGGTCAGAGTCGTCTGACTCGGGTTGTAGCCAACATTCGACGCGACATCGGAAACCGCAGCGGTCACCAGAACCACGAACGAATTGTTCGTCGTTACGTTGTCAACTGCGACATCGATTTGCCCAAACGTAAACGTCACGTCGTCGCCATCGGCAGCTCCGCCGCTGACCGCTGGAGCTCCACCAGTAAGGGTTCCATTGAAATCGGCGCTGAGCAACCCGCCAGAACCGGCTGCGGTCGTGACGACTTGGAAGCTCTCATAGTTCAAACCGGCAGGCAGCAAGTCAACCACACTCATGCCAGCGGTTGTTCCTTCCGGCAACGACACCAGCAATGCGTAGGTGACGCGTTCACCGATCGTCACGTCGGTTCCGCTGGTCTCCGTCTGGTCCGTCGCGAAAAGTGATTTGGTAAACGTCGGCGGGTTGATCGAGAACGTTGCTGTCCCACCATCGCTGTAATCATGCGTGTTATCAGAAGGATTTGTGCCGTCCCGTTCGCCATCATCGTCCGTCGTGATTGCCGCACGCGACGTCACATCGCCATCAAGAGAAGTCCACTGCGCGTTGGCTGTATTGGAAACGATATCGTTAGGTCCGTTCGTCGAAGCGATCGTTCCATTGACCGTCAACGTGATCGTGCGAGCACCTTGCGATTTGAGCAAATCCAGATCAACGCCCGCGTTAAGCGAAAGCGTATAGCCGGTCGCGTCGCTGCCGCTGAGCGTAAAGTCGGCCACCGTCAAACCACCCGCCATCGAATCAACAACGCCAAACGTGGCTCCAAGAATCGCTGACGTTCCACCACTGACCGTTGGCAACGTGTCACTGAAAGTCACATCAAACGCGTCGTAGTTGCCAGTATTTTCGATCACGATTGTATATTCGACGGGATCGCCTGCGTCGCCGGATGTGCTTCCTGATGGTGCGTTGACTTCGACCGATTTCGAAACGTCGACTTGGGGTTCGCGAACAATCACATCGTCCGCATCGCGAACCAGATCGGTACCAGAATCATTGTTCCAGCGGAAACGGGCCGAGTTATCAAGACGGGTTCCTGCTTGGTTGCCAGCCACGTTAAGCACGACCGCCTGGTATTCAATCGTGATCGATCCGTCGGTGTCATTCGCAAGGTTCGCATCGGTAACCGTTCCAAAATCCCAAGTCACCGTTCGACCATTGCTGCCGATCGTCGGAGTCAGGCTGCCAGTGATCGAAACATCGTCCAGTGATGAATTTGTCTGGCCGACGAATGCCAATCCATTGTCCAGCGTATCCAGAATGACGGCGTTCGGCGTGGTGCCTTCCGGAAAGGTGACTTGCAAACGGTAGGTCACCAATTCGCCAATCACAGCATCATTAAGTCCATTGAAAGCGTCGTCAATTTCGGTGCTGACCAGCGTTTTTGTGAATGTCGTGACGCCATCGATCGTGACCGAGTGTGAATCGCTGGTCGCGTAATCATTCGGGTTGTTCCCGCTGCCATCGCTGCCGTCTCGCTGGCCGTGAAGTGAACCGGTGGCCGTGTCGTAAGTCATGTCGCCGTTATTCAAACCATTGAGCGTCGCAAGGTCGCTGCCGGTTGTGTTCCCGCCAGAACCGTTGGCAGTCCCCGAGGCGCCCGGCAACGAAGACCAGGTGACTTGTGCCGTGTTGGCCAGCACGTCTTCGGGGCTGACGGTTAAATCAATCGTGGCCGTGTAGACGACTTCAACCGCCTGCCCTGTGTTGACTCGATCAAGCAGAATGTCGATCGTGTTTCCGGATGTGCTATCGGTGAAAGAAGCCGCGACACCGTCAATCGTGACCGAGGTAATCGAGCCCAACGTCATGTCGCTTGGCAGCGTATCAAACAGGCGAACGTTGAACGCGTCCGACTGATTGTTTCCAGACGCCACATCAAACGTAACGGTATAAGTGATCGAATCACCTGCGTCACCAGTCGTGATACTGCCCGATTTGTCAATGTTCTGAACGAGTGGTTCGGCGATGATGATCCGGGGACGGTTGCCGTTTGGCATGTCGTAAATTTGAGCACCGTTGGTTCGTACGCGGACATCATTGAAGCGGCTTTCTCCAGTGTCGTTTCGCGATCCGGCAGATGCGTTATTGTTATCCACCAACACATTGAATTCGATGACAGCGTATTCGATATTCGTGTCACGGTCGTTGTTGTCGATGTCGCCCAATTTGAAGTAGACATCACGCCCGGTATCGTAGTTATCATTTTCGCTGCCGCTGTTTCGGGAAACCGCGTCGTCGGGAAGCACTCCTGAAGTGACGGTCGAAGAAGTGATTCCGACCCCATCAGAAATGAAACTGACCGTTGCAGTGCCATCGTCAATGAAAGTCAATCCAGTCGGCAGCACGTCGTGAATTTGCAAGTCGGTCAGGGATCCTTCCGGTAGCGCGACTTCGACTCGGTAGCGAACAATTTCCCCAATCGTGACTCGTTCGACGCCATCAACGGCAGAAGTGTGAGCTTCGCTGGTAGAGACAATGGACTTGGTGACCGACACGTTTTCGATCCTTGCCGACGCGTCATCGCTTGGACGATTGGCAGCATGGTTCGCACCGTCTTCCTGTCCCGCAAAGTTCTCAATCACCGCCGTGTTGACGTAAGTCTGATCGGCTTCGACGGAAGCATCGGCGGTCACGTCGTAGAAAACGATTACGACGTTCTGACCGTCAGTCGCATCGTAGCCGTCAATCGCACCTTCATTGGTTCCATCACCGGCGCCCGGCGTCGCACCGGGATCATCCAGTTCGATTCCCGTCGTGAACAGATCGGCTTCGGCCCCTGAGTAACTTACCGACGCTCCGGTACCGTCAACGATTCGAACGCTACCGGCGACCAGGCTAAAACCTGCGGGCAAGGAATCGCTGATCGTCACGTCGTACGCACCTCGCGTGCTGTTGCCCGTATTTTCCAACACGACGGCGTAGCGGATCGTGTCGCCCGCGTCGATTCCACCGGTGATGTTTGCGTTGATGCGTTGCGAGGAGAGCGCGTTAGAGTTGATGAAGCCGCCAGTGAAAAGTGCTCCGCCGGTGCCCGCAGTTCCAAACGTAATCCCTGCCGGACCGATCGCTGAATCGAACGCCGCCGTCGCGCTGTCGCTGCTGACGATGCCCTTGGTGATGTTCAGCTCCGGCTGCAAGACTTCGACTTGAACAATCTGATCGAGAACTGTCGGCGTGTTTTGCGTCGTGCCTTCTTCTGCACGAACAATGTTGGTCAGAAATAACCCATCGGCCGTCGGATCATTCTGAGCCGTGATCGAAAAGTAGATTTCGATAACCGACGACTGCGAACTGGGATCGTCATAGCTTCCAAACGTCAGCTGCAATTCGTTGCTCGAACCGACTGAAATGGTCGGGATAATATTGGAGTCAGGCGCGTTGGAAGCATAAAACGTATCGTTCGCTCCGAATTCGATCTGACCACTGGCCGGAGCCGAACCGTCGAAGGATCCGGCAAGGTTGAACGTCCAGTCATCTGCCGCGTCAACGACGCCGTCTGCGTTGTGATCGGTCGCGTCGAAGATTGGCAGCGGAAGAAAATCCGTCAGGCGTAAGCTTTCAAAATCGCTTGTTGGTACCGTGTATTGAATTCGATACGTGACGACATCACCCGCCGTGAGTGAAGTTTTTCCGCTCGGGCCGGTCGGCAAAGTCGTGTTTCCGTTGATCGCGTAAACATCTTTGATCAACGTTCCGGTTGCGATAACAATCGATGCCGAACTGCTGTCGGTTTCGGTGTTGACAACGTTGCTGATCGAGCCATCTTCAGCGTTTTCTCGAACGGTTCCTGTGATGGACAGATTGCTGTTGGTGATGGTGTCGCCTTGATCGACGCTGCGATCACCTGACGCAAACGTGTCAGCATAATCTTCCTGAATGATCGTTCGGAAAGTGATCGTTCCGGACGCTGCACCGCCGTTGGTTGCTCCGTTAGACAATCCGCCCTGAAGTATTCCGTCGGCTGCGCCGTTGTCAATCATGGCTTGAGATAGATCAAATCGCAGTGTCGTGGTTCCGTCGCTGCCGTCGCTTGGTCCTGAACCGATTTCTCCGGTGTCGTCGCTGCGGTCGATATCGGTTTCATCGACCACTAGCGTTTGGCCACCGTCTGCATCGGTGATGCTGCGAACGGTGAAGTTTCCAGAAACGTTTCCGTTGAGATCAGTAACCGAAAATGTGGCACCATAAGTGAAATCAAACAGCTGTCCGTCCTGAAATATGTCGTCGATGACCAGATCACCAAACGTATAGAAATCGGAGATCTGAAAATTGAGCGTATATTCAAGCGTATCGCCGGGGTTGGCTCCGCTGACGCCCACATTGTTGACAATGGCGACCGATTTTTGAATCGCAATCGCTTTATCGTCAAGAGTGTGTTCCGGACCGGTCGAATCAGGGTCGGCAACCGCGTTATCGGTGCCGCCGGCGTCGCGCGTGTCGTTCGGGTCCCAGTCACCAACGGCTCGCGCGTTGTTGAACGAACGGGAATCGGGAGTGCTGACGGTATCATCTTCGCCATCAATTGGAATAACGCGATCACCGTCGGCGTCGAACTCGGTCACGTAAAAACTGAACGTGATCGAAACATCGCTGCCGGAGGACGTACCGGTTACATCGTTTGTCGGCGTGACGATCAGGTCCAGGTTGTTGCCCGGAAAAGAAAGTGAGCCAAGGTTATCCGAGTACGCAGCGGCGGCTCCATTGACCAGCACGCTATCGATGGAAGTCACCACAACATTGGGAGGCAAGCTATCGATGATGTCCAGATTACTGATCGTCTGCCCGTCGGCAATATCAACATCGATTCGGTATTGCTGAACGTGGTTGGGGCCGGTCGCAGTTTCGTTTTCTGGGCCAAGGTACGTTTTGGATAGCTCGATCAAAGTTGGGGTGACCGTCATTTGCTCCGTCCAAGACGCCGAATCGGTCGCGGGATCGCTTACCACCGAAGGATCGGAAGTCGGATTGTCCAGCGGATCACCGCCGAAACGAAATCCTGAACGAGAAGAAATAGTCAGATCCGTTTCGAGGTCCGCCAGGTCGCTGATCGTCGCGTTGATGACAATGTCTGCGGGCGGTTGCCCTTGCGTGTAAGATCCGAACGGCAATTCAACCACAACCAGTTTGTCGCCGGCAGTTCCGGTAACCTGCAATGGATTGCCGGCACTGTCCAAGGCGAACGGATGGTCGATCGTGCCGGTTCCACTCCCGTCATCTGGGAAAGTGATTTCGATCGTGTTGAGTGCCTGGCCGAGATAAGTCGCACTTGTGAAATCAATTCCGTCAGCGGTGTCGGAACCAGCATCGCCATCGGCTCCATTGACTGGAAAAACAAGATCGACAAACGGCCCGTACCCGGTGTCAGTTCCAGTGTTGTCGAAAGTGACAGTAAACTGAAACTCTTCACCAATCTGAACATCCTGACTGGCGTTCTGAAACTGAACGTTAGGTCCGACTGCCAGCAAGCCGCGGAAACTTGATTGAAGTTGCTGGCTAAAGACAACCGTCGATTCAAGCGTACCGTGACGGTACTCAAGGTTCCAGTCGCCACCGCGAATAGCGCTGCCCGTATCGTCGTCACTGGCGGCCACATCGGAATTGGTTAGCGCCGCAATCGAATCGACCAGCATTCGTCCTTCTGCACTTTCGGCAAGGTCACAGCCGTACAGCAGGATGTCGCCATCGCCGGTCAACGCGTCTCCCCAGCCT
Source organism: uncultured Pirellulaceae bacterium (assembly GCA_964479855.1). Classification (GTDB taxonomy): domain Bacteria; phylum Planctomycetota; class Planctomycetia; order Pirellulales; family Pirellulaceae; genus Mariniblastus. The sequence goes on from CAYZPA010000009.1 coordinate 21,777, forward strand.
GCGATCTGTCCGGCGTACGCGTCGAGGTTGTCGGCCGAAACCCATGTATTGCCAAGTCGAAACGCTGCGTCGTCACCGTGCGTTACAAGGTGAATCGCGTCCAGTTCGCCGTAAGTCGCGAGGATGGAACTGACCTGTTCGACACCGTTTGAATCGCCGTCAAGCAGGACGACGTCGATGTTGCGTCCTTCTTCAGAGTTGTTCAGCAGGTCGTCAACGAGTTCCTGGTAGTGATCGACACTGGTGTCAACGATGACCAATTCGTTGCGAATTTGCGCGATTGATGAAGGAGCCTGATCCGCTTCGTCTTCGTAGTTGGCGACGTCCTGCTCGAAAGACTCGAGCGATTCGTTGGCGTCCGACATGGCGTTAACATCGCCCGCGTCAGGATCCGCACCTGCATCAAAAGTGGCATCGAAGAGAATTCGGTCTTCGAGTTTGGAGAGAAGAAGGTTTCTCTTTTTGGAAGAGCTTGTTCGAGAGTTTTTCTTCATGAGCATATCGAAAGTTAAGCAGGTCAACTTGAATGCATCAGCGGACCGTCTCCAGATGCTGAAGCGGTTCTCATCAGATGCAGAAACAAAAAGTTGGTGCTTTAGTTTCAATCGAAATCAAAATTGAATCGGGATTAGATTCCGATTCGTTAGCGATTTCGTCTGCTTTTGATTCATCGGGCCACAAGCCGAACGGACTTTGACCAGTGCCTTGTTTCCGGGTTATGAATGCCGCAGCGATTGGGCATCCAGGACGATCCGTAAAGTTTGCCTACCCCTGACATCAAGAGCTGAAAAAGCCGAACTCACCCGACAAACGGGTTTTTCCGAATATTGGCAAATAAGGACTCTTTGGATGGATGACGCGTTTGCAACAAGCGGCGATTCGCGCCCTCACGGTGAATGAGAAGTAGCGAGGAAATTCCCCTTGCAACCCACTCCTCAATAGCATCTGCCAGAAAGTTTAGACTCCCGCCACCTTAAACTTAAGGTCTCCGATGCACTTTCTTACAAGCCCTGCCCTGTTTCCATGTCTGTTGCTTCTGTGCTTCCCGACGCAGTCGCTCACCGCCCAGCAGCACGACTTGTCAAGCATTGATCAGTATCACCAACGCATTCAGGTCGCTGCTGAATCGGACGACATCGAGCGGCAGTCACTGGTGTCGATCGAACCGATTCCCGACGGCTACACTCCCTGGTGGCAATCGGTCATGTCCAACCGGCTTCAGCCCGGAACCAGTGGAACGACGGTCGATCTGGAAACCCTGATCATACGAACGCTGCAAAACTCGGCTCAAGTCAAAGTCTTCAGCGACCTGCCGTTCATTCGACAAACCGCCATCGTCGAAGCACAGGCTGCGTTTGACTGGACCGCCTTCATGAACACGCGATGGGATGACTTAAGCGATCCTGTTGGCAACGTCTTGACGACCGGCGGCTCACCAAGATTCCGCAACAACCAATGGTCTTATGCGGGTGGACTTCGGCGAAGAAACACCAATGGCGGCTATTTTGAAATAGCTCAGGAATTCGGTTTCCAGAATACGAATTCGGTCTTCTTTCAGCCCAACAATCAGGGCACATCGCGCCTGCGACTGAGCTACACGCAACCTTTGTTGCGAGGCCAAGGGCAAGTTTACAATACCAGTCTGATTGTGCTGGCCAACATCGATGCTGAAATTGCCGATGAAGAATTTTCGCGGCAGCTCCAATCGCATTTGCTGGAAGTCACGCGAGCGTATTGGTCGCTGTATCTGGAACGAGTCGCCCTTGTGCAGAAACAGCAACTGTTTTTGCGAGCGGAAAAAATCCACAAAGATTTGATCGCTCGAAGAAACGTCGACGTCGTCGGAAGCCAGCTGGTCCGCGTCGAAGCCGCTGTGACGTCGCGAAAATCAGATCTTGTTCGCGCCGAGATGGCTGTGCGGAACGCACAGGAGCGAATTCATGCGTTAGTTAACGATCCGGAGTTGGCGAACATCGTGAATCTGGAAATCATTCCTACCGACACACCAGTTCGTCATTCCGAGCCGCTTGATATTGGCGAGATCCTGTCTACCGCGTTGCAAATGCGACCGGAGGTCAATCAGTCGCTGAAGCAAATCCGTAGCGCCTGCGTTCGACTTGGCATGTCTCGAAACGAATTGCTTCCTCAATTGGATCTGATTCTGGAATCTTACACCGCTGGTCTTCGAGGCAACAGCAACATCGGCGGCGCCTTTGTCGATCAGTTCTCAACAGGTGAACCGGGATACTCGGTCGGCTTGCAGTATGAGATTCCGATTGGCAATCGTGCAGCACGGGCTCGTTTTACACGTCGCAAACTTGAGCTTCGACAGCTTAGAAATCAGTTCAAGACGACAGTCGAAACGCTGCTGATGGAAACAAAAGTTGCCGCTCGCGAAGTTCGCACCGCCGACCGCGAGTTCAAGGCAAAGTATCACTCGATGGACGCCGCTGCGAAACGTCTTGATAACATCGAACAGCGATGGGCAGCACTGCCGGGCGTCGAATCGTCGATCGGTTTGTACCTGGATGATGTTTTGACCGCACAGGAACAGCTGGCCGAAGCGGAGTTCGAATTCGCAAAATCGGAAACGACTTATAACCTCGCTTTGATAAACCTGAAACGGGCAACCGGCATGTTGCTGCAGCACGAACAAATTCGGGAAGGCGTCGCAAACGTCGGTGACCTGCCATCACGCATTCTGGAAAAAACCATTGTTCAACCGCAGATGCCGGCCGAAAATTTCTTTCAGGGAGACACGCAAACGCCGATCATCGAGTACGTGACTCCGACCGTTTCCGCGAATCAGGCGGCAGAATCTGACGAATCAGGCAACTCCGTTCGCGTTGGCGAAAAGGAAAACAGAAAGTCGTCGAGGCAGCAAACATCCAGGCGATAGGTGACCATCGGTGAAAGCCGTTGTCATCCCTCGCCGTTTGCTCCGCGACCGTTGCACTGAATATCTGCGATTTTGTTTCCTGATCCTGGCATTGTTGGTGCTTTGGCCAGGCGGGAATCCGGTGTTTCGATCGCGGAGCAAGCGGCGAGGATTTGTGCCGATAAAGCCATCGTGCAAATGATCTGAACCCAGACTTAGTTTGTTTGACTATTTTTCACACCCAAAGTTCAGTTTTCATCCTTCCCCAACAAGAGTCATTGGCAGCTTCCAGAAATAGTGATCTGCGACCATTCGATGAGCTTTTTGCAATCGACAATCAGAAAACGCCGTCTGCCATCGGGACGATCGAGGGATCGACTACTGAAGCGGATTCATGCTGCGCGGCAAGTTCTGCAGCACCAAGCGGATGCAGATTTGGCGGTCGCTTATCAAGAACTTCGCCAACAGCACGAACAGGAATCGACATCGAATCCAAAAGCAAATTCGCAAACCTATGCAGGGCAATTTTCAGACGCGATTCTGGTTCAGGCTTTCGCCCTGGGCATGGAAGCACTGCGCAGGACCACCGGCATGATTGCTTACGATGTTCAGCTGTTCGCCGGATTGGCGATGGCTCGCGGCTCGATCGCCGAAATGCAAACGGGCGAAGGTAAAACGCTGACCACAATGTTTCCAATTGCCGTCATGGCACTTTCCCGACGCGGTGTCCATGTTGCCACCGTCAACGCCTATCTGGCGAAACGCGATTTCGAATTTCTGCAATCGGCGCTCACACTGCTTGGCATCACCGCCGGAATTTTGTCCTCAGATGCATCCGCCGATGAAAAGCGGGACGCTTACGCGTGCGATGTGACGTTCGGAACTGGCTACGAATTTGGGTTTGATTTTCTACGCGATCAGATTTCACTTCGATCCAGGGGAACGGATCGATTGGGAGCAAAACTTCGCCGCGATCTTTTTTCGCAATCAGAAAAACGTAGTCCGGCAACGCAGCGTGGATTCGCAGCGGCGATCATTGACGAGGTAGACAGCGTTTTCATCGACGAAGCCACCACACCATTGGTGCTCAGTTCTGGATCGCTGGGATCGAAAGTTGACCAGTCGGTTTACTTTCAGGCCAAATCGATCATCGAACAACTGGTTGAAGACAAAGACTTTACCATTGACCGATCAAACAAGACTCTTTCATTAACCGATCGGGGCGTCGAAACAGTTCATCAGGCTCGCAACCTTTTTTCGCAGCGCGGCAGTCATCCGTCTTTGCTGCGCCCATGGCGACAGTACGTCGAATCGGCATTGCGGGCTCAGTGGATGATGGTCCGAAATATCCATTACGTGGTGCGTGACGACAAAATTCAGATCGTTGACGAGTACACCGGACGAATTTTTAGCGATCGGAATTGGCGCGACGGACTGCACCAGGCGGTCGAGGCCAAAGAAGGCGTCACCATCACCGAGGAACGCAAAACGATCGCGCGAATTTCTCGTCAGCGTTACTTTCAGCGATATGAAATGCTGTGCGGGATGACAGGAACGGCTAACGGGCATCAACGCGAATTTCAAAAGTGTTATGGCCTTCCTATCGTTGTGGTTCCTCGGCAAAAGCCGCTGCGACGAGTCGAATTTCCGACGCGATATTTCAAGTCCCAATCGGAGAAAACGGAAGCCATTGTCAAAGAAGCGATGCTTCGCGGTTCCAGCGGCCAACCCGTTCTGATTGGCACGCGAACGATTCAACAGAGTATGCTACTTTCGACGCGACTGCACCAAAACGAAATCCCTCATCAAGTCCTCAACGGTGTGCAGGATGAAGAGGAAGCCACGCTGATTGCGTCTGCAGGAAAATCTGGCTCGATCACGGTGGCAACCAATATGGCCGGTCGAGGAACCGACATCACACTCGATTCGCAAGCGATCGCAGCGGGTGGATTGCATGTCATTGGTTTCGAACGAAACTCCTCCGGGCGAATTGACCGGCAGCTTCTAGGTCGTTCAGGACGTCAGGGCGATCCCGGTAGCGGACAGTTTTTCGTATCGGCCGAAGATGAAATTGTGATTCGCTTTGATCGGAAATTGGCCAGCGCACTCAGCCGGATCCGCAATTCCATGGGTGTCGAAAGCCGTGTCTTTGATCGGCGAGTTCAATCGATCCAGAGAACGGCAGAGCAATCGGGATTCCAGATGCGGCAGTCGGTGATGCGAGAAGAGTTGTGGTTGGACAAAGTTAAAAAGGTGGCTGGATGATGATCTTTAAGTCAATGGCTGCGGCGATGATCGTGACGATGCTGTGCCTGAACGCGGCCGAAGTGTCGGCGCAAACCACATCATCGCGTGCTCATTCAGAGGGATTCACAGAGCCCTTCAAAACCGTCGTTGTTGCGTCGCCCGAATCTGGCGTGCTGCAGTCGCTGTCAGTCCGCGAAGGAGACACGGTCGTCGCCGGTGAAATCATCGGGCAACTGGACTCTCAAGTGCTGACGGCGTCGCTGAGCACGGCACGTGAAAAACTCAAAGCCCGAGGCAAAATCAATGGTGCTGCGGCGACTGTTGAAAGCCGGGCTCATCACCTGCGTCAAATGCAGGATCTGTTCAAGAAAGAACATGCCAGCGACAAAGAAGTGAAACAGGCTCAACTGGAGTTCGATCTTGCCAACGCCAGTTTGGAATCCGCGAACGACGAGTTAAAAGCACTCGAAATGAACGCAAAACAAATCGAAGCTCAGCTGGAACGGCGAATCGTCCGTGCTCCGATTTCAGGCACGGTTCTGGAGATTCCAAGGCAGATTGGCGAAGCGATTACGGCGTCGGAAAGTCACGTCGCCACCATTGTGAAACTGGATCAACTTCGCGTTCGATATTTCCTTGCGACTGGGCACGCGACGAGTCTTAAACGTGGACAAACTGTCGAAGTCAACTTTCCTGATTCCGGACAGATCGCCAGCGCGGTGGTCGACTTTGTTTCACCGGTGACGGACTCAAAAAGCGGAACCGTACGCGTGGAACTGCTTATCGAAAATCCACAACAGAAATTTCGCAGCGGTTTGCGATGCTTGCTTGGAAACCCCAAAACTGCATCCGCTGAGTTAAATGTCAACAGAAAATAGTATCGGAAACATCGATGGAAAATCGCGACAGCAACCTGACAATCGTATAAGGCAAAAAAATGGACAACCCACAGAACAAGTTTTCAGTTCGATATGAACGATCGGAAATTTCATACATCACGCAATTCCTTGTCAGTTCAAGCAAGGAAGAAGTCCTGGTCGATCTTTCGCCCGGACTGCTTGAGAACGGCAGCCAACCGAAAACGTTGCCGATTCAAAATCGGATTGCGATGCCGTGGTCAACGGTCGAACGTTTAGCCGCGGTGCTTAATCAGGTCGTGGCGACGAGGCAACAAAAGATGAATAAGGCCCCTGCCCCGCAATTCACCAACGTGCCCAAGGCCACGTTACCTCAAATGACACAAAAATAGCTTCAGCCAGGATTATTCACGATGCGTGGGCGTCGATCTGGAGAAAGCTTGTTTCAGTGATTGGTGTATTGCTCCAGGTCTGTGGTTTCGACAGGTCACCCAGGACGTGAAATTGGCGAATTTGCAAAACTTGCCTCCACGTCCGGAGAATCGCTTCAAAGGACAAACCAGATGCCTGTCGTCGTGAATAATTCCGGTTCAGAGACAGAGACGAGAGCTTTCAGAAAGTTAAACATGCAGCCGCATCTTAATCATTCCACTTCTCCGACACCCGATGGCAATCCCGTCGGGCCGATGGTCGTGGTTGCCGGAACTCCCGCGTCGGCAAAACAAAAAGATACAACGCAGCGTCGCAAAGCGACAGGCAAAAACAGAGTTACGCAGTCAAGCGGAGAAACTCATTTAAGCGGAGAAACTCATTCAAGCGCAGAAACTCAACCGACAGACGCCGCGTCGGATTCGCTTTCTCTGGACAGGATTCAGCTTCAACTTCAAACGCTGCTGGCATCGACCGTCGATCGGGCTGAGTTCATCAACGAATGCGTTGCGATCACCTCTCGGCTAACGAATGCGATCTGGTGCGGGCACTTTCAGCGAAACGATGAAAGCCAGTTCGTTTGCAACGCTCAGCATAGCTCGATAGCCCAAGGCAACCTCGGAATCCACCAATCGTCACTACTGCCAACGGTAGGTTTGGCGATCGAAAGTCGGCAAAGTCGAATCAATCAGGACGGCGAACTGACGGTGATTGCTGCTCCGATTTTCACAAGCATCAACAACAAAGTCACCTCCAACGAATGTCTCTGCCTTGCCCTGAATCTTGGCACCGAATCGCCTGAGCCATTTTTGCTGATCGCTCAGATGATTGCGTCGACGCTGACCCAGCGTCACACACAGGACGAAGCCACAGCGCTTGATTGGCAGATCGATTCGACGACTGCGGTGGCGGAACTGATGTCCAAAATCATTCACGCGACCGGACCTCGTGCGGCAGCGATTGTCGCCACCAATGAACTGGCAACGTTTCTAAATTCTCCGCTGGTCGTCATCGGATATGTCAGCAACGAAAGCAGTTGCCGGACGCGAGTGCAGTCTGTATCCGGAGTGACAGAAATTGACGGCGGTGGAAAACAGACGCGGCTACTGCAATCGGTGCTCAATGAAACGCTCCTTCGCGAAAAAGTCACCACCATTCCATCGATTCAGGGCGACGGCAAAAGCCTGAAGCTTGCACACCGTCGACTGATCGAAAGCCATCCCGACAGCCGAATCGTCAGCTCACCTTTGAAAACCAGTGACGGCAGAACGATCGGAGCATGGCTCTGCGTGTTGCCAAACAACGCTCAGCAACACGAACAGCTTGCCCAATTCGCGAACGTAACCAGCGACTATCTCGCCGATGCATTGCACGCCAAAAAACAGGCTTCTCGCGGTGCGGTGAATCGGCTTGGTTCGCAGGCAAATCGTTTCTTTGCCGGCAAGGTTGGGCGAATGGTGCTGGCGGCGATTGCGGCAGTCACCATGGTGATGATGATTCCCGTTTCGCATCGTGTCGCGTGTGACTGCCAGCTTGAACCAACCGTCCGCCGATTCGCGGTCGCTCCTCATGACGGAATTTTACTGGAGTCATTCGTCAAACCGGGAGACGTTGTAACCGCAGGACAAGTAATCGCAAGGATGGATGATCGCGAACTGATTCTGCAGACGTCCGATTTGCACGCTCAACGAGAAACCGCCAGAAAAAAACGGGACGTGAACCGTTCGGCTCGTGACGCCGCGGCAACCCAGATCGCAGAGTTGGAAATCGAACAACTGGACGCCAAAATTGATCTGATCAACTTCAAAAAGAATAACCTCGAAATCAAAAGCGCAGTCGATGGGATCGTTTTGCAAGGCGAACTCGAAGACGCTCAAGGCGCACCGGTTCGAACTGGCGACGTGCTGATCGAAGTCGCTCCACTGGATGCACTTCGGATCGAACTTAACGTGCCCGAATCAGATATCGCTTACGTTGACGTCGATCAGGCAGCATCGATCGTGCTTGACGGAACCCCTTTTGAGCCGCTTGCCGGAACGATCGGGCTGATCCGGCCGGCGTCAGAGGTCCGCGACAACAAAAACGTGTTCGTTTCAGAAATTGAGATCGACAATTCAGCTCGGCTTCTTCGACCCGGCATGCAAGGAAGAGCCAAGATTGCCGCCGGATCAAAACCGCTTGGTTGGGTTTTGTTTCATCGACCCGCTGAACGCGTTTACAAAATGTTCAGGTAATTCAAACCGTGTAGATTTATGGAACCTGACAATTACAACGAGTCAACAGATCTGGCTAACTTGCAATTGAAATTGCGAGCCGGTTTGGATTTTGAACTGCGAGAACATGGCCAGACGCGTTGCTACGTCGTTCATGATGAAACATCGTCCAACTATTTTCAGATTGGCGTTCCCGAGTACGCATTTCTTTCGGTGCTGGACGGAAAAACAAACTTGCAAGAGGCCATCGAAGCCACGGCCCATCAGCTCAAAGACGACGCGTTGACCATTCGTGACGCGGTGCGAATCAGCCACTGGCTGCTGGAATCGGGACTTGCCAATGCAGTCGATCAGTCAGGCAACGTGCTGACGGGTTCAGAGCATTTGATCGATCAGGCAGACAGTCGATCCAGACAAAAAGTTGTTTCCCAGTCCAATCCGATGTTCATTCGATTGCCGTTGGGAAATCCGAGTGCTTTCATCAAGTTCATCGCGCCGCTGTTTGGCTGGATCTGTTCGATTCCGTTTCTGGCGGTCTGGATCGGCGTGGTTGCTTTCGCGATCATTCGCGTGTTTCAGCAGCCTGAAGTACTGGTCAGTTCAGCTCAGGGTTTGTTGACCGCCAACGCGTGGGCATGGATGTTGGCAACGCTGGTGGGATTGAAAGTTGTTCACGAACTGGCGCACGGTTTGTTTTGCAATCGCTTCGGCGGCAGCGTCAAAGAAACCGGCATCGTGTTTATTCTTTTCATACCGATGCCTTATGTCGATGTGACCTCCTGCTGGAGTTTTGCATCCAGGTGGAAACGAATTGCCGTCGCTGCAGCCGGCATGTATGTCGAAGTCTTCATTGCTGCGTTGGCTGCCATTGCGTGGAGTCTTAGCCATGATCCAGTACTGAAGTTTCATCTGTTTAACGTCATGTTGCTGGGCAGCCTGACCACGGTATTGTTCAACGCGAACTTCCTGATGCGTTTCGATGGCTATTACATGCTGTCCGATTTGCTGGAGATACCCAACCTGTATCAAAAAGGCCAGCAGTTTGTAAACGGGTTGGGGCGCCGGTTCATTCTGGGAATCAATGCAAGCTCATCTGCAGAACCGTTGCAGCGAAGTGTCGTCATTCGCGTCTATGGATTTGCCGCTTTGGTGTGGCGAATTCTGATTTGCGTTTCGCTGACGATACTGGCGTCGGCGATGTTTTACGGATTCGGTTTGGTGTTTGCGATCATCGGCGTGGTTCTTTGGCTGGGCTTGCCTCTCTGGCGGTTCACATCGCAATGGAAAGACCCATCGGTGGCCAGCAAACCGAACTTCAAATGGATTTCGATGGTCACGACTCCTGTCGCGACCGCACTGATACTGGGTATGACTTTTCTTCCATGGCCGATTCAAGTGTCGGCTCCCGCGATTGTCGAATACAAGGCTCCGGCCATGGTTCGAGCTGATGCGGCTGGGTTCGTTAAAGGCATCCATGTGTCGGCTGGTCAAAATGTGATGCCGGGCGTTTTACTTATTGAGCTTGAAAATCGCGACCTTGAAACTCGTTTGGTTGAGCTGCAGCTGGAGCGAAAAAAGTCGCTGATTCGGAGCCGGAGTTTCCACCAGAATCGCGAAGTCGCGGCCTATCAGTCTGAAAATGCTTCGCGTCAGTCGATCGAAGAACAGATTGACGAACTGCAACAGGAACTTGCCTCGTTGAAGCTTTTTTCAAACGCCGAAGGAATCGTCGTCGCCAGCGATTTAGCGACCTTGCATGGTCAGTTCATCTCGCCGGGTGAAAGCGTGATGCAGATTGTCGATGAAAAGAGCAAATCGATTTCGATATCCGTCAGTCAGGACCATTTCGATTCGTTTAAGTCGCATCAGACAAATGGAGTCGCTTTCGTTCCTCGACACGGATTGCGTCGCGTGGCTGGTATTTTGAACAGCGTCCAACCCACAGCGACCTCAATCGCGGACGTGCGTTTAACTTCCCACGTCGGTGGTAGTCTGCCCGTCCGTCAGCGTTCAGGTCCGAATCAAAATCGCGACCAGTCGGAAGACGATTCATTGGAGTTGGTCTTTTCTCGTTTCGTCGGAGAGGTTGAAGTTAACAAATCAGACGCATCCGTGCTGCGAGCTGGCACGGTGGGCAGTGTTCAACTGGATCGCTACGACGAGACAATCGGCGAACATATTGTGGTCGCGACAAGACGCTGGATTTCGAAGATGCTTGAAGCGACTCGACGGTAGTTTAGTTTCTGACTTGGACGACTTCGCGATCGCCCACGCTTCGATTATGGAATCGACTCGATTATCGAATCGACCGAGCGGCGACATTCCTAAATCCTGCTGTAGTTGCTGCCGTTTTGATCAGTTGTAGTTTTGCCGCGTCTCGTTGAAGACTTCCGCACTGCGTTCAAGGACTGCCTGAATCTTGTCCTGTGACAAACCAAAATAGTCCTCAGCCCTGTCAACGGCTACTGTCGCATTGCAAGATGCAGAACCAATACCCGCCATCCTTGCCAAGCCATTGGCTACAAAGATCAACTGGGTGAGTCCGTTGTCCTCGGAATCCCGCTCCGGTTCAGCATGATAGTGGATGGCAGCTTTCACGGCGTCGGGCAGTGGCCATGACACGGTCAGTCTAAGTCCCGCTTCCGTGTGGGAACATTCACAAAGCGTCTGCTCCTGTTCCAGCAAGTTGCGACCGCCTTGGGACAAAGCGTCCAGACTTGAGTACTCTTCCGGGATGACTTCCAGAAAAAACAGTTTTCCAATGTCGTGAAAAACGCCGGCGAGAAATGCATCGTCTGCTGATACGTCCGGCACGTATTCCGACAACGTTCGGGCAACGGTAGCGCATCCAAGTGAATGCTCCCACAGTGCTGCCCGCTCCTGTTTCGCACCTCCATCCCCAGAAATAATCTGCGATCCTGCGTAGGACAAAGCGAGATTTTTCAACGCTTTGTGGCCCAAAATCGTGGCGGCTTGCCGAATGGACCTGATCTGGTTCGCGATACCAAACATGGGACTGTTAACGACTCGCAAAATTCGCGTCGAAAACGCGATGTCCAGTTCAATGATGTCAGCCAACATCTGAGCGGTTGAATCGGGTCGCTTCATCGCTTCGATCAGACGATTGATCGAATCGGGAAACGGGCGAATATCATGCTCGCTCGCAAGTGCCTCCTCAACAACGATTGCCGGAGATCTATTCTTTTTCGTTAACACTTTCGACTCCTAACAATTGTCTGCACCCGGCATCCCGAGCCAGGAATAGTTCGTCACAACGACCCCATGATCCAACAACAGCGGCTTTCGTTACATAATCATGTGAAGTTCATCATGCGTTTCGAAAGCAGGAATTTGCCCGGTTCTTTCGAGCTCATTGGCTTCATCAGCGATACCAACAAATCCATCCCGCAGATTTTCCATCACCATAATTGCGTCTCGGAAGTTCTTTTGTTCGATCGCCGACAAAACAAAATGCAAAAGTCTTGCGACATTGAATGCGATCTCATATTCATCCGGCTTAAGCCCTGTATGGATCGCCAAAATTGTCTTTTGAGCGTCAAGGAACAATCGGGCGTAAGTATGATCATCACCAACGGTCAACGCTTCGCTGGCACCACTGAGCGAAGAGATTGCTCGATCGTACAACTGAATCAACATGTCAATTCGAGTCCAACCGCCAAACAGGGTTTGCTTGTTGTAGGATTTGAGTTTGCTTTTGACATTTGCCATGAAAAAATCACCAAGTTCGTAAAGTAAAAATAATATTTCAATCGACAATCAATCGCTCGATTGCCTGGCCCTATCCTTGACTTGCTGACAACGCTGAGAATTGCGACGTCAGAAAATCACCTGTTGTTTTAAGTTCGTTAATAATGGTTTCGAGCGCCGCAAATTCAGCCAGCAATGATTCGCGTTTCGATGCGGTCAATTCCTCGATGCCTTCGATCGACCTGTCGATTGATTCGATTCGGGCATCGTATTCTTCATTGATCGTGCTCAGCCGACCTGTTTCGGAATTCAGAAGTCCGCCGATGTACTGCGACAGGCGACCGGAGGCTCCTCTTGTGACGACCAGTGAGCTTTCGTTTCCGGCAACCACGTCGTCAGCCTCAAGTGTTACTCTCAGCTGTAGGTCAGCTGTGAGTTCGTTTTCCGAATCACCTCGAAGGACCTGTCCGTTTCCAGTCGCGACTTCTACGACGCCATCGATAATGAATTCGCCTTCGACGTCTTTCCCTTCCGATCGCTCTGCACCGGTGAAACCGAGCTCACTGGCCGCAGAACCAGTGAAACTTGAGAGCGTCGAATCATCGCCGTACAGTTCAGAAGTCAGTGACAGAATTCCATCTTCATCAACGACAGCGATCACATCGTTGACGCCAAGTTTGGTTGAATTGTTGATCAGGTTCTGAACGGTGTCGACAAATTCTTCGGTTGTGTAATCGCCGTCTGGAATCGTGAGTGTTTCGCTAACGATGCTGTTGAGCGTAATTTGGAACTCGTTGTTGGTTCCATCGATGGTGATATCATCATCAAGTTCATTGGAGCCGACGATTTGGGCTCGTTCCGCTGCCTGAGTGATGTTGACTTCGACTTTATTCCCATCCGCGATGGTGCGATCGCTGCCTGCGATAAAGCTGATTCCAGAGTTTGATGACGTCGCATCAAGCCCGAACAGTCGAGAAATGTTCTCCGGGTCCAAGCCTTCGACTTCGCCATTGAGCGCGTCTTCGAGCTTGCTTTCATCGAACGTTAGCTTTCCACGGATATCGATATCGATGCCGACATCGCTAAGTCGATTCGCGCCCGTCAAACCAGCAACGCTTTCGATCACGAATGACGTCAGGCTATTCTTGATTCTGGAAACGTTCCGGTCGCCAAGTAAAACGCTGGCCTGTCCCGTTCCCGCATCAAAACTGGTTTGATTGTCGATAAAAGTTATTGCCGCGTTGAAGCTGTCAACGAAACCTCTTACTGCTTCCTTGGCCGCTTCGTTGTCGTTGGCGATATTGACCGTGATGTTGGTTCCGGGGTCAGCCGACTTCAGGTCCAACGTGACGTCATCGATTAGGCCGTCGACAATATTTGATGAATAGCTGGCCGTGATAGCGCCTGGTCCGGAACCAAGTTTCACGACTGCGTTGGCGGCTTCCTGAATGGCAGTGCCGCTAAAATCGAGCGTCGTTCCGCCATCGGTCGGATTGCTGGTGATCGAGATCGTGTTCTCAGCACCGGTTTCATTCCCCGACAGCAACACGCGGTAAGAATCCGCTCCCTGATCGAAGATGATACTGGCGTTGACGTCTTCAACATTTTCGTTGATGGCTTCAACAACACCTGAAAGTGTATTGTTGGTCTCGTCAATTGTGATTGTGGTTGCAGCGCTATTGCCCAGCGCAATTGTTATTTCGCCCGTCGCCAGCGTGTCACTGGAACTGGTAAACCCCTGAGACCCAATCTGATTTGCTGTGGCGAGCGATTCGACGCTCAAGTTATAAGTGCCCGGACTGGCTTTGCTGCCGGCCGCGACTTGCAGGACATCCTCGTTGCTGGACGTCGCCGTTTTAACTGAAAATACCGACGAACGTGATCGCCCAAGTTTTCCCAGTGTACTTTGGAGGGTAATTAGTTGAGCTTCAATTCCTTTGAATGCGGTTTGCTCGCTGGCCACGTCAGCCTTACGCTGATTAAACGTACCAATCTGAGCATCCTGAAATCCGACCAGGCTTTCAATAATCGAAGTCGTATCGAAGCCAGATGCAATCCCGTCGATGGTAAATGACGACATGCTTTACTCTCTTGAGATTGAGGAACAGAAGGAAAAAAGAGAAGGCGAAAAAAAGAAGAGGCTCGAATTGGCCTCTTCCCGTTTCGTTCAGACCAACAACCATCGCCAGCCAGACAGGCCAGCGATGCTTGTTGTCCAAGGTAGAATTACTGCAACAGAGACAGGATTCCCTGAGTCGTCTGATTCGCGTTGGACAGTACCGAAGTACCAGCCTGAACCAGAATCTGCTGGTTAGTAAACTTTGAGATTTCTTCAGCGAAGTCCGTGTCACGAATGACCGACTCTGCATTGACCGTGTTCTCAAGCGTCGTTCGCGTGTTGTTCGCGGTTGACTCAAGCGTGTTCGACTGGAATGCACCAAGACGACCACGAATGTTTGAGATCTCGTCGATAGCCGCATCGATAACCGCGATCGCGTCCTGGCTATTCGAAGCCGACGTGATCTTGATATCATCCAGGCTACCAAACTGGTTACCTTCAACGCTTACGCCAAGGCTTGTCGCAGCCACAGAACCAATCGCGATACTGGCGGTCTGGTTTTGGTTGGCTCCGATCTGGAAGACAAGCGAGTTGTCTGTGATCAGGACGTCATCGAGAGCACCTGTTGCGGATGCGGTTGAGCCTGCTGATGCTTCACCGACTTCAACAACGGTTCCAATCGAATCACCGGAAGTACTGGACAACTGGTTACCCTGGCCGGTCGCCGTCGCTCCATTGATGGTTCCGGCAATGTCGACACCGGAATCCGTGATCGCTGAAGTACCAACACCCGTTGTGGTTCCCGCAGTTCCTGCGGCGGTATCAGAGATGACCGAAAGCGTCGCGGCCGAACCAAATTCCTCGGTTCGGAAGTTCAACGTGTTGGATGTTGCCGAGGCGACCACACCGGTTTCTGACGTAAATTCATTGATTCGGTTAACGACGTCCGTTTGCGAAAGACCGGCGGACAATGAAATTTCTACGCCGTTGATTGTGAGGTTCTCTGCGGCTGCCAAGCCAGTGGTTTGTGTTGTTGCGCCAGTTCCGATGGCTCGCTCTGCGGCTGTCGATACGTTGACAGCGAATGCTCCTTCTTGTGTCTCCAGACCTGATTTCACGAATGTTACGTTTGCGTTTTCCGCAACACCGTTGATACCGGCCGACCCGTCAAGAAGTGGTTTCTCGCCGAATTGAGTGTTTGAAGAAATTCGATTGATCGTATCCAGAGCGTTCGAAATTTCAGCCTGGTTGGCTGCGAATGCATCTGAATCGTTGACGCCGGCGTTGGCCGAGTCGAGTGCCAGCGATCGAACTTTCGTAAGAATACTGTTGATCTCATTGAGAGCACCTTCAGCAGTCTGAACGACGGCGGCAGCTTTCTCAGTGTTATCGATTGCAGTCCGAAGACCAGCAATTTGTGCACGTTGCTTCTCTGAAATAACCAGAGCAGCAGGACCATCGGCTCCACGATTCACTTTGAAACCGGAAGACAATCTTTCGATGGACTTGTTCAAACTGTTCGAAGATCGAGCCAGATTGTTTCGTGCATTCAACGCCCCAACGTTATTGGTGATTGAAAGACTCATGATGTTACCTTTTTAGGAGTTCAAAAAAAGAGTTTCCATCCATGACTATTCGACTTCGCATCCATGCGGCATCGTTTTGATCTGAACCGGACTACAGGTTCAAAATCGATTCAGCAGTTTCGTAAGCGGCCTGTTGGGTCGCAAACTCGCCTGCCGCAAGTCGAATTTTGATATCAGCAACAAGTGAATCTCGAACGTCACCGCTTTGAGCCAAAAGATTTTGTAACTCGCTGGTCGAACTTGTGCTCACAGTCGTGAGCTCAACATTCGCACGAGCCGTCTGCTGGCTTTGCAATGCTTTAGCGGATGCACTGTTGTTAGCAATACTTGGCCGCTGAATCGGATGGTTACCGTCGTTGATTTTCATTTTGATTACTTTCTCAAAATTGCCTTGCAATAGAGTTGTCGAGTGGTCGCCAGGTTTCTTGATCACAAAATGTCAAGCTGCTCTCCAAGCGATGTCGAAAATGGTTGTAGGGTTAGCGCAGCTTTTTCCAGTTACGCAAAATTCTCTCACCACGAGAGACATCGACCATTTCGTCGATGACCCTGAGATTTACCGGCTCAAATAGGTAGAAACCGTGTTACGCGCAGAGGTTTGGTTAGCAACGACGCTGATTTCGATCGGTGTTATTGGAGGTCTGTTGTACAACTGGCCGACCGCGCAAACACCTCAGCAGAGGGACAACCCTACCGCTGACTCGACAACGGCTGACGACTTGTTCGACGAAAACGACTCGATGTCGATCGAGATTGAAGACGCAAGCCCAACCGTTTTTCGTAGCGGTGATGATATCGCCGAAGGAGACAATTTGCTTATCGGTGGCAACTACGATGGAGCCTATCGCCTGTACGTTAGAGAAGCCAATCGGAATCAAGGCGTCGCATCGAGTACGTTGCTGCTTCGAATGGCGATCGCCAATGAAGGCAAAGGAGATGCAAAGCAAGCTGCGTTGCTTTATCAAAATGCGATCAAGCATTCCGGTGGCCAACTCTATCTACGCCTGATGGGATTGTCAGGGCTGTCAAGAGTCTGGATGGCCCAGAGCAATTATGAACAGGCGCTCGAACTGTTGTCCGAACTGGTCTTGCAATACGGCACGCTTGATCAGACGCCCGAAGAAATTCGCTACCAAATTCACTATCAGCTCAGCGAAGCAGCTCAACGCGTTTACCTGGACAAAGCACTGCCGGCGGGATCCGAACCCAAAGTCGAATTTCACTGGTGCGAACCGATACATGAATCGATGCTGGATTTGATGCCCGCCAATCCAACCGCCGCGAATCGTCCCGAAACAGCGACTTCTCTTTCGATTGAAGTACTGCAGCGACCTGCGGATGATGCCGGGTTGATCACCATCAACATCAAAGGGCCAGCCATGTCGGTCAGGGAACTGTTTCAGGAGATCTCTGACAAAACCGAACTCTCATTCGATTTCTCTTTTGCGGCACAGGCTTCCGCAGTCAGCCGAGTCGCGAAACTGAATTTGCAAGAGCTTCCTTTGTCGGTTGTGCTGGACACGATCACCAGTCCACTGGGACTTATCTGGACTCAGGACGGAACAAAGATCCGGTTGCAACATAACAGCGAATCCGAAAAAGCGAGCGAACAGTTCTTTCTTGAGCGGGCACAACGAAGCCTGCGACGAATTCGAGTCGAGCTACCAGATTCACTCCGCCGCGTCACTTCGTTGTTGCATGAGGGAAACCTCGCTTTGATCAGTGGTGATGCGTCGACCGGCATCACACGGTACGAAGAATTAAATGCGGCCGGCGTCAACGGCGAACTGGCGGCCAAACTCAATTACAACATGGCGACGGTCGATACGCTAAACGGTAGAACAGAATCAGCCATTTCCCGGCTCTATCTGTCAGTCGACCAGTCACTGGACCACGCGGTTCAGGCGAAAAGCTACGCACAGATAGCAAGAATGCATCTGGAAAACGGCGACACCGAAGGAGCCATCTATGCGGCTTCGCGTGGCCTTACGCTTTCAACGACCGATCTAATGCGGGAGAAAACGGCCATGACGATGGCCACCGCTTACTTGCTTCGGAACGAATCGCTCGCTTCGAATCGAATCCTGTTTGACAACGAAGCCTACATTCAGTCGCCCACCGCCCAACATCTGGCATCAGTTTACGGTGCTTACGCTCGACTTCTGGGACGCCCTGAAAAAAATGGAATGCGGACCGAACGTATGCAGCTGATCGTCGCGTTGTCTTCGATCGAACCTAAAGATGTCGACAATTTCATCGACGCTCTTTTGGTTGCTCGTGCTTTCTTCGCCGTTGGATTTACCAGCAAAGCGATGGATCTGGCCAACTACGCGATGACCAACGCGGTTCATCCATACTGGAAACGTCAAGCCGCGTATGACCTTGCGACTCTGCGATACGGAGCCGGAGAGCTGGAAGAGGCACTGGATGCGTTTGCCGTCATCTTTCGCGAAAACTCCACCGCATTCGGTGACGAAATCGATCGACTTGGAATCAAGGCACAGCTCAAATGCGCGATCATTTCCATGCAGTTGGGCGACACGCCTGAATCGAAAGAAAAATGGGCAAAGAATTGCCTCTCACATTGCCAGGAGCTATGGAAGTTGCAACTGAACGAAGATCAAAAATCGCAAACCCTCTCGCTCATGGGTCAAGCCTATCGTCAACTGGGACGCCATCGTACCGCTGCCGTTTGCTTCTCTGGCATGATTCCCAAAGACGACGGAACGTTCGGAAAGGCAGAAACTCAATGACCACAACACGCAAATTCATTCTTGCGTTACTGATCCTGTTCACATCGCAAGACTGTCCTGTACGAGCTCAGCAGTCGCTTCCAACGGACAATTTTGAAAACGTCAAGCAATCAATCGATTTATTGGAACAGGAAATCAAACGCTCGAAAGCAGAAACCGCCGTCGACGACACGGTCAACAAAAACGCTGGCATTAAATCAGCTCCCGAGCTCCCGAATCTGTCATTGGACTGGGGTGGTGTCGAAGCACCGCAACCCGACCTTCCTGCCGCGCCACAAAAGAATGATGAGTTCGATCCATCAGATATCTTCTATCGAATCGATCTGTTAAACCGAATCAAACGCGACAAATCGATGACGGACCAAATGAAAACGCAGGCCGCCAACCAAATCATGGGAACGGCTCAACCGGAACAAAATCCAAAACTGATCGTCGAAGCCAGACCGATTCCCCAACCGACGAAAATGGAATCACAAATCGGCGCACCAAACCTGAACCCGATGCCCGAACCTATGAACATGGCGAACAAACCTGCCGAAAATCCTTTATCAAATCCACTGACGAATCAGAATGCTGACCGAATTCTTCCTGAACCTGTTGACACGTTTGAGATGGCGAACAGCCTGTTTCAAACGGGAAGAATTTCAACAGCGTTGGATGCTTATGAAGCCGTCGACGTTAATAGCTTGACCGCCTTTGATGCTGCCTGGCTTCGATTCATGATCGCCAATTGCAAACGACGGTTGGGCGAGGTCACAAAAGCGACTCGTGTTTATCGCGACCTCTCGGAAGAGAAAGACTCCGCCAACCTGGTCCAGGCTTCTCAGTGGTGGCTCAAGCACAACGAAGAAATGACGAACACGAACATCAACTTTGAACAGCTTCAACGTGATATCGAAGCTGTTCGAGAAAGGATCAATCGCTATGACAACCAGTAGTCTCGATCAACAGTTTGCGAGCCTCGTCATCGAGCTGCACCAGCATTACCAAACCGTGAACGACGCGATGCGAAAGATTGAGTCCGGCAGCCTCGCGGCACCCAGCGTTGAATTGCTTTCGCAAGTCAATTCGTTACTTGATCCAGTCAAGGCAACCGAAGCAAAACTGCGTCCAATCCGTGAACAAATGGAAACCGCTGGCCGGTCGACGCCAGCGGAACTCAAACCCGTCATCGATCAGACAGTGGAAATCGTCAGTTTCCTGCTACCCAAAATTGGCGAACTGGAAAACTCGGCCAAGGAATCCAGAGCAAAACTTGCTCCGAAGATCGGCGAAAGCGTACGAGCCATGCGGATGCAATCTGCCTACGGTCGCAAACGCTAGTGTGAATTTCTCCACCACGCCATCAAGCCTATCTGCTCTCTGAAAGATCCAACTCAAAAAATATGCCTGAATCGCCAGACAACTTAACCGGGCAAACGAGCACCAACGTTCTGCCGCTTAAGAGCAGCGTTTCCCGAATCGTGACCCAATCCGCCGACATGCGTGCGCTCATCGGGACCGCCAGTCGAGTGGCCCGATCTTCGGCCTCTGTCATGCTGACGGGCGAAAGTGGAACCGGTAAAGAACTTTTTGCCCAGCTGATTCACGATGCCAGTCGCCGATCAGAAAACGCATTCGTGTCAGTTAACTGCGCTTCGTTGCCAACCAACCTGATCGAAAGCGAACTTTTCGGACATCGCAAAGGAGCTTTCACCGACGCAGTTGAAGATCGTGTCGGAAGGTTCGAATTGGCTCGAGGCGGCACCTTGCTGCTGGACGAAATTACCGAAATCCCTTTAGTAACCCAAGCCAAATTGCTGCGAGTCCTTGAAGCAGGTGAAATCCAGAGAGTCGGCTGCAGCGAATCAATCAGGACCGACGTCAGAATTGTGGCGACATCCAACCGGGATCTGAAAGAAGAAGTTTCCAAGGGCACTTTTCGGCTGGATCTGTATCATCGACTCAACGTCATTCAACTTAACATCCCTTCGCTCAAAAGCCGAACGGTCGACATTCCGTTGCTGGCAACCCATTTCGTAAACCAGTTTTCATTCGAAAACGAAATTTCGATTCAGGGATTTACCAATGCTGCGATGCGAAAACTAACGGACTACGATTGGCCCGGCAACGTTCGGGAACTCCGCAACGCGGTTCATCGAGCCTGCATTATGAGCGAACGTCCCTTGATCGACGTGGGTTCTCTGGGCGAACTTGTGGACGAAACAGAAACGATCGCCGCGAACTCGTTTCCCGAACAATGGCTGCAAACCAAGCTGGCGGACATCGAAAAGCAGATTATCCTTGCCGCGATCCAACGTTTCGGCAACAACCGCATCGTGGCGGAAAAGCTCGGAATCTCAACGCGAACTTTGACCAATAAACTTAAGCTCTATCGAGAAACCGAGTTCAGCGAACCCGATAATCGGATCGGAATCGATCGACAGGAAAAGGCTGCCTAAGTTTAGCGGCGTCTGTTTGGCCGCCTGAGTTTAGCGGCGTCTGCTTGGCCGCCTGAGTTTAGCGGCGTCTGTTTGGCCGCCTGAGTTTAGCGGCCTTTGCTTTAGCAGCCTGCTCGCGGCACATCGACTCATCGGTGCAGCAATACTTGCTAGGTCGAAGCAACAAATTCTTCCTGTTTCAATTCGTGACGCGGCAAACTTTAGCGATTAAAGCAAACTTTCAGATTGCCCGCCGTCAAAATTTACCCAGCTCTAAACACTAAGACAAAAACGAGCTCAACAGCGTATTTGGCATTGGGATTGCTTCCCGCTCCGGTAACGAATTTTTCCGGAGCATCCAGTGAACGCTTTCCCAGATCTCACCAAAACATTGGCGGCCGACTCAAAGACCGACTTTTCATCGCCTCCAAAGCAACCGAAAAAAAGCGGAACCAACGCGTTCGAAAAACATCTCGACAAGCCTGATTTTCAGGAACGAGAAACCGAGGTCGATCCATTGGATGGTTCGACAAACCCCTCGGGAGCCTCGGCAGTAGAACCCACCAAGCCCGTTGAACCACCCGTTTCGGACGACGAAAAAACCGACGTCACGCCAATCGTCGAAGCGGAAACCAATGGCTTTCTTACATTGCTCGGTGACTTGATTGCGGCACATACCATTGTACCTGGTGAGCAAACTGTCGCTGATCAGTCAAACCAAAACCTTGCCATCTCGGGCGTTGATGCTGGCCAAACATCGGACATCGTTTCGGCTCAGGCAATCACCTCGACGACCGGTTCAATCGCAACTGCTGCGGATCCGGGCGCCGCTGAACCAATCGTTTCAATCATTGAATCGTCCATTGATGGTGCAATTGAAGCTCAAGATCAGATTCAAATCGACAACGAACCAACAAATGCTCAGCACGATTCCGATGCGGCTTTGATCGAAGCAAATTCTTCAGAAGGAAACTTCAACGGTAACACGCCCCAATCGTCGGATCAGAAATCTGCTGAGACGCTATCCGCAAACAACGCGGCAGCATCAGCCAATGAGCGAGAAATCGCGAATGCGGAACGGCTGGAGGAGACATCTTCGACAAACGCTAACGCTGACGCGACCGATGCGGCGCAAGGACTTCCCACTGGTTCAGAAAATTCTCACGGCAATCAATCGCAATCGCAAAATCAGGGATCAGAATCATCGATTGTTTCGCAAACCTCAACTGAAACTTCAACTTCAAACTTTCAGCAGCCGCAAGCGTTCACCACAACGCTGACTCAGGCGGCTCAACGGGCTACAGAAATCGAAGCGCCGATTTCGCTTCAACCTGTTTCCGAACCAACATCGCAGTTGAAAGTCGCGATTCTGGCAAACGCGGCATCGATCGAAAACGATTCGACACACACGATTCAAGTCGACTTGCATCCGGCGGAACTGGGTCGTTTGCAAATTCGCATTGATCAAACGGGCGATCAGCTGACCGCAAAAATCGTCGCCACCGAAATCGCATCCTCGGAACTGCTGATGCAGGACCGCCAGCACCTGGTCCAAGCACTCAATGAACTTGGCTTTGGGGAGGCTTCTCTGGACATCTCGCATGGTGACCCCCAAAACCCAAACAACGATGAGGAGATCCCAAAAGATTCCAGATCATTTGACGCCATGTCAGAAGATTCCGGTTCAAGGGCAGCCCCCACGCTCACATCCATTCGATCAACCGGCGTCGATTTCGTCGCCTAGTAAAAAATTTCTTAAGGTCCAATCAATCACAACGCACAGCAGGAGAAAACCATGGAATCCGTAGCAGGAATTACATCGCAGGTCGCAACAGTCGACTACTTGCAACTGTTGACGACTCAGCTTCAAAATCAGGATCCAGTCGATCCGGTCGATCAGCAAGGAATGATCAATGACCTGACCCAATTTTCACAGCTGGAAGGACTTGAGCAACTCAATGCGTCATTTGCTGACATGCTCAAGATGCAGGAAATGTCTCAGGGAACGAACCTTGTCGGCAAAGAAGTCTCTTTTCAAAACTCCATCACCGGTGAACTGAAAACGGGCAGCGTTGACGAGGTCTTTTCCACCGGCGGCCAGACACGACTATTGATTGCGGGCGAATCGGTGGCAATCGCCGACATTCTCAGCGTCAAAAATCCGGCCTGATCTACATCCGAATCATTCACGAGGCTTGGCGTCGAGCAGACAACCATTTTGCAGAGTGTGCATCGCCAGTTCACGGATTTGAAGGGTCGCTTTCACAGTGAAGTCGTCCAACTTTTTGGTCGATTGATCATGCAAGTGAAACCTTCACAAATCCAACAGGGCGCCCGTTGTCGTGAATCATTTCAGTTCAATCTGACCAAGACACCTTTTGCTGAAACAGCTTTTCGTTTCGGCGCAAGTTTACTTACACGCTTTATTTTCCAGAAGAACAACCATGTCTCGATCTCTATTCTCTGGCGTTTCCGGACTCCGTGCTCACCAGCAAAGTCTCGACGTCGTCGCCAACAATCTGGCGAACATGAATACGACTGGCTTTAAGTCGCAACGCACCCAGTTCGAAGATCTCGTATACAACACCCTGTCGGCTGCTTCGGGGCCGAGCGTCACGCAGGGTGGTCAGAACCCGGTTCAGGTCGGTACCGGCGTTGGAGTTGGAAAGGTCAACCGTCGATTCACGCAGGGTGCTTTGAACGCGACTGGCGAATCGCTTGACTACGCAATCCAGGGCGATGGCTTCTTTGCTTTGTCAGGTCCAACCAACGAGCCCGTTTTCACACGTGCCGGATCGTTCTCTTTGGACTCCGTCGGAAACCTGACTGACCCATCGACCGGTTTTTTGGTGCGTCGAACCGGAGCTCTGGGTGAAAAATCCGATGACAATTTTGGATTCCAGGTTCAGGGTGACAATCGAATTCGGATTCCGCTGGGCGCGACGATTCCTGCATCGCCAACCAGTCGAGTTGATCTTTCGGGCAGCCTTCCGTCGAACACGAATCCGCCTACCACTGAAATTTTGTCCTCCAGCCGAGCGTTTGAAACGGCGACAGGGCCTGCGACTGGAACCACATTGTTGAATAATCTTTCGACGAACAATGCCGACTATGTGGCTGGCGACCTGATTGAAATTACCGGCACCAACGCAGACGGAACTCCATTTTCGACGTCGATTTCCGGAGAAAACGCCACCATGCAGGACATCGTCGATGCCATCAACGGGAATATCGTTGGTGCGACCGCGTCCATCTCGTCGGGAGGTGTTTTACAAGTAACCGCTGACGAACCGGGATCCGCATTCCTGAGCGTTTCCATCGCCGACGCCGCTGGCAACGTGGGCGAGACCGAATTCAATCGCAATACGATGATCGTGACGACCGATGGTGACGATGGAGCCTCTTTCGATCTTTCGTTCGAACTTTATGACAAACGCGGAACCGTGCACCGGGTCACTCTGACCTTCAATAAAACGGCAACCAACTCGTGGCAATTGAACGCTTCGTTTGGCGACGGTGGAGGCGAGCTACTGGACGGATTCGTGGACAACATTAACTTCAACGAGAACGGCACGTTCGCGCTTGCGGGTACTGATGGCGAAGGCGACACATCACTGGAATTCAAGTTTGACACGATCGAAGAAACTCAGGTCGTTGACCTGAACTTCGAAAACCTGACGCACATCGCGTCTCAATTCACGCTGGCCCAAACAAACGACGGGAAACCGGTAGGGTCACTCATTTCGGTGGCGGTTGACCAAACTGGAATTCTGACCGGGCTTTCTTCGACGGGCACTTCAATTCCTATCGCTCAGTTGGCGATCGCGAGATTCGCAAACCGGGGTGCCCTGGAGGCAATCGGATCCAACTACTACACCGAAACCAACAACAGCGGCGAGGCTCAAATCGGATCGGGACTTTCAGGGGGGCGTGGTTCGGTTGCCGGCGGTCAACTGGAAGCATCCAACGTCGACATCGCGGAAGAGTTCACTCGGCTGATCGTGGCCCAGCGTGGATTCTCTGCCAACGCCAGAACCATCACGGTCGCCGATGAAGTTCTGGAAGAATTGGCCAACATCATCCGATAGTGAGTCTGGAAAATAGAGGACACGTTCTGCCGTGGCCTCTTCTTTAATCCGGAATTGTTCACGACGACAGGCGTCTGATTTGTCCTTCTAGCGATTCTCCAGACGCGGCGGCAAGTTTTACAAATTCGTTAATTTCACGTCGTGGGTGACCTGTCGAAACCACAAACTTGGAGCAATATCCCAATGAAAAAAGCTTTCTCAAGATCGACGCCCACGCATCGTGAATAATCCGGGTTAACGATAGAAGCGATCCGCTTTTGCTCTTTTGCTTGGGCACACGAGTAGATCCAGTGTTGAATTTTGTCGCTCGACGCGATCTGGCCCCGACCAATCGTAGCGGATTTTGGAAATAGTTGCCAGATTTTTCCGCACGTGTAGATGCTGGTATAGTCCTATCCGGGGCGGTGTTGGTCAATGCGGCGACAAACGATCGCCAGCAATATCGCCCGACGTCCAATGTCCGAAATTTGGCGTTGCAAATCAGCATTCATCACGTATACTCACTAGTTAATTCGTATACGCACTACAAATTGCGTATGCTTAAATTTTGCCCGAGTCAAATATGGGTCAGCCAAGCACGAAATCGAAAACATCCGCGAGCATCGCACCAACGAACGACGATGCGTACCAGTTGATGCTGTTATTAAGGACAGCTTATTTTTCATTGCGTCGAAAATGCAACACTGTCTGTCAGCAAAGTGACTGCAACGGAGACCAATTCGTTGTTCTGGGGATTCTGTTCGAGCAAACCGAAGGTTCAACTCAGCAGTTTTTGTCTGATGAAAGCGGATACGATCCGGTCACGATTGGAACCATGCTAAAAACAATGCATCGCAATGGGCTGGTTGAGCGGGAGCCGCACCCGTCAGACGGTCGAGCGAAACTGGTACGAATTACCTCGACCGGAAAACAGACATTTCGAAAACTGTGGCGTGACTCGCAAGCACTCCGCGACGCGTTCGCTAGCAGTATGAGCTCAAATCAACAAAAAACTGTAACGAAAATTCTCGCTTCAATTGCTGACGCAATGGATGGACTTGAAGTTTAGTCAGAAATTCAACCTTCCGTTATTTGCGACTTCCATCGCCAGTGAAAAGAAAACCGGAATTATTCACGACGACAGGCGTCTGGTTTGCCCTTTGAATCGATTCTCTGGACGCGGAGGCAAGTTTTGCAAATTCGTCAATTTCACGTCGTGGGCGACCTGTCGAAACCACAAACCTGGAACAATACCTCGATGAAACAAGCTTTCTCCAGATCGACGCCCACGCATCGTGAATAATCCGGGGAAAAGCCAAAAATCTATCACCTGAAAGTTATCTCGAATGAAATCTCTACTTAGCAAACTGAACATCGAAACCCAAAACCTCGGCGGTTGCACGGCAGCGGACAACTGGGTCGGGGGCGGTGAAACGCTGACTTCTTACTCGCCCGCCACAGGCGAGCCCATCGCCGAAGTCGAACTGGTCAACGAAGCGAACTACGACGCGATCATTGACCGGTCGGTGACTGCTTTCGAAACGTGGCGAACGATGCCGGCGCCGCTGCGAGGTCAAGTGGTTCGCGACCTTGGAAATCGTCTTCGTGACTTGCGTGAACCGTTGGGCGAGCTGGTGACGCTGGAGATGGGCAAGATCAAAGCCGAGGGGATCGGCGAAGTTCAGGAGATGATCGACATCTGCGATTTCGCTGTCGGACTTTCGCGGCAACTGTGCGGCAACACGATGCACTCCGAACGCCCCGGTCATCGGATGTACGAGCAATGGCATCCACTGGGTCCGATCGGCATCATCAGTGCTTTCAACTTTCCGGTCGCCGTCTGGTCATGGAATGCAGCACTCGCAGCGGTTTGTGGTGACACCATGACTTGGAAGCCTTCACCGCAAACGCCGCTAACTGCCGTCGCTGTGCAGCACATTTGCAACGAAGTCATGGCAGATCACAATGTCGCGGGCGTCTTCAATCTGGCGATCGGTAACAACACGTCCATTGCGCCGCGAATGGTTGCGGATCGACGATTGCCGCTGATCAGCTTTACAGGCTCGTGCGAAATTGGAAAGGACGTTGCAGCAAAAGTCGGTGCCCGCATGGGAAAGACGCTGCTGGAACTGGGCGGTAACAATGCCATCATTGTCGAATCGGATGCCAACATGGATTTGGCAGTCCGCGGCATTCTTTTTGGAGCAGTTGGAACCGCAGGGCAGCGATGCACATCCACTCGACGAGTTTTCGTTCACAAATCGGTCGCTGCGAAGCTAACCGATTCGCTGGTTGCGGCTTACGAACAGGTCACCATTGGCGATCCTTTGGACGCTTCAACCTTAATGGGACCGCTCATCGCTCAACAATCGGTCGCTGCATACACCGATGCGATCGAGGCTGCCGTCGCGCAAGGCGGTGAAGTGATTCGAGGCGGAAAAGTACTTTCGGATCGGTCTGGCAATTTTGTTGAACCAACCATCATTCGCATGCCATCCCAAACGCAACAAGTCCATCACGAGACGTTCGCGCCGATCCTTTACATTATGGAGTTCGAATCGCTCAATGAGGCGATCGGTTTGCAGAACGCGGTTCCGCAGGGGTTGTCGAGCGCTATTTTTACGACCAGTTTGCAGACTGCTGAAAAGTTCCTCTCGGCCACTGGTTCGGATTGTGGCATCGCAAATGTCAACATTGGAACCAGCGGTGCGGAAATCGGCGGAGCGTTCGGAGGAGAAAAAGACACTGGTGGCGGACGCGAGTCGGGATCCGATTCGTGGAAGCTCTACATGCGGCGGCAGACAAATACGATCAACTGGTCGGACGATTTGCCATTGGCTCAGGGAATCCAGTTCGGTTAATTCAGTCATTTTTTCGAGGAAAACTCAACGTTCCGTCAATTGCACATTTTGCAAGGCAACCGATGTTTGGAACTCTATCTGCATGTCTTTTGGCTTCTCTGATTACCGCGTTCCTTCAGCCATGCATGTGTCGAATCTGCCAGACGACGCCAACAATCGCAGCGGTCCAGCAGCAGACCGGGGCAATGCCGCAATCGAAACAGATATCGCTCGATGACACTGACTACTTCGCAGACTTGAAACTGGAGATGCAGAAAGAATGCACAAAAAACCGAATCGTCAGGTTTGTCTTTCACGGCCATTCGGTGCCGGCGGGTTACTTCAACCGGAATTATTCACGACGACAGGCGTCTGGCTTTCCCTTTGAAGCGATTCTCCGGACGCGGAGGCAAGTATTGCAAATTCGTAAATTCACATCTTGGGTGAACTGTCGAAACCACAAACCCGGAACAATACATCAACGAAACAAGCCTTCTCCATTTCGACGCCCACGCATCGTGAATAATCCGGGTTCAAAACGCACACAGTTCGGCGCTTCGATTCCTACCCGGTTCTGTTTCATCAGGAGCTTTGTGAACGCTTTCGGTCATCTGTGATTGACGTTTGCACCACGGCGATCGGGTTCAATCGTTCCTGACGTTCGAAACTGAAACAAAAAATGTAACTCATTGCGAAAGCAACGACATGAACTTGCTCAAAAAGGCACCCCAATTCGATGCCGCCGCCGCGAACGAGCTTGTGCAGCGGCTCTATGGAATCGAGGCAACCTGTCGTGCGAAGAAGCTTGATAGTGATCGCGATCAGAACTTCTTGATTGAATCGGATCGCGGTCGATTCGTCCTGAAGATTTCAAACGCGAGCGAATCTCGCCAAAACCTTGTCGCTCAAAATGAAATGATGGCTCGCATCGCCGCAAGTGATGCAACGGCTTCGGAGTCGGTCGAAGTCATCGCGTCATCGCAAGGTGAACCCATCGAGCAAGCGACGATGACTGACCAAGCGACGACAGAGCAGTCCACTCATCTGGTGCGACTTGTGACATTCGTTGAAGGAACGCCGATGTCGCACCTGAACCATGTTGGCGATGAACTCCTGTTTGACCTTGGTGCCACCGTCGCAGGCATGACGCAGGCACTTGCTGGCTTTGACCACGCGGCATTGCACCGCGACTTTCACTGGGATCTGGCCAAAGGTGTTTCTGTCATTGAATCAAGGTTTGATCAGATCGACGACCCGTTGAAACAGCAACAGGTTAAACGGCTGCTTGATCGATTCAAAAAACACACGCACCCTGTCGTAGAGCGATTGCCTCAAAGCGCGATTCACAACGACGCCAAT
Source organism: uncultured Pirellulaceae bacterium (assembly GCA_964479855.1). Taxonomy (GTDB): domain Bacteria; phylum Planctomycetota; class Planctomycetia; order Pirellulales; family Pirellulaceae; genus Mariniblastus. Next base: position 51,193 of record CAYZPA010000009.1, read on the forward strand.
GATGGAAACGTAATCGTGAATTCGATCGGCAATTCGGTGGTGCCCAATCGCATCGCAGGCGTGATTGATTTTGGAGACGCGGTGTGGAGTCAAACGGTCAATGAACTGGCGATCGCGATTGCTTACGCAATTTTGGAACACGCTGACCCGTTTGCTGCGATGCTTCAAATTGTCGACGGTTACCAAAGTCAGCGACAACTGAGCAACGACGAAGCCACTGCGTTGTTTGGGCTGGTATGCCTGCGATTGTGCACCAGTGTTGCCATTGCTGCGGAACAACAGCGTCAGCAACCGGACAACCTTTATTTGTCAGTCAGCCAGAATCCAATCGCCAACACGCTGCCGCATCTTTTGGAGATTCCATTCGAGTTTGCGGCTGCTACGATCCGAAAGCGATGTGGGTTCGAAGGAAATGAGCGAACTCGCCGCATCGTTTCGTGGTTGGCGGATGAACAAAGGAGTTTCGTTTTTCCGATTGGCGAAACGAATCAAGCCGCTACATCCGCGAAAGCCGATTTGTTGGTGCTGGACTTGGGGGTCGAGAGCCCGCACCTTGTTGGGCGCGAATCGGTAACTCAGCCGCATCTTTCGCGAGTCATCAACGACCTGCTGGCCGATGCTGCGGCGAAGATCGGCGTCGGGCGTTACCTGGAACCCCGATTGCTTTACGATTCCGATCTGTTTGCGGCGGAAAGTTTTGAATGCGAGCGGCGTACGATTCACCTTGGGATGGATTTGTTCGCTGCTGCTGGAACGGCCGTCAAAGCGCCACTCAAAGGCGAAGTCCTACTGTTTAACGACAATCACGCTCCGCTTGATTATGGACCTTTAATCATTCTCAAGCACGAGACCGATGACGGCGACGAATTCTTTACGCTGTACGGACATTTGTCGCGGACTTCATTGGAATCGCTCAAGCAAGGCCAAAGAATCGAAGCCGGGGAAGCTTTCGCAACCCTCGGCGAACCGCACGAAAATGTCGGCTGGCCTTCGCACTTGCACTTTCAGCTAATCACGGACTTGCTGGACCTGGGCAGCGACTTTCCGGGAGTATGCCGTGCAAGCCGAATCGAAACGTGGCAGGAATTCTGTCCTGATCCGAATCTCGTGCTGCGAATCCCGGACGACCAGTTTCCGCCATCCGCTTCGCCGAAAACAACGACGGCTCAGAAACGAAAAGCTCGCATGGGCGGCAACCTGAGCATCGGCTATCACCGGCCGGTCAAGACCGTTCGCGGCTGGATGCAGTATCTGTATGACGAAAATGGCCGCAAGTATATCGACGGATACAATAATGTGCCTCACGTGGGACACTGCCACCCGCGCGTCGTCGATGCCTTACATGCGCAAGCTCGCAAACTGAATACCAACACGCGTTACCTTTCCGATACGGTCGTTGAGTATGCCGAGGCGTTGGCCGCGACGATGCCGGACGGGCTGGAGGTTTGCTACTTTTTGAATTCGGCAAGTGAAGCCAACGAGCTTGCCTTGCGATTGGCTCGCGCGAAAAGCGGCGGCAAAGATTTAGTCGTGCTTGAAGGAGCTTACCACGGTCACAGCACTTCGCTAATCGACATCAGTCCTTACAAGCACGCGGGTCCCGGTGGCAGTGGTGCTCCGGACTGGGTTCACACCGCACCGGTGGCTGATGTCTATCGCGGTACGTTTAAGGACCCCAAAACGGCCGGCAAACAATACGCTGCGGCAGTTGGCGAAATCATTGCACGACTGCAAAGCGACGGACGCCAGTTGAGTGTCTTCATTGCTGAATCATGGCCAAGTGTGGGTGGGCAGATCATGTTTCCTGAAGGTTATCTTGCTGAAGTTTATCGGCTGGTTCGCGAAGCCGGAGGCGTGTGCATTGCTGACGATGTCCAGACCGGATACGGCCGGTTGGGGAAATGGTTTTACGGATTCGAACAACAAAATGTCACGCCCGACATCGTGGTGCTGGGCAAGCCAATTGGCAACGGGCATCCGATCGCGGCTTTGGTAACGACTCGCGAAATCGCTGATATTTTCGATAACGGCATGGAGTTCTTTAGTACCTTTGGCGGCAATACTGTGTCTTCGGTGGTCGGCAAAACGGTACTGGACATCGTCAAGGAAGAATCGCTTCAGCAGCACGCAGACGATGTTGGCGAGCTTTTGCTTGCCGGTTTGCGAGATATGCAAGCACGGCATTCAATCATTGGCGACGTTCGTGGCAGCGGTTTATTTCTGGGTGTGGAGCTGGTTCGCGACCACGACACGTTGGAGCCTGCTGCACTTGAGACCCGTTATGTCGCCAACCGCATGAGAGAGCGAGGGATTTTGATCGGCACCGACGGGCCGCTTCACAATGTTTTGAAAATCCGCCCGCCGATGCCATTCACGAATCAAGACGCGGAAGTTTTATTGGAACAACTCGATTTAACCTTTGGTGAGTTGTAACGACATCATCTTTGCGTTCATGGGGGTCGATACGTCGAAGTATCGCAACCCACACTTCCAATTTTCAAACGGAATTATTCACGACGACAGGCGTCTGGTTTGTCCTTTGAAGCGATTCTGCGGACGCGGAGGCAAGTTGTGCAAATTCGTCAATTTCACGTCGTGGGTGAACTGTCGATACCACAAACTTGGAGCAATACCCCAATGAAACAAGCTTTCTCCGGGTCGACGCCCACGCATCGTGAATAATCCGGGTTCAAACGGTATGCCTCGTACGCTGGGTTACACAATCTTTGGCAAACTTGATCGAACTGTTAATCTGAAGCTTCGCCTAACGGCTGTTTCTCGATAGGCAAACGCCTGAAAATTTTGAACTCTACTGGAGAAGTCTGATGAAACAGATTGCTTTGCTTTTCGCCGGAATCGTCATTTTGGGTTGCACGTCTTCTGATGCAAACGCCCAACGATTGTTCGGTCGCATTTTTCGATCCCAGCCGGCCGTAACTTACAACAGCATGCATTACAGCTACGCTCCCGTGACTCGCAGCTACAACTACTCGCGAAGCAGCGCACGAACCCCGGTCCCTGTAACCGGCTACGGAGCGAACATACATCGCAATTACATGATTCGCCGAGCTCAGAAAAAAGCTGCGGCCACCGGCATTCCGCCCAGAAACACTGGCAACATTCTTTGGGCGCGATAGGGTTGAGGCGTAAGCGTTGGCCGGCTCACGGTTGCCACAATTTCACTTTGAGGCGCTTTGAGAATCGGCCGAACAAAGGCCAATCAAAGTGGCGTTCAAAAGATCGGGCAATCAAAGGATCGGCGATAAAGAGAAGGATTCAACTTGTCGCCCCTTTGTTGATTGCTTTTTGTTTGGATTGGTCTCAATTCCGGCCATTCTGGTGATATCCGTATACGACACCAAACACGCACGGGACAATCGACATAGCGGCTACCCCGAACGTTGATCCGTCATAACCGCTCACCCAGCCAAACGTTGAAATAGTCAGCACCGCCAGCACACTTAAAACCGCCCCGACGCACAACCCGATCACACCGTTGTGAATGCAAACGGTCAAATCCGATTCACCGCGGCATCACGCCGCCCGTTTCATACGATTGACGTAGTTCAAAATTTCCGCGACGGCTTGATAGAGTTCAAACGGGATCATTGAACCGACTTCGGCATTGAAGTAAAGAAATCGTGCGACGGGTTTGCGTTCCACCACCGCAACACCATTGGCTTCCGCGATTTCGATGATCTTAAGCGCCAATCGGTCAGCACCTTTGGCAAGCACGACCGGCGCGTCCATCGTTTCCCGATCGTATTTGATGGCGACGGCGAAGTGAGTCGGGTTTCTGATGATCACGTCTGCATCGGGGACAGACACCAACATCTGGTTGCGGCTGATCTCCTGAGCGATCCGCTTCATTCGAGCTCGAACATGCGGGTCGCCTTCGCTGTCTTTGTTTTCGTCCCGGATGTCCTGAATACTCATCCGCAGATCCTGCATCTGTTTCCACTTCTGAAAAACCAAATCCAGAATTCCCAACAAAGCCATGGTCGACGCGAGAGCGATTGCCACCAACAACAGAATGCGACACATCAAAAACATCAGGCTTTGAAATGATTCAAACCCGGACATCATGATCTCATCCATCTGGGAACTGCAGACCCAGTAAATCATGGCCACAACGATGATGGCTTTCGCAATCGCCAAGGCTCCGCGAACCAAACTGGCCACCGAAAAAATTCGCTTGAACCCTGCCGGAATGCTTAGCTTGTCCCACTTCAATTCCAGAGGCTTGAAACTGATATTAAATCGAGTCTGAAACGCACCGCTCGCCAAGGCGATGAAAAACAGTGGCAGGATGAAAGCGAGACTGGTAATCGCGATCCGCGACAGATCACCAATGAAGACTTTCGAGATCATTCGAGGATCAGAAATCATCGGTTCGAAGTAAGTCGATCGAGCACGAATCGTGTCGAAAATTGAATCAAAAAACCAGCTTCCGGCAAACCAGAAGTATCCCATTCCGGTCGCCAACATGATGCCACCGATCAGATCAGCACTGACTCCGATCTTACCGTCTTCAAACGACTTGCGTATCTTTTGCGGCGTTGCCTGTTCTGTTTTTTGATCACGATCCTGATCCGCCATTTGACTCCCCTACCCTTCCAGTACTTTCAGCGAGAACCAACCGAAATAATTCGCGACGACAGGCGTCTGGTTTGCCTTTTAAGGCGATTCTATAACTGGGTCAGAATGTGCTCGATATCTTCCTGCACCCGATACAGGTAGGTTTGAACGGCACCAAAAACGATGGGGCAAAAAATAAACAATGCAAAAATCCCCAAACCAATTCGCACCGGCATACCGACAGAAAAAAGGTTCAACGAAGGAGCCGCTTTTGTCAGAAACGCCAGCCCAAGCGTCGTCAACATGAACAGAATGACCGCTGGAGCAATGATCATGAAACCGTAGTCATTGGAGCGATTCAATAACGTCACCAATTCCTCAGTCGGCAGTTGCAATACGTTCGTGTTGCCCGTCAACGCTTCGAAAGAATGATGAATGACCAGAATCAAAAAATGATGCAGGTTCAAACCAAAAAAAAGCAGGATGCAAAACGTCTCGAAAATCTTTGACAGCAACGTGGACGAATCCTGTGACGAAGGATCATTGATCGATGCCAACGAAAGTCCAAGCTCCTGTCCGACGTAAGAACCGGCAATTTTTGCCGGCAGAAAAAACGCTCCAATCGCGACGCTCAAAACCAATCCAATCAAAATCTCTTTTGAGACCAGCAAAGCACCCGAAAGAATTCCAAAATTCAAAACCGCGTTGGCGTCCAGACCTGACTGAGCTTCCATCGTTCCGTACCAGAAAAACGAAAGGGCGCCGGCGATTCCGACTTTAACAAGGTTTGGCAATTGCTTTCTGGCAAACAAGGGAAAGAACGCGATAAACGCGGATACCCGAGCCAGCACCATGACAAAGAGCACCAGTTGGACGTCGGTGATCATCGGACCATTCCTACCATTTCGGTCATGAGTCCTTCGGTGTAATTTTTTAGTGTCTCAAGGTACCAATTCATCATGAACATCAGCAAAATAACGACCGCCACGATTCGTGGCGCGAACGAGAGCGTTTGCTCCTGAATGCTGGTCACCGTCTGGCCAATACTGACAATCAAGCCAACCGCGAGGCTGACGACCACCACCGGCGTGATCAGCATCAACGACAGCCAAAGGAACTCGCGCCCAATTTTTACTACGTCTGCAAAATCCATTTTGCGTCCTTCGTAATTTCAGTTTTGTCTTTTCTTCGTCCCAGTCTCGATCTCAGCCTCAACCTGGTTCATTATCGTTGACTATCTACTTTGGTTTTTGCTTCACTTTCAAAGCATCAATCAATTGCTCAACCAACAACGGGTCGCTGAGTGCTCCGAGAATTTTTGACTTTTGACGATCCGGCATTTTCTGCAACAGCGAAGCCGCAAATTCAAGCTTGCCATTGTTGGCAAATTCTTTCAGATAGGTCGAAGCCTGTTGAGCCTCCAAATTGGCGAACCAACCTTTAACGCCGTTGACCTTCGATTCAAGTTCTTCCTGTTTCGATTCTTCGTCCACACCAGCGCTCTTTTCCATGTTGGAAACTTCGGCTCGACGGGATTCAAGAGTCGCCAGAGTCGCATTGACTTTCTCAGTCATATCCTGAAGTTGCGACACTTCAGCCGTGACTCTCTCAGCAAGGGCCTGCAGACGAGTTCTTTCGTTTTCAAGATCGGTGAACATCAGCTGCACGCGTTGCTCTTCTTTGGCAACGATTCGCTCCCTAAGGATCAGTTTCTCTTCCATTTTTCGAACCGAATCGCTCATCTGCAAAACGGCCTCCAGCGAAACCGATTTGTCCGGACGGTTCGAGACCTGCATGGGAACGTTGGTCTTTTTCGGATCTTCATCCGGCGGCAGCGTCTTGGTCACGTCCGCGGTTTCTTCCACCGGATCCGTCGCCGCGTCTTCGGGTTCAGCAGCCGCCTGCGCAAAATAGACGGACGCGGCGTAGGAGGCACCGAACAAAATGCAACAGGTGATCACGGCTGCAACAATTGATTTCATTTCACTCTCCGATTCGAAGCAAGATCTCGCAAGACTCTGTCATCGGCTGCCATCATTGCGACTTTCTCTTCCGCAACGACATCTTCGTGACGCAGTTTCTCGATAAGTATTTGCCAACCCTTGATTTTGGTTCGCTGAATGGCCACTTCTTCCAGCACAGCAACTTGCTGAGTCGCTAATTCCTGAACACGTTCATCGATTCGCTGGACGCGAGATTCAACGGATCCTGAATACGTTGACATTTGAAGCAACTGCACGATCGAAACAGAAGTCCCGGGCGTCGACATCACGGTAGATTGCTGCTGCCGAATCTGTAGCTTTCGCTGTTGAAGTTCCGCAATCTGCTGATTGACCTGTTTCAGTTTCAACGTTAGTTGGTCAAGCTTTTTTTCTTCCAGCACCATGATGCGGGATAGCCTGATTATTTTTCCACGATTCATTGGGCTGCCTCGCTCATTCCGCTCGCATTAACATTTCCGCTAATCCCACTACTGCGAACCATCGTTTCGAAAGCAGCTCCAATCTGTTGCAACCTTTCGGTCGTCGCCTGAAAATCGCTCGGTTGGCCGACCGGCTGTTGTAAGAACTGGTTAACCGTTGGCAGTGCTGCAACCGCCGCATCTGTTTCGGGCACTGATCCGTTTCGATAGGCACCGATTTGAATCAGGTCTTCGACTTCTCGATAAGTTGCCACGATCTTGCGAAGCGCCATCGCAGCGACCTGGTGCTCACTGGAAGTGATCTCGTTGAACAATCGACTGGCACTGGCAAGGATATCGATCGCTGGAAAATGGCCTTTATGAGCAAGTTTTCGATCGAGCACGATATGGCCGTCGAGGATGGATCTGGCGGCATCTGCAATTGGCTCGTTCATGTCGTCGCCGTCGACCAACACGGTTAACAGGCCGGTAATCGAACCGCGTTCCGACGTCCCCAACTGCTCCAGCAAAACCGCCATCTTTTGAAACACGCTGGGAGTGTAACCGCGAGACGTTGGTGGTTCTCCAAGCAGCAACCCCAGCTCTCGCTGTGCGGTCGAAAGGCGAGTCAAACTGTCGAGCATCAGCAAAACGTTGTTGCCTTGATCACGAAACCAGCTTGCGATCATGACGGCCGTTTCACTTGCCCGAACGCGAGCCAAGGGCGACTGATCCGACGTGGACACGATCAGGATGGAGCGTCGCAAACCTTCGGCACCCAGTGCCTGTTCAACAAACGGACGAACTTCGCGGCCCCGTTCGCCAATCAACGCAACCACATTGATATCCGATTCGGCACTCCGCGCGACATCGCCCAGCAGAGTGCTTTTCCCAACGCCGCTGCCGGCAAACAGACCGACTCGCTGCCCTTGTCCAACCGTCAGCAAACCATCGATTGCCCGAACACCAGTGACAAACGTTTTGTCGATATCCTGACGCGTCAAAGGGCTTGGCGCTGCGAATTTCAAGTCAACTTTGTCTGAAAAATTAAGTGGGCCTCGACCGTCGATCGGCCTACCCACAGCGTCGATGATCCGGCCAAGAATACCCTGCCCTACCGGGACTTGCATCCGACGGTTTTGGGCAATGACCAAATTATTTCGCTGCAATTCGACGCTCTGATCGAATGGCATGATTTGAACTTCCGACTCATCGAAACCGATAACTTCGGCGTCCACCATTTTTCCCGATTCCGATCGAATCCTAACCAACTCACCCACCGAAGCTTTCAACGAAGCTCGAATCGACCCTTGAACGCTTTTTAGGCGTCCCGTCGAAAGCATGAGTTCTTCCGGATCAACGCTGATTGTTTTTGCCACGACGCTCATACCGCCCCTCCTGCAACGATGGCTTGATTGAGCTTCGTTTCCATCAGGTTCAATTGCTGTTCCAGAGACGCGATCAAACCGTTGTCTTCAAATTCAACGCGACAGTCAGTTCGCGGCAAATCTTTGTCAGCTTCCAACTGGCCATCGAAATTTTCGACACCGGTAAAGTATTCGGAAACGTGTTCCAGCACCAACGGATGAACGTAGACGGTGGGTGAAGTATTAAAGCGATTGTCCGCAAGTGACAGTTCGATGTAGCGTTCGATTCGTTCCAGGATGGTTGGTTCGTCCTGTTGAAAAATGGCTCGAATCATTTCCATGGCGTAAGCCGCAGCAACCGACTTCACTTGAGCATTTTGTTGCAGCACCGTGTTCTTGATGTCGAATAATTGACTGCTGATACTTTCAACGACCTGAAGAATCGCATCCGGCTTGGGTGGCTCCTCGCCGAAGCCGTCTCCTTCATGCGCAGCGACGAAAGTCACCTTGTGATTGGAGGTCACGGATGACAAAAAACGTGGTAATTGGACGGTTAGTTTCTGAACGGTCATTCGAACGAAATCGTCCCTTCGTCTTCAAGGGAAACCATGACTTTGACCAATTCAGTTCGCCCTTCGGTGATTTCGTCCTCAGTCGCATCGGCCTTGAATTCCATTTCTTCGACGAGCGATTCTCTGGCTCGTTTCGACATATTGCCAAGGATTCGATCAACCAGTTCGGGGTCGGTATTTTGCAACGCAAGAACCAACGAATCAGAAGTCGCTTGACCAAGGACCTGTTGAATGTCTTTGTCTGACAAGCGGTCGATGTCAGAAAACTGGAACAGCTTCGACTTCACTTCATTTCCCAACACTTCATCGGTTTTAATTAGCTCCGCCAGCATCGGAACGCGAACGGCCTTGGGCACCGATCGCATGAGCTGAATCATTTCACTGACGTTGTCTTCTTCCGGTTCCCTTTCTTCGACCAACAAAGCCGCTTTCAAGGTCGACGAGAGCACGCAATCGATTACCAGCTGAGTCACTTCGGTTGGCTGGGCCAGCCGCAGGAATACCAATGGACGCAGATCATCCGGCAAAAATTCAAGCGTCTTGGCAGCATGTTCCGTCGCCAATGACGAAAGAATCAGGGCCACCGTGGCAGGATTCTCATTGCGAATCGCATGTGCAACGCGGTAAGGATGCAGACGATTCAAGTCGGCTTCTACCTCGCCGGTCAGGCTCGGTTGATGAAACTTCTTGACCGGTTCCAGCTCAACCGCGAATTCTTCTTCCGGAATTTCAAGAATGCCAAGCTTCGTTTCGTCGTCGGTGGGCGTTGATTTTGAGGCCGCCGTTTCAGCACTTTCGACTTGCTTCATCGCTCGACGGAAGTAGCTTGTGAAGTCATCGATAACGAATTCGACCTCCTCTTTCGTAGGAGGTTGACGTTTGAAGTCATCAAGGGCTGCTCTGACTTGCCCGGACGTTCCGCCGGCAACATTCTTCATGGCCGCATCGACAGCGTCCTCTCCAAGGAAGCTCAGCAGCACCGCAAGTTTTTCAGCGTTGGGAAGCATCGTCGTTACGCTGCCCTTCGTTCAGACTGATCGCCAGAGGAAGCGTTTTCTCCCGACCACGCGGCCAGCATTTGACCGAACGCTTCCGGGTTCTCTCGCATCAGTTCGCTCAATTGCTGGATGCTTTCCGATCGCTCCTGACCGAGCTGAATGGGAGCCGATGTTCCAGGTACCGGCTTGATTTTTTTCAGCGTCAAAAATCCGATCAGAAACGCAACCACGGCTGCAATCGCAAGCGACGCATTGCGTACCAGTTCGGTCCACTGTTGCCAGTTGTAAGGCACTTCGACGGCTTCCAATTCATCGAGTTTCGGAAACGGCAAAAGCTCAACCGAAATCGTGTCGGTTCCCTGTTTGAATCCAACCGCGTTTTCAACGATCGAACGAACCCTTTCGTCGATGTTGGCGATCGGAGTTCCATCCGCTGACTTCAATGACTCCGCATCCGCGTTCACGATGACGCTGACCGACATAAAATTCCGAATCGGCGTCGTGTTGGATTGGGTTTCTTCGGTTTTCGGAACGAGGTAGCTGGTCTTGATCGTTTCCGATTTGTTCTCAGAAGCGTTGGATCCGCGAGTGCCCCTATTCCCCGCCAGATTTGATTCGACGCCGGCAGCACCGATCTGATTTGGGTTTGCGGTCGTTGTCGTTTCCGTATTGAGGTTTTCTTCGGAAGGCACTTTCCCTTCAGCGTCGTATTTTGTGGTCGTCGTTGATCCACTGGTGAATGTCAAATCAAGGCTGACCTGAACACTTGCGTTTCCCTGGCCAAGAAAATTCACCAATTGTCGTTCGGCTTTACGAGCAAGCTTCCTTTCGCTTTCGGAAACGTATTCGATTTGGCTGCTGATTTGCTGCATGCCTTCTTCAGCAACGGTGTAACTTCGTCCGTCTTTGTCCGAGATCTGTACGGCTTCCGGTTCAAGGTCCTCCACCGCGAAGGCAACGATTGAGGCGATGGAAGAAGCCTGTTGTTCGGTCAGCCGGGATCCGGGAGTCAACGTCAGCATCACGCTGGCTGTCGGCATGGAAGTCTTTCGATCGAACGGACCGCGCTCGGGAAGGCTCAGATGCACGTCCGCCTGATCGATTACGTTCATCTTTTGAATCGTTTTCGCCAGTCGTTGCTGTTGCTTCATCGTGGCGATTCGTTTTCGATCAGCTGGACTGCCGAAAGTGTTGCCCATTCCAAAATCACCCGAATCGGCTGTTTCCGCGCCGGCACCACGAGCCAACATTCGAGCCTTTGAAAAATCTGATTTGGCGACTCGCAGATTTCCACCGGCACCTGAAAGCTCATAGCTGATATTGGCCTTGTCGAGCGCATCGATCACCCGATCCATTTTGTCGTGATCTGATTCGCTAATCAGCGTGATGTAGCTGGGCTGCGATGACCAATATCCGACTCCTACCAGGGCGACCAAACAGAGCGTTGACAATAGCAGGATGCCGACGCGAGCTGCCGGCGCAGCTTCGTTCCAGATATCCAGCAAGGAATCAACGTAGGTCTTAAAGTCGTTCACGATTAGGTCTTGGAAGAAATAGATGGGTTGAGTTTTAAGGTCTGGTTATTAAACCGGAATTATTCACGACGACAGGCGTCTGGTTTGATGTTTGAGCCGATTCTCCTGAGGTGGCAACAGTTTTTGCAGATTCACCAATTCACGTCGTGGGTGAACTGTCGAAACCACAAACTTGAAATAATGCTTCAATGAAACAAGCCTTCTCAATTTCGACGCCCACGCATCGTGAATAATCCGGGTTAAAGTCTTGGCCAGTGTGCGTTTGTTCATCAGCCAAATTTACAATTCGATCACCGCGTTAGAATTGCATTCGCATCAGCTCGTTGTACGATTCGATCAGCTTGTTTCGAATTTCCATGAACATTTGAAACGACATTTCTGCTTTGGCGACACTCATAACAACTTGCTGCACGCTGTCTGTTTTGCCTTCGACCAAATCCTTGATCGCTTTGTCGGAGTTTCTTTGATCGACGTTGGCCTGTTCAAGGATGCCTTCGAACAGATTTGCACCGTCAGTTTTTTTCGGACCGTTTCCAATGTCGGTTGATTGAATGGAAGCCGGTTTGGAGACGCCACCAACGGGAGGAATTGCACTCACTATCTACCTCCCTGTAACAACAGTAACGACTGTTCAACCATCTCTTTGAAAATCGTCAACGATTTTAAATTGGCTTCGTAGGAACGGCTTGCCGTGATCAAATCGACCATTTCATTTGGAATTTTTACGTTCGAAAGACGCAACATTCCGTTTGCGTCCGCGTGTGGATGTCCGGGATCGTAGACCACGGGAAATTCTGACGGGTCCGTTTCTACGCCGACAATTTGAACGCCGGTTAGGTCTCCCGATGCCACCAGGCTGGATTGCTGGTCCATTGCTGCTGAAAAAACGACCGACTGTTTTCGATAGGGATCACCGGAGGCCGTCATTGTGGTGTTGGCGTTGGCGATGTTGTTCGCCGTCGTTTCCATCCGAACACGCTCCGCCATCAGGCCCGAAGCGCTGATGTCCATCGCTGAAAAAACTCCGTTCATCTTTTCCCCTCAGTTATAGATTCCTGTTCTCAAGGAGGCAGCCTCATCAACCAGAGATCGCTTTTCGGTACGTCGCCATTTTTGCAGCCAACAGCTGGGAGTAAGTCTGAAACAGTAGCGAATTCTTTTTCAGGGAACCAAGCTGCTGGTCAATGTCAACGTTGTTGCCGTCTGCACGTTCCATCAGTCCTTCGACTCTTCTAACAGCAGACGGTTCGATGATGCCCTGTTCAGCAGAACCATTGGCGACGCGTTTCATGAACTCTTCGAAAGCGAGCTCGTTCGTTCGATAGCCAGGCGTATTGACGTTGGCAATGTTCTGGCTAACCACGCTATGGTTTTGTTCCGCATGCCGAAGCGCATTGCCGAGAAGCATCAGTTGTGAAGATGTACCGATCATGCTGTTTTTATCGGTATCACGGAAGCGAGCTCTTTAACAAGCGTCTGCCTTCGCGATCTTCGAAATGCTGGAAAAACACGGGTCAACGTGGCCGTAGACGGGAGGGTCTTCCCTATTGCTGCCCAAATCTGGATGCCAACTCGTGATTCATCGTTGTCGTCACCAATATTCCTCTGTGTTCTCCCGACTGCACCAAACCGCCCAAGACCCACAGCCACGGCAGTCGGCAAACAGGAGCACAACGTTTTCACATCTTCAAACAGACTGAGTGCTTTAAAATGGACATTGCAACAATACTTGGCTTGATCCTTGGCTGCGGCCTGATCCTTGCGTCAATTGCGATGGGCGGCGGATTGGGGCCTTTCATCGACCCGCCTTCCATGATGATTGTTTTCGGAGGTTCCATCGCGGCATCGTTGATTAACTTTCCGCTAAACGTGGTGCTGGGATCGTTCGGCATCATCATGAAGTGTTTCCTTTTCAAACTGCCGCAACCTGCTTCGATCATCAATGAGTTCAAAGAGCTTGCACAGATCGCACGAAAAGACGGATTGCTCGCACTGGAACAGAAAACGGAAGATATCAGCGACACGTTCATGAAGCGTGGCGTCGAAGCGTTGATCGGTGGAGGAGACGTGGACAAAATCCGCAACGATCTTGAAACGGAATTAAGCTGCATCGAGGATCGTCACTCGCAAGGCAAAAAGTTCGTGGACGCCATCGGTGCTGCCGCGCCCGCCTTCGGGATGATCGGAACTCTGATCGGTCTGGTACAGATGCTCCAGTCGCTGGACGATCCAAGCAAGATTGGTGGTGGTATGGCCGTCGCCCTGCTGACGACACTTTACGGAGCCTTCGTTGCGAACGTTTTCTGCATTCCACTTGCCGGAAAACTGGAAGCTCGCAGCAAAGAAGAATCGCTTGTCCGTGAAATGATGATCGCCGGTATTGCTTCCCTGGGCGAAGGAGCGACTCCTCGAAACATGGAAGAGCGTTTGACGCTGTTTCTGTCGCCGAAAGGCCGTCTGTCGCTGGAAGCTGAGGGTGGATAATGGCCAAGCAAAAGGTACCGCCACCACCGGCTGAGGATATCCCTGCGTGGTTCATGACTTACAGTGATGTGATCACGCTGCTGATGACGTTCTTCATTCTGCTATTAACGTTTTCGACAACCGAACCGGAAAAGTTCGACAAAGTTCAAATCAGTACTTTCGGTGCGGCCGGAGCGACGGGTGTCGCGGGCCACGTCAATAAAGAACTGGAAAAACAGGCGTGGGTTCAGCGCGTTCGCCCAAGAGCGGCTCGAATTGCGATGCACGGCAGCGAAATTCCTCCGATGACGGATGAACCATCGTCAGCATCGGTTGGCCGAGGACTGGAGACGGTCTCTGACGAAGAAGCGGAACGCGATGTGATGACGTCGAACTCGTTTCAGGTTCAGCTTGCTCCGCTGGTCAACGAAAACGCCAACCTGACACCGCGTGGTGAAGAGATTGCGGCAATTCTGGCCAGACAATTGGGATCGCTACCGGTTCACTGCACGATCGAGTTCTCAAATCAAAAACTGCTGGATAGAGCAACGCGTTTTCTGGTGCATCTCTACGACGTTGAACGTGTTCGACCCGGTCAAGTCGGCGTTGCGTTAGCGGACGGGGTTAGTGGCGATTCAGTTCGATTTGTAATGGAACGGTACGAGAAATAATCATGGCCAAGAAGATAAAAATTCCAGATGCCGGACCGAGTAAGGCTTACCTTGTATCGTTCGGCGATACGATGACCGCCCTGCTGGCTTTCTTCATCGTTTTGAATTCGCTCGCGACCGAACAAACCGGCGCGAAAATGCATGCCGGAACTGGCTCATTTGTCACCGCATTTTCGAAAAGCGGCGCTCCCGGAGAGCGATCCGGTAACCGATCCAAAGACATGATTCAGGCAACACAACAGCCGCCGATTTACGCGCTGGCGGAAAACCTGGAAAAGAACCAAACCGAAGGCAAAGTCGGTCCCGACGACACAGATAAAAAAGACCGTATCCGCGATCGCGATCAGGATAACTTTCAGCGTTTCCTGCAAGCAATGGATCAAAATTTCGGACTGGAAACCAACCCGCCCGTAGTTGACCAGATTGTCTTTGATTCGTTTGCATCGTTCAAACAGAAACCGTGGGGGCTAAGCGACCATGCGATTCAGCTGGCCGCAGAAATGATTCCACGTTTGCGAAAAGACGACTACAAACTGGAAGTCATTGTGTGGACGCCGATACCAGGCAAAGTCACTATCGACAAAACCTTGTACCAGTCGATCAGTGTAAAGATGGAGATCGAAAACAAGTTCTGGCTTAAACCGGAAGAACGAAAACGCATTCGATACGGCGTGAAGCCATGGTTGTTCTCAGACGCGAAACGCCCCAACATTTCGTTTATCCTGTCCAAATCCGGACCGGCAAAGAAATAATGCGACTCGCAACAGCTCAACTTCACAAGCCAAACTTCAGCCACAAACCCTGCCACGCTTCCCACTATCGCAAGAACTCCAACAGGCCAAGATTCGAAATCTGAGCCGTGACGGCGTAAGTGTATTGCAATAACGCCTGAGAGTTTTCCAGTCGCACAACGGCCTCCGGAATGTCGGTCGATTGAATATCGCTCAGCTGCGTTTCGACTGAAACTTGTAGATCTTCGATACGAAATTCGAGCGACTCCAACGTTTGCAAGGAAGTCGATTGCTCACCAAGGATCCCGAACGCCTGATCCGAAACGAATGCCAGCTCATCAAGCCGACGACCGATCGCTGCCGATGACTCTGGACCGTTAAGCCCACGTTCGTTGCGCAGATCCTGAGCCAAACCGTACAGGACCTGAAACACATCTGAAGTCCCGGGAAACTCCAACGAAGCCGATCCTGCTTCTGTGATGTCGCGCGTGTCGAGCGTTACAAAGCGTCCGGTTTCTGAATCGGACACGACTTGATTTTCCGAAAAGTCGATCGGCGTTCTCGATTTACCACCGTCAACGCTCAGGCTGCCCGTTGCTTCAATGTCGATCGACCCGTTGAATCCCGGCGTGATGGAGCTGGTATCAACAAAGACGTATTCGCCCGTGCTGCTGACAACTTTCAGATTTGTATCGCTGTTCGAAAAAGGTTGGGGCTCACCGTTGTTGAGTGCGATCGTTCCTGAAGATCCATCCCCAGAAGTGTCGACGATGGTGATCACGTTGGTTCCAGATTGACCGATCACGGTGTCTTCGAGCGCCGAACGTGATCCGGGTTGAATGCCTGAGCCGGGCGCGTAGATCGTTTCATCGTGGAAGATCTTCAATTCTGCTCGACCGATCAGCGTGTCCGTTCCGCTACCATTCTTTACCTGAAGGTTACCAAGAATTAAAGACTCGCCACGCTCACCGCCGCCGAACACACTAGTGCCGTCGTAAATCGTATCGACAGAAACCGCTTCGCCAACGAAAGCCCGACCGTTATCCTCGGTGCCTCGATACGTCACTGAAAGAGGTCCTCCTTCAACCGCCGGATCAGCAAATTCAAACGGGACCTCATTCGATCGGGTTCCTCCATAAAGATACACGCCCGCGAATTCTGTCTGTGCAAGACTTTGGACTCGGCTCAGCAAACCATCAATCTCCAACGCGAACGTCTGACGCTCGTCATCGCTCAATGCCTGAACGCCCTGCTGGGCGATTGAAACGGCTCGCGTCGTCACGTTGCCAAGCTCTTCCAGTTGAACGAAGCTGGTGTTGAGCAAAGCTTTGGCACCATTGAGCGACACCGAATCCGCATTCAGTTCAGACAGCCGCGATGTCAGATTGGTGATCTGTCGAAAGGCGATTGGATCTTCCGAAGGTCTTTGGAATTTTTGTCCCGAAGAAATCTGCTCCTGATATTTCAGAATGGCTGAATTGTGCAACGCGGAAAACTGAATTGCCCGCGAAGAGATCGCAAATGATGTTGAACGGAAAAACATTCTTCTGACTCAATTAATAAAGTGTTGCAGAAAGAGGTTGTCAATTGATGAGCCGTTTGAGCGATAGCCCTGGTTCTGCGGATACTTAACCGGGGCTAGCGCCGGCTAGCGCCCAAACGGCTCATTAAGGCCAGCAAGGATTCACGGAAGTGATCTGGGACCTGGTGCAAAAAACCGGAGTTCGCGCATGACATAGTTCGCGCATGACATCGTTTATCGCTTTTTTACGAGCAGGAAGTCGATTTTCCATGTTTCCCATCAAGGTTATTTGCAACTTCCAGCACTGGTTGACGCTTTTTTGATGTTGCACAAATACAAGCCCGACGCGCAAGCGAGTGGATATTTCCGAGGAGATCCGTATCCCTCGCTCGCGCGTCGGGCTTGTATTGAAACGCTTCGCATCTTTAAATTCGCGAGCTTTTTATCGTGTAAAATGCCAA
Organism: uncultured Pirellulaceae bacterium; assembly: GCA_964479855.1. GTDB lineage: Bacteria > Planctomycetota > Planctomycetia > Pirellulales > Pirellulaceae > Mariniblastus. Next base: position 68,492 of record CAYZPA010000009.1, read on the forward strand.
AGTTCATCCCAAATGTGCAACTTCAAAACTGACGCGCCGGTTTACCGCTGGCACGTTTTCTTGCAAGCCTCTGATAAATTCACAGACTTTGACTGCCGACGCGCAAGCGATTCCATTAACCAACCGCACGAAACAGTTCCTCGAACAAAGAATCAATCGTTTGAATGACTCGGGATGCCGCTTCGTAAGTACGCTGAAACTGCTGAAGCTTGACCAACTCTTCATTCAAATCGACTCCCGAAATCGCGTCGCGATCCTGTTCATAGCGTGTTGTCAGCGACTCCAGCCGAACGCTCAATTCGCGGCGACCTTTCACCTGCGAGCCGATATCCGTCTGGATCTCGTTAACCGATTCCTGAATTGAAAGCCGACCGTTGGACAGCACTCGACTATCCTGCAGGTCAATGAAATCGAACAGTTTCGTGTGGTCTGACTCTTCTCCAGATACTCCTGAAGCAAAACGGGCGATGTTGTCTTGAAGTTCATCACTGATTTGCAGCGAATCGGCATCGTCTCCCTTGAAAAACGAATTGATTCCAAGAGCAGCCAGAATCCCTGGCCCGTCAGACTCGGCGACCAGATCCGTCGAAAATTCGTCTCCGTCGACGACCGTTCCGGGATCGAATGCGACTTTGATTCCTTTGCCGACTTCGACTTCAGAACCCGCTTCATAGCCGTTACCGATGTCAATGCTCGCAACAAAGATACCTTCCTGGTCAAAAACGCTTGCCACCAAATCGTCTGAAATACCAACGTCCCCCGACCCGGAGACAACGAACCGGTAGTTCTCGTTAAAACCACCGTCGTACTTCCCGGACAGCTTCGGAATCGAAGTTCCTGTAAAGCTTGAAAGGTCCGGATCCGTTTCCTGATTGCCGGTAAAATCAAACGTGAAATCCGGTGAAGCTCTTATTTGCAAAACGTTCGTTTGCGGATTGACCGTCGCCTGCAAGTTATCAATTGCCGAAAGCGCCGCTGCGACGTCGGACAGCGAGTCCGTCTCCGGATCGATCGCGATCGAGCTTGTTTTTCGATTGCCCTGTTCGTCGATCACCGAAACGTATAGGTCACCCGCTTCGATCGGAAACGCCAGTCCGGCAATCTCAAGTGGCACGTCCGCATTTTTGACCGGACGCGAACCGTTGAGGAAACCAAACGAGCCGTCGACTCCAACGCCCGTTGCGTGGATCTGATCGAACTGCTGGATGACGCCCTTGGCAAGTTCGTCCAATCGAGCTTCAAATTCGGGGATGACTTCGTTGTAAGCCTCCAATAACGCCGGCAGCCTTCCACTATTAAACGTTACCGAAGAAGTGGTCACCGTCTGTTCAAATTGAATCTCAATTTTATCCTGAGTATCAAGATTGGTTTTGAACTTGATCGCGGTGATTCCCTGCTGAATCGAAGTACCAGCAAATGACAGGTCGAGCCCTTCGTTGTTTACCTCCTGCCGGGAAACATCGATGATTTCTGCGATCTCATTGATCAAAACGTCACGTTGATCAAGTTCACGGTTGGGAGACGTTGATGCCTGGAGAATCGAAATTCTAGCCGTCATGTCAGCCAGGCTATCAAGCTTGTCATTAAGCGTGTTGACTTCGGATTCGACCTGGTATCGAACCGTCGTTTTGAGGTTCGCAAGCTGTGCCGCGATATCGCGAAACGTGTCCGTCAACTGAGTCGCCTGCTGCATGACGGTGGCACGTTGTGTTGCACTGTCGGACGTCGACGTCAGCTTGGTGATCTCGCCAAAAAGATTATCCAAACGTTCGCTCAACGAGCCTTCGCCCGCCTGAAACATGGATTCGATCTGCGATTCAATCTCCAACAACTGATTGGCACCAAAAGTCTCGGATCGAGTGAACGTTAACGACGCCTCGGTCACTTGACTTCGGACGCGTTCAACATCACCGACGATCACCCCATTTCCGACTTGAAACAGACCGGACTGGTTTGGAATCTGGGTGTCGAGATGAATATTCCGCCGCTTGAAGCCCGGCGTACTTGCGTTGGCGATATTGTTTGCCAGTGTATCAATTGCAAACTGAGCTGTTCGAATCGATGACAACGCTGTGTTAAAACCCGCCATATCAACACGCCCTTTGAATTAGGTTGCCTGGCTTGATTCCAGCTGACTGACCATCGACACCATAGTTGCCGTCTTCTTTTTCGGTACCCAACAGGCCCTCCACCATCTTCCGATTGAAGTCATAGGTGTAAAACATGACCGCCTGGTTGCCCAACATGCTCGCATGCACATCCGTCAACCGATCGAGCAGCTGAAACCGGATCGACTCAAGCCGCGTTCTTGTCGGCTCGGTCAACGTTTGAATAAACAGTCGAATACTTGCCGGTCGATCCGTCGGAAAACCATCGCCAATCATCGCAAGCATTTTCTTGCGGTTCCCCCGAATCTCTTCAGCGCTCTGCATCAAAGCGTCGGACGCTTCTCCCAACAGAATCGACTGTTCGTAAGTCAAACCGCTCGCGCCAGATCCCGACAATGCATCTGACAGAGTCCGATTCAATTCTTCCAGTTGGCTCAAAAGCTGGACTTCAGATGACAGATGCCGCTCCAACAGTACGGCAACTTGTGACCGTCGCAGTTCTTCCTCGGGGATCACATCTGGTTTTAGGTTGCTATTCATTTTCAGCAAAAGCCTCTTGTAGACTCGGATGTCATATTTCAACCCGGATTATTCACGATGCGTGGGCATCAAAATTGAGAAGGTTTGTTTTGATTGGGGCATTGTTCCAAGTTCGTAGTTTCGACAGTTCACCCACGAAGTGAATTAGTGAATCTGCAAAAACTGTCGCCACTTCAGGAGAATCACCTCAAACATCAAACCAGACGCCTGTCGTCGTGAATCATTCCGGTTCAACTTCTTTCAGCACGTTCGGCATCAAGCCCGCAACGGGCAAAACTTTTAGACCTCGATACCTTCAGCACCAACTTTATCTTCTGATTCGGGAGCCGCAGCATCACCGGATACAGCATCACCGGACGCAGCGTCTGCGGCGGGAGCGTTCTTCGAATAACTTTCCAGCAGAATTTTTGAAATTCCGAGCGGCTGTGACTTGGCAAGATCCTGTCCAACAAACATGTCAAACATTCCGCCATACGTATCACTCGACTCCTCGCCAAAGAATCCGCCGTCGAGCGTGTTTCGCATTTCCTTCAACATCAGCGAAAGAAATACGCCTTCGAATTCCTCGCCTGACTTTTGAACCTGAGCTGCTTTTCGTTCCAGATCAACCTCTGAAGATGTCATCGACGCCATGCGATTTTCGATTCCCAGACCGATCAAATTCGGATTTGCATTCACTGCATCCATATCAGAATTCCTTTCCTGTTTGCTTTGTTATTCAATAACCAGTTCGGCTTGCAAGGCTCCCTGATTTCTCAATGACGTGAAGATGTTGATCATCGCCAATGGAGATACCGCCAACGAATTCAACGCGTCCGCAAGTTCGCCGACGGTGATGCTATCCTGCCAAACGTTGTAGCTTCCTCCCGATTCGAAAACGTCAACGTTCGTGCGAGGCAGCACTACCGTTTGACCATCGCTCAGCGGCGCCGGCTGCGAAACGATCGGACTCTCCGTCGTCGAAATAACAATGTTCTCACTGGCGAACAGGACTCGGGACAGGCGAACGTTTTGCCCCATCAAAATCGTGCCGGTCTTCTGATTGATGATGACTCGTGCTTTCATATCAGGGCGAACTCGCAGCTCGCCGACCATCGAAATGAATGCCGGCAGTTTGTAGTGAAAGGACCGTGGAACCATCAGTTCAACCGTCCCCGCGTCCAACGCCCGTGTGGTTTGCGGAAACACTTCATTGATGGCGTTGGCTATCTGTGTCGCGGTTGAATAATCCTTGTTCTGCAACACCAGACGGATGCGGCTGTTTTGAAGGACCATCTCCGAACAGATTTCCCGTTCGATAATCGCTTCGCAGGTTCCCGCCGTTGGGTGATTTTTCTGCACCGAAGCCGCCGCACCGCCTGCCGAGACGCCACCTCCTACGATCGGCCCCTGTGCAATCGCGTAGATTTCGTTGTCGAGCCCTCGCAAGGCAGTACGATGCAAGTATCCTCCTCGCAAACTGCTCGCATCATCAGCGACCGCCACATTGACGATGATGGTTTCACCTTTACGAGCGTAAGGTGGAATTTTCCCGGACACCAAAACCGACGACAGGTTCTGCGTGTTTAGGTTGTCCAGCCGAAGACCATCCCGCGCAAAATAGTTCCTCGCCATCTCCAGCGTCAAATCGGAAGTCCCCCCTGTCCCGCTGAGCCCAAAAACCAAACCGTTCCCGGAAGTATGGTTGTTACGATCACCGGCGATCAACGTGATGTCCTTGATCCGCGATGATCGATCGATTGGAAATCGTGGACGCACAATCGCGTTAGGTTGCAACGCCGGCGTTGCTGCCGCCTGCTGCAGTGCGTTCGCAGGATTCCCGCCTATAACCTGTTGTCCGTGAACTTGACAGGCGAACGCCACCGTCATCAAGCACGCTGCAAGAATTGCGATTCGATTTGGATTGCAATAGTTCATTGGTAATTTGCTCGTTGGATCGAGGCGGGTCGTCCTAGAATTGAATCTCAACATGAAAAACAAAACTAAAACGGCCACAGACGATTGACGCGTTTGCTGAACCAACCCTGATTCACGTATTTTTGTTCGGGACCCTTTCCGTCGAGCGTGATATTCAGATTCGCGATCAGATGCGACGGCACATTATTACCGGGAAGCAAATCGAACGTTCGAACAACACCCGTCAGCGTCAGTTTTCGGGAGTCACCCTGAACGGCAATGTTGCGTTTTCCAGCAACGACAAGGTTGCCATTGGGAAGCACATCAATCACGACGACCGTAAAACGATCCGTAAACTGTCGTTCACTGCGGAATTCGGAATCCCCGCTGAAATTCCGTACGCTACTGGAAGTTTGATTTAGCGTTCCCGTACCCTCGGCACCGCCAAGACCAGCGCCCAAACCGTAACTCAAATCCGCCGTCACGTTGGAGTTTCCGGCTTTGTCCATTGATCGCAAATCGATATTTTCGACATCCGTCGCTTCATTGATCAGCACCGTCAAAAGATCACCCTTTCGTGTCGCCGCGACTGCCCGGTATTGATCAAATTGCATCGAAGAACGACGCTCAAACAGACTCTGAGCCTGAGCATCAGCAGCACAAAGCGAAGCAACCGCAACGACCAGCACGAAAATGCGAACAGGAAATTTCATATTAAAAGACATGGATCTCTCGGGGTTTAGTTTTGCACCAACACGGTGGATCGATTTTTGACAACGGCATTGATTCGTTTTTCAGACGCCGTGTTGAGAACCTGAATGGTTTCGCCGATGGCACCGGCAGTCATCGCTTTTGCGTTGCGGATGCGAATGGTGACGGGGCCTCTGACCAAAAGGATGTCAACAAGATCATTTCGATTGATAACGATTCGATCCTGTGGCTTTCGCTTCGAAAGAAACTGGGTCGAAACGATCTCATGGGGCGGAATATCCTGAGCCGCCGTGCATCCGATGCAATCAAGGCTGGCCAATTCAATGTTGCCAGACGAAAGCGGACGTTTGACGGACTGAATGTGTTCTGCGGTGATGACCGTTCCGCGAGGCACCGGATGCGAGGTCACGACAACATCTTTCAGCACCACAATTCGCATCGACAACTGTGTCGAAAATCGTTTTCCGTTGGTGTCGCTGAATTCAGTTTGAATCGTTTTCTCACCCAACGGTAAACGATTGGGCAGAATCGTCATGACGCGAAAGTTGTGCACATCAATCGCGTTGCTGATGGCCGCAAGATCCGTTTTCCCGGACAGGTTGATCTGAACGTCTGCCTCATCAATGCCAAACTGACGAGCGATCTCGGCGGCGAGCTTTCCTTCGATGACTCGGCGAAAGTCCTGCTGTTTGACGAAACGAACTTGCAGTGAAGCACCTCCCGTCACGCTGATGTTGTTCGATTTGAAACCGGCCACCAACAATCGAGCGACAATTTGGCGTCGAGTAATCGTTACTGATTTCAGGTCTTTTAATTCGTCCAGATCGAGGCGACCAATCAGTCGCCGCAGTTTTGGAGTTCCTCCGACGATGTCGGCAACATCGGCGACCAGCACCTCTTTGTGATCGAGTGTGATCCGCGACCCCTTCAGTTGCAGGTCGATTACGTTTCTGACATTTCCGACGTTTCTATTCTGCGGAATCGTCTGACCGTCAACACGCGAACTGGAGTCCACAAAAAACGACAACGTGACGAACACGCAAATTTTGAATGGCAGCATGATTGATTGGTTCAACATTATCTCACCAGATCGCTTGCAGTAGAGAGCATTTCGTCACCAGCTCGAATCGCTCGAGAATTGATCTCGTAAGCTCGTTGAGCGGTGATCAGAGAAACCAATTCAGAAACCACTTCGACGTTGGCTCCTTCGAGAAAGTTTTGACGTAACTCGCCCATCCCAAGCTGACCAGGCGCAGCCAGCGTTTCTGGTCCCGAGGCGGGCGTTTCGACATACAGGTTGCCACCGATGTTTTGCAGGCCGGCTGGGTTGATAAATCGAGCCAGCTGAATTGTTTCGCCAGTCGTGGCAGCGCCGTTGAGCTGATAACTAACGATGCCTTCAGGCGAAATGGAGATATTCGTCGCCTGATCGGGAATCGTGACCGGCGGGTCCAACAGATAGCCATCGCTGCTGGTCAGCTGACCTAACGCGTTTGGCGTGAATGAACCGTCGCGAGTGTAAGCAACGTTAGCTCCTTTGGTGACTCGAAAAAAACCATCACCTTCGATCGCCATATGCGTCGCGATGCCCGTTTCGGTTGGTGTGCCCTGCGAGTAAACGCTGGTCGTTCCGACGCCACGAACTCCAGAACCGATCTGCAAGCCGACCGGCTTGAACTGCCCATTGGCAGCCGCCGCACCGGGTGCTGCGATGGTGTCGTAGATCAAATCAGCGAAGTTAATGTGCTTCTTTTTGAAGCCCGTTGTGTTCACGTTGGCAAGGTTGTTGGCCGTGTTGTCGATCAACAACTCCTGGGCTCGCATCCCGGTTGCACTTGAGTAAAAAGCTTTGAGCATAAATGATGCCTGAGGTAAAAAGGTGAGCGGATTTAGCTGCGGATGTGGTCTCTGAGCGATTCCGAAATCGCTTGCGTCACTTTCTGAACGGCTTCGTACTGTCGAGTTCCAACGATCATCGAAACAAGTTCCGAGATAGCGTTTCCGTTGGAGAATTCCTGATGGTACTGAAGCACGCTGGCCTCGGATTCCTTTCGTTGAACGTTTTGCCCGGCCTGATAATAGGATTGGCTGGCGGGAGTCAACTGGTTGTTATCTTCGAAAGAAACCAGTGACAGTTGACCGAGCTCCTGACCGTTGGCAGTGATTGTCCCGTCAGCGGTAATCACGATTTCGCGATCGCCGACATCGTCAGGAATCGAAATGGAACCGCCATTGGCGTCCTGAACCAGGTAACCATCTCCGTTGGTAAGCTCTCCCGAATCAGGATTGCGATACAGTTGCCCGACTCGAGAATACATCTGTCCCTGCGGCGTTTCATATTCAAGAAACGCATCACCAACAATGCTCACATCGAGCGGTCGATCCGTTTTGGTTAGCCGTCCATTGGTCCAATTGAATTGGACCGCGGCGACTTCCGGGCCAAGGTCATTGATCGAGTCGTCTGATGGAGTAATCTCCGATTGCGATACGGCGATTCGCGACGCGCGATACCCGCTGGTGTTAACGTTGGCGAGGTTGGCAGAAATCAATTCTTGCCTGCGCGCAAGTACGTCCAGAGCAGCAGCGCCGTTGTACAAACCTCGGATCATGTTTTCTTCCGTGAAAAGCAGCCAAGAAACTGGGTCCGGCCAACCGCGGGGAACGCTGGCCAATTCTTATCCAAGCCACGAACTGCACTGATTGTGCCAATGGCTCGGCTTGCGGCGACTTTATAGCAAGGGTTTCCATCACCCGGCCGCGCTGCCAACGGAATCCCCGGCCCAACGCAGAAGCGGAAGCCCAACAACACTCGTCGGGCCGCACATCGATGAGCCGTTTCGCATTCTGCCAGCAGTCAAAGACGCAGAATCTTCCTCACACGATGTCATTTTTTCCGAGGTCCAACCCTTATCATTGACTTTGTCGTCGCGACGCCCACGCCTGGTGTTCGGGCTCAACGCCGGTGGGGTTTCCCCTCACCATGCCGTTCCAGCTTATCCGAGTCTAACACCGCGACGATAAGAGATAACGATTCCGGAGACATTCCGGATTACCTAACGACCGACCGTTTAGCCACGGAACACCGAACCTTATTCGATTGAGAAAAGGCATGGCAGAAAACAACGAAGCAAGTGAAGCAAACGAATCCAAGCCCGGAATGATGGGCAAACTGATCGTTTGGGGAGTCGTCTTTGTGCTTGGCGCCGGAACGGGTGCTGCGGTTCCCATCATGACCGGCATGGGTTCCGCAGACGCAGCTCCGGTTGACCCCGCGACCGTCGGCCTGGAACTGATGGATTTCCCTGAACCCGGCGAAGAGATCGCATTCATTCCTTTCGAGGAAGTCGTTGCCAACATCAATGATCCAAGTGCGTCTCGATACACGACTTGCACGATTACTTTGCAAGTTGCCAAAACTCAAGAGGAAGCGTTAACAAAGCTGATCGAAGAGAAGAGCGCGCTGTTGAAAAACTGGCTGATCGGGCACCTTAGAGACAAAACGCTCGAACAGTTACGTGGCAAACTGGGAGTCAATCTTTTACGCCGCGAGATCTACGACAACTACAACGAGATGCTGTTCACGGACGGCATCGAACGAATTCAGGATGTCCTGTTGCTGGACTTCAAAATCCAATGACCAACAAACAATACATACCCTATGACTTTCGCAAAGCGAGCGTGACCGACGAAACGGCTGCTGCGTTCAAGATTTGGATTACCAAAACATCCTACGCGATCACCGACACGTGGCGAGAACTATCCACGTCTCAGGCGACGATCGGGTTGGGGCGTCTGAACATGGAGACTTTCGGATCGGCGACTCAGGAAGTGACGGGAAATTTTGTTGGAGCAATCGTTGAATTCAACAACGGAGCCAATGAATCCATTTGGGCGATGTCTCCAGCGAACGTGCAGATGTTGATCGCCGAACTTTTGGGATTGCCAGTCGATAGTGAGATTCCGGAACGCAACGTGACGTCGATGGAACGTGATCTTTGCATCAAGTTCTTTCAGTACCTGGTGCAGGCGCTGGCGGATAACTTTCCAGGCAGCGACCCAATTCCGGGCAGCCTGAAAGAGATGGTTCCCAATCCAAAACGAGTGCGACTTTTCCGAGCCAGTGACGCGGTCACGACGACCAATATTCAGATTCAGCTACCTCGTGGTGAGCTTGGCATTCAATGGATTCTTCCAAAGCACAGTACTGTAGAAATGATGGAGGGCGTCGTGGACCGTCGAGCAAAACCTAAAACAGCAAGCGGCAACCCGAAGGAAATTGTCGAACGAATGCCGGTCGAGATCGTTGGCCTGCTGGGTGAAATTACGCTCTCGCTGAATCAGTTAGCCAGCATGAAATCCGGAGACGTATTTGTGTTGAACCAAAAAATTGATGAACCGCTGGTCGCATTGATTGATGGCAAACCGTACTACGAATGCTGGCCCGGGCGAATCGGAAATACTCAGGGTTTGGAAATCAGTACCTGCCTTTAAACCCGGATTATTCACGATGCGTGGGCGTCGACACGGCGAAAGCTTGTTTCATTGGGATATTGTTTCAGGTTTGTGGTTTCGACGGGTCACCTACGACGTGAAACTGACGAATTTGCAAAACTTGCCTCCGCGTCCAGAGAATCGATTCAAAGGGAAAACCAGACGCCCGTCGTCGTGAATAATTCCGGTTAAAAAAGACACCTTTGAAAAGTAGCAGCTGGCGCAAAAGAAACGGTGGCAGTGGCCATCAAACGAAGCAATGGCAGCAACGGCAGGAGACATCGTGTTGATCAAGCTCCTACAAAAAACAAACAGAAACGATTGAGTCGCCCCAAACTCAAGGATGATAAATGGCTGACGAAGAAACAACCGAAGGCGAAGAGGAAAACGTCGCTGACGCTGCCGCTGAAGAAACGGACGACGTGCAGGCTGATGAAAATACAGGTGATGATTCCGCGGCGGATGATTCTGCGGCCGATGACTCTAATGGCGGTGCCGAACCGGATTCACCTGAGTTTCCAGAGTTGAAAAAAGGAGGCGGGTCCAGCAAAGTTGGAGACCTCAACCGCTTCTACGATGTGCAAGTCACCGTGTCGGCGGAACTTGGACGGACCAGCGTTCCCATTCAGGATCTGGTTGGACTGTCCGAAGGCTCTGTCTTCGAACTCAACCGTGACATCGGTGCTCCCATCGAACTGATTGCTCAAGGCGTACCACTTGGCAACGGCGAAGTGGTCGTGGTCGACGATTCGTTTGCGATTCGAATCAAAGAGATCTACTCCGACAAAAACTAGTGGTTTAAGGACTTCACGAGATCACGAACTGGACAAGAAAATGCCATTTCAAATTCCAAAATTCAAAAGTCATTTTGTCACCAAGAAGACCACGATCTGGTTCTTTGTCGTCACCGTCATGGTCGTTTCGGATTCGCTGATGGCGCAGAATCCGCTCCGTGCGCAAACCACCGAACACAGCGTGCCCGGCTCCACCAGCGTGCCGAACTCCATCCTGACCGCTCAACAACCCCAGCGAGCACCCGCTCATCAACCCCAGCGAGCACCCGCTCATCAACCGCCAGTTGCAAGGCAGCTAAATAACAATCGAATCGTGCCGGACCAAATTTCCTCACAGGAACAACTTGCGGCACACACCCAAAACATCGCTGGCGATATTGAACAGACCACCTACCGCAGTCCCACGGGTCGCGACCGCCAGTTCGACAGTCGCCAATTCAATGAACAGGCACAGCGATCACAATTCAGCTCTTTGATGAACGATGATTCGACGGTCGCGTCGTCAGCAAAAATGAATTTCATCCAACGAGACAATCTTCAATCAACCCAACCGGCCGAGAACTCCGGCAAACCTGAACAGCAAAACCTTGGACAACTGATTTCGAAACTTGGAATGAATCTCGCTTTCGTTCTGTTCCTTGCCATCGGCGGTGTGTTGGCTGCCAAACAATGGATCAAGCCGGGCAGTCCCGCCATGAGGAAGACTTCAACGTCGGCGAAAACAGAAACCCCTTCGATGCAAATCATCGACACGCTGCGGATCGACTCAAAAACGACCCTGCGACTGATCGAATGCGACGATTCGAGAGTGCTTGTCGCAACGGATGCTGCAGGGATCAAGTCGGTCAACCTGCTTACGCCTTCGTTTGATCATGCGTTGCTCAACGATGTAGAAGCTTTTGAAAAAACAGAACCGCAACGTGCGGTTCAAAGCGACTCTTTTGAAGAAGGCGCGACACCAAAACGTGGCCCGAAGCACACGTCGTACGCTCCAACGATCAACAAGTCCAAACCAACACCAACGATCTACCAACCACCTCGGGAGAACGCGACGACTTCGACTCACACATCGAAAGAGTCATCTGACGGAATGGATGAAAAGCTCATTCGCATGCTGCTTGAAAATTCCAAAAAGCGGCACGTCGCAAAGTAAATCAACAGGAACACGGATGTTCAACAGTTTTACAATTCTCGCGCAGGCTGGCGAGCTATCAACCAACGCTGATAGCAGCCTGTTCTCCAACCTTGCACCGCCACTGCAGATCGCGGTGTTTCTGGGAGCGCTCAGCTTTGCGACTGCGTTGCTGGTCAGCGTTACGGCTTTCACGCGAATCATTATCGTGTTGTCGTTCGTGCGTCGTGCGATTTCAACAACAGAGATTCCTCCCAACCCGGTTTTGATGGGACTAAGCCTGTTTCTGACCCTGTTTGTGATGGCTCCGACGTTTGAGGCCATCAACGACAAAGCCATTCAACCGCTTTTAAAAGCACAACGAGCCGCCAAAGCGAAAGCGGATCTCGAACAGATCGATCCTGAACTGGCCTATGAGCTTCGTTTGGCAGAAATTCAGGCCCAAGACGGAGAAGTTCCGCTAGACGAATTCGACTTTCAGGACGCCATCGACGTTTCGATTATCGAATTGAAGAAGTTCATGATTGGGAACACTCGCACTGACGATCTGGAGCTGTTTTTTGATCTGTCGAATACCGAACCACCCTACGAGCGACTCGAAACGCCACTGAAGATCGCGGTTCCAGCGTTCGTGATCAGCGAATTAAAAACGTCGTTCATTATGGGATTCTGCATCTACATTCCGTTCCTTCTGATCGACCTGGTCGTGGCGACGATCCTGATGTCATTGGGGATGATGATGATGTCTCCCGTCGTCGTTTCGACTCCCTGTAAAGTGTTGCTGTTCGTGATGGTGGATGGCTGGCAGCTCATTTGCAAAGCACTTGTTTCAAGTTTCATCGCGGTCTGACGTAACGAAATTCATGGCTACCGGCCCAATACCATCTGATTCAAACTTCGGTTTCATGCAACGCAGCGAGACGTGGCTATCGGCTTCGTTTTTGATGACGCTGGTCGTGCTGATCATCCCGTTGCCGACTTTTTTGCTGGACATGTTCCTTGCCTGCAACATCGCCGCAGCGATCATGCTGCTGCTGGTTACGTTGGGAGCAAAGAAGCCTTTGGATGTTTCCGTATTTCCATCCATGCTGTTGTTGCTGACGCTGTTTCGACTGTCACTGAACGTCGCGACCACCCGTTTGATTTTGCTCGACGGAGACGCGGGAAAGATCGTGACGACGTTTGGCGATTTTGTCGTCGGAGGCAATCTGATTGTTGGCGTGGTGATCTTTCTGATTCTTGTCACGATTCAGTTTATCGTCATCACCAAAGGTGCCACACGAATCTCGGAGGTCAACGCAAGGTTCACGCTCGATGCGATGCCCGGTAAGCAGATGGCGATCGATGCGGAACTCAACAGCCAAGCCATCTCTGAATCCGAAGCCAAGGAACGACGAGCGAATTTGACTCGCGAAGCCGAGTTTTACGGTGCGATGGACGGTGCCAGTAAATACGTTCGCGGTGACGCGATCGCGGGTTTGGTGATCATGGTGGTCAACATTCTTGGCGGCGTGATGCTTGGCGTTCAGAGCGGCCAGTCGATTCTTGATGCGCTTCAGGTCTATTCGATTTTGACCATTGGCGACGGATTGGTATCGCAGATTCCTGCGCTGATCATCGCCACCAGCGCCGGTATTTTGGTCACGATGTCGGCATCAGAATCAAGCTTGGGCGACGAAATCAACAGTCAGGTCCGTCAGGGCCATCGATCGTTGTATGTGGGCTCGTTCATCATGTTCATCATCGCGTTAACGCCCGGATTTCCGAAACTGCCCTTCATCCTGATTGGCGCCGCTTTGTTCTTCTACGTTTCGCGAACCGGTAAAAAGGCTCAACAGGAAGAACACGACAAGGAGAATCCGCCAGCCGAAACCGCCGAGGCGCCCGAACTGTCTCCCGAAGAACGTAGTCTGCATGAGTTCCTTCAAAACGATCGCATTGTGATTGAAATCGGCGCCGGGCTGATTCCGCTGATTGAACCCGCGAAAGGGAATGGAATCTCCGAGCGCATCGCGACGATGCGAGAAGACGCTGCCAAAGAACATGGCTTTTGGATTCCGCAAGCAAGGATTCGGGACAACCTTCAAATCAATGTGAACGAATATCGATTTCTTATTTGTGGCAGAGAAGTCGGCCGCAGCGAATTGATCTCGGATCAGTTCCTCGCAATCAATCCGGGCAGCGTGTCGACGGAGATCGACGGAACTGAAACTCGCGACCCAGCGTTCGACCTACCAGCAAAATGGATTGGAGAAGGTTCGCGGCGAAAAGCCGAACTGGTCGGGTATACCGTCGTCGATGCGCCCACGGTTTTGATCACACATCTTGGCGAGTGCTTGCGGAAACATGCACATGAATTACTGAGCCGTGAAGACCTTCAGAAAATGCTGGACAAGTTAAAGGAGATCGCGCCGACAACGGTCGATGAACTTAAACCGGACACCGTTCGACCAACCGTGTTGCACCAAGTTCTTGTTCGACTTTTGAAGGAAGGCATTCCGATCACTTCGCTGGAAAAAATTATCGAATCGGCGATTCACTACGGCCCGCAATACAAAGACATTGCTCAGCTCACAGAGAAAATTCGCGGCAGCATCGGGCATTTGATTTGCGATCGATTCAGAGACGATGCGGGACACGTTCGGGTCATCATTCTTGAGCCCGCACTGGAACATCAGTTCCGACAATTGATGCAAAACGATTCCATCGCGTTGGCACCGGCCAGTCTTGAGCGTCTCGTGCATAGCCTTCAGTCCAAATGGGAAACGTCACGGATCAAGGACGAACCAGCAGCAGTTCTTGTGGACTCCTCGATTCGAATCGCAATGCGGCAGACGATCTCCCGATCGTTGCCAGAACTTTCGGTCATCGCTTACAGCGAAGTGCCGGCGGATCTGCTGATCGAATCGGTAAGCCTGATTCGGCTGGCTGAGATCATGGATGCGAATGACGGTCCACCAGATCTGGCAATGTTTGCACCCAACAGCAACGAATCGAAGGAGGCTAACTCATGAATGACATTGCTTCGGACCGCCGCACCCGACGGCGACGTGATCAGGAACGCATACCGTTCGGATCGTTAGCGGCACTGTTTACCGGCTGCATCGTGACACTGATCGGAGTTTTCTCTGGAATTGAACCATTTGATGTGCTCGTTCGCAGTGTGGTTTCTGCCGTCGCGATGGGCCTGCTTGTTTCCATCGGTGTCGCCATTATTCGAGTCGCAGATTTGAAAAGGGAGTAAAGAAAGTTGGCGTGGCACGATCGTTGCCTTGCTATGAAAACAACCAACATCGGACGCGACGTGCTTCCGATTCGAGAGCATCATCAGAATCGTAGTTGAATGAATTCGGCCTCAAAAACTTATCGGCGCAGTGCCACTCAGATTGATCGGGAAAAATTGATTCTCGATAACATCGATTACGTGGGTCGAATCCTCAGCACGATGACGATCGCGGTCCAGTCGCCCGACGAGCGTGAAAATTTGCATTCGGCGGGCATTGTTGGGCTTGTGGAAGCTGCAAACAAGTTCGACCCATCGCAGAAAATTCCGTTCCGCACGTTCGCGTTTCGACGCATTCAGGGAGCCATCATTGATGAGTTAAGGAAACTGTCTCCTGTGTCGCAAATGGTGCTTCAACAGATCGGAAAACTAAAAAAAGCCTACGAACATTTGAAACCGCCGGTCTCGCCTGAACAGCTGTCGGAAGAAACGGGTCTGGAATTGCCACAGGTCGTGTTGTGCCTGGAAGCCATGCGTTTCCTGAAACCGGAAGAATGGAATGACTTTTCTTCGATCCCGCATTTGACGTGGAATGCGAGCGGTAATTTGGCTGATGCCGAGGAAATTGCTGACATGAAGCGACAGCTGGCAGAGGCGATTCAGGAGCTTCCCGAACGCGAACGAATTGTGCTGACGCTTTACTATTCCGAAGAGTTGAAACTGAAAGAGATCGGCGAAGTCATTGAGGTCTCTGAGTCGCGAGTCTCAAGAATTCTTGCGTCGGCAAAATTCAGACTCAAAGAACTGGTTCATGCGAAAGCCTGAATCGTCATAACAAAACCAATGCGGAGTGAATCGTGAACCAACAAGCCGAAGCCAACGCTGAAAACCAAACGCCTCGAACGGGCGACCGAAGAAAAGGCGAACGAAGAAAAGTCATGGTCGGGCAAAGAAAACCGTGTGGCGGAAACGCTCAAATAACAGTGCGAAAGAAAGACGAGGTCGTCCAGACAATCCAGGTGAATTGTACCTGCGGTGAAGAGATCCTGATCGATTGCGTCTACCCCGACGCCGCCTAGTGTTGGAAGTTACGAATGACCTGAGTTACCGCGTCACACTTTTTGACACTTTTTAGTAACAAATCAATAAACCCGAACCTTTCAAACCCCTTCAAACTTGCGATCCCATCATGCGTCCTTCCAGTTTCATACTCGCAGTCGTCTGCCTGACAGCCTTCGGCGCAACCGCCGCTCCTTCGCTGTCAGCCCAGAATGATGCCAATGCGATCGTTGATTCGGCGCCTTCTTTCAAGGAACGAATGGCGTCTTTTCATGGCAAACTGAAACGACAGATCAAATCGCTGGGCGGTTCGAAATCCGAAGCTGTCGAGCCCACAGTTAAGGACGCGCCTGTCAATCACTTTCACTTTGATCAGCGACGCATTGATCCGAGCGCAGGAACAAGAGATCGATCGCGATACCAGGAACCTTCCTACCGAGACGCCGGAAACCGACCTGCGGCTCGACAAACCCCCAATGGTGAACCAATCGCTCAAGCGAACTACGAGGAAGCTGGATTGCTGCCGCCAGCGCGACTTTTAACACCCGAGAACACGATTCCTTACCCGCAACAACATCAGCTACCGCAGCAGCAATTGCACGATCAACACTACGGCGTCGCTCCGGGATACCCTGGCTTACAAGGGGGTCATCAACACGGGCTTTTTCAGAACGGTCAAAACTTCCAAAACGGCATGCACTCATCGCCAATGCCTGCGGGTTCAACGGCGAATTACAGCATGCCCAACCAAAATCGTGCTGCCATGCCATCACAGCAAACGGTTGACTATGGAAACTACCCTGCCCCGCATCTTCAACATCCGCAACAACCTCCTGCCCAGCAGCATCCGGCCCAGCAATCACCCGAACAAATTTATGCCGCTGATGTGGCGGGGCAAAATTCTCCCGACATGGCACGGCAAAATTCGCCACTGTCGCCGCAACGGACTGGCCATTTCCAGAACGGGTACTCGCGAGTGCAAACGTTGGCTGAGCAGCGTCAGATGACAGCCTCGCAACGAGTGCTTCAGCTTCAGTCGGAAAACAAAGCGTTAATGGAACAGCGTGATGCCATGATTGCAGAAAACAAAAGACTCAACGCCATCATCGCCGAAAATCAAAAACTGCTCGGCCAGGCAGATACCGCGATCGCCGCGTCGGTAAAGCAGCTTGAGCTTGCCAATCGCAACAATCAAATCTTGAAACAACGCATCGTCACGCTTCAGTCAGAAAACGAAAGTCAGATGGCCGAATCAAAGCGCATGCTGGACTCGATTCGACAGCGATTGGACGACGTTCTTATTCGCGAAATCTCCAGCAAATAGGTTTTGCCATGCTTTCAAAAACCAGCCCACGTTCCGAAGCAATCACCCTTGCTGTGATAGTGACAATTTTGATTTCGGTTTCTACCGGATGTGAACGCATTCGATCCTTGCGTCGTGGGAAAGAAATACCCACCGCAATTGTTGCAACCCCAACTCCTTCGAACGCCTTCGTTTCGGCACACTATTCCCAGCTTCGCCCCCATCGCGTCGCCATCGTGACGCCCGCAAATCGAATGCAGGAATTCCACGAACAGGATCAGTTCGCCGAAGCACTTGCGTTTAGCCTTCGTCAGCATGGAGTCTTTGAAACCGTCGTTGGGTCCAGGGTTCCCTGCAACTTGAATGCGATTCAATCGGGCCGCTACGACGAACAACAGTTGGTCAATCTTGCCTCTCAGTACAACGCGGACGCAATTCTTTATTGTGACGTAACGTCGTTTTCAGCCTACGACCCGTTAACCGCGTCGGTCGCGATTTCGATTATCGATGCTCGAGAGTCGGTTGTTCTGTTCTGCAGCGATGGAACATGGAACTTACGCGACACCGCCACCTCCAACGGATTCAGGAACTTCCTTCAACGCGGAGGAGCGGACTATTCGATCGATAGTCGACTTGAATCGCCATCGGAGTTCGTTGGTTACATCGCAGATTCAACCGCCGACTTCATCAGCAAATATTAGCGTGCGCCTCAGGGCTCGGATTGCCTATATCGCTCTCAGTAGCACGCGTTCCGAGGTGTTGAATAAGTCGCTGAGCTACTTTGGTTTTGAATGCGACCTTGCGATTGGGTCAGCGATGAGTGGCTTGTCACCAATTCCTTTTGGGACCGAAGAACTCGAAGTTAATCCGCGAGTCATCAGCCCCCGCTCTTTCAATGACTTGTGAACCGAATCCATAAACGGCTTGGGCCACAGAAAAAGAAGTCCGCATCCTGATAAGGCGTCCGCGACTTGATGATTTCAGTGTTCAGAAAACCGGTCGAATCGCATCGACCGTAAATTCCACACAAGCTCGAACCCGTTGACGTCAGTTGCAAATGACAATTTTTTATCATTTGCCTCTTGACTGAGTACACTAACATGATAAAAAGTTGTCACATGGTTTAAACCTTGATCAACTGTGGAGATTGTCAGTGAAAGAAACGCCTTCACCGCTTTCGCGTCGCGAGCGGGAAATCATGGATGTGGTTTACGCGATGCAGGAAGCTTCCGCCTCGCAAATTCACGCACAGCTTGTCGACCCGCCGGCCAACGCTGCCGTTCGCAATCATTTGCGAATCCTCGAAGACAAGGGACATCTCAAACGGCGAAAGGATGGCAAAAAATTTCTCTACAAACCAACCGTATCGCGTTTGAAAACGGGGCGTTCCGCCATCGGACGCGTCATCAACGTCTACTTTGGCGACTCGTTGCAGAGTGCGGTGGCGGCTCACATGGCCGATCCCTCCTCCAATGTCAGCGAACAGGAGCTTCAAGCACTTGAAGAGCTCATTCAAGCGGCTCGCGGCAAAAAAGCTGGCACTCAGAAAGCGAAATCGACGAAGCAAGGGAGGCGCAAATGAGCTTCCCAAAGATCGCGTTAGATTGGCCATGGACTCAGTCGCTGACGTTAATAGTCGCCTCGGTTCTGATTTGCTCTCTCACTTTTGTGAGCCTAAATTTGCTGAAAAAGTACTCGGCCGCGATTCGGCATCGAGTCATCGTGGCGGCCATTTGCGGGCACTTGTTGTTGGCAGCCGGTGCGTTCATTTTGCCGCGAGTTAATCTGGCGATCCTCCCGGCAGTCACCGAAATAAAGCAGCAAGAGACCGCGACACGGAGCCCCAACGATCCGTCTTTAACAACCACGCCTTCGATACAATCAGACGTTGAAAACAACTTTTCAAAACAAGCTTCTTTCGACGCAGGTCTTGCGACATCGCAATATTCACCTGAATTCCATTTGGAAAAACCCATCGAAGACGAGCCAATCGCTCTATCCCATTCAAGGTTTTCCCAAGGAGCCGCATCGAGCTCCACAATCACTTCCCAGCCCTTCAACTGGCCTCGTTTCACGGGGCTCGTTTGGATTTCCGGAGTCGCAGTTGTGTGGGGACGGTGGCTGCTGGCGAGGACTCTCATTCACTTTCAAATCGTGAATTTACAATCGTTGATTCGCTTGCCAAAGTTCTCCGAAGAACTGAGCAAAACATGTCAATTGATGGGTTTGAAGCATCAACCACAGGTAAGAATCTGGACCGAAAATCGCATTCCTTTGCAAGTCGGATTCTGGCGACCGATCATCGTTGTTTCCAAAGACTTTTTCAAATGGCCACGGTCGAAACAACAACATGTTCTGCTTCATGAACTGGCCCACATCGCCAGACACGACAGCCTTTGGGACAGCATGTCATGGATGGTGACGGGAATCTATTGGTTTAACCCATTGCTATGGATGCTGAAACGACGACAGGAAACAGAACGTGAATTTGCGAGCGATCATTTAGTCGTCACCTTGACCAAAAAACCCGAAGACTATGCAACAGATCTCGTGACCGTTGTTCGCGACGCGACGAAGTTCGCGAACGCAGCGGCTACGCCGATGGCACGAAGTTCTGAACTGACAGCGCGAGTTGGAATGATTATTCAGTTCAACTCTGGCATCCGAAAAAGTTCATGGCTCGCTCCCGCCATCTGCTGTGTCACCATTCTGGTAACCGCCGCAACATCGTCGTCGATCGCATTGAGTCGCGCCGCGTCTTCTGAGCTTGTCAACAACACTGGGAACTCTGCGGTCATTTCGGTCGCAACGGATCAATCGACCGACGGTGATTCAACCGAGACAGCCGAATTGGAACGACAGAAGTTGATTGACCGCCGCGACGCGTACCTCGATCAACGATACGGTCCACCGAAGGTTCACGTTTTGAACGTCGATGGTCAGGTGCTGGATTCAACTGGAATCGCCGTCGCCAACGCAACGGTTTATTTGCGAGAAGATGTTCCCGTCCGCAATCGAGAGGAAACAGGCAATCTATCCATTTTGTCATCGGAGCAACAATCGAAGGTGCTGAACTACTCATTTGCCGAAACAGTGACTGACTCAAATGGAAAGTTCTTATTCGAAGACATCGAATCGCCGCCCATTCGTCGTCCGTACCAAAAGGATCAACCAAACACCTGGTCTGTTTTTATTGTCCCAGCTGCAGACTCCGAAGTTGGCCGCTACTGGCATAAATTCGAGAACACACCAGAAGCAAGAAACTTGACGATCGAACTGCCGCCGAAGTCAACTTTGAACAGTAAAGTCGTCGACA
This sequence comes from uncultured Pirellulaceae bacterium, assembly GCA_964479855.1. Taxonomy (GTDB): domain Bacteria; phylum Planctomycetota; class Planctomycetia; order Pirellulales; family Pirellulaceae; genus Mariniblastus. The sequence goes on from CAYZPA010000009.1 coordinate 89,065, forward strand.
ACGATGGAAAACCGGTGAGTGGAGCAGTGATCCACGTCGATAGCTTTCCAGCGATTGAAGCCACTGAGCTCAGCGAACTTTATCGCTCTGCCTATTTCATGGGTCCCGGAAAACTTTCGCCGCGCGCCGTTTCTGCCGAAGACGGCACTTTTTCAATCCCGGAACTGCCGCAGGGTTACAAATGTCACTTGATCATTCGACATCCTGACTATGTATGGAACGAGCACTATCATTTTCCATCAGTCGCATTGGATTCAAATCAAGTCGATGCCGCCCCATTTACGCTCGATCGTGGCTGGAAGATTAAGTGCATTTTCCAGGACGAGGAAACTGGCAAACCGGTTCCGAACGTGCCCTTTAGAATGTCAGTTGGCTTTCGAAACGGTGACAGAATTCTCGACAGCCGGTTCCAGAACCTGCAGTCCGATGACAATGGTGAAATGCTGACACCGCCGCTACCAGCATACGAAGTCGAAATTTTCCCGATGCTGCAAAACTCTCCTTTTCTCAGTCGTGGAGCTACTTTTCAGCCGCCGGAGGACCCGCAAATTATTGAACACCGTTTCGTTCTTTCGAAGGGAAAACTGATTCATGGCCAGCTGATAGACGAAGAGGGTAATCCAATCGCCGACGACGGTATCGCAGGCAACTTGGCAGTCACAATGATCGACACTTCAAATGACAGAGGTGATCGCTGGGCAGGCAAAGTTAAGCCTGATGGCAGTTTTGAAATACGCACCCCGAACAACTTGGAAGGGCAAATAGCAATTGTTCGCAAGAATACCATGAGTCGTTTTGACCTTCCAACCTCCTCTGAGAATGGCCTGTTCTGGGTAGGCATAAAGAAGTTCTTGGACGATGAAAAACTCAACAATCTTCAGCAACGTCGCTCCTACCGCAACCGCTCTCCTTTGATGGAAATGCCTTCTCGAAGACTGGTTTCCGGAAGCGAAAAGTACGAGTCGGATTCTCCGTTGCGGCTGGTTGTTAAAAGATCCGTTTCAGTCCGTGGAAAAGTTGTTGACCAACATGGACAGCGAGTACCAAACGCGAAATTCGAGTTACTGAACCGAAGTGAGAGACTGGGTAATCCTGAATCTCAACCGGACTTCGAGACCAACATGGCCGGCGAGTTTGAGCTAACGGGTATCCAACGTCGCCTTCCTCCGATATGGAAAATCAGTCACCCAGAATCGGATAACTTCATCATCTATGCGTGGAGTCCAGACAAAACATCTGAAGACAAAATTTTGAAATTTGAGTCTCCTGACAAAACAATGCTAAACGTCTTGGTCACGCTCGATGGAGAGCCTCTCGCGAATCAGGAAGTCAAACTCAATGCCTCTTTCTTCAACGTCAATCGCATCATCCCAGGCATTATGTCTGTGAAAACGGACAAGAACGGCAGAGCCAAATTCAGGAGCATTGCTGACGCGAAAAGTTTGACGGTGATCTCGCAAATCGGTTCCAAAGACGGCGACAAACTCGAATTGCAACGTAACCGAAACATGCCCGAGGACTCATTCCGAGATTTGGAAATGAAATTCTTTACGCTTGATGGAATCGTCTCGGGTCAAGTTGTGACCCCTGACGGAAAACCTGTTGCCGACGCAAGAATCAATTTCAGTACTGTCAGACCAAAAGATGGCTCGATGAAGAGTCGAAACTTCAAAAGCGTTACGACGGATAGCTCGGGCAAGTTCATAACAAATCAAATTCCCGATGGAACTCCGCTGCGCATTCGAGTGTCACCAAAGGCACACAAGAACGAACGATATCCGCGCAGCCCGACTGCCGCCATCGTGGATGCTAAAGGCGGCGACACGGATCTACGGATCATCCTTGACCCACGAGCTTCACACGAACTGCCGTGGCGATAACAAATTTTCATTCGCTACCCGTCAGGATTTTCCATGGCTCTTTTCAAATTCAACATGAATAGCAAGACTCGACAGATTCAGATTTACGGGGCGTTGCTAGTGGCTCTGTATTTGGCAACGCCAATCGCTGCTCAACTCTGCATTCGGGGACAAGTGACAATCGAAGACGACCAACCCGCTGCGGGCGCGAAAGTTTGGATACAAACTGCGGCACCTCGCGAAGGTCGTGGCTATTTGTGACCGAGCTGTTATCCGGACTGTGCGAAGTCGGCAACAACAGCGGCTGATGGCAAGTTCGAAATCCACGGAGTGGATGAATCGCTAATCTTCAACCTTTTGGTTGCAAAAGAGAACTATCGAGCAACCTGGAAGCGTGTCGACCCGAAAACCGAAACCGCCGCTTTCAAATTGCTAAAAACGCCAACGGACGTACCGGAACGGCAACAAATTTCTGGCACCGTTGTCGACAGTGACGGGAATCCAATACGCGGTGCCATCGTCTACATTCGCGGCGCAAAAAAAGAAGGACGCACATGGTTCGGCCAGATCCAGAACGTTGACCGAGTTTCCGTTACGGCAGACGACGGAAAATTCTATCTCACGAGTGAAGAGCCTTTCGATGAATGGGTTTTGCAAGCCAGATCCAGAGGCTACTGCCAGGAAACGACCGAGTCACTTCCGACCGGATTCGAGCCGCAGACAATCATATTTAAACGAGGTGTCACGGTCACCGGAAGAGTGCTGTCTGAAATGGGCGAACCGGTCGCCGGACACATCGTTGGCATGTTTCCAAAACAACGCTCTGGCATGTCAGTTCTCAGCTCCCCGGGCGAACAGACTGTTGCAACTGACAAGGAAGGTGTTTTCACGCTGCCAGCTGTGACACCTGGACTTGAATGGTCGATCTATTCCGCTATCGAAGATCAGAAGGAAGTGAACTTTTTCCAGAGTTCTTTTTTTGAGTCCGGAGCGAACGAGTCGATCAAGGACCTTGGTGATTTTCAATTGCGGGGCAACTGTCGAATCAAAGGGCGGCTCGTTCTACCTGACTCGGTTGAGCTTCCTGCCGAATCAAGAATTTCTGTTTCGAGAAAGCATGCATGGAAACACCAGAATGGAAAACTCGATTTACAAACCGGCGAATTTTCATTTCCCGCGTTGCCCAGGGGAGAAACGCTGTTGATTCAGATCACGGTCGATGGCTGGGAAATCGATCAGTCGAAGCAGAAGTATCAGATTGTTCGACCTTATATAGGCAGCAGCGCGAACCTCGTCATCTTTACCGACAGTCGCTCGCTGGACATCGACGTACCGATGACTCCTTCGTCGAAGTAGCATCCAATTTGTGAAATTGGATAGCGTCACAGACATGCTAACTGGAACAGTTCACGTCGTGGGTGACCTGTCGAAACCACAAACTTGGAACAATGCCCCAATGAAAACAAGCCTTCTCAATTTTGACGCCTGTGCATCGTGAATAATCCAGGATGACTTGCCCGACCAGAGGCATCGGTGAAGCGATTCACGTCGACCCATCTGTTCCGCTGATGCCACCTTTCACAATTAGTCTGGTGTCGGAGCCGATTGTGCCCGTACCGGTTTGAAGAACCGAATCTCTTACTATGGTCTTGCATCGGATTGCTTCGATGTAAGTTGCGACAGTATTGACACTGGTAAGGAACGTAACGATGCGGATTATTGCAGCCACTCTTTTGGCCGGTGCATTGTTGTTGGCGGTCGACGCATCCAACTGTGACGCTCAGCTTTTCCGAAGCCGTTTCAATCAAGTGACAGCCACTCCCCAACTGCTGTTGAATTCGCGACCCGTCATGCGAACGCTCGACGGCTCTTCTCAGCAAATTCCGCTGCCCAACCGCAATGCGACGCCTTCGAAACCGTTTCATTTCCCGACTCAATCGTATTTTGAACCAAGGAATCCGGTCATTTCACGAATCCTCGACGGCAAAATGACTCACAAGTATCGTAACCCGGCGGAAGTTGATTCACGATACATCGGCGGATTTCATCAGAGCCATTTTCAGAATCTTGGCATCCCCAGCGGCGACATCGGCATTCGTGGAAACGCTTATAACTGGCGGACTTGGTAACGAAAAGTCGCTCGGCTGAGCCACTGTTCTCGAAAAGCTTGGACACACGGGCTCTTTTTTTTGGTGAACACCGTTAGCCAGTCGTCTCGCATGGCTCTCGCTCGATCTTTTGGCGGCACGATTTAGCCCAAGCCCTTCGCGGCGCAATGAGGCTGGCAACGACTTAGAAAACCTTTGAAGAGTGGTTGCGAACCAACCCAGCGCCCGGATTCATCACGTTTCACCGGATGCAACTCCTTCTGCCCATTTCTTGGCAAGTATTCGGATCACGTCGAATAATTCGACAGAAACGTTTTCGTTGAGCTATGGTTTTATATCGGAAGTTCCAGCTTGAATTGGCGTCACAGCCATGGCACTATGGAACTTCGAGCCATTCACCTGCGTTTCGCTTCCTGAATATAAAGTCCAGCAATGCCATTTCCGCATCGATGTCGAATTGCAATTATCGCCTTTGGATTATTTCTAACACTTCTTTCAACCGTCTCTGCTGTTGACGAAAAAAAAGATGCGAACAAAGCGACCTCAATAAAAAAGACCAGCTCATCGATCTTTCTGAAGAATGCAACGCTCCACACGATGACCGCCAAGGGCACCTTTGTTGGCTCCCTCGTCATCACTGATGGGAAGATTTCAGAGATCGGTTCGGAACTGGAGACGCCTGAATCGGCGACCGTTTATGACCTGACGGGCTACCATCTGACACCGGGTTTGATTGAGACCCGAGGCAAATTGTGGCTGACGAATGCTGCGATCGCTGAGCGAAATACTCGGGCGGAACTAAAAGTCGTTGACGCGATCGATCCATGGAATGAAGACTGGAAAGAACTGGCGGCGCAAGGCATCACTTCTGTCTACGTGCAACCTAACTCTCAGAGCAGCGTCGGCGGCATGGGCGCCGTCCTTCGCGTCGGCCCCCACGGATCCGTTGAAGACATCGTCATGAAAGGCGATGTTGCCGTGCAAGTTTCGATCGGGACAAGCGGACGGACTTCGAAAGATCGCTTCGCCCAAATTCAGGCTCTGGAAAAACTCCTCAAAAGCGCCCAGGACAAAAAGAAGGACGCTAAAAAGGACGGCAAGGACAAAAAAGAGTCCGATGCGAAAGACGCCAAAAAAGAAAAAGACTCAGGCAATAAAGAAGCTAAAAAAGAAAGCGACAAAGACAAGGACGACGCGAAAGAAGACAAGGATAAAAAAGACGACAAGAAAAAAGATGTCACAAAAGAAATCTTTAAGCGTGTTCTGAAACGCGAAATTCCGCTCTATGTTGAAGTCCATCATTCTGACGCCTTGAAACGCGTTCTTGCGTTGGCCAAAGAGTTCAAAATCCGGGTCGTGTTGGATGGACTAACCAAAGTCAAAAGCTGCTCCGATGAACTTCAGGAAGTCGACCTCGCAATGGTGATCGGTCCGCATTTTGAATCTGGAACGGCTCCCGAATATCGAAAAGACGGAGACCTGAAATGGTTTGCCGATGTCAACGCTGATGAGAAACTCTGGTCGCTTTCCGTCTTTCCATCCGCTGCTCGCGGGTCACAGGCACTCCGAATCAATGCATCTCATGCGGTAAATTCCGGGATCGAATCACCGCAGGTTCTGAAAGCGTTGACTGCCAATGCGGCTCGGATCCTTGGTGTTGCAGATCATGTCGGGACTTTAGAAAAAGGCAAACAGGCGGACATCGCTGTTTTCGCTGGCGACCCGATGGACTCAAGCACACCGACGCGGCTTGTCATCAGCCATGGAAAAGTGATCTTTGAAAACGAGGTCCCGGCGATGGAAGTTGCCGACGCTGGCGAAGCCGTCGCGCTGCCAGACCTTCTTCCCAAAACCTACGCTGTCAAAACAAGTCACATGCTGGTGGACGGTACTTACCAGGCCGGAACGCTTCTGATTGCCGAAGGGAAAATCAAATCTGGAAAACCGGGCAAGGACGTTCCGACCTACGACCTCGGCGACACGATCGTGACTCCGGGGTTGGTCATCGCTCATTCTTCGCTGGGCCAGGCGTCAACGGTCAGCGATCCAACAGAATCCGATGCCAGCCATCTCCGTGCCGTCGATGCGTTCGACCCAACGACCAAGCGAGCCAAAGAAACGCTCGCAGATGGCTTTATTCATGTCGGGCTGGCCCCGGGAGCATCCAACACATCATCTGGTGCGATGGGTCATGTTCGACTCGGCACAGGTGATTACGTTGCTGCGGCGACGATCGCGAACCAGTTCGTATTGAGCAGTTCTGCTCGCAACGTTGAGCGATATCCTGCTTCGTTGAACGGCCAGGTTCGAATGATCAACGACCTGTTTAACGGCAGCTCAATTCCATCCAGAGTTTATCTTTCGGAATCGATTGCGACTTCGATCGCGAACGAAAAGCTTTCTTGTGTCAAAGAAGTGGCGAACGGAAACCGTAAACCAGTCTTCATCGCCAATGATGATGTTGAAATTCGGTCCGTCATCGCACTTGCAAAGAAACACAAATTTGCACCCGCACTGGCGTCTGCCGGTTCTGTTGGTGATTTGGCGACGGAGATTGCTGAAAACAAAATGGGACTGATCGTTCTGCCAATTGGCGTGAACGACTACAACCGACGCACTTTACAAACCAAAGCCGCTGTTGATGCGGGCGTGCCGATCGGCTTTGTCGGCGACACTGCATTGCAAGTGCGAACCACGGCGTCAAATCTTGCTGCCGCTGGCGTTCCTGCACAGGTTGTATTGCATGGTCTGACCGAAGGTGGCGCCAAGCTGGTTGGCATGCAAGACGTCGGTCTTAAGTCCGGTGCCAAAGCTGATTTTGTCGTGTGGAGCGATTCGCCATTGAATCTTGCCGCCAAGCCAATGAACGTCATTGTCGATGGAAAACCTGTTTCTAAAAAGTAAACGAATGAGACGATTGAACTCCATTTCCCAAACCATTTCCGTTGCCGGAATCTGCGTCGCGATTTTCGTGTCGGCCCTGTCGCTGACCACGATCACGGCTCAGGCTGCTGAAACCAACGGAACCGAGTCCTCGGCCACGCTATATAAAGCCAGTAAGGTTTACACGATGGCTGGCGAGCCGCTTTCGCCCGGCGAAGTGCTTGTGGTGGATGGCAAAATCAAAGCCGTCGGCGAGAACGTTGACCTGGCTGGACTAACCGCCGAGACCGTTGACCTTGGCGAAAACAGCGTTCTGATGCCGGGTCTGGTTGATGCCTATTCGCAAACCCCGCTCAGCAGCACCGGCGTCGACGAAATCACCAGCGAAGTCACACTTGACTTCAGAGCGATTCATTCGGTCGATTGGGACAAGAATGCACTCAAGCGTCAGCTAAACCTTGGCACGACCACCGTTAACGCTTGTCCAGGAACGCAAAACGTGTTGGGTGGCACAGCCGCAATCGTAAAAACAATGAACCCAATGAACGGATCTGAATCCGTTTTGGTTGATGACGGAGCGATGTTGGCAGCGATGTGCAACGATCCGGCTTCGAGAAATTTCTCTCGTTCCCGTCCCGACACCATCTACGTTCGCCAACCGACCAATCGTATGGGCGTCGTTTGGATCCTAAGAAATACATTCAGCAAAGCGACTCGTTCTGCAGATAAAAACGCCTACCAAAAACTGAAAGAAACCATCGCCAACGAACGGCAATTAATGTTTGTCAGCCGCATGTCTTTCGACATCGACACCGTCGGTACGCTGGCGGATGAGTTCGGTTTCCAGCCGGTCATTGTCGGTGGCGAAGAAGCTTACAAAGTCAAAGAACAACTGGTTGAGCGAAAATATCCTCTGGTTTTGACTTACAACAATCCGGGCACGACTCGAGGTGCCGAAGGTTCCGAACTTTGCTGGAACCACCCAGGCGTGTTGGCAGAAGCCGGCCTCACATTCGCAATCGCGGGCGACAATCTGCTTGAGAAAGCCCGTTTCGCACGACGTTTTGGGCTCGACGCAGACATTGCACTCGCATCAATCACATCGATTCCCGCTGAAATTATCGGCGTCTCGGATCGTGTTGGCAAAATTGCAGCCGGCTACGACGCGGACCTGATCGCTCTCAGCGGTGAACCACTTGAATTAACAACTTCGATTCGTTGGGTCATGGTCAACGGCAAGACCACTGAAAACCAAAAGGAAAACTAAACGTGTTCAAAAAGACTAACTTTCTGGCCGTTGTCGCCGTGATCACCTTGATCGTTTCGGCAACCCATCAGACGACTTGGGCGCAAAAACCATTGGCGGTCAAAGGTGCAAAGATCATCACGATGGCCGGCGACACCATTGAAAATGGAACCATCGTTTTCCGCGATGGAAAGATTTTCGATGTCGGAGCTGATATCAAGATCCCGGTCGAAGCTCGAATCATCGACGCGACGGACAAGGTCATTATGCCCGGGTTTGTCGAGGCACATACTTCGTCGGGCATGAGCCAGGCTAACGAAACCAATCCGATCGTGCCCTACGTTTCGGTGATCGATTCGATCGATCCAATGAATTCCTACTTCCGTTCAGCACGCCGCAACGGAGTCACCACCGTTCGTGTTGCTCCGGGCAATTCAACCTTGATTGGTGGGCAGGCTGCGGTCATCAAGACCGGTGGCGAATTCATCGACGACATGGTCCTGAAGTCAGACGCGGGCGTAAAAATTTCGCTCCGTCCAGTCAGTGGCAGCCGCATGGGCCACCTCGCAAAACTTCGCAAGGCACTCGACGAAGCCAAACGTAAGCTGGACAAAAAGAACAAAGCCAAAGACGAGTCCAAGGAAAAGGACAAGAAGGACGACAGCAAAAAGAAGAAGTCTGACAAAAAAGACGGCGACAAGAAGGACGGCGAAAAAGGTAAATCCGAAAAGAAGAAGGACGAGAAAGACAAAGACGAAAAGAAAGAAAAGCCTTCTGACAAAGACAAGAAAGCCGACACAAAAAAGGTCACGGAAAAGAAGAAAACGGAAGACAAGAAACCTGCGGATGTCGAATCAGAGCTCGATCGAGCCATGTTCGCCATCCTGTCGGGTGAACTTCCTGTCATGATCTATTGCGACCAGGCAATGGATGTCGGACAGGCAATGCGTCTGATCGAACAATACAACTTCGATGCTTCATTGGTTCTTGGACGAAATTGCTACAAAGCAGCGAAACAGGTGGCCGATTCAAAACTGCCGGTCATCATCGATTCGCAGTTGGTTTTCTTCGAAGAAGATCCTCGCACCAAAGAAGAAACCAAAATCGTTTTGCCAAAAGTCTTTGGTGACCACGATGTGAAGTTTGTGTTCCAGGTTGGACGCGGCGGCGGAACGACTTTGGGAACCAGCTACTTCTGGTACCAGGCGGCAACGGCGGTCAAATATGGCATGCCCGTTGAGGAAGCCCTTCAATCGCTGACCACGCTGCCAGCGAAATTCCTTGGAGTCGACGAGTTCGTTGGCTCTATCGAAAAAGGCAAAGACGGTGACATCATCGTCCTTTCTGGCGAACCTCTTAGCGTCGACACATGGGTCGAAATGACGATCGTCAACGGCGAAGTCATTTATGAGAAAGACAAAGATGATCAATTGAAGCTATTGCTTGATGGCGAAACTGAATAGCTTTTGATGCGACGCGACGACGAGAACACATCCGAGATTGGGAAACTTTGACATCATGAAACTTGTTCCAAACAGTTTGGTCTTCGGCCTGTTGTTTGCCTTAGCGATCGGTTCGACCTGTTCGACCGTCAATGCTCAGCAAGCACAAACCGATGTCTATTTTGCCAATCAAATATGGCCTGGCAACGGCGAACCGATTCAGAACGGAGCCATGGTTGTTGTCGATGGAGTCATCACTGCCATCGGTGCTCGTGATGAAATTTCGATTCCAGCGGTCGCCACGCGTCATGACTTTGGGTCTCAGGTTTTGATCCCCGGAATGGTTATCGCTCAATCAAGTCTTGGCGGCAGTCAGGCGGAAGAGCGAACGATTACTCCGCAAATTCGCGCCCTGGACGGCTTTGATTTCTTCGCGGATCGCGACATATTGATTGAAAGCGGGATCACAACGGTACAGGTTGCTCCAGCTTTAAATCGTTTGATGCCCGGCGTCGGCGGAGTTGTAAAGCTCGCCGGTGAAAAGCTGAACGATCGCGTGTTGCAGGATGAAGAGAGCCTGCAGATTGTTTTGACAGCCGCATCCCGTCAGCCTCCTCGCATCTACGAACCCGCTGTTGGACCGGTCGCGGAAGACCGTCCGCTGACTTCGACTCGTCCGCAAGTTGCGACCCTTACCGCTTCCATGGCGGCGTTGCGACAGATTTTCAAAGCTGCCTCGAAAGGCGAAAGTTCCGATGACGAGACCATCGCTGCCGTGGCTCAGATCATTGAATCCAAAAAACCAATTCGATTCGCGGCATCAACGGCTCCAGAAATTCGCGGCGCCATCAGCCTTGCGAAAGAGTTCGGTTTTAAAATCCTGCTGACTCAGCCGATTGGTCTCGAAGCTTTCGAAGGCATGTTCGCCGACTGGAAAGATACCGTCGCCGGCGTCGTCCTGACCGCTTCGGTTCCCGGTGACATCACCAACCCAACAATCGAACAGATCGAATTGCAAAAGGAGCCATGGGAGTTCGCTCGTGAGTTGATCGATGCGGGAATTCCTGTTGCGATTGCACCCAGTTCGAATTCGCTGACGTCATCGATGTTTGTTGCGGGTCAGTTCATGCAAGGTGGCATGACGGCTACCGAGCTTCTATCGGCTTTGACGCACGCGTCGGCGTCGATGATGAACGTCTCAGATCATGTGGGTTCACTTGCCGAAGGCAAACACGCTGACTTTGTTGTCCTATCGGGTCAACCTTTCGAAATGCACTCTCGAGTGCGAGCGACTTACGTCGACGGCAAGGCACTTTTCGAGCGTAAAGCGGCTCCTGCGACGACGGTCGTTTCGGCAGATCGGGTCTACGTTGGCGATGGCAAGTATCTCGACGGCGGACAGATCGTTGTTAAAGGAAAAACAGTTCGCGGTGTCGGACGCAACGTTTCAGCTCCTGCGGGTGCGAGTTTGCGGCAGTACAAAGACGCCGTGATCGTTCCCGGTTTTGTTGACATGGGAACAGGCCTTGGACTTGGCGGTCCGCTTTCGGGCAACGTAACGCTTGCGACCAAACTGGGCGAACAGCTTTACTCCGACGACCCTGCGATTGCTTATGCTCGTAAAAATGGAATTACGACTGCTCTGTTGGTTGCCGGTTCGGGTGGCAATGCTGCTCCTGTCGTTTCGTTCAAGCTTGGTGATGACGTTCGAGTGATCGGCGATCCAGTCGCGTTGAAATTTCGACTCTCGGGAACCACTTCTTCCGCGATCGCATCGGCGGAAAGGCAGCTCGCGGCCGGCAAAAAGTACGTTGATTCGTGGAAGAAATACGAAAAAGATCTGGCGGAATACAAAGAAAAACTAAAAGCCGAAGCAGCGAAACCAAAGGCGAAATCGACAGACAAAAAGAACGAAGAAAAGAAAGCGTCGGACAAAAAAGAAGAAACCAAAAAGGACGCTGACAAGGACAAGGAAAAAGAGAAAGAAAAGGAGAAGCCGGCTCCGAAACCTGAAGACAAAAAGGATCCTGAAAAGAAGGACGCCGACAAAGATAAAAAGAAGGACAAAGACAAGGACGAAAAGAAAAAGAAGAAGCCGCTTCCAGATCCGATTTCAGGCACCTGGGAAGGCGAGATTGACCTTGAGCGTATCCCGCCACGGTTCCGCGTTTTCGTTCTTGAATTGGTACTCGCTGAAGACGGAACGGTCACCGGTTCTGTCAACATGATGACTCAGGAAATCGAAGTCTCCTCCGGTTCTTACGATCGCGAATCGCGAAAACTTACCATCACCATCGAACGTCGTGGCCAAGAAGTCACGATCAACGGCGAACTCAATGCCGACGGAAATTTCGAAGGCACGATGGAGCTGGGCCGACTGGGCGAAGTCGAATTGACTGCAAAACGTACCGTCGACAAAAGTAAAAAGCCGGAACCAGAAGACGAAGAAAAAGAGGACAAAAAGGAAGACAAAGACAAACCAGAGAAGGACAAAAAAGAGAAACCGGTAGAAGACAAAAAGGAAAAACCGGCGGACAAGGACAAAGACAAGAAAGACGATTCCAAAAAGGAAGACGAAAAGAAAAAAGAAGCCGCCAAGACGGACGACAAGAAGTCCGATGACAAAAAATCCGACGCGAAAAAGTCGACGCTGAAAGAGCCGAAAAAGCCCAAAATGGTCGAGGCCCTTGAACCCTACAAGGCGCTCTTCGCGAAAGAGATCCCTGCGATGGTAGAGACTCGTGACCTGTTCACGATCAAGGAAGCCGCAAAACTCTTTACCGAAAAATACGCGGTTCGAACTGTGATCGTTGGCGCCGACGCACTTGCTCGTGAGCCGGATGCACTCGCTGACTACGATGTTTCGGTCATTGCCGGCCCGAAATTTTCCGTTGCCGTTCCAAAGCAGCTGGAAGCCACGAATTTGCCGCAACTATTGGCAATCGAGCAACTTCCTTTCGCCTTTCAGTCATCCGGAACGACAGGTTCTGGCCGGCTTCCCGGAGCGATTCAATATTCTGTCAGCAAGGGGCTTTCGACGATCGACGCGCTCGATGGATTAACTTCCTCTGCCGCCAAAATGCTATCCGAGAAAAGCACGTTTGGTTCGATCGCACCAGGCCATGATGCCGACCTGGTTGTGCTGAGTGGACCACCGTTTGAGTTTTCAACAAAAATCCTCGCCGTGATGATCGATGGCGTTTGGGTATACGAACGTGAGGAAGAAAAGTGATTCCAAATCATCTGAAAACATTTTTGCTCGTGCTGTTGCTGCTGTTAGGCGCCACAGATGGGCTCATCGCTGACGAAACGGAGGCTGAAGAGCCTTCCACCGGAATCGCGGTTCACATTGGCAAGATCTTCACTTGCGCCGACGAACCGATCGCCAATGGAACCATCCTGATCAAGGACGGAAAAATCGAAGCGATTGGACCCCGGAAGGACATCAAAGTTCCCGAAGGATATGAAGTCGTTGATCACTCCGAACAGTTTGCAATGCCAGGCTTGGTTGAAGCTCACAGTCACGTAGGTGGCTCGGGTGACCTCAATGAAATGGTCTATCAAACCAACCCGGAACTTCGTAACTGGGACCAGATCATTCCACACAACGATCAACTCAAAGTCGCCATTGCGGGCGGTGTGACGACGATCTGCTACATCCCCGGAAGCGGAACCAACATGGGTGGCTTCGGCGTTCTGATGAAAAGCGGTCCAGGCAAGCCTGAAGACGTCATCATTCGTGCTCCCGGAGTTTTAAAGATCGCTCAAGCCGGTAACCCGGAACGACGCGGTGGCGAAACAGGCTCTGGCCGCATGGGCATGAATTACGTGATCCGCCAGCAATTGCTCGAAGGCAAATATTACGTTCGCCAGTGGGATGCTTTCAAAAAAGGCAAAGCGAAAGAGCCTGAATTCAATTTGCGACTGGAGAACTTCAAACCGCTATTCCATCGCGAAATTCCTGTCGTCGTCCACACGCAACAGTATCAGGTCATCCAGTCGACGGTGCGAATGTTGCACGACGAAATGAATCTGAAAGTGGTGATCGACCACGGGACATTTGATGCTTACAAAATCGGTCGCGAGCTTGCCGAACGTGACATTCCTGTCATGGCGGGACCACGAGCGTTCCAATTGGATCGTGATCGTGGACAAGTCGTCGGAATCGTTAACGAATACGAAAAACGCGGCGTCAAAGTGCTTGGCGTGAACACCGATGCTCCTGTGATTCCGCAAGAGGAATTGTTCTTTCAGGCGACGATGGCGGTGCGTTACGGCTGGAGCGAAGAGCGTGCCATTCGCGGCGTCACGATCGAAGCCGCCAAAGCGCTCATGATCGACGATCGCGTTGGATCTCTGGAAGTCGGAAAAGATGCTGACATTGTGATCAGCACCGGATCGATTCTGGATCCTCGCAATTACGTAAAACAGGTTTTCATCGACGGAAAAAGCGTCTACGACACGTCGAAAGATCGTCGCCGCTTCTAATTCAGGTTTTTGGTTCAAAAATGAATGCAACAAGAAACAATTCGCCGATGAAGACGATCCATAAAATTCTGTCACTGGCCATTGTCGCTTCGGCGATGATCATCGTCGCGTCATCGCAATCGGCAGCGCAATCCGTTGCCTACACCGATGCCACGATCGAAACGATAGGTAAAGAAGGCCGAATCGAAAACGCGACCATGGTCGTGAGCGATGGCAAAATTACGAACATCGGATCCGAAGTCGAAATTCCCGGTGACGCTCGCGTTGTCAGCCTGGCTGGCAAGACAATCATGCCGGGCATCATCGACCCGTATTTCGTTTTCAAACGCACCTCCGTCAGCAACACGCGAACCGTTACTTTTCGTGGGCGTACGTTTACGATTCCTGGTGGCGGCCCCTTCAATGCAGGGCCGTTCACTCGCGTCGGCGAATACTTTGACCCCTTCAATTTTAACTTCAACCCTGCAAAACGTACCGGCATCACGACGGTGAATCTTGTTTCGGACGGGCGAGGCCTTTCCGCTTTCGCGAATCTGACGGAAGAGACAGATGCAGAGATGTTGTTCGAGTCCAACGGTCGCATATTCGCAAAAGTCACCAATCAAACATCCGCGTTTGATGTGATTCGCAAACCGTTGGAGCCACCCAAAAAGACCTCCAAAAAGAAGTCCGCTTCTTCTTCCTCCAGTGAATCTGACGAAAAGAAAAAACTGACTCCTGCGGAAGAGCTCAAGAAAACGTGGGAGTCGATCCGCAAAGGTGACACACCTCTTTTCGTTAACGTGAACAACGAAGCTGCCGTTGCCTACTTGCTGCAGTTTGCTGAAAAGCAGGAAAAACTGAAGCTGGTTCTGGTTGCCACTGGCCCAAACCTTTATCAGTCTTTGGACAAGATTCAAAAGAACAAAAACATCACCATCGTTTTACAGCCGGGTATCGACACGGTGCCATTTTCGGCAGACCTGATGAACGTTTCGCAGTTACTTGCCGAACGGGAAATTCCATTTTGCATCTCGATGTCGCTGAGCCAGTCTCAAATGTCCGCTAGCCAGGACGACCCCATGTTTCCCGTGGCCATGCTGGTAAAAACGGGGCTCGATCGTGACCTTGCGTTGAAGAATATTACAATGAAGCCAGCTGAGATTTTGGGCATCGAGAAAACCCATGGCTCGCTGGAAAAAGAGAAACACGCCAACTTCCTTGTGTTTGATGGTGATCCGCTGAAAACCGGAAGCCGTCTGCAGCAAGTCTTTTTGAATGGAAAAAAGATCCATGAGAATTAGTTCAGTTCCAAATCTGCCAAGTTCGTCCGCATCGATCATTCGTATCGTTGCGCTGGCTCTGCTGGTGTTGGCATGCCCTGTCGCAATGCACTCGGTGAATGCCCAAGACAAGTCGGACACAAAGAAAGACAAAGAAGCAACCAAAACTGCGGACAAGGACAAGCCTGAAATCGTGGCGATCGTGGGTGGTGACATCCACACCGTGACTGGCCCGGTTGTTCGCAAAGGAACGATCGTGGTCACCGATGGCAAGATCACAGAAATCGGTCAGTCGGTGAAGGTTCCAGAAGGTGCGAAGGTCATTGACGCCGCAGGAAAAACGATCACTCCCGGGTTCGTCGCGATCAACATGTCTCGTGTCGGCATTGGAAATGCACCAACCGGCAAGGATAAACTGGAAGACGGGCTCAACCCTTTCGATCGCAATCTCAAATACTCCTTGGGCGTCGGGATCACCTCGGGATGCACTGAACTTTCCGGTGGCGATCGAGGTCGTCGTCGAGGACGCGCCGAAGGAGCACCTCCTGAAATGTATCCAGGGCTTGAAGAGCCAATCGAAGAATACGTCACCGAAGCGATGATGGACTACGGCGATCTGGACACCGCGTTGTGCCCATGTTGTGGCCTTCCTGTTTTGCCGACCGAGCCAATCGTTTCACAACCGCCGGCGGCTCCCAAGCCCAGCAAGATGGCGGTCCTGAAAATGAGCTACGGCGATCTCGATTCGATGTTGGTGAAAGAGAACGTTTTTTACAGCGTCTCCGCAGGTGCACTTAACGGCGCCCTGGCTCGACACAACTTCCGCAAGAACCTGCAAATCGCCAGAGAAGCCATCGAAGCGGAAAAGAAGGCGGCATCCGAAAAGAAAACAAGTTCGAAAACGAGCTCTCGCTCGACATCATCTTCAACCAAAACCAATGCCAGCTCCAAAGAGAAATCGGCTGCCACAGCTTCAAAATCCAAAGACGAAAAGAAATCAAAAACGAAAAAGCTGAAATCGGATCCGAACCTGATCAAGTTGCTCAAAGGTGAAATCGCGATGCTGGTTCGCGCCAACACGGTTAACGAAATCAACGACATGGTCGACCTTTCCATGGAACAGGGTTTCGACCTTGTCATCCAGGGCGGCATCGAGGCATGGGTTTTGGCAGATAAGCTTGCTGCTGCGGGAGTCGGCGTCATCTACACACCACGATCACGTCGCAACGCTCGTAAAGGTCGCGAAAACGAAACCGGAAGCTTCGTTGAATCGCCTCGCATTTTCCAAGACAAGGGAATCCCTTTCTCGCTGGCTACGCTCAGCAGCTCGATCAGCATGAATGGCCTTGCCGGTCGCGATTTGACCAGCCTTCCTCTGGAAGCTGCGTTTGCGGTTCGCGGTGGCGCGGACGAACGGACGGCTTTGGAAGCGATGACGATCACTCCAGCCCGTATGCTGGGCCTGCAGGATCGAATTGGTTCGCTGGAAGAAGGCAAAGACGCCGACATCCTGATCCTGAACGGTTCGCCGCTGGATTACCGCACCTATGTCGAACAGGCGATTGTCTCTGGAAAAGTTGCCTACGATCGCCAGAAAGATAAAGTCTATCCACTGCATGATCATCAGTAGATTCAGCCGTTGCGGCTTTGATCGGGTTCTGGGAAAACATGTGTCGGACGTAGCTTATCCGGGCTTATTCGCCAATCGCCACGCGAAGCTGACACATCTGCATTTTTCCACTTAAACTCGCGATTTCATGCTGAAAATCCAAATCGTTCCCGTCACGGCTTACCAGCAAAACTGTTCTATCGTTTACGACGACCAGTCCAAAGTCGCTGTCGTTGTAGACCCCGGCGGCGAAGTCGAAAAAATCGCTGCTGCTGTTGAACAGCTTGGTGTGACCGTCGAAGCAATCTGGCTCACACACGGACATCTGGATCACGCCGGTGGAGCAGAAGCTGCGAAGTCACAGTTCGAAGTTCAAATCATCGGGCCTCATGAAGCCGACAAAATGCTGTTGGACAACATCCAAGCGATGGCTTCGACTTACGGACTTTCGGGCATGTTCAATGCGACGCCGGATCGATGGCTTGTCGAAGGCGACTCGCTGAACGTGGGTGAACACGAGTTTGAAATTCGTCACTGCCCCGGACATGCTCCAGGTCACGTCGTGTTCATCAATCACGCCAACAAGCTAATTCTGATGGGCGATGTGTTGTTTCAGGGTTCGATTGGTCGCACTGACCTTCCCGGCGGCAACCATCAGCAACTTCTGGACAGCATCGCGGAAAAGCTCATGACGCTCGATGACGACTATCAATTCAT